>NZ_AUJX01000008.1 GCF_000424445.1 Oribacterium sp. NK2B42
CATTGAGTAGAATTTCCCAATGACTGCCCACAAGGAAGGACCAAAACGAGTGAAAGCATCAGGATAGTATTGCTTTAGCAAAGATATCATCTTTGCCTGATAGGCGGCATGACCGCCTAGGTTAATAGGCTTGCACATGAACAAACACCTCCGATCGAGAATTATCCGGCGCCGCGAAGGACGCATTTACTTCTTAATCAGATAGGCCGCGAAGCGGCCGCAGATTTGGGAGGATTTGTCAAGTCCTATATTTGGTATTTTTTAAAAAAATGGGGGGATTTGAGAAATGGAACAAAAGAAAAAGCCCTTGGAATCTAGGCTAAAGATTCCGAGAGCCTATCGAGAGGTCGGGGGGGGGAAACCCGCCTTCTGACATGGGAGGAACCCCTCCTGAGATGAACGGTGCAGCCGGCCAGACCGGAACCGGAGAGACTCTGCCTGAGACCAGCGCGGCAGCCGGATAATCAATATAATTTATAATTGGGCTTTGGTAATGTACATTTAAACAGATATGTCACTCTAACAGAAAAAATATACTGTTTGAAAAACACCTTCTTGTGTTACACTTGAATACACAGGGAGGTGTTTTTATGTTGGCAGATGAAAGAAGATTAGCTGCAATAGAGAGAATAAAAGACCTTATACCACTACAAAAAAAGTTGAGTTTTGCCTTTCCGGAAGATGTATATAATGTGTTTGTATTTGGAAGTTACCCTACAGTGCGTTACGAAAAGGGCATAAGTGATGTGGATATAGCCGTCTATGCAGATGATATAGATATTTACATGAGAATATCCGTAATCATAGAGGAGTTTTTTGAGGAAAAGGGAATCCCGCTAGACTTATTCTTTATCGATGTAAGAAATCCGGCTCCTATATATCTTGCACCATTACATTCACAGATACAGTTTACTGATTACTATCCGGAAGAATTGATTAGATTTGAACAGGAATGTGAAGCTATGCTTTCACAAATTAAAAGAGGTATGGCGGTATGAAGTTGGACGAAAGCATAATTAATCAATTTGATCTGGAACCTAATCATGTTAGCGAACCGGTCAATGTGATGAAAGCATCTGAGGTACTCAATTTCATGAAAGAAAGTGCCGACAGGATTGTGGCAAAAAGTAAAATTTATTTTGATTCATCAGATGCTGATATTCAGGCTGATTGCTTGGACATTGTTTCAGTTAGACTTAATGATTTTGCCCAATCATTTATGGATATTGTCATTTTTCTCAGAAAGGAAGAAGGAAGCTATAATGGGAAGTCTTCTTCTTTAAGGTACTGCATAACAAGCTATTATACGTTAATAAATGGATTACAAGACATTGAAAAACAGTTTCTCACGGAATTGCTGCTTCGAAATGAAATAACACATGATTATTTTAACAGAGAAATACATTTGCAAAAGCTTATATCTTTAATGCAGAATTGTGCAGAAGGTTCTGTTGAGGTATATAAACAACTGGCTAAAATATGTGAAGATAAAAAGCTGAATAATAGGTACGTTGATAAGAATTCGAGACCAAATTAGGTTTTAATGAAAGAAGAGTCATTCAGAACAAAAATGTTCTGAATGGCTCTTTTTATGATGGTTTTACTAATGTTTCCAAAGGAATTTGAAGAATCTCGGAAAGGAGTTTAACTTCTATGTCGCTTACAATACGTAAACCTGATTCAGTTCGGTGAACTATGTGGTAATCCAAATCAAGCCCATGAACTTGTAAAAATGCAGCAAACTCACGTAAGGAAAGGTTGTGGTCATCTCTATATTGCTTTATATAAAGTCCGGTTATATTTAATCTCCCGTTAGAATCAGTTGATTTTGCCATGGTAACTCCTTTGAATAAACACAAGGAGTATATTCCATAATATGGAACATGTTGTCCCATCAGATGAGACAGAAAGGGGTAATTGCTGTATAATGTAACTATATTTTAGAGGTTAAGTAAATAAAAATCTCTGTAGTTTTTAGTGACTCCAGATATGGAGAATATGGATTATACATTTGTTTGATTAAGTCTTTTGATACGCAGAAAAAACAAGTCCTCTAGTGAAAGGAGTAAGTATATTATCTTGGCTGTTCTTTTGCTGATGTGTGGAATCACTTTATATGCTGCATCGGGAATTATTGGTGCAGGGGCTGAAACATTATCAAATAGTTATAATGCAGCTTATGCTTCCGAAAAAAGTCTTGCATATCAGGAACAGTATGACAAATATTTTGTTAAAGCAGAAAATAATTATCATGTCAGTAATCGGGTGGCAATTTCTATAGGTGATTTGAAAGAAATCGCAAAACTTGAAGTACTTAAAGTCAGTGATGTTGAATATATCGTAGAAGATAGTTCTGATAACAGTAATGGAATCACATCCTGGCTGGAGGTTCCCGGGCAGGGAACATATGTTGTTGATCTTCAAGCGGCAGAGTTCATAACGGATGATGAGAGGGCGTATGTGAAAGTCAGAGCACCATATCCGGAACTTACTAACATTTCTATTGATTATGCAAATGTTAAGAAGATGTTTTTTAAAAATGATATTCTTAATGACAGCTATAAAGTTGGTGAGGAACTGGCACAGAGGCAGCTTAATTCGGCAGATATGCTTATTAAGAAAGAATTTGCATCTAATGAAAGGTTTTATTTAAGTGCACAGGACGCCGCTGTAAGCACCATACAGTGTCTTGTAAGGCAGTTAAATCCTCAAAATACGGATATGATAGTTGAAGTTGAGTTTTATTAAAAAGTAATTAAAAAAGAGTCCTTTGGAATATGAGTTATTCCAAAGGACTCTTTTTAGTTCACTCAAAGATATAATTTAGATTCGG
Source organism: Oribacterium sp. NK2B42 (assembly GCF_000424445.1). Classification (GTDB taxonomy): domain Bacteria; phylum Bacillota; class Clostridia; order Lachnospirales; family Lachnospiraceae; genus Oribacterium. The sequence goes on from NZ_AUJX01000008.1 coordinate 2,834, forward strand.
CTTGTACATATTCTGACCAAATGGGTAAATAATTATTTTTCTTCAGCATGGTTTAAGCTTAGTGAATTAAGATACAGCCATACAGGTCAGAAAATGGGATGGAAAAGGAAGACCTGCTATATGACGATTTCATTTTGATATATGTATGAAACAGCGTTTGACCTTCTGAAAGGAGCAGTAATTATGTATATAGAAACAGCACTTATAAAGATAGCGGTGATACCGGCATATGAGCCGGATGAAATGCTTATAGAAGTTGCATCTGAGGCAGCAGCTTCTGGCTTTGAAGTTGTAGTGGTGGATGACGGATCTGCGTCAGGAAACTCTGTTAAGAGCGGAATAGTTCCTGTAGAAAAATATGACAGAATTTTCGGAGACGTCATGAGTTTTGCCCATGTGATACGTTACCCTGAAAACAGAGGAAAGGGGTATGCTATGAAGCAGGCTTTTGCCTACATCAAAGAAGAGTACAAATATGAAGACAACTATGCGGTAGTAGTCATCGACTCTGACGGACAGCACAGGATTGTTGACGCTGCAAGACTGGTGGAGCATGCTGCTGTACACCCCGGGACTCTTGTACTGGGAAGCCGCAAGCAGGGACCGAGTTCACCGCTCAGAAGCCGTATAGGCAATGGAATAACCAGAAATGTGTTCAGACTTCTTTCGGGAGTCAGCATTTATGACACCCAGACAGGACTCAGGGCCTTTTCAAAAAAGCTTATGGACAGGATGCTCTCGGTTCCGGGGGACCGCTATGAATACGAAATGAATATGCTCATGGATCTTGCCCGGGAGCAGGTACCCATGGAAGAGCTTCCTATCGAGACTATATATATCGACAACAATGCAGGCAGCCACTTTAATCCCATTAAGGATTCGATACGTATCTACAGGGAGCTCTTCAGGTTCAGCCTTTCCGGTTTTGCCGCTTTTCTCATAGATTTTGCCATTTTCGGATGCATCGTAGAACTTTTCGGAAAAACAGCCTCTGTCATGCTTTGTGCCAATGTTTTCGCCCGTTTGATCAGCGCCACAGCGAATTACAGCATCAACCGGAATTTTGTTTTCGCAGGTACCGATAATGAATACATTGAGACTGAAAAAAAGAATAAAGAGAGTGTGGCAAATTCTGCAGGAAAGTATATTCTCCTTGCAGTGACCATTCTTGTTTTAAATACAACACTTCTTTGTGCAGTAACAAAATTTATTCCGGTGAACCCAATGATTGCAAAAGTCTGCATAGAGATACTGATGTTCTTCGTGAATTTCACACTTCAGAGACGATTTGTATTTGCATCATCAGGAAAGGGAGTTGAACAAACTAAAGTTTTTGCACAGCCTATGAGGGTTGAGGCAAAACAGACCGGGGAGAATAAAGACCTGGCTAAAGGAAAGCACAATCCCTTTCAGGATTACGGGGTAGCATAAAACAGTAATGATACTGATCTGCTTGCCATGAACCAAAGCCGGAGTAATACAGGAACCGGATATCAGAAAATGAATAGAAAATAAGGAACAGGATATGAAGGAATTTTTCAGCAGCTGGAAATACAGACTGACAGCATTTCTGGCTCTCACAACATTTACGGGATATGCGCTTTTGGACACATTTGTAATCCCAAGAAGTTATACAGAAGGAACAGTGCAGCAGTCGGTGGCACTGAATACCGAAGGAACGGTAGAGGTCGATAAAAGCGTGTTTGAAACCGCAAAAGGAACCGGTGCCAATGCCGAGAATCTGGGTAAATCAGAGGAGGATGCTTCCGAAACTGAGAGTGGATCCGGAAGCAATACAGATACTGCTTCAGAGGAGCATTCCAAAAAAAGCAGACCGGAAAGATCTGAAGGCAGCGGTGACGGAGAAAGCACTGAAGGAGAAAGCAAAAAAAGAATGAAAGCGGGAGAAGATTTCCCAGGCTTCCCACCTTCAGGAATGGGAGAGAAACCATCAGGGATGCCTGGGAAAAAGCCTTCTGGTAAGCCGGGCAGTAAATCTTCCGGAACATCCGAAAATAAAGAAAGCAACACTTCCAAGGCTGAGGAAGCAGTATCAACAACTATAGATACAGTTAGTTCAGATGAAGTTATCGGAACCTACACTGACAGTGTTAAGACCATAACCTTAAGTGAGTACAGGTCAAATGATACCTCCATTTACGTTGCGGACATACAGCTCCTGGGAGATGCCACCGAGCTTGATGAATCAGCCTTCAGTGCTGATGATCTGATACAGACAGCCTTTGCGGATGATACTTACGGTAAAAATGTAAAGGAAGCCACCTCTGTGACTGCTGAAGAAAATGACGCAATTCTTGCCATCAACGGAGATTTTTACGGGGCGCAAAATGACGGATATGTTATAAGAAACGGAGTTCTTTACAGATCCACCTCAGGAGGAAATGAGGATCTTGCCATACTCGCAGACGGAAGCTTCGAGATTTTCTCGGAGAATGACCTTTCCGCAGAGGAGGTTCTGGCTGCCGGAGCGGTGGATGTTCTCAGCTTCGGACCTGGTCTTGTGGAGAGCGGAGAAATAGCCGTAACAAAGGATGAGGAAGTAGGTAAGGCCATGGCCTCCAATCCGAGAACAGCTATAGGTATTCTGGAGGACGGACACTATGTATTTGTGGTTACGGACGGAAGAACCGATGAGTCAGAGGGCCTGACATTGTACCAGCTTGCAGAGTTTATGCAGAGTCTTGGCTGCTCAACGGCCTACAATCTCGACGGCGGAGGCTCAAGTACTCTGTATTTCAACGGTGAGATCATCAACAAGCCCACCACAGGCGGAAATAATATAAAGGAAAGATCAGTCAGTGACATAGTTTACCTGGCGAAGGAGACTGATTCTGCGACAGAAAGTACCTGACGGAAGGAAAACAGATAATGAAAGAAAACAGTATTAAAGATAATAATAAGATAAAAGACAAAATGCCTGCCATTAAAAGGCAGGATAAACACGGAGAAGCAACAGGAAAAGTAATGGGCTATGTTCTCATCACTATAGCAGTTGCCTTATTTGGAGCTATTTATGAGTATTTCAGCTTCGGGGTTTATTCCTACTATATGATATATGCCTTTGTCATTCCATTGATTTTAGGTGTATTGCCGTGGATTTTTATTGCGTCAGACCGAATGGGAAAGGGAGCAGCGGAAAAGGATTTTCCGCCAATGTACACCATAAACTTATGGGGTTCCGGCATTGCCACCCTGACTGTGGGTTCGGTTTTTCACGGAATACTTGATATTTACGGAACCACCGGTTCACTGTCAAAGGTTTATTTCATAGTGGGAGCCGTACTATTACTGGTAGCTGTCATGACTTTTATCGGCGACAAGGAAAAAAGAATGGCTGATGCGAGAATAGCATAATTGAAAAATTGTAAATCAAGATCAGGTATAACCCCTGCGGATGAGGCGCTTAGGAAAGCGTTTCACCGCGGGGGTTATTCAAAACTGTATTATTTTTTTAGATACATATTTTATATTGTGACAATTTCTGTAAAAAATATGTTATTTTTTTTATGCTTTCTATAAAATCACACTGTTTTAATAGAGAATAGTGAGATATACTTAAAGCGAATGGCGTTTTTGCAAAGTTCACAAAAACAGAACAGAGGAGAATCAAATGATTTCGATTTTGGTAAGCCTGATAGGAGGACTTGGCCTCTTTATTGCAGGTATGTACATGATGAGTCATGGTATCGAGAAAGTCGCAGGTAACAAGCTGCGAAAGATACTGGAGACGTTTACAAGAACCAGACTGACGGGAGTGCTGGTGGGACTGTTCTTTACAGCTGTTATACAGTCCTCCAGTACAGCGACGGTTATGGTTGTAACCTTTGTTAATTCCGGTTTGATGGCACTTTCCAATGCCTGCGGTATCATACTTGGTGCCAATATAGGTACCACCGTAACGGCGATGCTCGTAGCCTTCAGGTTATCGGCTATAGCACCGATATTTGTTTTCTTCGGTGCCGTAATGATGAACTTTATTCCCAATCCTACTGTGAAGAAATCCGGTGAGATAGTGATGGGATTCGGACTTCTGTTTGTGGGTATATCCACCATGTCAAGTTCCATGGCAGCCCTCAGAGAGATCCCGGCTGTCATAACCTTCCTGTCAAGCTTCACGAATCCGGTGCTGGGCGTGCTTATGGGATTTGTTATAACATCCATCGTTCAGTCGTCATCAGTGACTGTTTCAATCCTCGTAGTTATGGGTTCCATGGGACTCGTAGATCTCAGGATATGTATGTTCATCATCCTTGGATGTAACATCGGAGCCTGCTCAAGTGCGGTTCTCACAGCGCTTCAGGGAAATAATAACGCAAAGCGCGCAGCGCTCATTCACCTGCTTTTCAATATCTTCGGAACGATCCTGATGTTTGTCCTCCTGCTTTTGTTTTCACCGCAGATCGAAACCATCATCAGAACTATTTCAGGAACCGGAGATGATCCTGGATCCCTGGGACGAAATATCGCGTTTGCCCATTTCATCTTCAAGGTATTCCAGGTAATTGTATTCTATCCGTTTATGGATCAGATCATAAAGCTGACTTATGTTCTTGTTAAGGATGGCGAAAAAACGGAAGACAGCGAAGATATTTTCAAGCTCAGATATATCAATCTTAACAAGCTTCCTAACCCTGCAGTTGCCATTTATATGGCTAAACAGGAAATGGAGAGAATGGCTAATGCTGCTTTCACAAATCTTACTACGGCCATGGATTGTCTTCTCAACGAAGATGTTTCGGGAGTTGAGAAGGTCTATGAAACAGAGAAATATATCGACTGGCTTTGCGAACAGATCAATACCTACATGACAAAGATCAACCAGAATGCCATTCCTTTGCGTGATGCGGATCTCATCGCAGGATATTTCCACGTTTGCTCGGATATCGAACGAATCGGAGACCATGCAGAAGATATAGCTGACATAGTTAAGTATTTTAATGAAAAAGACGTTCATCTGTCACAGACTGCAAAAGAAGAGCTTACAGGCATGATGTCTATTGTTAAAGAGCTTATGAAGGATTCTCTGGATATGTTTGTTACAGGAGATATGACAAACATGGAGAAGGTCACAGATCTTGAGAATCAGACAGATAAGCTTGAACGTGAGCTTCAGGATAAGCATATACAGCGACTCAGCGAAGGTTTATGTTCCGCTCAGGCAGGTGTATTCTTCTCAGATATTATTTCCGGAATTGAGCGTGTAGGAGACCATGCCACAAATATCGCATTTTCACTTTATAATGCGAAGAACCGCAGAAATGATAAGGCAGGTTAAAACGTAATAAAAAAGCAGCCATGTGATTGTTGCATCACATGGCTGCTTTTTTGATTTGAAATAATTTTGGGAGTAATCCACCGGGGACGGTTCTCGCTGGCGAGAACCGTCCCCGGTGGATTATTGCGGCTTTAGCCGCGGTTAGTAATTATTCGGTGAATAATTCAGGATTATGCAATTGAGAATTGAAAATAACGGACGGTATCAAAAAAGGCAGGTCTTTAGACCTGCCTTCCGGTGTTTATAGATTTATCCGGCAACACTTTCTGCTGCATTGCCGCTGGCATCGATTCCGCCTGCTGCAAAGTCTGCAGCAGCTGCCTGTGTATCAACAGCGGTCTCAAAGCCTGTGCTGTTGTCTATGGCTGTTTCTGCCTGAGTTTCCATAGCGGTTTCTGCTACGGTCTCAGCAACAGTTTCTGCAGCAGTCTCGATTACAGCGGTTTCTGCTGCAGTGGTTTCTGCCACAGCAGCGGCAGTTTCTGCTCCTGCGGCAGCAGTAACGGTTTCCTTGTGAGTGATTACCTCATTTGCAGATCTTGTAGGAGCAACCTGTGTTCTGATTCCTGTCTCGAGGTTTCCTGAGTCATCATTTATAACTTCGTACCACTCGCCCTGATAATACTCATAAAGTAAACCATCGATATACTTTGTATCACCGTCCCGGTTTCCTTCGGGAGCAGCAGTCTCGGTTTCCTCTGAACCGGGACCTCCGGATCCGTTTTCATCTTCGGTTTCACCGAATAACGCTCTGATTTCTTCTGTACTTAACTGATGAATCTCCTTTGTTTCGAACTCATCATAGGACATAGGGAGCTTAACATTACCTGAAACGATGATACCTGCAAAGGTATTGGCCTCGTCAGATGATCCGAAGGATACGGTTATGGTTTCTGCCGGCTTAAAATCATCGTTAATAAGTGCAATATGCTGCTCTGATTCTGTGCCCTTAAAATCCACTGTGGAGCGTCCGAAAGGATTGCCGTCAACAGTAACGTAAACATCATTGGAGCCCGGAAGATATTCATAGTCGATTGCAAGTAGACCTGAAACAGGATTATCGTTATCATCACGGATGTAATCTGCAAGATACACATAAGTAGTGTCATCAATCTTCTCAAAGTCACCTGCAGATATGTAAGTAAAGTTTTCAAGAGCATCTGAAGCTGCGTCGAGGGTTTCTGACGCAGTATCGAGAGTCTCACAGTTTTCCGAGTGCTCACGGATTGCCTTAATGATCGCATCCGAAACTGCTGCATTACCGTCAGCATTCTGATTTATCTTATCATCAGCAACGGTATCTGCCGCATTGCTGCCGTTTGCTTCCATAAGCTTTGCTACATCTACCGTCAAACCGTAGTAGTGATCTGTGATGTTCTGAATTGCGGAAGCATTGTCATCGGCGTAGCCTTCAGGATTAGTGACAGAAGAAGGCTCGACGAGAGAAATGAGGGTTGCTTCCGGGCATCTCTTTGCAAGAGCACGGATGAGGCCTTCATAGAAAATTCCGAAGCTTGAAGGCTCATCGTGGTTTCCAAAGCTAAGAATAACCGCATCATACTCCACATCCTCGGGGAGCTGCTTTGCAACAGCATAGCCTGAGTAAACGGTGTTGTCCGAAGGAAGAGAATAGTTGTCCAGCAGAACCTCGGAGCCGAAGGCCTCTGTTATCTTTGAGGAAAGAAGCTCAGCCCATGCTGCAGAGGAATCCTCGAGATTGCTTCCCGCAGCAAATCCATCGCCTATGACTAAAACTGATACAGGCTTTCCGTTATTGAGCTTCGTGTAAAAATCTCCGGTTTCGGCGCTCTCGTTTGTCTCTTTCTGCTGACCGGCAGAGGTTTCGGCTAATGTTGTCTCCTGAGGTGTCACGGCAGAGTTGTTCTGACTGCTGACGGCGGCGATGCCAAGCAGTATAACCGCTAAGCCGGCGGCTCCACCGATACAGGCTTTTTTGTTATTCTCAAAAAAAGTTTTGAAATCCATTGTTATCTCCTTAATACCAATGCTGTGAAAGGCTAATGCTTTGGCCATCCACGGTTGATGCGCAATGTTTTTCATTTGTGCGCAAGGTGCTGATTAACACAGTGATTAATAATACTTTCATTAGCGATAAAAATCAATTAACTTTATTTGAATATTCTCGCAAAATGAGGTCAAAGGTAACAGTTCAGCCAGTGGACCATGGGGACGGAGTTAGTGGTTCACCGGCTGAACTGTTACGGTCAAAGGGTAATAGCCCGTTCCTGGTACGTGTGGTCATAGCCGGGAGATATACCTTTACTTATGGATTGTCCGAAAAAACAGAGCCTCCGGTCAGCCTTAGCTGACAGGGGGCTCTGAAAGATCGTTATTGAATGATTAAGGAGTGACTGTTATGCCTACGGTTGGACCTGCAGTATTCCACTGACTGACATCTATTCCCTGACCGGCTTCAACAGTGTAGGGGACTGTAGGCACTACGATGGTGGCAGAGTCGGCAGGATCACTGATAACAGCCTGTTCGGTTGCTTCAGGTGTTTCTGCTGCTGCGGTTTCGGGGACTACTTCTGCCTCTATCTGCGCGGATGTTTCTGCGGCAGTAGTCTGAACAGGTGCTGTTTCGGGAGCAGCGGTTTCAGTGGCTTGAGCGGATGTTTCGGCAGGAGCTGAAGTCTGCTTCGGAGCAGCTTTTTTCGCAGGAGCCTTGGTTTCGGAAGCTTTGGTTTCCTTTTTGGTCTCTTCCTGCTTTTTCTTATCCTTTTCTGCTTCGCTTTCGGTCTCTTTCTTTACAGTATCAGCCTTAGTTTCTTCTGCAGTTGTTTCCTGAACCTTGGTTTCCGCCGCAGTAGTTTCTGCAACAGTAGTTTCCTCTGCAGTAGTTTCCTCAACGGTGGTCTCGGGAGCCGTAGTTTCCGGTGGAAGAGGAAGCTTCTCGTACTTGTCATGAGGCTGATTGAAATTGAGATTTCCGGATATGATGAGTCCATGGAAACCGTCTGCCTGTTCCTTTGTGGCGAAGCTGACTGCGATACTGTCATTAATTGAAGCATCATTATCAACTATACGTATATGTCTTTCGGGAGCTGCATCCTCCTTTTCAAAAGAAAGACCTCCGAAGATGTCATTGTCGATAACTACCTGGGCGGTGTTGTTTCCGGTGAGATAGTCATAATCAAGGCCGATCATACCGACGGTTTCCGAACCGAGAGCCATAAGCTCCTGTGCGCCAATGATGAAGTTGCAGTCATCGAGACGCTGGAAACTGTCTGATGCGATGTAGTAGTAATGATCGTAAAGAGTAGCATCAGGGTTAACAGGTGCTATGGTTCCATCGGCATCCACTGTTGAAACTGTTGCCCCCACGGCATTATCCTTCTCCGGAACATTGTCCCCGGGATTTCTGAGTCTTTCATCAATCTTACGAACTATCCAGTTTGCATAGAGCTTCTGGCCGTCGGCATTGGGAAGAAGACCGTCATCTGTGAAAGTGTTCACATCCTGACCTGTAACCATAAAGGCTTCACCCATGTTGGCAACGATGGCACCATAGTGCTCAAGAAGGTTTTTTGCATAGGTGGCGGTTTCATCTGAATATCCGCCCGGCTCTGTTAACGATGCTGATTCGATCAGGCCAATGATCTCTGCGGAAGGATATTGCAGCTTTATGGAACGAAGCAGGCCCTCATACTGAAGGTCAAAAGTAAACGGCGCATCATAGTAACCTAAAGCTACGATAACCGCATCATAGACAGAATCCTTATTGCCGGCTGCCTCATTCATGAGAGTCACATAGGCAGAGTAGGCGTTGTTTCCGTTAGGAAGAGAAAGATTATTTACCAAAACCTCTGATCCGAATTTTTCTTTAATATTTAAAGCCAGAAGATCTGTCCAGTTTGTTCCGTCCTTAGCGCCTGCGCCTGTGCCGAACACATCACCGATAACAAGAATGGAAACCGGCTCACCGGCATTAAGCTTATGGAGAAAGCTGTTTTCCTCCGGAAGAACAGCAGAAGCTGCCTCTGAGCCATTACCATTTGTGATGATATTTCCGTCTTTATCTGTCTCCGGCTGAAGTCTTTCATTTGCGGCATTGATGCGTTCTGCATTAACAGATTCATCGATGGCATCTTCAGTGATGGCGGTGTGTACCATATAACCGAAGGCACCGATTATGGCAACTATCATCAGTATAAGCACTGTAAGTAGTGTTGTGCCTTTTTTTGTAAGCGTGGAACCGGTGTTGTTACCGGAGCCGGGTTCATTTGGGGAAGCTGCAGCTGACTCGTTTGCTGTTTCAGGAACATTGTTCTTTTCGTCTTTACTCATAATTAAAAATCCCTCATTTTTTCATACTTTCTCAATTATAAAAAGGAATAGGGTTTTTTTCTAGTTTTTTTAATGCTTTTTCAGGCAATGTGGTATCATGGTAGCTATGTTGTACGATAGAGACATTAGAGAACCCCTGTTTTCCTTTCTTGAAGATACCTATGGGAAAATCAGGATAATAGAAGAAAAGATTATGGGCAGCAGCCGGGCGGATGTGGTTATGGTTACGGAAGACAGCCTTTACGGAATAGAGATCAAGTCGGATGCAGACACCTACGTGCGACTTTCCGGGCAGGTGAAGGATTATGACAGATTCTTTGACTATAATTACATTGCCGTGGGAACAAGCCATGCCATGCATATAGAGGAGCATGTACCTGACTACTGGGGCATCATAACCATAGAAGAAGTGGACGGAGAACCGGACTTCTACATATTAAGGAAACCAAAGGAAAATCCCCATATCAGATATGAAGAAAAGCTGAGTCTTCTGTGGAGACCTGAGCTCCAGCGCATAGTGGGACGAAACCTCGAACACAAGTATGATTACCTCAGTAAAAAAGAGGTGATAAAAAGAATATCTGCCCAAATTAGTTATGATTGTCTAAGAAAAGAGATATCGACAGAGCTGTTTGAGAGAGACTATAATACTGTTTTGGATGAGATCAACCGGTTCCGTGTTGAAAAAATGAAGGCAAAACCCAGGCGAAAAAAGAGGCGTCTCAAGGGCAGCTCTGCAGTTTTGACTTCTGACGGAAAAACGATCAAAAAGCCGGATCTTAAGGTATCGCACATCGTGAGACCTAAGAAGAAAAAAGCATCGAAGAAGAGGTAGGTTCAAAATATGGAAAGCTTTTTTATAGCAGCCAATGCAGTAATACCGTTTATTTGTTATATGATGTACGGATACATCATAAGACATTTGGGATTTGGGGACGAAGCTTTCTATAATAAGCTCAACCAGATCGTGTTCAAGGCATTTTTCCCCTTACTGATGTTCAACAATCTCTATACTGCGGACGTGGACATAGGGGGTAATGCTTCCCTCATAGCCATATTCGCAGGCGTTCTCATAGCCATTATCCTTTTATGTATCCTGCTGGTTCCGGTTTTTGTAAAGGAAAATCCGAGAAAGCCGGTTATCATACAGTCAATCTGGCGAAGCAATACTCTTATGTTTGCTTATCCTCTATGTGTCAGCATGTATGGAGACGATTATGGAGCACTGGCGTCACTGGTTATAGCCACAATTGTACCTATATATAATATCGGTGCGGTTATCATTTTTACACTTTTTGACAGAAGTGCAGGTTCAAAGGTTGATGTCAGAAAAATCGTCATTAATATCCTTACAAATCCTCTGATAATAGGTGCCATTGCCGGAAGTATATTTAAATTTGCGGGCTGGCAGATTCCGACATCTGTAATGAAACCCATCGGTGATTTTGCGTCCATGACTACACCGATTTCCATCTTCATACTGGGTGCAACACTTTCACTGCCTGATATAGGCAAGAATGTCAATGTTATCGTGACCACCTTATTCTTAAAGCTTATAGCAGTGCCTGCATTTATACTTGTGCTGATGTATATGATCGGCTACAGGGGACCTGAACTCTTCATCGCTTTCAGTCTTTATGCCACCCCTATTGCCGGAGCTTCTTTTCCTATGGCTCAGAACATGGGCGGAGACGGGGAGCTTCAGGGTCAGCTTCTTGCCATAAGTACTGTTTTATCACTGTTCACCATATTCTTCTGGATAATGAGTCTCACAGCGGTGGGTATTTTCTGATGCCATAGTCTGTCACAAAATGGTTGATTTTGATAGCTGCTATCATTTTCGACTATATCAAAAGCATAAATCATCAAAGATATAATAAACCGTGGGAAATCCATGAAAATATGATAAATTAGTCAGGTGGATCATGATATTTCAACGGGACATTAATGATACATGAATGAAAGAATATCTAAGAATTTCAGATGTTTTTTCGCGTTGACTACGAAAGTCAACATTTTTATAATGTTCCATGAGATAATGACAGATTTTTATCAGTTTATATTCGGTGGGCATTTTGTTCCCGGACACAGGAGGATATACCAATGGATCTTTCATTTAAAGAAGGCGTTTTAAAAGCATTTGAAGAGAAATTCGGCGCATCAGATGGCGTAAAGTGCTATTTTGCACCCGGACGAGTAAATCTCATCGGAGAGCATACCGATTATAACGGAGGTCATGTTTTCCCCTGTGCACTTACTATAGGAACTTATGCAGCGGCAAAAAAGAGAGATGACCGTAAGCTTCGTTTTTACAGTGTGAATCTCGACAAAACCGGTGTTATAGAAACATCGCTTGATGAGTTCAAACCTTTAAAAGATGATAATTGGACATCCTACTTAAAGGGAGTTATGTGGGCCTTTGAAAAGAGAGGCTTTAAGATGGACCGGGGTCTTGATATAGCTATCTATGGAAACATTCCCAACGGATCGGGCCTTTCTTCCAGCGCATCCATCGAGGTTCTCACAGGATTTGTTTTGAGAGATCTCTATGGTTTCGATGTGACAAATGTTGACCTTGCTGTCATTGGCCAGGATGCGGAAAACAACTACTGCGGCATGAACTGCGGGATCATGGATCAGTTCGCAAGCTCCATGGGTAAAAAGGATAATGCTATCTTCCTGGACTGTGCCACACTCAATTACGAATATGCTCCCGTGGTTTTAAACGGAATGAAGCTGGTGGTTACCAATACAAACAAGAAGCATAAGCTTGTGGGCTCAGCGTACAATGACAGAAGAAGAGAATCCGAGGAGGCAAGAAAGATACTTGCTTCCGTTGCAGGAATAAAGACACTTGGCGACCTCAGCAACGAGGATTTTGAAAAGCATAAGGATGCTATCAAGGATCCGGTTGTTCAGAAGAGAGCAAAGCATGCTGTATATGAGAATAACCGCACTCTGACAGCTGTTGCGGCATTAAAGGCCGGAGACATTGAGACCTTCGGAAAGCTTATGAATGCTTCGCATGTTTCCCTGAGAGATGATTTCGAGGTTAGCTGTGAGGAGCTTGACGTTCTTGTTGAAGAGGCCTGGAAGGTACCCGGAGTTCTGGGCTCACGTATGACCGGCGGCGGATTCGGCGGCTGTACTGTTTCCATCGTAAAAGATGAGGCGGTTGAAGACTTCAAAAAGCTTGTGGGTGAGGCCTACAGAAACCGTGTGGGTTATGACTGCACATTCTATGTTGTAAGCATTGGCGACGGTCCACAGGTGATTTAAATTAGTGATGTTAATGCTGATTAAAGTGCATTTGTTTTGTGGATAGATTCATATATGACGAATGTGCTTTGAATAGAGCCGATTCTGTTGACATTTTATGTCAGATAAAAGTGGCGAAAGACAAGTGTTTGTAAATGAGAGGAGACCATATGAGAATTCTTGTAACAGGCGGTGCCGGATATATCGGAAGCCATACATGTGTTGAGCTTCTTAACGAAGGCTATGAAGTAGTTATCATTGACAATCTTTATAATTCCAATCAGAAGGCAGTTGAACGCATCGAAGAGATAAGCGGAAAGAAGGTAAAGTTCTATCAGGAGGATCTTCTGGACAGAGCAGCCGTTAAGAAAATTTTCGATGAGAATGAGATAGATGCAGTTATCCATTTTGCAGGACTCAAGGCTGTAGGTGAGTCAGTTCACAAGCCGGTTGAGTATTACCGCACAAATATCGGTTCAACCTTGAATCTTGTTGAAGAGATGCGTGCTCACGGAGTAAAGAATATCATTTTCTCAAGCTCCGCTACTGTTTACGGAGATCCTGCCGAAATCCCTATCACAGAGAACTGTCCTAAGGGAACCTGCACCAATCCTTACGGCTGGACCAAGTGGATGCAGGAGCAGATCCTTACAGATGTTCATACAGCAGATCCTGAGTGGAATGTTATCCTCTTAAGATATTTCAATCCTATCGGAGCTCATGAGTCAGGTCTCATCGGTGAGGATCCTAAGGGCATTCCTAACAACCTTCTTCCTTATGTTGCACAGGTTGCCATCGGAAAGCTTCCGGAGATCAATGTATTCGGAAATGACTACGATACACCTGACGGAACCGGAGTTCGTGACTACATCCATGTAGTTGACCTTGCAAAGGGACATGTTAAGGCTATCGAGAGATTTGCAAAGAATGACGGTGTATTTGTATGCAATCTCGGAACAGGACATGGTTATTCTGTTCTTGATGTTATCCATGCTTTTGAGAAGGCCTGCGGCAAGAAGCTTCCTTATGTTATTAAGCCTAGACGTGACGGTGATATCGCAACCTGCTATTCAAGTCCTGCTAAGGCAGAGAAGGAGCTCGGCTGGAAGGCGCAGTTCGATCTCGAGGATATGTGCAGGGATTCCTGGAACTGGCAGCAGAAGAATCCGAATGGGTATAACTCTTGATTCATAGTGAAATGGTACAGAAAATGGATATACAGAATGAAATAAAGAAGCTTGTTGCTTATGCTTATAGAACTGCTCTTATCGATGAAAGCGATATTACATGGGCGCTTAATACGGTTGCGCTGAATTTGAAGGTGGATGAAGTGACCTCAACTAAGGATGAGGTCTTGGAAGAGGCGGAGAAGATTCCGTTTGATGAGGTTGAGGCAGAGGAGTTTAAGACTGCTACGGAAAACGGGATTGTTGATGATGGGTCATATCTTGAGAATGTTCTGAAGGTGCTCAATGATTATGCGGTGGAGCATGGTCTTACGGAGGGGGATTCCGTTGTATACAGAGACCTGTTTGATACAAAGCTTATGGGGGCTCTGACGCCCAGACCTTCAGAGGTTCAGGCAAATTTCTCGGATCTTTATGAGGAGGATCCGAAGGTTGCTACTGACTGGTACTATACATTCTGCAGAGATACTGATTATATAAGACGCTACAGAGTAAAGAAGGATCTGAAGTGGAAGACTGAAACAGAGTATGGGGAGCTTGACATTACCATAAATCTCAGTAAGCCGGAGAAGGATCCGAAGGCTATTGCGGCAGCAGGAAAGGCAAAGCAGACGGGGTATCCCAAGTGTCAGCTTTGCTGTGAGTGCGAGGGTTATGCCGGACGTGTTGATTATCCGGCAAGAGAGAATCACCGTATCATCCCTATCGAGATCCAGGGCCAGGAGTGGGGATTCCAGTATTCACCATATGTTTATTACAACGAGCATTGCATCGTTCTGAATACCAAACATACCCCGATGAAGATCGATAAGAGCGCATTTTTGAAGCTTTTCGATTTTGTCCGTCAGTTCCCGCACTATTTTGTGGGTTCCAATGCTGACCTTCCCATAGTCGGTGGTTCCATCCTTGCACACGAGCATTTCCAGGGTGGAAACTATGAGTTCGCCATGGCAAAGGCTCCTGTAGAGAGAAGCTTTGTTGTACCGGGCTTTGAGGATATTAAGGCCGGAGTTGTAAAATGGCCGATGTCGGTTATCCGTCTTACCGGTGAGAATATTGCAAAAATAGCTGATCTTGCGGATCATATCCTCGGGGCATGGAGGGGCTACACTGATGAAGCTGCATTTATCTTTTCAGAGACTGACGGTGTTCCTCACTCAACCATCACTCCCATAGCGAGAAAGGTTGGGGAAGAGTACCAGCTTGACCTGGTGCTTCGAAACAATATCACCACCGAGGAGCATCCGCTGGGAGTTTACCATCCTCATGCGAAGCTCCATCATATAAAGAAGGAAAATATCGGACTTATCGAGGTTATGGGTCTTGCGGTACTGCCCAGCCGGTTAAAGCAGGAGATGGCAGAGCTCAAGGAAGCGTTCATTTCCGGTAAGGACTTAAGGGATATTCCTGAGCTTGAGAAGCATGCCGACTGGTTCGACGAGTTTATGGAGGAGTATTACAGACGTGACATCGAGGTCAATGCCGAGAACTTCGACGATATCCTCCGGGATGAGATCGGAAAGGTCTTCATGCATGTCCTTGAAGATGCAGGAGTTTACAAGCGTACCCCTGAGGGACAGGCTGCATTTGACAGGTTTATAAAGACACTGTGACGGGAACGTACAGTGGCAGTTCACCCGGGGATTCACTCTGCTTATGCTCCGGCTTAACTCATATATTGTGACATAAAAAAGCCGTAACACTTTGTCTTTTCAAAGTGTTACGGCTTCATTTTAGATATTTTCGAAAATACGTGATAATTCGATGCTTAAATCAGGATATGTATGCATCGCTATAGATGAGAAATGAGGATAAGCCATCATTTCAGGGGCGTAGTCATTATCTGCGAGATAACGTACAATGACTTTTCGCTGAAGATCCACTACCCAGTATTCCTGAACACCAATCTTGGCATACACAGCCATCTTGTCAGTATAATCCTGTTTCTTTGTGGATTCGGATGTGACTTCTGCAACGAACACCGGAACAGAATGTACTCCATCGCTATGAATTCCACTGCTGTCACATACTGTCATAACATCCGGAAGGAAAAAATTGGCATCGTCATTACATAGCTCGTTGCAGTATAGAGCAACATTTTCTGTAAACACTTCACAATCTCCGTTGCGAGCTTCTATATATCTCTCCAAAGCAGTACTGATCATGCGTATAGCTCTATTGTGTTCTACTGTGGTTTTGTCGGTTATTACGAGATGGTGACTTATCAGTTCCGCGTGAGATTCCATTGCGGCAACTTCTTCAATGGTATATTTTATATAGGATAATGCCTCCATGATGGTTCTCCTGAAAAGGTCGTTTACTATAATTGAAAAAAAGAGGGAAGCTAAAGCCTTTCACTTATCTCAATTGAAGCCTTATTATTCGTCCGGATGTTAAATCATCGAAACACCAAAGGAGTTCACGAGACCGTCGATGGGCTGGCCGGCTTTACAAAGTGGGCACTCGTTGTAGTCGGCATAAGCATAGTCCGGGAGATCGTTTTTGCCGTAAACTGAAACTACTGGGATACCGTTGTAGGCAGTGATGGCACTGAATACAGCCGTAACACCGCTTAACTTGCCGCCATAGTACTTTACAGCCTCGATAACCTTGTTTATGGATTTTCCGGTGGAGACGGAGCCCTCAAGTATGAGAACATTCTTGCCCCTTACCATAGGCTTAATGTTGTCTCTGAAAATGATCTGGGAGTTGGTGTTGAACTCCGGCTTTATGATATAGATGGTCTTGTGGGCATTGGTATTCATGGCGCCGCTTTTAGTAAGTTCTTCTGCGATAAATGCGCCTATGACCTCTGTGCCTTCATCGCAAATTATGGTATCTACGACCAGACCGAAAAGGTATCTCTCCACAAGCTTAGCAGCTACAGTATGAGCTTCGGAAGCTCTGGTCTTGACTGTAGTAAGGTCTATATAATAGTTGGTGTGAGAGTGGTTTGTGGCGAAATGTCCTCTTGTGACCTTCAGTGGTAATGATATTCCCGTAACTTCGATTTTCTGATAGCTGTTTTCCATTTTTACTCCTTATCCTGTTTCCCGATGAAACATAATTTGATCATATTCTATGATCCGTGTCACGTAACCTGATGAATTCATTATATCATCTCGGTTAATAAAATAAATATTATTTTCAAGAATACATAAATTTGGAACATCATATCCCTGGACGGGATTTCGGATGAAGGAGACTGACGGATATGTAAGAAAAACGTAAGTATAAAAAAGAACGTACGTGTGGAAAATTCGGAGAAGAGGGGGTATTATTAAGAAAATAGGTGATTTTGATAAAATGCCACAACTTGATAAAAATGTCATATTTATGATATAGTTCAAGAAATTGTGTGTAAATAGCAGCAAGATTTTTAAGGAGTTTTAAATGGCAGAGAAATACGATGCGTCGAGTATCACGGTTCTGGAGGGACTTGAACCGGTTAGAGTGAGACCCGGTATGTACATCGGTTCCGTAGGTTCCAGAGGTCTCAATCACCTCATCTACGAAATCCTGGACAATTCGGTGGATGAGCATCTGGCGGGATATGCCAAGAATATATGGATAACATTGGGAAAGGATGGCTCCTGTACCGTTCGTGATGACGGTCGAGGAATCCCTGTAGGCATGCATCAGAAGGGAGTTTCCGCAGAGCGAGTAGTCCTTACAACCCTTCATGCCGGCGGAAAGTTCGACAGCAAGGCATACAAAACCTCCGGCGGTCTTCACGGTGTAGGTTCATCAGTTGTTAATGCTCTGTCATCCTACCTGAGAATCCGTGTTTATCAGGACGGAAAGATTTCGGAAGATACCTATGAGCGCGGAAAACCAACAACAGAGCTTGTTAAGGGACTTCTCCCTGTTGTGGGAAAGACAAAGGAGACAGGAACAGAGACAACCTTTATCCCCGATCCGGAGATATTTGAAAAGACAAGATTCAAGGAGGACTGGCTTCAGTCAAGACTTCATGAGACTGCATACCTTAACCCGGAGCTTACCATCCATTATCGGGATGACAGAGATGAAGTTCCTGTTATTAAGGAGTTCCATGAGCCTGAAGGAATCATTGCCTTTGTCAAGGATGTAAATAAAGAGAAGGAAAAGGTTACTCCCGAGATTTACTTCAAGGGTGAGTCTGAGGGAACAACCCTTGAGTGCTGTATCCAGTTTACGGATGACTTTGAGGAGAATGTTCACGGCTTCTGTAACAACATTTTCACCCAGGAGGGCGGAACACATATTACAGGCTTTAAGACCAAGTTTGCCCAGCTCATAAACAGCTATGCAAGACAGCTTGGACTTCTCAAGGAAAAGGATGATAACTTCACCGGTGCCGATACCCGTAACGGTATGATGGCTGTAGTTGCGGTAAAGTATCCGGATCCTATTTTTGAAGGACAGACCAAAACCAAGCTTGCAAGCCAGGAGGCAGGAAAGCATGTTGCGGCCATAGTGGATTCCGAGCTTCAGCATTATTTTGACAGAAATGTAGAGGTTGTAAAGTCCATCATCACCTGCGCAGAGAAATCAGCGAAGATCAGAAAGCAGGAACAGAAAGCCAGGAGCAATATGCTCAGCAAGTCAAAATACAGTTTTGACTCAAACGGTAAACTTGCGAACTGCATTTCCAAAAATCCGGAGGAGTGTGAGATTTTCATCGTAGAGGGAGATTCTGCGGGCGGTTCTGCAAAGAATCACAGAGACAGACGTACCCAGGCTATCCTTCCGCTTCGTGGAAAGATACTGAACGTAGAGAAAGCTTCCATAGATAAGGTTCTTGCCAATGCTGAGATCAAGACCATGATCAATACCTTTGGATGTGGATTCTCAGAGGGCTACGGCAATGACTTTGATATCACAAAACTCCGCTATGACAAGATCATACTTATGACCGATGCGGATGTGGATGGTTCACATATCGATACATTGCTCCTTACCTTCCTTTACAGATTTATGCCTGACCTTATCACAGAGGGGCATGTTTATGTTTCCATGCCGCCGCTTTATCAGGCTATACCTCACAACAAGAAGGAAAAACCGGAGTATCTTTATGATGAATCTGCGCTTGTAAAATATCAGAAGAACCACAAGGTCGGAAGCTATGAGCTGAAGCGATTCAAGGGTCTTGGTGAGATGAATCCGGAACAGCTTTGGGAGACAACCCTCAATCCGGAAAACAGAATTTTAAAGAGAGTTGAGATAGAGGATGGACGTCTGGCATCTGAGGTTACCAGCATGCTTATGGGTTCAGAGGTAGGACCGCGCCGCGATTTCATACATGATCACGCCGATGAGGCTGAGATTGACGCCTAAGAAACAGTTCATTAGATATATTTTTCGTATATGGCGGTTTTGTAAAAAACGTCCTATGTAAGCAGAATTCACAGGCATCACACAAATGATGACTGTGAGCCCCAAAGTAAAGAGAATAGATATAATTAAGGATTAATTATGGCAGAACAGATTTTAACAACCGAATATTCGGAGGAGATGCAGAAAAGCTACCTGGATTATTCCATGAGCGTTATCACTTCAAGAGCGGTTCCGGATATTCGTGACGGACTTAAGCCGGTACAGAGAAGAGTACTTTTTGACATGGATCAGCTTCATGCTAACCATGACCACCCAACCTATAAGTCAGCCCGTATAGTGGGTGACACCATGGGTAAGTATCACCCTCACGGAGATGCATCCATATACGATACACTGGTTGTCATGGCGCAGGATTTCAAGCGTATGCAGCCGGTTATCCATGGACAGGGTAATTTCGGTTCCATAGAGGGAGATTCCGCAGCGGCTCCGCGATATACAGAGGCGAAGCTTGAAAAGTTTACCGATGACTGCATGCTGGCAGATCTTGATAAGTCGGTGGAGTTTCAGGCGAACTATGATGAGACACTGACAGAACCGGTTGTACTCCCTGCCAGAATACCTTATTTCCTTTTGAATGGTTCCGAGGGTATCGCGGTAGGTATGGCTACATCAACTCCAAGCCACAATCTGGGAGAGATCATTGACCTTATCCTTGCTTATCTCAGAAATCCTGCCATGGGAACTGCCGATATGATGGAGTATCTTAAGGGACCTGATTTTCCTACAGGCGGAATCATCGCCAACAAGTCAGAGCTTGTGGATATTTACCGTTCCGGAACGGGAAAGCTGAAGCTCAGAGGAAAGCTTGTATTCGAAAAGAAGGAAGGAAGATCCGACAGAGATAAGCTTGTGGTGACTGAGATACCATACACCATGATCGGTCAGGGTATCATGAAGTTCATGCAGGATACGGCACAGCTTGTGGAGAACAGAGTGCTTCCAGAAATCACAGACATTTCCAACCAGTCAGACAAGAACGGTATACGTATCGTACTTGACCTTAAGAACGGCGCTGACATTGAAAGAATAAAGAACGTCCTTTATAAGAAAACAAAGCTGGAGGATACCTTCGGCGTAAATATGCTTGCCATCAATGAAGGACGCCCGGAGACCATGTCTCTTCGCGGAATCATCAAGGCATACCTTAAGTTCCAGTATGAGATTCTCGGAAAGAAGTACAAGAATTTACTTGATGCCGAGATAGACAAGAAGGAGATTCAGGACGGTCTCATCAAGGCAGTTGACCTTATTGATGCCATCATTGCACTTCTCAGAAGCTGTAAGTCCCAGGCTGATGCAAAGAAAGCTCTTATGACGGGAGACATTGAAGGCATTAAGTTCCGTGACAGAGATAAAGAGTTTGAAAAAACCATCAGGGAGTTTACATTTACAGAGCGACAGGCACAGGCAATCCTTGACATGAAGCTCAGCAAGCTCATAGGTCTCGAGCTTATCGAACTGAAAAAGCGTCATGCAGAGACTCTCAAGAAGATAAAGGAGTACAGGGGTATTCTTGGAAGCCGTGACCGTATGAACGAGGTTATTTCCGAAGACCTTATGTTTATAAAGTCCCAGTATGCAAAGCCCAGAAGAACTCTTATAGAGGACGGCAGGGAAGCGGTATTCAATGATAAGGAAGTCCAGGAAATAGACGGATACTATGTTCAGGACAAGTTTGGATACTGCAAGATGATAGATGATGCTACTTACCAGCGTAATCAGGAAGCTCTTGAGTCCGAAAGCAGGTTTATCTTCAAGTGTAAGTCGACAGACAGAGTGCTTATATTTACCGATAAGGGCAATATGCATCAGATAAAGTGCCAGGATGTGCCTCTCGGTAAATTTAAGGACAAGGGCATACCTATTGATAACATCAGTAAGTACAATGCTAACGACGAAGAGATCGTTTATGTAAATGTCAAATCGGTACTTAACGGAAAGACTCTTGTATTCGCTACAAAGGACGCTATGGTGAAGCTGGTTGAGGCAAGCGAGTTTGAAACCGCGAACAAGCTTGTGGCTGCCACAAAGCTTAACGATGGTGATAAAGTGGTAAGCATTCAGGTGATGGGTTACGAGACGGACATCGTCTTCAGAACCAGAGACGGTTATTTCCTGAGATGCTCCCTCAGTGATGTGCCTTTACAGAAGAAGAACAGTAAGGGAGTTGTTGCCATCAAACTCGGAAAGGGTGATGAACTGAGAGATGTCTACCTTATGGGTGTTGATCCTGTGGATATAAAGGTAAACGGAAAGATGCTGTCACTTAACAGACTTAAGCTGGCAAACAGGGCAGGTAAAGGGACTAAACATTAAACATAATCGCGGGTTATGGTAAAAAAATCGACATATAATTCACGTTATAGCCATAGCTTAAACTAGATATAATTAAAAGTTTATTGATTTACATAGCTTTTAGTAATATAAAAGAGCAAAGGGATATTTTTTGCATTAATCAGAAGGGCTGAATATATTGGCATCTGTATGTCGGAAATAACCGGTGAATAACAGGCATTTACAGAATCGGGATGCATGGCATCCGTTTGTCAGAAGCAACCGGTGAAAAATGCGTCTATTGAAGAGGAGAAAACAGTTATGGAGAAATTAAAAGTTGGTGTTCTCGGTGCAACAGGTATGGTTGGACAGAGATTCATCACACTTCTTGAGAATCACCCATGGTTTGAGCTTACAACACTTGCTGCTTCACCAAGATCTGCAGGACAAACCTATGAGAAGGCGGTTGAGGGAAGATGGAAGCTTGATGTTCCGATGCCCGAGTCCGTTAAGGGCATGATCGTAAAGGACGTTTCCAAGATTGATGAAGTTGTAAAGGACGTCGATTTTGTATTTTCTGCAGTAGATATGAAGAAGGATGAGATCCGTGTTTTTGAGGAGGCTTATGCCAAGACGGAAACTCCGGTTGTCTCCAACAATTCTGCTCACAGATGGACACCGGATGTTCCGATGGTAGTACCTGAGATCAACCCGGATCATTATCAGCTTATCGAAGCTCAGAAGAAGAGACTCGGTACAACCCGCGGATTTATCGCTGTTAAGCCTAACTGTTCCATTCAGTCATATGCACCGGCTCTTGCCGCATGGCGTAAGTTCGAGCCATACGAGGTTATCGTTTCCACATATCAGGCTATTTCCGGCGCAGGAAAGAACTTTGAATCTTGGCCTGAGATGGAGCACAACATTATCCCATACATCGGCGGTGAGGAAGAGAAGTCAGAAAAGGAGCCTTTAAGAGTTCTCGGTACCTTTAAGGGAGATCATATCGATCTTGCGGAGGATATAAAGATTTCCGCACAGTGCATCCGTGTTCCTATCCTTAACGGACACACTGCAACAGTATTTGTTAAGTTCCGCAAGAACCCGACAAAGGAAGAGCTTGTACAGGCGCTGAGAGAGTATTCAGGTGAGCCTCAGGCACTTAAGCTTCCTTCAGCTCCGGAGCATTTTATCCAGTATCTTGAGGATGATAACCGTCCGCAGGTTGCTCTCGATGTTAACTACGAGAGAGGTATGGGTATCTCCATCGGACGTATCCGTGAGGATTCCATCTATGACTGGAAGTTTGTAGGTCTCAGCCACAATACACTTCGCGGCGCAGCAGGCGGTGGAGTTGAGGCAGCAGAGTATCTTGCAGCCAAGGGATATATTACAAAGAAATAAAAAAGCGGAATGAAACATGATGCCCCCGCCGGTTTAAGACCGGTGGGGGCTTTGCGTTGATAAAGAAAAATAGCGAGATTAATGCTGTGCATTTATGATATGATTATAAGAAATACCGGAATACATTAGTGGAGGTCTGAAATATGTCAAATATAAGGTTAACGTATTATGGTCATTCGTGTTTTAAGGCGGATTCAAAAGACGGTTCAGTTGTATTTGATCCCTATGAAAACGGCAGTGTACCGGGATTAAAGGTGCCGTCGGGTTTGACAGCGGATATGGTTATCTGTTCTCATGAACACCATGACCATAATGCTGCCTCACTTATTTCTCTGAGCAGAAAAGATCATGGTCTCAGATACCATAACATTCTTGTGCCTCATGATGATGCAAACGGAAGCAAGAGGGGCATGACAAAGGTATCCTTCGTGGAGATGGAAGACCTTGTGATTGCCCACCTTGGAGACATTGGCAGACTGCCGGGTGAAGATGAGTATGAAGAATTGAAAAAAGCTGATGTTGTACTGCTTCCATGTGCAGGAGTCTATACCATAGACTCGGCTCAGGCGTTGGAGATCATCAGACATTTGAAGACGCCATGTTTAAAGGTGCTTATGCATTTCAGAGAAGGGGCAACGGGATATGATGTTCAGGAGGATATACAGCATATAATGTCTGTGATTCCTGGGGTTCAGAGAATTAAGGAGTCATCCATTGAAATAGATGCCCGGAATGTTCCGGATGAAATCATTACACTGATTCCCGAACAGAACTGAGAGTCGGTCATGAGAGGCATTTTTTGAGGTAAAACATGATGAATAATAATAACGACGAGCAGCAGACCTACGAGGGTAGAAAAGAAACACATAACGGTATAAAGCGAATGGTATTTGTGGGGATAGCCCTGCTGATAGAAATCCTGATAGTGCTTTTGCTGTTTACAAAATTATGGGATTATGCGGAGTGGATAAACATTGGCATGAGGATACTGGCGTTAGTGCTGGTACTGGGAATCTATGCCCAAAACAAAACGGCAGCCATGAAGATGCCCTGGATCATTCTGATACTTGTACTTCCTATCATGGGGGTTTCGCTGTATCTTCTCATAGGATTGAATGGGTATACCCGGAAGATGAGGGACCGGTATCGCAGGATAGATGAGGTTCTTATGCCTATACTCCCGAAAAATACCGAGGTCTATGAAAAATTAAAGGAGACTGATCGGGCAGCGGCCGGAATTTCGCATTATATTGCAACAAATGCTCTGTATCCGGTTTATCAGAATACCCTCATCAAGTACTATGACAGTGCAGCAGATGGTCTGGAAGCACAGCTCACTGCTCTGGCAAAGGCAAAAACCTTTATTTTCATGGAATATCATGCAATAGATGATTCTGTCTCCTGGAACCGGATTGAAGAGGTTCTGGCGGAGAAGGTGAAGCAGGGTGTTGAAGTCCGGGTTTTCTATGATGATATGGGAAGCATCGGTTTTATAAATATGGATTTTTGCAAGAAGCTTGAGGCAAGGGGGATTAAATGCCGTGTGTTCAATCCTCTGGCTCCCGGATTTAATGCTTTTCTTAACAACAGAGATCACAGAAAAATAACTGTTGTGGACGGTTATGTAGGGTTCACCGGAGGCTATAATCTTGCGGACGAGTATTTCGGGCTGAAACATCCCTTTGGTTTATGGAAGGATACGGGAATAAGACTTGAGGGCGAAGCGGTAAGGTCTCTGACCGTTACCTTCCTTGAAATGTGGAATGCCGTAAGTGATGAAGATAAGGACGATGTGGAATTTGGAAGGTTTTTCCCTGAGGATGCCACGGTAGCAGGCGAAAATGCATTCATTCAGCCCTATGCTGACAGTCCCATGGATGATATACATGTTGGGGAGGATGTATATATAAGTATCGTTGAGAAGGCGGTTAAGTACTGTTATTTTGTGACTCCCTATCTCATTATCACCGATGAGATGGCCCATGCCATGGCTCTTGCGGCGGAAAGAGGCGTTGATGTCCGTGTTATCACTCCGGGAATTCCGGACAAAAAGATGGTTTACAATGTGACACGGTCCTTCTATAACTCACTGGCAAGACACGGAGTCAGGATGTATGAATGGACTCCCGGATTCTGCCATGCGAAGATGTGTGTTGCAGATGATGTCATGGCCACCTGCGGTACCATAAATCTCGATTACAGAAGCCTGTATCACCATTTTGAGAATGGATGTTTCATCGCCCACAGTGAAGTGGTACCGGCTATCCGTCGCGATTTTGAAAAAATGTTTTCGGAAAGTACAGAGGTCACTGAAGAATACAGTACTGTTAAAAGCTCATATCTTAAATTATCGCAGCTGTTCCTGAGGCTCTTTGCAGAGCTGATGTGAATGCTGTATACCCAACGAGATGGTTCTCAGGGTTGAGAATCGTCATAAATGACACCTGTGGTTGATAAAACCGGAGATGGTTTTCGTAAGGAAGAACCGTCTCCGGTTTTTCCCTTAATCCCACTACTACAAGGGGGGATTTTGGTGTATAATGGTCGGAGCAAATTCGGGGACGGACGGCTTTTTTGAATCAGACAAAAAGCCGGACTCCTTCTAAATGAAGGAGAGAAATCTTCTCCGTTGGAAATGGAGGAATCTGAAATGTCAGTAAAAGAATCGGTTTTAGGAAAGCTTCAGGATGGAACTGAGGTTAAGAGATATACATTGACAAACGGTAATGGTACAGAGGCCAGCTTCACAGATTTAGGCGCAATCTGGCTTACTATGCTGGTGAAGGACAAAGAGGGAAACAAGAGAGATGTGGTTCTCGGTGTTGATAATGTTGAGATGCTGCTCAGGAACCCCGGTCACATGGGAGAGCCTCTGGGTCGTAACGCAAACCGTATCGGCGGCGGATCCTTTGAGATCAACGGAAAGACCTATGAGCTTACGAAGAATGACAAGGGTGTTAACAACCTTCACTCAGGACTTGATTACTGGAGAAACAGAGTATGGGATGCAGAGTATGACAATTCCGGACTCGGCAGCTATGTGATGTTCTCGATCATTTCACCGGACGGTGACCAGGGATTCCCCGGAGAGGCAAAAGTTTCTGTGACATATACATTGGCAGAAGACGATAGTCTCAGCATCCACTATACAGGAACAGCCGATCAGGACACAGTATTTAACATGACAAATCATGCTTACTTTAATCTCGACGGATACGACAGCGGAGATGCCATGGACCAGATAGTATGGATCAATGCTGACCGTTTTACACCTGCCAACAAGAATTCTATTCCTTACGGTGATATAGCATCTGTTCAGGGTACACCAATGGATTTCACCACACCGAAGCCTATAAAGAGAGATCTCAAAACGGATTTTGACCAGCTTAATTTTGCCGGAGGTTTCGATCATAACTGGGTGCTTAATGATTTCGACGGAAATGTAAGACTTGTGGCCACAGCTTTCTCCGAAAAGTCAGGCATCAAAATGTCAGTATACACAGATCTTGAGGGAATGCAGTTCTATACAACCAATTCCATGGCTACTGACTTTGAAGGAAAGGGTGGAGTTCATTTCGGACCGCACCACGGATACTGTTTCGAAACACAGCATTATCCTGACTGCCTGCATAAGGCAGATTGGCCGACATCTATAGTCAAAGTCGGTGAAGAATACGACACCACCACGGTTTTCAAGTGGGAAGTAAAGTGATCATAGTTACTATTCAGAGCATTTAAGGATTAAACTGAATAATAATTGATATTATAAAGAGGTTTTATTGAAAAAGTTATTTATAGCGGAGAAGCCCTCCGTTGCGCAGCAGTTCTCCCAGGCTCTCGGCATGAAGAATGTCAGGAGAGGCGACGGATTTCTCGAGGATGAAAACTATGTCATAACCTGGTGCGTAGGACATCTGGTGCAGTTGTCCTATCCCGAGGCTTATGATGAGTCTTTGAAAAAGTGGAGTTTTGACACGCTGCCCTTTATTCCCGGGGATTCCGAGTGGAGATACGAAGTCGGAAAGAGTACGAAAAAGCAGTTTCAGGTAGTTTCCAAACAGCTCAATCGTGAGGATGTGGACACCATATATGTCTGCACCGATAGCGCCCGGGAGGGAGAATATATTTACCGCCTTGTGGAGATGATGGCTAAGGTGCCGGAATCCAAAGAGAAAAGGAGAGTCTGGATAGATTCACAGACCAATGAGGAGATACTTAGGGGCATTCGTGAAGCAAAGCCTGACAGTGCTTATGATAATCTTTCGGCCGCTGCCTTTTCACGGGCCAAAGAGGATTATCTCATGGGCATAAATTTCAGCAGAGCTCTGTCCCTTAAATACAGTAACCGTATAAGACGGGAGCTCAACATGGATCGTAATGACAAGATGGTGGTGGCTGTCGGACGTGTCATGACCTGTGTCCTGGGAATGATAGTAAAGCGTGAGCAGGAGATCAGAGCCTTTCAGAAGACGGTTTTCTACCGTATCCTGGGAGATTTTGACATCGGAAACGGTGCCGTGATCACTGCGGACTGGAAGGAAAACCCGGGCTCAAAGAAGTACGCACCAACAGAGATATATGACGGAAAGGGCTTCCTCAAGCAGGGTCGTGCCGTAGAGTTTATGAAGAGTTTCATGCCTTTTCCAAGAGAGGCGGAGGTTACAGGCCTGGAAAAGAAGAAGGAGACAAAGAATCCGCCCCTTTTATATAATCTTGCAGAGCTTCAGAATGACTGCTCAAAGATGTTTAAGATAAGTCCCGATGAGACCCTGGCCATAGCCCAGGAGCTTTATGAAAAGAAATTAACCACCTATCCCCGTACTGATGCGAGGGTTTTATCTACTGCCGTATCAAAGGAGATAGCAAAAAACATAAAGGGACTTTCCACCTATGAGCCGGTGGCGGCAGCGGCTCAGGAGATACTTGAAAACGGGTCCTATAAAAACATAGGAAAAACCAGGTATGTGGATGACAAGAAGATCGCCGATCACTATGCGATCATTCCTACCGGTCAGGGGCAGAGGGAGTATCAGTCCTTAAAGCCTCTGGCTAAGAAGGTATATGAGTTGATTTGCCGGAGGTTTCTTGCTATCTTTTATCCGCCGGCAGTTTATCAGAAGATTGCATTGTCCATAAGCTGTAATGATGAGACCTTCACGGCCGGAACGAGAGCTTTGAAGGAAGAGGGTTATCTGAAGGTTGCCAATGTCAAAAAAGATGCTTCGAAAGCCGCAGAGGGAGACAGCGGTACCGGAAGTGCGACCGGTGACGGACAGCCGGAGGGCGGACAGGACTCTGAAGAAACCGGAGACAAAGACGGACGCCTGAGTGAAGCGCTTTTGAAGCTTAAAAAGGGTCAGAAGATAAGCCTTCGTACCCTTCAGGTGAAAGAGGGAGAAACTTCACCGCCTAAGAGATATACTTCCGGATCAATGATCCTTGCCATGGAAAATGCCGGAAATCTCATAGAGGATGAGGATCTGAGAGCTCAGATCAAGGGTGCCGGAATCGGCACGAGTGCTACCAGAGCCGGAATACTCACAAAGCTTGTGGATGATAAGTATGTGTCACTTCAGAAAAAGACACAGATCCTGACACCTACAAAGCTTGGTGAACATATAGCCTATTATGTTAAGATATCCATACCCCATCTTCTCAATCCGAAGCTTACGGCTTCCTGGGAAATGGGTTTAAGCTCCGTTGCCGAAGGAAAAATAAGCGAGCGGGAATATATGGATAAGCTGGAGCAGTTCGTAAGGGAAAAGACAGAGAAGATCAGGTCAATGTAAAGGCTTGCTGCAATGGTGATCATCCGGGTGAACATAAAGTAGTTCGGTAATATGAAAAAACATGCTCTCATTTGAGATGAAAACGCAGCAGTTCGGCCGGTGAACCAGTACAACGTATTTTAAGTTTCTGGCACATTCACAGTTAGATGAAAACAGGAGAAAAAAGTGAAAAAGAGTGATATGACAATAGAGGCCATGTATGACCTCAGTTACACAGAGGCGGGGGAGGCATTTTCAGGATGCACGTACCCTTGGGAGGTACTTCCGAAAATTCATGATTTTATCGCGGCCTACGGACCGACTCTTTCAAAGGAGGAGTATGATGAAGTAAAGCCCAATGTCTGGATCCACAAGACTGCCAAGGTCTTTGATTCTGCTTATTTTGCGGAGTATATCATTATCGGACCCGAGACAGAGGTCAGACAGTGTGCATTTCTCCGGGGCAATATCATTGCCGGTAAAGGTTGTGTCATAGGTAATTCCTGTGAGCTTAAAAATGTTATTATCTTTGACGGAGTGCAGACACCACACTATAATTATGTGGGAGATTCCATTCTTGGATATAAATCACACATGGGAGCTGCGTCACTTACATCAAATGTAAAGTCCGATAAGAAGCTTGTGAAAGTGCATGCTGAGGACGGAGACATTGAAACCGGACTCAAGAAGTTCGGTGCCATGCTCAGTGACCATGTTGAGGTAGGCTGCGGTTCGGTACTTAATCCCGGCACGGTTATCGGAAGGAACACAAACATTTACCCCCTTAGTTCCGTAAGGGGCTGTGTGGATTCTGATTCCATCTATAAGTCAAAGGATGAGATCATAAGAAAAACAGAAGATTAAACACTTTTTATAAAGGAGATTTTAAATGGACAACAATTATGGATCAAATGTAACAGTTCTCAACCACCCTCTGCTTACTCACAAGATTTCACTTCTTCGTGATAAGGCAACGGGAACAAATGAGTTCAGACAGCTTGTGGAAGAGATCGCCATGCTTATGGGGTTTGAGGCTCTTCATGATCTGCCCACAAAGCTTGTAGAGATCGATACGCCTATCGAGACAGCAAGTGTTCCTATGCTTGCCGGCAGAAAGCTTGCCATCGTCCCGATCTTAAGAGCAGGACTTGGCATGGTTTCAGGACTCACAGCTCTTGTGCCAAGTGCCAAGATCGGTCATATCGGTTTGTACAGAGATGAGACTACACATCAGCCGGTTGAGTATTTCTGCAAGCTCCCTCATCCTATCGAAGAGAGACAGATAGTTGTATGTGATCCTATGCTTGCAACAGGCGGATCTGCTGTTGATGCTATCACCCAGATCAAGAGACACGGCGGAAAGAAGATCAAGTTTATCTGCATTATCGCTGCTCCTGAGGGTATAAAGAAGCTTGTTGAGGCACATCCAGATGTTCAGGTTTATGTCGGAAACGTAGACAGATGCCTTAATGAAAATGCTTATATCTGTCCGGGACTCGGAGATGCCGGAGACCGTATTTTCGGAACAAAGTAATGGTTTTTATGATAAAAAAAGAAGCGGACCGGTATAGAACCAATCCACTTTATGTCTGCCGCCAGCCGGACTTGAACCGGCATGGATAAACCGCGCGATTTTGAGTCGCGTGCGTCTGCCAATTCCGCCATGGCGGCTTAAGACCTATATAAATTAGCACATTATCGAAAGGTTTTCAAGTCGAATCGATGCCGATTTTGACCCATCAATAACATTATGACATGCCTGGATGCCCGAAAAAAAATTTATGATTATCTGAACAACAAGCTGACAGATGCAGAGCTTAAGGATTTTATCGATCATGTGAACGGATGTGACGAATGTATGGATGAGCTCAGGATCACCCATATGGTTTACAGAGGTGCGGCGGAGCTGGATTCCGATGCGGACACCAATCTGAACATCGACGAAGCGCTTAAAAGGACAATAAGTGATTCAAAGTTCTATCTGTTTAGACTGTTTGCCAGAAGGATAGCTGCTATGGTTGTGGATGCCATAGCTTTTTGGGCTGTACTGATCATTTTTCTAATGCAGATCAGGATGTGGATCATGTGAAGAGGAGATAATTTTGTCAGATAAACTTTTACTTATAGACGGACATAGTATCATGTCTCGTGCTTTCTACGGAATCCCGGAGCTTACCAATTCTCAGGGATTGCATACAAACGCGGTATATGGGTTTTTAAACATTCTTCTGAAGGTTCTGGATGAGGAACAGGCAGACCATCTTGCGGTGGCATTTGATGTTCATGAGCCCACCTTCAGACATAAAATGTTTGAGGGTTATAAGGGAACACGTAAGCCTATGCCTCAGGAGCTTCACGAACAGATTCCCGTTATTCAGGAGGTCCTCACGGCTATGCACATTCCGCTTTTGAAAAAAGGCGGATTTGAGGCGGATGATCTTTTGGGAACAGTTGCAAAAAGAGCCCAGGCAAAGGGAGTGGAGGTAACCATAGTTTCCGGAGACAGAGACCTTCTTCAGTTAAGTGATGAGCATATCAAAATCTATCTGCCCAAAACCTCCAAGGGCGTGACTACCGCGGAAATCTATTATCCCGATGATGTGAAGAAAACCTGGGGAGTGACCCCGGCGGAATTCATAGATCTGAAGGCTCTTATGGGTGACACCTCGGACAATATTCCCGGAGTGGCAGGTCTCGGACCCAAATCTGCCGAGTGGATAATAGAGAAGTATCATGACATCGAAACCGCACATGAAGCAGCTGTTTCAGGGGATCCTGAATTCAAGGTTCCCCGTAAGCCGAAGGCTGCCCAAATGCTTATCGAGGAGTGGGATAATGCAAAGCTCTCCAAAATCCTCGCCACCATCAACATTGATTCGCCCATAGATTTTGAGTATGATGATGCGAAGGTGGAGAATATGTTTAACGAAGAGTCTTTTGAAATGATAAAAAGACTCGAGCTTAAATCTCTTATCAAGCGTTTTGATGTAACCTCTCTTAACATTGAACAGCATCAGGATTTTGATCTTTCAGAGATAAAGTCTGTTGATGATCCTTTTATGGCGAAGATCGCCTTTAAGGATGCTGCAAGTCAGGGGGCGGCAGGTTTCTGTATAGTTCATAAAGCATCGGTTCAGGAAAATGCTGTGGGACAG
Organism: Oribacterium sp. NK2B42; assembly: GCF_000424445.1. Classification (GTDB taxonomy): domain Bacteria; phylum Bacillota; class Clostridia; order Lachnospirales; family Lachnospiraceae; genus Oribacterium. The sequence continues at coordinate 34,863 of NZ_AUJX01000008.1, forward strand.
ATGGAAATGGTATTTGATGAAGAACCGGATGCAGAAGCTAAAGATCAGGAAGCATCCGATACCACAGAGCTCTTCTTTGCCCTTGAGGGCGGCAGATACTTCAGATTCCATGGCTTTGACTGGAAAAAGGAGCTTAAGGAGCTGTCCCTTAAAGAGGGGATGCATCTCTATACCATGAACCTTAAGTCTCAGCTTTATGATTGTGATTTTTCCCCTGAGAGCAATGTTCTCGATCTGTCAATTGGGGCTTATGTCATTAATCCACTGAAGGATACCTATACCTATGAGGATCTGGCCAGAGATTTCATGTCGGTGACATTACCATCGGAAAAGGAACTCAGGGATCGTTTCAAGGTGGCTTCGAAATCGGACACATCAGACGACCACAAGCTTCTTTCGACAGTTGAGGAAACAATGGGGGCATATACTGCCATAGTGGCAGAGGGAGCTTTTAAGGCGGTTATGGATAAGCTTGAAGAGCTTCAGGAGATGGAGCTTTTCAGAGACATTGAGATGCCACTTGTATATACCCTTTACAATATGCAGGTGGCGGGAATCCTGGTCGATAAGGCGGCTCTTCTTGACTATGGAAAGGAGCTTAAGGCCGGTATAGAAAAGCTTCAGAAAAGTATTTATGAGGATGCCGGAATAGAATTCAATATCAACTCGCCGAAGCAGCTTGGTGAGATCCTGTTTGAAAGACTTGGACTAAAGGGCGGAAAGAAGACCAAATCAGGATATTCTACAGCTGCGGATGTGCTTGAAAAGCTTGCGGAGGAAAATCCGATAGTCAGAGATATACTTGAGTATCGTACACTCAGTAAGCTGAATTCGACATATGCCGAGGGCCTCCTCGGATTCATACGTGAGGATGGCAGAATACACGGAGAGTTTAACCAGATGGTTACAGCCACAGGACGTATTTCCTCCACAAACCCGAATCTTCAGAACATTCCCATCAGAACAGAGCTTGGAAGAAGGTTCAGAAAGGTATTTGTTCCGTCGCCGGGATGTGTTTTCATTGATGCCGACTATTCACAGGTGGAGCTTCGCATTCTGGCTTCACTTTCGGGAGATCCGAAGCTTATTGAGGCATACAAGGATGCCAGGGATATCCATGCGGTTACAGCATCTCAGGTATTTCATATACCGCTTTCGGAAGTCACAGAGCAGCAGAGGCGTAATGCCAAGGCCGTTAACTTCGGTATAGTTTACGGTATTTCTGCATTCGGACTCAGTGAGGGCCTGTCCATAAGCCGTGTGGAAGCAAAGGAATATATAGAAAGATACTTTGAAACATACCCGGATGTTAAGAAATATCTGGACGGTGAAGTGGAGTTTGCCCGTAAACATGGTTATATAAAGACTGTTTTCGGAAGACGGAGACCTGTTCCGGATATCAATGCTTCCAACTTTATGAGAAGATCCTTCAGCGAAAGAGTTGCGATGAACAGTCCTATCCAGGGATCAGCCGCGGATATCATGAAGAAGGCCATGAACGAGGTTGACAGGGCACTTCGTGAAGGCGGTTACAAGTCAAGGATAGTTGTTCAGGTTCATGATGAGCTTTTGATAGAAGCCCCTATAGAAGAGAAGGATAAAGTAAGAGAGCTTCTGGTTGAAAAGATGCAGAATGCCGTAAAGCTTAAAGTACTTCTGGTGGCTGATGCAAGCGAAGGATATAACTGGGACGAGGCTCATTGATATGTACAGTGAGATAAACCGGTTCCGGTTCACATGGGTAGATAATGGGAATACGCAAGATTTATTAATTTTCGGTGAGAGGAATAGGTTTGGCTGATCAGCTCATTGAGACCAATGAAGTTAATATACATTCCATGGGAGAAATGTCAAATAAGACGTTTCTTTCATGGAACTTAAATCTATAGACGATATATAGAAAGAAAAGATGGAATGGCTTTAATAGAAAAAACAGATATAATGCACCTGGGTTTTTTAAAAAAGGAGAGCTTTACGGGTTCCTCCGAAGGCATGCGTTATCGCATGTCCAAGGTGGTTTATAAGGATCCCGATACTGAACTTTTGAAAAAAATCGAAGCAGGGGAAGCGGATTATCCCGTGGATAAAAAGACCGGAGAAAAAATCATGAATCCTACAAAGGAAAGGCTTCGTCTGGGTGTCTGGGCCTGGCCGGAACCCTTTTCCTTTGATAAGACGCCGGAGGATAAAAAGCTATATAAAGAGCTTGCTTTTGATGAAGCCGGAGTTATGGAAGGACTTGACTGGCTGAATGCACGGAAGAGGGAACAGGACTGGGCAGAGCTTAGGATATCATGGAAAGACCGGTCATAGCGGGCAGAGCTTGGGATATCATGAAAAGTCCGGTCACAGCGGTCTGAGCATAGGATATCATGGAAAGACCGGTCATGACGGACAGGGTCTAAGATGGTTTACGGAGACCGGCTTTCGGAAAGAAGCATTGCAGAATGAGGCAAAGAGACAGATGGTAATCGGAGTTATAGGAGGTGTCGGTGCAGGTAAGTCTACAGTACTTGACACCCTGGAAAAAGACTATGGGTTTGTGATCCTGAAGACGGATGACATAGCCAAGTCTTTTTATGTTGACGGAAATTCTGTTTTTGAAAAACTGAAAGAGCTTCTCGGTGAAGACATTCAAAAAGAGGACGGTACTGCGGATCTTAAGGCAATTGCAAAAAAGCTGTATGGAAGCGGGAAGGATCACATTCGAAAAAAGGTCGATGGAATAGTACATCCTGCTGTGTGGGAATACGTCCGAAAAGAAATCGGCTCCCGGGATGCGGATTTTGCGGTAGAGACAGCATTACCAAATGAAGCTTTTACAGATTTATGCGATGAGATCTGGGCAGTATATGCGGAAAGGTCAGTCAGAGTTAAGCGCCTTATGGAAACAAGGGGCTATACAGAAGAAAAGGCCCGTGATATGATTCTTTCGCAAATCGGGGATGATGAATATGAGAAAATCGCCACATTCAGGATCGACAATACGGGCTCCCCGGAAGAGACGGTTAAAATGATCGGGAATCACATGAGGGATTTTTTTGGTGAATACAATCCGGCTGTTCAGATGCTGTAATCCTTCCCGGAAGGGTGGATGCACCCCGGTGTTCCGGATTATGAAGTTATTGAAAGGTTTTGATTTTAATGAGGTTTACAAGCATTGCCAGCGGTTCAGGCGGGAACAGCACATACATAGGCACAGAGAGTACCCATATCCTCGTAGATGCAGGGGTGACCATGAAGGCCATAAACACAGGACTTCATGAATTGGATCTGGAGCTTAAGGATATAAATGCCATATTCCTTACCCATGAGCATATAGACCATGTCAGGGCAGTCGGAACCATTGCAAGAAAATACGGCATACCTATGTACGGAACCCTGGGAACTCTCAGGGAGGTAATGCTCAATAAGACATTGGGAGATGTTCATAAAGACAATCTTTTTCCGATCCTTCCCGACAGTACCATGGAAATAGGCGACCTCCGGATATGTCCCTTCAGTATATATCATGATGCTGCGGATCCAGTGGGCTACAGAGTGGAGACTATGGGTGAAGATAAACCGGATGCGGCTAAAAGGGTTGCGGTTGCTACGGATCTCGGGCATTATGACGATTATATCGCTGAGCATCTGAGAGACCTGGATGCTATGGTGATTGAATCCAATCATGACGTTAAAATGCTCAGCACCGGACCGTATCCAATGTCTCTGAAGCGACGCATATTAAGTGACCATGGACATCTCAGCAATGACAATTGCGGACTTCTTCTGGATTCCATACTCTCAAGACGCGTGAAGCATGTTTTTCTGGGACACCTCAGTAAGGAGAACAACCTTCCGGTTTTGGCATTAAACACAGTCAGGCGGGAGATAGACAAGTCTGATTCCGAGCACAAATCTGGAGAGATAAACATTACCGTTGCCCACAGGAACCGGATTTCGGAAATCGTTGAGATTTAAGAAGTTTCATCCGGCGTGGTTTAACGATATAGGTTTCCGACCTGCCCTGAGAAAAGGATTTCCATAATAAAGGCTTGTGCGCTTATAGGTGCCATAACTCCGGGTGATTGTATTTAAAAATGAAGGCAAATTATGGAATATTAAACTTGTTTTTTTATTGCATCGATGCTTATTATAGAAGAAACTTGCAGGCTGAAATGTGTCAGCGGCTTTATGGATTCAAGGAGGTTTTATGAAAAAGGCGATTATTACCGTTGTTGGTAAGGACAGTGTAGGTATCATAGCGAAGGTGTGTACATTTCTTTCAGAGGCAAATATCAACATCCTTGATATTTCACAGACCATCACAGGCGGATTTTTCAATATGATGATGATCGTCGATGTCTCCGATATAAAAGAGCCTTTTGACAAGGTTGCGGGAGAGCTTACACAGTACGGTAAGGACCGGATCGGTGTGGATATCAAGATGCAGCTTGAAGAGATTTTCACCATGATGCACAGAATCTGATATTCATAGAATTATGATATCTGCGAAGTGATGAAGTGATACTTCTTCCATCATGTAGTACCAAAGGAGAATATATGGCAATTTTAAATGATGTTGTAAATGCTGTTGAGGTATCTGAAACCAACAACATGATAGAGCATAACAATCTTGATGTTCGTACCATAACCATGGGCATCGGTCTTCTTGACTGTGCGGCACAGGATGTTGATACATTTTGCGACAATATATATAAAAAGATAACCAAGTATGCAAGAGACCTTGTAAAGACAGGTGAAGAGATTTCAAAGGACTACGGTGTGCCTATCGTAAACAAGAGAATCTCGGTAACTCCCATAGCCCTTGCCGGCGGCAGTGCCTGCAAGTCGACAGAGGATTTTGTAAAGGTAGCCCATACTCTGGATAAGGCTGCCAAGGCGGTAGGGGTTAATTTCCTTGGGGGTTTTTCGGCTGTCTGCCAGAAGGGGATGTCACCGGCGGATGAGATGCTCATGAGGGCCATTCCCAGAGCTCTTGCAGAAACGGATATAGTTTGTGCATCGGTCAATCTCGGTTCTACCAAGACCGGTATCAATATGGATGCCGTAAGACTTATGGGAGAAATGGTAAAGGAAGCCGCTGAGCGCACTAAAGATACAGACTCCTCGGCATGCTCCAAGCTGGTTGTATTTTGTAATGCTCCTGATGATAATCCGTTTATGGCCGGAGCCTTTCACGGAGTTTCCGAAACTGACTGCATTCTCAATGTAGGCGTTTCCGGACCCGGTGTGGTACGTGATGCTTTGCGTAATGCTCAGGGTCTTGATTTTGAGGAGCTGTCAGAGCTTATAAAGAAGACAGCCTTCAAGATAACGAGAGTAGGACAGCTGGTGGCGAAGGAAGCTTCAAGGAGACTGGGAGTTCCTTTCGGAATCATCGATCTTTCTCTTGCACCAACACCTGCCATCGGAGATTCTGTGGCAGATATTCTGGAGCTCATGGGCCTTGAAAAGGTTGGGGCTCCGGGAACCACAGCTGCTCTTGCTATGCTTAACGACCAGGTTAAGAAGGGCGGTATCATGGCATCCAGTTCAGTCGGAGGACTCAGCGGTGCATTCATCCCGGTATCTGAGGACCAGGGCATGATCAATGCAGTTGAGGCCGGTGCCCTTAATCTCGAGAAGCTTGAAGCCATGACCTGCGTATGCTCCGTAGGTCTTGATATGATCGCTATTCCGGGAGATACCACAGCCGCAACCATTTCGGGCATCATAGCTGATGAGGCGGCCCTTGGCATGGTGAACCAGAAGACAACCGCGGTCAGAGTTATTCCGGCATACGGCAAGAAGGTTGGAGACCATGTTGACTTTGGAGGCCTTCTCGGCCATGCACCGGTTATGGCGGTCAATACCTTTGACTGCTCGGCTTTTGTTAACAGAAAGGGCAGGATCCCTGCGCCGATACACAGCTTTAAAAACTAAGGAGAATAGTCCGGAGGGCCGATGCTCTCCGGACTAATTATTTGTGATATTTATGCCGAAGTAGACAAGTGTGATGTATCGTGATGCAGGAGTTTTTTGGAATAAAATAACAACAGAGGGCTTATGTACAACGGAAAAAATGTGATCGGAATAGTAACTGAATTTAATCCTTTCCATGAGGGACATAAATATCTGATAGACAGTATCAGGCTCCGCTATGGCGACTGCTATGTGGTTGCGGCCATGTCCGGGGATTTTGTTCAAAGGGGAGAGCCTGCTATATATGATAAATATGAGAGAACCTGGGCGGCGCTTCAGGGCGGTGTTGATATGGTGGTGCAGATTCCGGAGATGTTTTCGACGTCCTCTGCGGAGGATTTTGCTGCGGGGGGAGTTGCGACGTTAAGATCTCTTGGACTTGTTGACATTCTGCTGTTTGGTTCTGAATCCGGGGATCTGGATCATCTCATGAGGATTGCAGATCTCGAGCTGGATTCCGGAAGTAAAGAGAATGCCAAATTAAATGCTGCCATAAGGGACAATGTTGAAGCCGGTATGAGTTATGCAAAGGCCAGGGCGGAAGCCATAAGTCTGGTGCTTTCCGGAGATGATGAAAAGGCTTTTGAAAATATACTTGACAGTGTATCCGGAGGAAACCCTGATGAGGATTTAAATAACTGGAAAAAGTCTGAAAACATAGGTGAGCCGGGTCTTCCGGCGGATGCCCGGGATAGTGCCGGTCTTCTGAAAAAAAACGATCCTTCATCGGGCGCCATGGCCTCAAGGCTTCTCCCCAATGACATTCTGGGAGTTGAGTATATAAAGGCAGTAAAAAGGCAGGGAGAGTGTTTCCGCATTGACTGTATCAGGCGGAACCAGAAATTTGAAAGTGCCCATGCTATTCGTGATGCGATTAAGAATCCTCAGTCGGAGGATGGGGATGTAAGCATTAACCGATCATATGCGGACGTGGATATGCTGTCAGATATGCTGAGCTACAGAATGCTGCAGCTGTATTATCTTGACCGTATGTCGCCTGAACAGCCATCGGCTTTTATGGACTATCTGGATGTGTCCAGGGAGATAGCTGATGCTTTGAAAAAACAGATACATGACCGTATGACATTTACTGAAAGAATAGAAGCCATAAAATCGAAAAATTACACTTATACCCGCATTTCGCGAGCTCTGCTCCACATTCTTTTGGGAATCCGTAAGAAGGATGTCCGGGTTCTCCGGGGAAGATTTTTCGGGGAAGCGGATATGATGCCGTATGTGAGGATTCTTGGCATTCGTAAAAGAGCCAGAGATATGCTTGGCAGCGTGAAAACTACGGTGGTAACTTCGGCTTCGAAGTATGAAAAGCAGCTTTTCTCGGTTCGCAGGAAGGAAACTATCGAGACACCGGAGGAGCTTATCCTCAGTATCAATGCTTCCCATGCGGAAGCTTTGTTTAATCAGGATATGTATTCTGCGGATATATATAATAAAGTGTATAGTCCCAGAGAACGTGAAGACGGATTGATAAGTTACGGGAATGAGTTTACACAAAAATTTTTAATCGTTGACTAGAGTTTTATGGTATCATTTATCTATTGAAAAGAGTCGGTTCGGAAACATTGGCACAGGGCAATTTCATCGGGCGGCATGGGTCCGGGGCGGCTGAAGATAACGGAGGCAGATGATGAAGCTTGTTTATGCAATTGTACGTAATGATAATGAGGATGATGTGGTGGATGCGCTGAATGCTTCTCATTATCAGGTAACGAAGCTTGCCAGTACTGGAGGATTTTTACGTAAGGGGAATTCCACTCTTATGATCGCTACAGAGGATGATAAGGTTGACGAATGTGTTGAGATCATAAAAAATGAATGCGGAAACCGGCAGAATATAACCGTCAATATGCCTTATGTTTCCGGCACCTCCATGAACACCTATTCCACCATGCCGATGCCGGTGGAGGTCGGCGGTGCCACGGTGATGGTGGTCAATCTGGAGAGATTTGAGAAGTATTGAACCGGAACACATTTTGTCCTTGATTTTGTGCAGAAAATCAAGGAGTTTGTGGCTTGAACGGTAAGTCTAATCGAGTATAATAATTATGAATGTCAAATTGTATACAGAGCTACACCTGTGTGCATTAAAAACATAAACCTGTCACTGTGTATCTGCCGGTTCTTTCAACAGGAGGTTGGTGAGAAGAGGCATGTCGCAGATGATTAAAATTATAATGTGTATATTGAGAGGAGAATGACACCAATGGCTATTATTGATGAGATCAAGGCTAAGGCAAAAGCAGACAAGAAGACTATCGTACTTCCTGAGTCTATGGACAAGAGAACCTTCGAGGCTGCTGTAAAGATTACAAAGGAGGGTATCGCTAACGTTGTTCTGATCGGTACTCCTGAAGAAATTGCCAGGAACGGTGAGGGATTTGATCTTACAGGCATTACAGTTGTGGATCCATACAACGATGCCAACAAGCAGAAGTACATTGATAAGTTCGTAGAGCTCAGAGGCAGCAAGGGTGTTACTGCTGAGTCAGCCAAGGAGCAGATGGAGAAGGATTATATGTACTATGCATGTCTTATGTGTAAGTGCGGTGATGCTGACGGTGTTGTTTCCGGTGCATGTCACTCAACAGGTAACACTATCAGACCGGCTCTCCAGCTTCTTAAGACAAAGCCGGGCATCAAGTCTGTTTCAGGTTTCTTCCTTATGGAAACAGATGCAAAGGAGTACGGCGAGAATGGTACATTCGTATTCGCTGATTGTGCAGTAAACGTAGATTTCGATTCAGAGAAGCTTGCTGAGATCGCAGCACTTTCTGCTGAGTCTTTCAAGAGCTTTGTTGGCGCAGAGCCAAAGGTAGCCATGCTTTCATATTCAACAAAGGGAAGTGCAAAGCATGATGATGTAACAAAGGTTGCAGAGGCTGTTAAGATTGCTAACGAAAAGTATCCTGATATCAAGCTTGACGGTGAGCTTCAGCTTGATGCAGCTCTTGATCCTACAGTTGCAGAGCTCAAGGCTCCGGGCAGCGCAGTTGCAGGTCATGCAAACACACTCGTATTCCCTTCACTTGAGGCAGGAAACATTGGCTACAAGCTCGTTCAGAGACTTGCTCATGCCGGCGCTTACGGTCCTGTTCTTCAGGGTCTTTCAATGCCTGTTAACGACCTTTCAAGAGGCTGCTATGCAGACGATATCGTAGCAGTAGTTGCTATGACAGCTGTTCAGGCTCAGAATGCTTAACTAAGAATTAAAGGGTCAGGCCCTGGTGACTTGACCCTGTTTCTTTTTATGTTTTAGTACCGCGGTTCGTGGGACTTGAAGCTACAAAACGAAAAAACGGAGCACGACGCTTCATAATATGATTTTAGGAGAAAAAACCAATGAAAATTCTTGTTTTAAACTGTGGATCTTCTTCACTTAAGTACCAGCTCATCGACATGGAGAATGAGTCAGTTCTTGCCAAGGGTCTTTGCGAGAGAATCGGAATCGACGGTTCAAAGCTCACACATAAGGCTCCGGGTAAGGATGATTTTGAGCTTGAGACAGCTATGCCTGATCACGGCGTTGCAGTTAAGCTTGTATTTGATGCTCTTACAGACGCAGCACACGGTGTCGTTAAGTCTGTTGATGAGATCGGTGCTATCGGTCACAGAGTACTTCATGCCGGAAAGAAGATCACAGAGTCTATCGTTGTTAATCAGGAGGTAAAGGATATCATCCGTGAGTGCTTCGACCTTGGACCTCTTCACAACCCTGCAAACCTTCTTGGTATCGAGGCTTGTGAGAAGGTTGTTCCCGGTAAGCCAAACGTTGCTGTATTTGACACAACCTTCGGTATGACTCTTCCTGAGAAGGCATTCTACTATGCGATCCCTACAGAGTACTATGAGAAGTATGGTATCCGTCGCTACGGTTTCCACGGAACATCTCATACATTCGTTTCTCACGAGACAATCAAGTTTGGAAATCTTGATCCTGAGAAGGCAAAGGTTATCGTTTGCCACCTTGGAAACGGTGCCTCTGTTTCTGCTTCTATCGGTGGAAAGGGTGTAGATACCTCTATGGGTCTTACTCCGCTTGAGGGTCTCATCATGGGAACACGTTCAGGTGATATCGATCCTGCAGTAGTACAGTTCCTTGCAAATCATGAGCATCTTTCAGTTGACGAGGTTCTCAACATCCTTAACAAGAAGTCAGGTGTTCTTGGTCTTTCGGGCGTTTCTTCAGACTTCCGTGATGTAGGGAAGGCTGCCGCTGAAGGCAATCACATGGCTCAGGTTGCTCTTGATGCATTTGAGTACAGAGTTGCCAAGTACATCGGTGCATACGCTGCTGCAATGAACGGTGTTGATGCTATCGCTTTCACAGCCGGTGTTGGTGAGAACGACAAGAATGCACGTAAGCGCATCGTTGATCAGTATCTCGGATTCCTCGGCGCAAAGATCGATGATGAGAGAAATGATGTTCGCGGTAAGAATACACTTATTTCTTCAGATGATTCAAAGGTTAAGATCTTCCTTATCCCTACAAATGAAGAGCTTGCCATCGCACGTGACACACTTCGCCTTGTAGAAGCTTAATAATTTGCCAATATCTCGACCGGAGCATTTTTCATGTTCCGGTCTATTTTTTTCAGTAGTAGATTATGACGATAACGGAAGAAAATGGAAGGGATGGGTGCGTCACCCGTCCCTTCCATTTTCTGCACCATTTCAAATACTTTGAAAATTTTGCTTGCAATTCTCTGAGTAACGTAGTATCGTATATCGAGCGTGCAATTGCTAAAATCAAATAAGATTTTTGCTTGACATAAAATAACCGGTTGGATATAATTTCTCGGTATGACGAAGGAGGTGTAAATATGTCAATTTGTCCTAAGAATCATTCATCCAAGGCTCGCAGAGATTCAAGAAGAGCTAACTGGAAGATGGGAAAGATGAACCTTGTAAAGTGTTCAAAGTGTGGTGCTCTTGTTATGCCTCACAGAGTCTGCAAGGCTTGCGGATCTTACAACAAGCGTGAGATCGTTAAGGTTGAAGACTGATCTTTACCGATTTAATAAGAGATAATTAACCCTGAAGTGCTATGCTTCAGGGTTTTTTCTGTGTATGGAAATATTCAAAAACCGTTGAAGTTGTTAAATGGGAGCTACGTGGTATAATGACTTAAGTTGTTTCCCCGGGGTGCAGAGATACTAATGTGAAGGATTTTATTCATCACAATTTGTACCGCCGGCTGAAAAAGCCGGAATGGATATCAGTGTGAGAAAATTCTTACAAATTATCCCGGTGCACTAAGGCATCGGAATGGAGTTTTTATGAAAAGGTTATTAACGGTGATCATGCTGCTGAGTCTGATGATGATCGGATGTCAGAAGCATTCGCCTATAGTCTATAGCGTGAATAAGTCGGATGAGCTTATACAATACGAATCTGAATCCATTGAGGAATCCAGGTTTATGGAGTCACTTGAGGAGCAGATAAAAATCGAGGAATCCGAAAGTGCGGCCATAGAACAGGCGGCTATCTGGACAAAAAAGGTGCCGGATAAACCTCCGGTTAAGGTAAAGGGCGTCTACATCAGTTCGAAGGTTGCGGGAGCGGAGAAAATGAAGACGATCGTTGAGCACATTGATGCCACCGAGATCAACGCAGTCGTCATAGATATCCTGGAAGATAAGGGACATATCGAGTACAAGATGGGTGGTGAACTCATCGATTCCATCGGTTCGGTGCAGGAGACCATTCCGGACATCGATGCACTCATGTCTATGCTGAAGGAGCATAATATTTACGCCATTGCCCGTATAGTAACCTTCAGGGACCCTTTCCTTGAACAGGTTAAGCCGGAGTGGCTGAACCACAATAATGACGGAACGGTATTTCACGATGCCTCCGGTATGACATGGATCAATCCCTATAACCGTGAAGCCTGGGAGTATAAGGTGCAGGTAGCGGAGCAGTGTGCTGACGCGGGTTTTGATGAAATACAGTTTGACTATGTGAGATTCTGTACGGAAAAGGGCATGAACAATGTTACTTACACCGATGAAGAAACCCAGGGCATGGACAAGACAGAGATCATCACTGAATTTATCAAGTTTGCTTCGGACAGACTGGCGGATAAGAACGTGTTTATGTCTGCGGATGTTTTCGGAACCATCATTGGCTCCTATGTTGATACTATTTCGGTAGGACAGGATTATCCGGTTATGGCAAGCGCTGTGGATTATATGTGCCCCATGATCTATCCTTCCCATTACGGAAACGGAAATTTCGGGCTGGATGTCCCGGACAGGCATCCTTATGAAGCTATACTTGGCGCCTGCAATGCTTCCAAAAAGGATCTTGCTTTAGAGGAGGTTGAGGGCGTGCATCAGGCAAAGGTTCGTCCATGGCTTCAGGGATTTACGGCTTCATATCTTTCGAGTTATATCCATTACGGACCTGAAGAAATAAGACAGGAGATACAGGCGGTCTACGATGCCGGCTATGATGAGTGGCTTATATGGAATGCCAACAATGAGTATCAGTGGGATGCGTTCTTGCCGGCGTGAGGCTGATAAGGTACGGAATTGATATTAGGTTATAACAGTTATGCCGGATATTCCTTTGGATGCTCTAAAATCTTTGACGTAAGGATTCTTTCTGTTATAATTAGATTTCGTTGATATAAGTGCCTGTGTCCTATGAAGAGCAGGCAGATATTGACTTTCCGGACTTATGATAAGCCGGGATGCCGGAAGGCAGAAAAGTTACTTCAACATGATTTCACAAGGGGAAATTGGTTATGCAATATAATTTTAAGAAAATCGAGCCTAAGTGGCAGACAAAGTGGAAAGAGGCTGATGCCTTCAAGGCAGTGGACTTTGATAAGCGCCCAAAATGGTATGGACTTGTAGAGTTCCCATATCCGTCAGGAGCGGGAATGCACGTTGGACATATCAAGGCATATTCAAGTATCGAGGTTCTTGCACGTAAGAGAAGAATGCAGGGCTACAATGTTCTGTTCCCTATGGGATTTGATTCCTTCGGACTTCCTGCGGAGAACTATGCTATCAAGACCAATACACATCCGCACATCATCACAGAGAAGAATATCGATCATTTCAAGGAACAGATGAGACAGGTTGGATTTTCTTTTGACTGGTCAAGAGAGATTGCAACTTCACATGCGGATTACTATAAGTGGACACAGTGGATCTTCCTTCAGCTCTTTAACAAGGGACTTGTATTCAGAGCAAAGACTCTCGTAAACTATTGCCCAAATTGTAAGGTGGTTCTTTCCAATGAAGACTCACAGGGTGGTAAGTGTGATATCTGCCACAGTGATGTAGTTCAGCTTCCAAAGGATGTCTGGTACCTGAAGATCACAAAATATGCAGACAGACTTCTGGATGGTCTTGATGACGTTGAGTATCCTGAAAGCATCAAGCAGCAGCAGATAAGCTGGATCGGACGTTCCACGGGTGCATTCGTTAACTTCGAGCTTGCGGATGAAAGCAATGGAGCTGTTCTCGATAAGCTTGAGATCTATACCACAAGATGCGATACCCTTTACGGAGTAACCTTCATGGTTGTTGCTCCGGAGCATCCTGCCCTTGATAAGTACAAGGACAAGATTACAAACTGGGATGAGGTTCTGAAGTATAGAGAGGACGCTGCCAAGAAGACAGAGTTCCAGCGAACTCAGCTTGTAAAGGATAAGACCGGCGTAAAGATTGCAGGTCTTAAGGCTGTAAATCCTGTTACAGGAAAGCAGATCCCTGTATTTATCGCGGATTATGTAATGATGGGCTATGGAACAGGAGCTATCATGGCTGTTCCTGCTCACGATCAGAGAGACTATGATTTCGCGAAGAAATTCGGCGTAGATATCGTTGAAGTTATAAAGGGCGGAGACATTGAAAAGGAAGCCTATACAGGCGACGGAGAGATGGTTAACTCTGACATCCTTAACGGATTCACAAACAAGAAGGATTCTATCGCAAAGATGCTCACTGTTCTTGAGGAAAAGGGCATCGGACACAAGGGCGTTCAGTACAAGATGAAGGACTGGGCATTCAACCGTCAGCGTTACTGGGGAGAGCCTATTCCTCTTATCCACTGTCCTCAGTGCGGAACTGTCGGTGTTCCTGAGGATCAGCTGCCACTTACACTTCCGGATGTTGAGAATTTCGAGCCGGGTACTGACGGTCAGTCACCGCTTGCAAAGATTGAAAGCTTCGTAAACTGCACATGCCCTAAGTGCGGCGGTGCAGCAAAGAGAGAGACAGACACCATGCCTCAGTGGGCAGGTTCCTCATGGTATTTCCTGAGATTCTGCGATGCCAACAATGACAAGGCATTTGCCGATGCAGATAAACTTAAGTACTGGCTTCCGGTTGATCATTACAACGGCGGTATGGAGCACGTTACCAGACACCTTCTTTACTCAAGATTCTGGCATCAGTTCCTTTATGACCAGAAGCTGGTTCCTACACCGGAGCCTTATGCAAAGAGATCCTACCAGGGACTTATCCTCGGACCTGACGGAGAGAAGATGTCCAAGTCAAAGGGTAATGTTATCGATCCGCTGAACATCGTTGATACTTACGGTGCAGATACACTTCGTGCATACGTTCTCTTTATGAGTGACTATACAGCAGCTGCTCCATGGAGCGATGAAGGAGTGCGTGGCGTTAAGCGTTTCCTTGACCGAGTAGCGGGTCTTACAGATATCGCAACACTTGACAAGGAAGATCCGGGCCTTGAGTCAAAGCTTCACAAGACCATCAAGAAGGTTTCCGATGATATCGAGCGTATGAAGTTCAATACTGCCATCGCAGCGTTGATGACTCTCATCAATGACTTCACAAAGGCGGGAGCTATCACAAAGAATGACCTTATTGTGTTTATAAAGCTCCTTCATCCGTTTGCACCTCATCTTACCGAGGAGATTTATGAGACTCTCGGAGGCGAGGGACTTCTTACACTGGCTCAGTGGCCGGAGTATGATGAAGAGAAGACAAAGGATGCAGTCATCAACATGGGTGTTCAGGTTAACGGTAAGGTACGTGGTAATGTTGACATCCCTGCTGAAGCTGATCAGGATGCAGCAGTTGAGGCTGCCAAGGCTGATCCTCAGATCAACAAGTTCCTTGATGGCAAGAACATCGTTAAAGTTATCTTTGTAAAAGGAAAGATACTGAACTTCGTAGTTAAGTAAAATATATGCGAGACAACAGTAAATTTAATTTTGATGAAGAACTGAAAAAACTCCCGGCTTTGCCGGGAGTTTATCTTATGCATGGACCCAAAGACGAAATCATTTACGTCGGCAAGGCGAAGGTCCTTAAAAACCGTGTAAAACAGTATTTCCAGAAGTCCTATAAAAAATCAGCGAAGATCCAGCAGATGGTGAGTCTGGTGGAGAGATTCGAATATATAGTTGTAGACTCCGAGCTTGAAGCCCTGATGCTGGAAAACAATCTCATCAAGGAGCATAAACCTAGATACAATACACTGCTTAAAGATGACAAAACCTATCCATATATCAAGGTTACCTTTGAACAGTACCCGAGGGTTCTCAAGGTCAGGAAAAGAGCTACGGATAAAGGTAAATATTTCGGTCCCTATGCCTCAAACGATCAGGTAAATGAGGTTATAGACCTTATACGAAGGACTTTCCATATAAGAAACTGCAATAAGGTATTTTCAGAGGATGCACCCCTTGCCAATAAGTGCATGTACTATGACATCCATCAGTGTGACGGGCCCTGCATCGGCAGACAAAGTAAGGCTGATTATAAAATTCAGGTAGATAAGGCCATAGATTTTCTTAACGGAAAGTATGAGGATATCGTGAAGGAACTGCATCGCAAAATGATGAGGGCTTCCGATAATCTGGATTTTGAAACTGCCATGGAAATGAGGGATCTTATTAAGGCCATTGAAGCTGTGCAAAACAGGCAGAAGATTGTTGCCTATGATTCCGGTGACCGGGATATCATAGGTATGAGAAGAGAATTTTCTGACTGTATCGTTCAGATATTCTTCGTCCGGGACGGAAAGATCATAGGAAGAGACCATCAGTTTGTAGACATCGATCAGGAAGAAAGCGATGAAGAGATCCTCAACGATTTTATAGAGCAGTATTATAACGGAACGCCTTTTATTCCTCACGAGCTCTGGGTTCAGACGGAGCTCCCCGAAAAAGCCATACTTGAACAGTGGCTTAGTCGCGAGAAGGGCAGAAAGGTAAGCATTATCACTCCTCAGATAGGCAAAAAGGAAAAGCTTGTGGAGCTTGCCATCACCAATGCCGGAATTCTCATGAACCGTTACAGACAGCAGTACCGTGAGCAGGATGCAAAATGTGCCAGGGCGGTTAAGGAGCTTCAGGATATCATCGGTCTTGAAAAGCCGCCTATCCGCATCGAGTCCTACGATATTTCCAATACCATGGGAGCTCTTAACGTCGGTTCCATGGTGGTGTATCAGAACGGTAAGCCCAAGAATAATGATTACAGAAAGTTTCGTATCAAAACGGTTCAGGGACCGGATGACTATGCGTCCATGTATGAGATGCTTACCCGCCGCTTTGAACATGGTCTGAGTGAGATGAAGGATAATGCAGTCGCCGGAAAGGATGATTCCATGGGTTCCTTTTCAAATTTCCCGGATCTTATCTGTATGGATGGAGGCAAGGGACAGGTTAATGTCTGCAGGCAGGTGCTTTCGGAGCTTGGCATAACCTCGGTGGAGGTCTGCGGTATGGTTAAGGATGATCATCACAGAACAAGAGCACTTTTGTATGATGACAGGGAACTGCCTCTTGCTGAAAACAGTGAAGCCTTTAAGCTGCTCACCCGTATTCAGGATGAGGTTCACAGATTTGCCATAACCTATCACCGCTCACTTAGGGAAAAGAGCCAGATAAAGTCATTGCTGGATGATATAAAAGGCGTGGGAGAGGTACGAAAGAAGGCGCTGATGAAACGGTTCGGAGACATTGATCACATAAGAGCCGCGTCCCTGGAGGAGCTTATCGGCTGCCCTTCAATGGATGATCATTCTGCGAGACAGGTGTATGACTTTTTCCACAGAGAGCAGAGTGTGTGTTGAAAAACTGTTCATTTTTCTTACGTAAATCTGTCTTGTATTTAATGAAAATCACAATATACAAAAATTATTATTGCTGATAAGATGATGTGAGTAAAAATAGGATTTACTTCTTGCCGCTTTTTCTGTGACATTGTGAGAATGTCATAAGACAGTGGGCGGTGCCTGCATGGGTGAGAAGTATCATATATATGGAGATAGATTTATGGCAGACAGATTTGAAGATATGGCCGGAAAACGTACGGCATCCAGGGCTCGCGGGCAATCCAGAGCCCGGGGTTCACAGCAGAGCGAACGCAGGAGCACATCTTCCCGTGTGAACTCGCAGAATAATACAACAAGAAGTTCCAACAACCGATATAACAGAAGACCTGACAGAGAACCGAATTACGGTATTATCATAGGATCTGCCGTTGCAGCTGTGATATTGGTGGGAGGACTGGTTTTTGCCCTTAAGGGCGGCTTGGGCGGCTCATCAAATTCTTCGATAGAAGAGACTACTTATGCGGTAGAAGAAACATTGGACCCTAACAGCATACATGAGGATGTTTACCTTGACATCAGTTCTTTTGCAGCGGGGGCTCAGCTTTTAAATATCAATGGAATGAATCAGCAGCAGGTTAAGGATGCCATAAAGGCTCAGTATACCTGGAATCTGGTGGTTAACAATACAAATCCCCTGTTAAGTAAGTTCAGCATGCCGGAGCTTTCTTCCGGTGAAACTTCCTCGGAGACCGCAGCTGAGGCAGGGATACAGGCTGACAATGATGGGACTGAGCAGACGGTTGAGGTTGAGAATCCGTATTCATCCATAACCATAAGACCTGAGGCATCAAGCTTTGCTGTTCCGGATCTTATTGAGGCAAACCTTGATGAGATGATCGCACAGATTTTTGAAGACATTAAGTCAAAGGAGACTCAGGAAACCAAGGAAAGTTCTTCCGAAAATGAGTCAGAGAGCAGCACGGAGACGGAAAGTGTTGTAACTGCGGATTATGCATTGGCACTTCCGGATTTTAAGTCCCAGATAAATGACTACATGTCACAGCTTGCCACTGTGTGGAAGATGAATCCCAAAAATGGTGACATAACTTCCTATGACCGTGACACAGGAGAGTTTGTTTTCGGAGGTTCTGTTGACGGTTATGAGCTTAATGCTGAGACTACTGCTGCCAAAGTCATGGAGGCCATAAATAATCACAATTACTCATCTCAGATTGATGCGGACGGAAAAACAGTTTCGGCTTCTCTGGATTCGATTAAGGATAAGTACAAGATCATCGGATCCTTCACTACCAAGACTACTTCCAATTCCATCCGTAACGGGAACATCAAGCATGCGGCCGCAGCCATAAACGGTACCGTTCTCCAGCCGGGAGAGGAATTCTCTTTCAATCAGACTGTGGGACAGCGTACAGAGGAGAAGGGCTACGGCGGAGCACCGGCTTATAATGAAGGTGAGGTTGTTACCGAGGTCGGCGGAGGTGTGTGCCAGGTATCATCCACACTTTACAATGCTGTTTTCCGCGCCGGACTTACCACAACCTACAGAAGATCACACACCTTTGCGCCTACATATGTTACCCCGGGGACAGATGCTACGGTTTCCTGGCCGGGACCTGATTATAAGTTTGTTAATGATTCAGATCACGCCATAGGAATCCGTACCTGGTATTCGGATCAGACCATGAATGCTCAGATTTACGGAGTAAGGGTTCTTCCTGAGGGAGTATCATGGGAACTTGTTTCGGAGAAAGCCATGGATCTCCCTGTACCTGATCCTGTTATCATTACTGAGGGAACAGAGTCAGAGGGTAGTGCCGGATCGGAATGGCAGGCATACAAGGTTATTCACAAGGCAGACGGAACTACAGAAAAGGTCAAGGATCACTACACACATTACAGTGGTCATACACCTAAGAAATATTCTCCTGAGATTGCAGCGTCTATTGCTGCAGAACAGGCCGCGGCAGCGGGTCTGACAGCTGCTACCGATGAAAACGGTCAGGCTGTAGTTGAGACACCGGCGGGTGAATCCGGAGACAGTACCGAGTCCACGGAGCATGAAGTGGTTGAGAGACCTGAGGATAACAGTGAGCCCGAAGAGGAAAATGAGCCTGTGCATGAGGCACCGTCTGCTCCCGCTCCGGAAACAAATGCCGAAACCGTTCATGAATATATAGAGGGTCCGGTTCCTGTATTGGGAGATTCTTTGAATGAAGGACTTATCGAGGAAGGCCCTGTAGTGGGCGGCTGAAAAGTCAATAATTATAACTGTCAAAAACCGCATGTCTATGGTGAACTGCTACCGGACATGCGGTTTTTTCTATATATTTCAAACACCTTTGGAAAAGAGGAGGCCACGGATCCGGCATATGTCCGGAGCATTCAGGGAGTTGGATGCTATGGTTTCGGGGTGGAATTATTTTTTTGGCGGAATGCATCGGATATTGTTTTTGATTTTGTACAACATATACTATAGTAATTCACTGGGAATTGCCTCTTTTATGCATTTTTCTTGTATTTTTTCATGTACGAGGCCCTATTTCTTTGCATTTTACGGCGGAAATGCTATAATTTCCTACAGTATGATATCCTTTTTATAAGGTTCATATAATAAAAATCACATTCATGTAACGATTCATTTTTTAGGAGGAATTCTTATGGCAAGAAAAATGAAAACCATGGATGGTAATCAGGCTGCTGCACATGCATCATATGCATTTACAGAAGTAGCCGCCATCTTCCCCATCACCCCTTCATCAGTTATGCCGGAGCATGTTGATGAGTGGGCAACAGAAGGCAGAAAGAACATTCTCGGTGAGACCGTTCAGGTAACTGAGATGCAGTCTGAGGCCGGTGCTGCAGGTGCAGTTCACGGATCACTCGCTGCTGGTGCTCTTACAACTACCTTCACAGCTTCTCAGGGTCTTCTTCTTATGATCCCTGATATCTACAAGGTTGCCGGTGAGCAGCTTCCTGGTGTATTTGATGTATCTGCACGTGCAGTTGCATCTCACGCACTTTCCATCTTTGGTGATCATTCAGACGTTATGGCATGCCGCCAGACCGGTGCTGCTATGCTTTGCGAGTCTTCCGTACAGGAAGTTATGGACCTTACACCTGTAGCACACCTTGCTGCACTTAAGGGACGCATTCCTTTCATCAATTTCTTTGATGGTTTCAGAACTTCTCACGAGATCCAGAAGATCGAAGAGTGGGATTATGAAGATATTAAGGATATGGTTGACTGGGAGTACATCGACGAGTTCAGAGCTCGCGCACTTAACCCTAATCATCCTGTAGAGAGAGGTTCAGCTCAGAACCCTGATATCTTCTTCCAGGCACGTGAGGCATCTAACCCTTACTACGATGCACTTCCTGCAATCGTTCAGGAGTACATGGACAAGGTTAATGCTAAGATCGGTACAGACTATAAGCTTTTCAATTACTATGGTGCAGCAGATGCTGAGCATGTAATCGTTGCTATGGGTTCTGTAAATGATACTATTGAGGAGACAATCGATTACCTTGCAGCTAAGGGCGAGAAGGTTGGTGTAGTTAAGGTTAGACTTTACAGACCGTTCTGCACAGACGCTCTTCTTAAGGCTATTCCTGAGACTGTTAAGCAGATCACTGTTCTTGACAGAACTAAGGAGCCCGGTTCTATCGGTGAGCCTCTTTACCTTGATGTTGTTGCAGCTCTTCAGGGCAGCAAGTTCCAGGGCGTTAAGGTATTCTCAGGACGTTATGGTCTTGGCTCAAAGGATACAACTCCTGCACAGATCGTTGCAGTATATAAGAATACAGAGAAGAAGAGATTTACAATCGGTATCAACGATGATGTAACATATCTTTCACTTCCTATCGGACCGGCTCTTGATACAACACCGGAAGGAACAGTAAACTGTAAGTTCTGGGGTCTTGGCGCTGACGGTACAGTAGGTGCTAACAAGAACTCTATCAAGATCATCGGTGACAACACAGATATGTACGCTCAGGCTTACTTTGATTATGATTCAAAGAAGTCCGGCGGTGTTACTATGTCTCACTTAAGATTTGGTAAGAAACCTATCAAGTCAACATACCTCATCAAGAGAGCAAACTTCGTAGCTTGCCACAACCCTGCATACATGACAAAGTTCAACATGGTACAGGAGCTTGTTGATGGTGGTACATTCCTCCTTAACTGTGTATGGAGCAAGGATGAGATCGCTGATCATATCCCTGGCCAGGTTAAGAAGTACATGTATGATCACAAGATCAACTTCTACATCATTAACGGTGTAAAGATCGGTATCGAGACAGGCATGGGTCCTACTCGTATCAATACAATCCTTCAGTCAGCATTCTTCACACTGACAGGTATCATTCCTCCTGCAGAGGCTAACAAGCTTATGAAGGATGCAGCTCAGAAGACATACGGCCGTAAGGGTGAGGATGTCGTTAAGAAGAACTGGGCAGCTATTGATGCCGGTGCTAACGCATTCGAGAAGATCGAGATTCCTGCAGACTGGGCTAATGCTCAGGACGAGGGACTTGAGTTCAAGGATAAGACAGAAGGTAAGAAGGAAGTTCTTGACTTCGTTAACAACATCCAGAACGCTGTTTCAGCACAGGAAGGTAACGGACTCCCTGTATCAGCATTCAAAGATTATGTAGATGGTACAACACCTTCAGGTACAGCTGCATACGAGAAGAGAGGTATCGCAGTTAACGTTCCTCAGTGGAATCCTGATAACTGTATCCAGTGTAACTTCTGTTCATATGTATGTCCTCACGCAGCTATCCGTCCGTTCGCTTACACAGCAGACGAGGCAGCAGCAGCTCCTGCAGGAGATGTATGCAAGGATATGACAGGTATGCCTGGTTACAAGTTCGGCATCAAGGTATCAGTTCTTGACTGTACAGGTTGCGGATCTTGTGCAAACGTATGTCCTGGTATGAAGGGCAACAAGGCTCTCGAGATGAAGCCTATCGCACAGGAGCTCGACAGACAGAAGTTCTTCGATTATGCTGAGAAGCTTCCTGAGAAGGACGAGGTTATCGCTAAGTTCAAGGAGACAACTGTTAAGGGATCACAGTTCAAGAAGCCTCTTCTTGAGTACTCAGGTGCATGTCCCGGATGTGGTGAGACACCTTATGCTAAGCTCATCACTCAGCTCTTCGGTGACAGAATGTACATTGCAAATGCTACAGGATGTTCATCAATTTGGGGTAACTCATCACCTTCTACACCTTACACAGTAAATGCTAAGGGCCAGGGTCCTGCATGGGATAACTCACTCTTCGAGGATAACGCAGAGTTTGGTTATGGTATGCTTCTTGCTCAGAATGCTATCCGTGGCAGACTTAAGAAGGAAGTTGAGGCACTTGCAGAGAAGGATGCATCTGTTAAGGATGTATGCCAGGAGTGGCTTGACACATTCGGTGTAGGTGCAACAAACGGTGCAGCTACAGATAAGCTTGTTGCAGCTCTTGCAGACAAGACTGATGATCTTTCAAAGGATCTTGTAAAGAATAAGGACTTCCTGTCAAAGAAGAGCCAGTGGATCTTCGGTGGTGACGGTTGGGCTTACGATATCGGATTCGGCGGACTTGATCACGTACTTGCTTCAGGCAAGGATATCAACGTTATGGTATTCGATACTGAGGTTTACTCAAATACAGGCGGACAGTCATCTAAGTCAACACCTACCGGTGCAGTAGCACAGTTTGCTGCAGCAGGTAAGGAGACAGGTAAGAAGGATCTCCCTGGTATCGCAATGTCTTACGGCTACGTATATGTTGCACATATCAACATGGGTGGTGATATGGCTCAGACAGTTAAGGCTATTACTGAGGCTGAGGCTTATCCAGGTCCATCACTTATCATTGCTTATGCTCCATGTATCAACCATGGTATCAAGAAGGGCATGGCAAAGGCTATGGAAGAGGAGAAGCTTGCACTTACAACAGGTTACTGGAATAACTTCAGATTCAACCCTAACGGCGGTGACAAGAAGTTCACTCTTGACTCCAAGGAGCCTGATTTCACAGGATATCAGGACTTCCTTAAGGGAGAGGTTCGTTACCTTTCACTTGGTCTCAAGAACCCTGAGAGAGCTAAGGCACTCGATGAGCAGAACCAGGCTGAGTCAGAGGCTAGATATGCACACCTTAAGAAGCTGAACGATCTTTACAATAACTAATAATTGAATAAAGTGAGTTTAAAGGAAGCCGGCGAAAGCCGGCTTCCTTTCGTATGCATCAGTCAACGTGGTGAGCCAACGGGGACGGTTCTATCCGGAAAGAACCGTCCCCGTTGGCTTAAATGATAACATGGTTGGAGTAATCTTTTTTCTGTGGTACTATTTAGCAGTGCATATGATATTGACCATCAAATAAATATATTTAAAAGCTGGTTTGAACGGCATATGTATGTTGGGAATAAACATTAAAAAATGGTTTATAGAGGAGTATATGAATAGCTATGAATTATGTAGATCAATATAAACTCTGGTGCGAGAAAGCAATTGGCGATAAGGACGTTGTGGCTGAACTTAATGCTATGACAGGAGACGATAGTAAAATAGAAGATGCCTTTTACCGTGATCTTGCTTTTGGTACAGGAGGACTTCGTGGAGTTATAGGTGCCGGAACAAACCGCATGAACATTTATACCGTTGCCAAGGCATCACAGGGTCTTGCGGATTATGTGATTAAGAACTTCAAGCCAGAGGATCGCAAGATCGCCATCAGCAGAGATTCCCGTATCAAGTCAGATATATTTGCCGAAATAGCGGCAGGAGTTTTTGCTGCCAATGATATCCGGGTATACATTTATAAAGATATCATGCCGACACCGTGCCTCAGCTTTGCGGTTCGCGAGCTTCAGTGTGCTGCCGGAATCATGGTGACCGCAAGTCACAATCCTTCAAAATATAACGGATATAAGGTTTATGGTGCTGACGGATGCCAAATCACTACAGAAGCTGCCGAACAGATTCTGACAGAAATAGAGAAACTGGATATCTTCCGTGATGTCAAAAATGCTGACTTCAGGGAAGCTATGGAAGCAGGAAAGATCAGCTACATAAGCGATGAAGTTTATACCAAATTCATAGAAGCAGTTAAGAGCCAGTCGGTACTTACGGAGGAAGATAAGGTAAACAGAGATCTTGCCATAGTTTATTCGCCATTAAACGGTGCAGGTCTTAAACCCGTAACAAGAGCCCTTACGGAAACCGGCTTTACGAACATCACAGTTGTAATGGAACAGGAAATGCCTGATGGTAATTTCCCTACCTGTCCTTACCCAAATCCCGAGATCAAAGAAGCCATGGCCCTCGGTATGGAGTATGCCGCCCGTAATCAGGCTGACCTTCTCCTTGCAACAGATCCCGACTGCGACCGCTGCGGTATCGCAGTTAGAAATGACAAGGGAGAATATGTACTCCTTTCCGGAAATGAAACCGGAATGCTGCTGCTTGACTTTATATGCAGCCAGAGAGTAAAGGCAGGAACCATGCCTGAGAATCCTTTGATGGTAAAAACTATAGTTACCATCGATATGGCTGAGCGTATTGCGGAAGATTACGGTGTAAAGACCATCAATGTTCTTACAGGATTCAAATTTATCGGCGAACAGATAGGAAAGCTGGAGGCAAAGAGCGAAGAGAACAGATACATTTTCGGTTTTGAAGAGAGCTATGGATATCTTACCGGCTCCTATGTAAGAGATAAGGACGCGGTTGACGCTGCCTTCATGATCTGTGAGATGTTTGCCTTCTACAGATCAAAGGGAATCGGACTCCTGGATAAACTTAACGAACTCTACGAAAAATACGGCTTTGCCCTGAACACACTTCACAGCTACGAGTTCGAGGGTTCTGCAGGCTTTGCCAAAATGCAGGCGATCATGAAGCATTTCCGCGACGCCTATAACAGCAAAGAACTTGTATCCTTCGCCGGAAAGAAAATCGAAAAACTCCTTGATTATTCTGAAGGTCTTGATGGGCTTCCAAAGTCAGACGTTCTTAAATTCCTGCTTCAGGACAACTGTTCCCTGGTAGTACGCCCTTCAGGCACAGAACCCAAGGTCAAAGCCTACATCTCAGTCAGCGCTCCAAACCTTGCTGCAGCCACTGATGAGGAAAATAGAATAACAGAGGAACTTCAGAACTACTTCAATTAACAGCAATGTAAAATCATAAGGACTGTTCCGGCAGTCGGGGGTAACAGTTCGGTCAAGGTTCTGGTTTATCCAGGACCTAGCTGAACTTGTTACCCGTGTAAATAAATAGAACATGTAAGAAAATGCAAGGGATGGGTGGCTAGGCTTGCGGGTTGAAAGAACAGACGGTACATTCATGTACGAACCGGATGCACGTCAGTGCAGTCGGGGCGAACATGAATGTGCCGGATGTACTTTTCAATCCCGTGGGCCGTCACCCATCCCTTGCATTTTCTGGCCGGTCAGCCATTTTCTTTCCGGTTTTCGCTACCTTCTTGCCGAATCACCCCTTTACGTGATAAGATATATAAGTTAACTTATGTCTATTTTTCAGAATAGGTGGTTTTAATGAGAAAAATAATAGTGGCAGTGGTTGGCCGTCCTAATGTAGGAAAGTCAACATTGTTCAATCTGATCGCAGGAAAGCAGATCTCTATCGTAAAAGATACCCCGGGTGTTACAAGAGACAGAATCTATGCTGATGCGGAATGGCTTAATTATAAATTCACATTGGTTGATACAGGAGGAATCGAACCGGACAGTAAAGATATCATTTTGTCGCAAATGAGATCCCAGGCGCAGCTTGCCATAGATACGGCAGACGTCATCATATTTGTGACAGACGTAAGAACCGGCTTAGTGGATGCTGATTATGAGGTAGCGGATATGCTCCGTAAATCAGGTAAGCCCATAGTTCTCTGCGTCAACAAGGTCGACAGCTTTAAAAAGTATGGCGATGATATCTATGAGTTCTACAATCTGGGACTCGGTGATCCTTTCGGTGTCTCGTCGGCTAACCAGATGGGAGTGGGAGACCTTCTTGATGAGGTTGTCAAAAATTTCCCTGCTAAAGTCGGAGATGAGGAAGAGGATGATTCCATAAAGGTAGCATTGATCGGAAAACCGAATGTAGGAAAGAGCTCTGTGGTCAACAAGCTTTTGGGACAGAACAGAGTTATAGTTTCCGACATTGCCGGAACCACGAGAGATGCCATAGATACAAAGATCGTACATAACGGAAAAGAGTATACCTTTATCGATACCGCAGGACTTCGTCGTAAAGGAAAGGTTACAGATGATATAGAAAGATACTCAGTCATTCGTACAGTGTCGGCTGTAGACAGAGCTGACATCTGTCTTGTGCTTATTGATGCTACCCAGGGAATAACAGAAGGGGATGCCACCATCGCCGGTATTGCTCATGAATCCGGTAAGGGTGTTATTATCTGTGTCAATAAATGGGATGCGATCCAGGATAAAACCGATAAGACCATCAATGAGTTTACCGCAAAGCTGAAGGAAAAGTTTGCCTACATGCCATATGCGGAGTATCTGTTCATTTCGGCTGAAACAGGTCAGAGGTTGAATAAAATCTTCGACCTGGTGGATCAGGTGAGAGAGAACCAGACCATGCGTATCCGTACCGGTGTTCTCAATGAGATCATGACCCGTGCGACTGCCATGAAGCAGCCGCCAAGTGACAAGGGCAAGAGACTTAAGCTGTTCTACATGACACAGACAGCGGTAGAACCGCCTACATTCGTTATTTTTGTAAATGATGTTCAGCTTATGCATTTTTCCTACACAAGATATATCGAGAATCAGATCAGAGATGCCTTCGGGTTCAAGGGAACCCCGCTTAAGTTCCTGATCCGTGAAAGAAAAGGCGGGGAAGAAGAATGATGGATATTACACATATTGTGATTGCTATTGTTGTAGGGTATCTCTTTGGTAATATTCCCAGCGGATATCTTTACGCAAAAGCTCATGGAGTCAATATATTCAAGGTTGGATCCGGAAATCCCGGAACCACCAACATTTCCAGAACATTTGGAAAAAAAGCCGGAGCAACTGTACTTCTTATGGATATGGCTAAGGCCATAATACCAATTCTTTTCCTTAATATGTTATGGAAGCCTGCGACCTTTGACGAAAGCGCGCTTATAACGCTGCTTACCGGAGCCGGAGCTGTGCTGGGTCATGACTTTCCTTTTATTCCGAAACTGAAGGGCGGAAAGGGCATAGCTACTTCCTGGGGACTTATCCTGGCTTTTGACTGGAAGCTGGGAATAGTACTTATTCTGATATTTATCCTGGTAGTAACCGTTACCGGATATGTAAGTGTCGGGTCAATTACAGCGTCAGCAATGTTTTTTATATTAACAGCATTGTTTGGACGCATGGGTTTACTCAGGTTTTCATCAGAGATATATCCTTTGGTATGCGGCATTACTTTTGTTATGTCTGCACTTGCTATATGGCAGCATAGAAGCAACATTGACCGCCTTATGAAGGGTAAAGAAAGTAAATTTCATTTTAAAAAGTGACACAATGGCGGGAGAGCTCATAAATGTGTAAGGGTTATTGACCTGCACCATATTATGGCGATTCCCGCCATCATTTAATTAAAGGGGAAATATTTATGAAGACAGCGGTAATAGGTGCCGGCACATGGGGCACTGCTTTGGCGATTCTTTTGGCTCACAACAACCATGAGACAGTTCTCTGGACCAGATCTCTGGAGAATGCTGAGACAATGGAGGTGAGCAGAAAACATAAAAATTTACCTGATGCGGTGTTGCCGCAGGGCTTGAAGGTTACCTCGGATATGCAGCAGGCGTTACAGGACAGAGACATGATAGTTCTTGCTGTTCCTTCCATATATATCAGGGAAACTTCGAAGAAGATGTCCGGCTACATACGTCAGGGTCAGGTTATAGTGTCTGTTGCAAAAGGCATTGAAGCTGATTCCTTAAAGACCATGACTGATGTCATAGAGGAAGAAATACCCCAGGCGGATGTGGCGGTGCTGTCGGGACCGAGCCATGCGGAAGAGGTGTCAAGATTTATTCCCACAACCATAGTTACAGGAGCAAGAACCGAAAAAACTGCCAGATTTATCCAGGATACTTTCATGTGTGACTGCTTCAGGGTTTACATTAATCCGGACATAAAGGGTATCGAAATCGGAGGCGCTCTCAAGAATGTGGTTGCTCTCGCTGCGGGAATAGCGGACGGTCTCGGTTACGGAGACAACAGCAAGGCAGCCCTTATCACAAGAGGCATCGCTGAGATCACTAGGCTTGGTGTAAAAATGGGATGTGACATAGAAACCTTCCAGGGACTCAGCGGAATAGGTGATCTGATAGTTACCTGTGCCTCCATGCATTCCAGAAACCGAAGAGCCGGAATACTTATAGGTCAGGGAAAATCCTATAAGGAGGCCATGAAGGAAGTGGGACAGGTTGTCGAGGGTGTATATGCATCCAGAGCGGCATTGCAGCTTGCCGAAAAGTATAATGTGACCATGCCTATAGTTAGTGAGATAAATCAGGTATTGTTTGAAAACAAGTCTCCTGAAAAAGCTGTTGAGGATCTCATGATGAGGGACAGAAGGCTGGAAAATCAGGGGCTTTGCTTCAATAAATAAGACAATCGGATTTTTTGTCGTATTCAGGCATAAAATCAACACATTTTGGCAAACGAATCATCCTCTGAGGCAGTCAAAACAGATATAGAGAAATCAAGTAACGGGTTCAAGCTTCAACTTATATCGCACATAACCGCAGGTTATCGAAAGAAAAATTGATTTGCTTTTTTGTTATAAAAGCAATTGACTTTCGATAGCCTGTTTTTTATAATCAAATAAAGGTTTTCAGTATCAGATATTTGGACTTATGGGGTTACGTAGGGCGTGTCTGATCAGTATGGAATGAACCGGAGGCCGGTTCTAAAAAGAAGACTTAGGAGGAGAATAGTAATGAAAAAAGTTTTAAGTGCTGTACTCGCAGGTGCTATGGCAGCTTCACTTGTTGCCTGCGGTTCTTCATCAACAGGAACAACAGCAACAACAGCCGCAGCTTCAGGAGATAAGGCAGAGACAACAGCAGCCGCTGCTTCTAATGACGGCGGAGCCGCTGCCTCGTCTGACCTTACATGGAAGTTCGGTTCACAGGGACCTCTTACAGGCGGTGCTGCAGTGTATGGAACAGCAGTTGTCAATGGCGCAAAGATCGCTATTGATGAGATCAACGAGAACGGCGGAATCAATGGCTATCAGGTAGAACTTCAGACAGCTGATGATGAGCATGATCAGGAGAAGGCTGTTAATGCTTACAACTCATTAAAAGACTGGGGAATGCAGGCACTTATCGGACCTACAACTTCGGCTCCGACCATCGCAGTAGGTGCTGAGGCAGTTAATGACAATCTCTTCATGCTTACACCTTCAGGTTCAGCGGTTGATTGTACAAACACAGCTAATGCTTACAGAGTATGCTTCTCGGATCCTGCACAGGGTGCCAAGTCAGCACAGTACATCGGAGAGAACAAGCTTGCTACAAAGGTAGCTATCCTTTATGATTCATCAGATGTTTACTCAAGCGGAATCTATGAGTCATTTGCTTCAGAGGCACAGAATTACGGAATCGAGATCGTAGATACAGAGCAGTTTACAGCAGATTCAAAGACAGATTTCTCTACACAGCTTCAGAAGATGCAGGCATCAGGCGCAGAGCTGGCATTCCTTCCTTTCTACTACACAGAGGCAGCTCTTGTACTTACACAGGCCGACACAATGGGCTATAAGCCGATTTTCTTCGGTGTAGACGGTATGGACGGAATCCTTGATGTTGAGAATTTCGACACATCACTTGCAGAGGGACTTATGCTTCTTACTCCGTTTGCGGCTGATGCAACAGATGATGCGACAGTTAACTTCGTAACAAAGTATAAAGAAGCATTCGGCGGAACACCGATCCAGTTTGCTGCAGATGCTTATGATGCTGCATATATCATCAAGGCTGCTATCGAAGCAGGAAACCTTACACCGGATATGTCAGTTGACGCCATCGGTGCAGGTATTGAAGAGCAGATGAAGACTCTTAAATATGACGGTATAACAGGTTCAGGAATGACCTGGGATGAGAAGGGCGATGTTGATAAGGAGCCTAAGGCAGTAGTTATCAAGGACGGCGCTTACGTATCAGCTGAATGATAAATATGGAGCAGGGAAGCTTCCTGGTATTCTAACTTGATAGGTTTTAAGCATAAAGGGTTGCTTTTAAAAAAAGCAGCCCTTTAAATGTGTGATGATATTTTTGCGAAAGATTATTATTACGCGGGTACATGTCGATGAATAGACATGATGATTTTGAACGATGAGGTGGCAAAGATGATGAGTTTTATTTCATATCTTCTTAACGGACTGAGCCTTGGGTCAGTGTATGCTATTATCGCTCTTGGATATACCATGGTATATGGTATCGCCAAGATGCTGAATTTTGCACATGGTGACATACTGATGGTGGGCGGATACACGGCTTTTATAGCACTTAATTCCATGGGACTCCCTATACCTGTGGCAGTGCTGGTCAGCATGGCGGTCTGTACATTACTTGGTATCACCATTGAGAAGGTTGCATATAAGCCTCTTCGTCAGGCAAATTCATTATCCGTGCTTATTACAGCTATCGGTGTATCTTACCTTCTTCAGAACCTTGCGCAGCTTATCTTTACCGCAAATCCAAAGAGCTTCAGCTCCTTTGTGCCGCTTAAGCCGGTGAAGCTTGCAGGAGGACAGCTTACCATATCCGGAGAGACTATCGTTACGATCGTAACCTGTATCATCATAGTTACAGGTCTCGTGACTTTTATCAATAAAACAAAAGCCGGTCAGGCTATGCTGGCTGTTTCGGAGGATAAGGGTGCAGCTACCCTTATGGGTGTGGATGTTAACGGAACCATTTCCATGACCTTCGCCATAGGATCAGCTCTTGCTGCCATAGGCGGTATTCTTCTTTGCTCCGCATACCCTACACTTACTCCGACCACAGGTGCCATGCCCGGTATCAAGGCATTTGTAGCTGCGGTTCTGGGAGGCATCGGCTCTATCCCCGGTGCATTCATCGGCGGAATAATACTTGGTGTTTTGGAAAATCTTGCAAAGGCATATATATCTTCAAAGCTTTCGGATGCAATCGTGTTTTCTGTTTTGATCATCGTTCTTCTCGTGAAGCCTACAGGTATACTTGGTAAGAAAATCATGGAGAAAGTGTGAGATAGTATGGATAAAGTTAATGTTGAAAAACAGAAAATCTTTCGCAGCAATCTGATTACTTTCGGTATGGTGATCGCTGCGTATATCGTTGTTGAGGTAATGATGAAGACCGGGAACATCACCTCCCTTCTGAAGGGACTTCTGGTTCCTCTCTGCATTTATTCCATACTTGCGGTGAGTCTCAATCTGGTGGTAGGTATCTCCGGAGAGCTTTCTCTCGGTCATGCCGGATTTATGTGTATAGGAGCCTTTACCAGTGCAACCTGGTCAATGCTTATGAAGTCATCATCCATGCCGGATGGGGTAAGGTTTTTTATCGCTATACTTATCGGTGCTGTATCTGCTGCATTTTTTGGATTCCTCATCGGTATTCCGGTTCTGAGACTTAAGGGAGATTATCTTGCCATAGTTACACTTGCTTTCGGTGAGATCATAAAGAATCTGGTTAATGCCCTTTATTTTGGCGTGGATGCAAAGGGACCTCATTTTTCTCTTGAGGACAGTATGCATCTCAATATGGATGGCGGAACCATTATCATCAAAGGTGCACAGGGTATAACCGGTGCTCCCAAAAATTCAAATTTCACAATAGGTGTTATATTACTGCTTATTGCTTTATTCATTATCCTGAATCTCATAAACTCAAGGACGGGACGTGCCATAATGGCCATCAGAGACAACAGAATAGCGGCCGAGTCAGTAGGACTTAATATCACAAAGTATAAGCTTCTGGCATTTACAATTTCTGCGGCTATCGCAGGAGTTGGCGGTGTGCTTTACGCACATAATTTGAGTTCCCTCCAGGCTCTTCCCAAGAACTTTGGTTATAATCAGTCCATTATGATCCTTGTATTTGTGGTAATGGGCGGAATCGGAAATATCCGGGGTTCTGTCATAGCGGCAGTTGTTCTGACCCTCCTTCCGGAGTTGTTGAGAGGCCTCAGTGATTATCGAATGCTTATATATGCTGTGGTTCTTATTTTTATGATGCTGTTTACATCGGCACCGGCTTTCATGCAGTACCGTGAGCGTATTATGACGGCATTACATGGTAAAAATAAGGGCGGAAAGGAGATGGATTGATATGGCTGCATTACTTAAAGTAGACAGTCTTGGTATTTCCTTTGGCGGATTAAAAGCTGTAGATAAGTTTAATGTTGAAATCGAAAAAAACGAGCTTTACGGACTGATCGGACCTAACGGTGCCGGAAAAACCACTGTATTCAACCTGTTGACCGGAGTATATAAACCTACAAACGGGCAGATAACCCTGGATGGAGACAACATTACCGGACTTGACTGTGAGGCTATAAATAAGAAGGGCATAGCCAGAACCTTCCAGAATATACGTCTTTTTTCTCAGCTATCCGTTTTGGATAATGTTAAGGTGGGACTTCATAACAACCATACTTATTCAACCCTTGACGGAATTTTTCGTACACCTAAGTTCCGCAAGGTGGAAAAACAGATGGATGAGAGAGCTCTGGAGCTTCTGAAGGTTTTCGAGCTGGACGGATATTGCGATTATAAGGCTTCAAATCTTCCTTATGGTCAGCAGAGAAAGCTTGAAATCGCCAGAGCCCTTGCAACAGATCCGAAGCTGCTTCTCCTTGATGAGCCGGCAGCCGGAATGAACCCCAATGAAACCGAAGAGCTTATGAATACCATACGTCTCGTAAGAGATAAATTCGACATGACGATCCTTCTGATAGAGCATGATATGAAGCTTGTTTCCGGTATCTGCGACAGATTAACAGTTCTTAATTTCGGACAGGTACTTAAGCAGGGACTGACTCAGGATGTTCTGCATGATCCTGAAGTTATAAAAGCATATCTTGGTGATTAAGGAGGGAAACTGATGAGTATAATGTTAGATGTTAAGGATCTGAACGTATATTACGGTGTGATCCATGCGCTTAAAGGCATTTCCTTCCATGTTGACAAAGGTGAGATAGTAACTCTTATCGGTGCAAACGGAGCCGGAAAAACCACCACACTTCAGACTATAACGGGACTGATACCGGCCCGCTCCGGAAGCGTTATGTATAACGGAAAAGAGATCATCCATACACCGGGACACCAGCTGGTGGCTGACGGGCTTGCCCATGTTCCTGAGGGGAGAAGAGTTTTTGCAACTCTTTCGGTTTACCAGAACCTGATGCTCGGAGCCTACACCCGTAAGGATAAAGAGGGCATTGAAGCCACTCTCAGAACGGTGTATGAACATTTCCCCAGACTGGAAGAGCGTAAAAATCAGATGGCCGGAACGCTTTCCGGAGGTGAGCAGCAGATGCTTGCCATGGGAAGAGCTCTTATGAGTAATCCTGAGATGATGGTTCTTGACGAGCCCTCCATGGGACTTTCACCTATCTATGTAAATGAGATCTTCAACATCATTGAGAAGATCCACGACTCAGGCGTTACGGTGCTTCTGGTAGAGCAGAATGCCAACAAGGCCCTGTCCATTGCTAACCGTGCTTACGTGCTTGAGACCGGAAATATCACCATCGAGGGTAATGCTCAGGAGCTTGCGAATGACCCCAAGGTCAAGGCTGCTTATCTTTCGGAATAATTATCGATAATCAAATATAGAAGCATGGAATTCAAAAAGTTCTGTTGGTATAATAATGTTATATTGACAGGACTTTTTTATTTGCTCTATCAGGTTTTTGTGAAAACATGACGGCAGTGTCAAGCCTTTACAAAGAGGATTTAAATTGGCTGACGTTCCAGATTTGACCGGAGGTGACTATGAAACTTTACTTTATCGGAGCTGATCATGAAGTAACCGGTTCATTACATTATCTTCATGCAGTGGGATTAAAGATCATGATTGACTGCGGCATGCAGCAGGGGACGAAGCATTATGAGAATGCTCCCCTGCCGGTGAAATATTCTGATATTGATTACATACTTTTGACACATGCCCATATCGACCATTCCGGTATGATTCCATATGCTTACAAGAACGGCTTTAACGGAACGGTAGTTACCACAAGGGCAACGGAAGACCTGGTTAGCATAATGCTCAGGGATTCGGCACATATACAGATGCAGGAGACTGAGTATAAAAATCGTAAGGGTCAAAGAGCAGGGGCTGACAAAGTGGTTCCTATCTATGATCTCAATGACGTAAATGGAGTACTGGAGCATTTTCGCGGTGTTGACTACAATGAAGTTGTGGAGCTTGGGGACGGAGTTAAGATTCGGTTTATAGATGCCGGACATCTGTTGGGATCTGCGTCCATTGAGGTTTTGATAAATGAAAACGGAATTTCGAAGAAGATAGTGTTCTCAGGAGATCTGGGTAATTTTGATAAACCGCTTATCAGGGATCCGCAATACATTCATGATGCGGATTATGTGGTAATGGAATCCACTTATGGAGACAGGTTCCATGATAAGAGCGTTAATCACATTGATGATCTTGTGAAGATAACCCAGAGAACCCTGGACAGGGGCGGTAATGTGGTAATGCCTGCATTTGCGGTTGGACGTACTCAGGAGCTTCTGTACCTGTTCAGACAGATAAAGCAGGATAAGCTTGTAACGGGACACGGGGATTTTCCTGTTTATGTAGACAGCCCTCTGGCAGTTGAAGCAACTCATGTGTTTACTCAGAATCTTTCGGACTGCTATGATGATGCCACAAGAGAGCTTGTCATGAAGGGTATAAATCCTATATCCTTTAAAGGACTTAATCTCCTGATCACTTCCGAGGAATCCAGATACATCAATTATGACGAGACACCAAAGATTATTATCTCCGCATCCGGAATGTGTGATGCCGGCCGTATCAGGCACCATATCAAGTACAACCTCTGGAGACCTGAGTCCACAATAGTTTTTGCGGGATATCAGGCTGAGGGAACCCTGGGGCGCGTGCTTGTAGACGGTGCAAAGACTGTCAGGATATTTGGAGAGGAGATTGTGGTCAGGGCAGAGATCGCCCAGATGGCGGCGATGTCTTCACACGCTGATCAGGATGGTCTTATAGACTGGATATCTGCGTATGATCTCAATAGGCCGGACAGAGTTTTCCTTGTTCACGGTGATGATGGCGCCATGAAGACATTGGCTTCACTTATATTTGAAAAGCTTGGTTATAAAGTTGACTGCCCATATTCCGGATCCGTTTTCAATCTTGCAAACGGTAAGTGGGAATTTGAGGGACAGCCTGTCCGTGTGGTTAAGGAAGCGGAGTATTCTTCCAGCGGCATACCCGGAAGGAGAAAGATATCTGACGCGGCATATGACAGACTTATGTCTGCGTACAATAAGCTTCTTACGGCTGTCAGGGCAAATTACGGCGGAACCAACAAGGATCTTGCAAAGTTCACCGACCAGATACTGAATCTCTATGACAAATGGATGAGATGATAAAACATGCACAATAGAATTTCGAAAAAAACACTTTGGGGGATAATGGTGCTCACTTTGGTGTGCACCATTATTACTTTGGGATTAAGAATATATCTTAAGGACAGACTCGATTCTTTCGAGATGGAATCTGTAGCGGAGACACTTCCGCATGAAAAAGAAGAACAACTCATATTTACGGCTATTGAGGAAATCAGTGAACCTGAAGAAGAGCTCCTGGAAAAATATAATTCCCATTTTGATGAGCTGGATACTCTTTATGAAAGGATATCCACTCTGGAACAGGATGAATCTCTTAAAGATAATTACCAGAAGATAGCGGATCTCTGGGATCATGAATTGAAGGCTCTTGGGAATGATATAATAGCCAAGATGCCGGAGGGGGAGAAAAAAGCATTCTTTGACGGTGAAAACACTTTTCTGGTTTCCAGAAACCATGAGTGTATGAAAACTGTGGGGCATAATAAGGTTAGCATTCAGGAAAGAATAGATTATCTCGACAGGTATATCACGGTGACACGGGAACACTGTAAGGACCTCATCAAAGAATATACGTCCTATCTTGCAACTTAAAATGTGCTGTGGTATATTTTACGGGTTAACGAACTGTGTAAGTCTGCCCAAAGACAAGGACTTATACGGAAAAAACAGCCTAATCGGCAATATAGTTTAGAAATAACGAGGAGATAACAAGAATGCAGTACAGAGGCGTAAATGAATTACGTGAACTGTTCCTTAGCTTCTTTGAGGAGAAGGGATGCTTACGCTTAAACAGTTTCTCACTGGTGCCACACAATGACAATTCATTGCTTATTATAAATTCAGGCATGGCGCCTATGAAGCCATGGTTTACCGGGCAGGAGATTCCGCCGAGACGCAGAGTGACAACCTGCCAGAAGTGTATCCGTACAGGTGATCTTGAGAATGTTGGTAAGACTGCCCGTCATGGCACATATTTCGAGATGCTCGGAAACTTCTCGTTTGGTGATTACTTTAAGAAAGAAGCTATTCCATGGGCCTGGGAGTTCCTTACGGAGAGAGTCGGACTCGATCCTGAGAGACTTTATCCTTCAGTTTATGTGGATGACCAGGAAGCTTATGATATATGGCTTAACGATATGCATATTCCTGCCGAGCGCATTTATAAGTTCGGAAAGGAAGATAACTTCTGGGAGCACGGTTCAGGCCCTTGCGGTCCCTGCTCAGAGATCTACTATGACCGTGGAGAGAAGTATGGCAACGGTCCTGAGGATGTAATGGGTGGAGAAGGCGACCGTTTCATGGAAGTATGGAACATCGTATTCAGCCAGTTCAACAATGACGGCGAGAACCATTATACAGATCTTGCACAGAAGAACATCGATACAGGTATGGGTCTTGAGAGACTTGCAGTAGCTGTTCAGGATGTTGCATCCATCTTTGATGTTGATACACTTAAGAGTCTCAGAGATCTTATCTGCGAGATCGCAGGAGGAATCGAGTACGACAAGCCCGAGACACATGAGTCTGACATTTCTGTTCGTATCATAACAGATCACTCACGTTCCATGACCTTTATGATCTCAGACGGTATCATGCCTTCAAATAACGGAAGAGGTTATGTACTCCGCCGTATCATCCGTCGTGCAGTACGTCACGGAAGAAAGCTTGGAATCAAAGGTTCATTCCTGCCTACACTTGTTGAGAGGGTTATCGAGACCTCAAAGGACGGTTATCCTGAGCTGGATGAGAAGAAGGACTTCATTCTCAGCGTAGTTAAGGCTGAGGAAGAGAAGTTCGAGAAGACCTATGAGCAGGGTATGGAGATTCTTGAAGAGATGGAAGCGGCACTGTCTGCATCTGGCGAGAAGGTGCTTTCAGGTGAGGACGCATTCAAACTTTATGATACATATGGATTCCCTGTTGACAATACCAAGGAGATCCTTGAGGAGAAGGGCTTCACAGTAGATGAAGAGGGCTTCAAGGCTGCCATGGAGAAGCAGAAAAAGCAGGGACGTAAGGACAGACTCGAGTCCGGTAAGATGTCAGAGTACAGCGGACATGCTGCAACAGTATATGACGAGCTTGATCCTGAGATCAGCTGTTCCTTTGATGGCTATAACAAGCTTGAGATGGAGAGCAAGGTGGTTTCAATGGTTTCTCTCGGTGAAGAGGAGGCTGTTGTTGAGGCTCTTTCAGATGGTGAAGAGGGTGCTATCATTACTGAGACTACTCCTTTCTACGGAACCATGGGCGGTCAGGTAGGCGATACCGGTGTTATCGTTCTCGGAGAAGCTTCCGATGATGAAGCTGCAAAGCTTGGTAAGGGTGCCGCAGTATTTGAAGTTAAGAAGACAGAACATATCGGTGGAAACAAGATCGCACATATCGGTGTGATGAAGAACGGTATGATCAAGCTTAATGATACAGTTACTCTTAAGGTTGATGCTTCAAATCGTATGGATACCTGCAGAAACCACTCTGCAACACACCTTCTTCAGAAGGCGCTCCGTGAAGTTCTCGGAACTCATGTAGAGCAGGCAGGTTCTTTCCAGGATGCAGGCAGAACCAGATTTGACTTCTCACACTTCCAGGCTATGACCAAAGAAGAGCTCAGGAAGGTTGAGGATATCGTTAATGAGAAGATCCGTGAAGGACTTTCCGTAAGAACAGATATCATGACTCTCGAAGAGGCTAAAAAGTCAGGAGCTATGGCGCTTTTCGGTGAGAAGTACGGTGCAGAGGTAAGAGTTGTACGTATGGGCGACTTCTCTGTAGAACTTTGCGGTGGTACTCACGTTGAGAACACACTTCAGATCGGTCAGTTCAAGATCGTAAGTGAAGCCGGTGTTGCTGCCGGTGTAAGACGTATCGAGGCTCTTACAGGCGAGAATGTACGTAAGTATTACGAGAACCTTGAGAAGGAGATCAATGCTGCAGCAGAGCTGGTTAAGGCTACACCTGCAACTCTTGCGGATCATATCAAGTCCCTTCAGAAGGAACTTAAGGATCTTAAGAGCGAGAACGAAGCCCTTAAGAGCAGGGAAGCAAAGAATGCGCTCGGCGATGTAATGGACAATGTTACAGAAGTTAACGGCGTTAAGTTCCTTGCGGCTCATGTTGCCGGAGTAGATATGAATGAGCTCCGTAACCTTGGAGATGACCTTAAGGCTAAGCTTGGTGAAGGAGTAGTACTTCTTATCTCTGATAAGGATGGCAAGGTATCCATGGTTGCCATGGCTACAGATGCAGCTGTCAAGGCAGGTGCTCACGCAGGAAACCTTATCAAGGCCGTTGCTCCTATAGTAGGAGGCGGCGGTGGCGGACGTCCCAATATGGCTCAGGCCGGTGGTAAGGATGCTTCCGGGATCGATGAGGCTGTTAAGAAGGCCGGTGAAGTTATCAGGGAGCAGATTAAATAAAGATTGAAATCCGTGAGGATTTTAAGGTATAATACAGGGCGCTGATCATCATTTCGATATAAAACTTTAATTTCATTAAGGTTTTGCTTGACGAATTGAGATCATGTGTTATAATTATCCAGAGTTTGTACCCGAAGGGAGGTTTGGGTTTCAGCATGTCAAATGTTATCGTAAAAGAGAACGAGTCTCTTGACAGCGCTTTACGTAGATTCAAGAGAAACTGCGCTAAGGCCGGCATTCAGCAGGAGATTCGCAAGAGAGAGCATTACGAGAAGCCATCTGTAAGACGTAAGAAGAAGTCTGAGGCGGCTAGAAAGCGTAAGTTCAACTAATCGTAAATAGATTATTTAAAAAGTGTAGCCCTGATTCAGAAATGAATTGGGGCTTTCTTCATACTTTGGATTTGAAGGTTTGAATTGTATTTCATAGACCGGAGGAGCAGTATTTGGCTACAGTAGAAGCAATTATGGATATTCCTATGGAACACGAACAGAATGTTCTGGGCCAGTTGGATATGAATATAAAGAAAATAGAGAGATCGTTCAATGTAACCATCATAGACCGGAACGGTGTGCTTAAGATCATAGGCGACGAGGCAGATACAGACAAGGCGAAAAATGTAATCAAAAAGCTTTTGCAGCTGAGCCAGCGTGGCAATACCATCACAGAGCAGAATGTAGATTATGCCATATCCCTGAGTTTCACTGAAAAAGTAAGGGTTAATGATATCGTTGAGATAGACAAGGATATACTGGCAAGGACAGCATTGGGAAAACCTGTAAAACCGAAAACCATCGGACAAAAGGATTATGTTGATGCTATCCGTGAAAATATGATCACTTTTGGTATAGGACCTGCGGGAACCGGAAAAACCTACCTTGCCATGGCTATGGCTATCACGGCTTTCCGTCAGCAGGAGGTGCAGCGTATCATTCTGACAAGACCGGCCATTGAAGCAGGCGAAAAACTGGGATTTCTTCCGGGAGATCTCCAGTCAAAGGTAGATCCATATATGAGACCGGTTTATGATGCCCTTTATTCCATCATGGGCGCAGAGCAGTACCAGTCAAATTCCGAGAAAGGGCTTATCGAGGTTGCCCCGCTTGCTTATATGAGGGGAAGAACACTGGACAATTCCTATATCATTCTTGATGAGGCCCAGAACACTACACCTGCACAGATGAAGATGTTCCTTACCCGTATCGGCTTTGGATCAAAGGTTGTGGTGACAGGCGACCTTACCCAGAAGGATCTTGAGGAAGGCAAAAAATCCGGTCTTGAGGATGCCATGCGTGTTCTTAAAAATGTGGAAGGCATAGAGTTTATAGAGCTTACAAGTGCGGATGTTGTGAGACACCCTCTTGTACAGCGTATAGTCAATGCCTATGAAAAGGATGAAGAAAAACGCGCCAGAAGAGCAAGACAGCATGAAATGTCACCGAGAAATTATGGTGAGCAGAGAAATGAAAACAGGCACAGGGACTGAAAGATAGAGTATGTGTTTTGGCATGATCAGGATTAGTCCGAAAATGTAAGGGGATACGATGCGGAGAATTGATTTAAGAGGGGACAGGAATGACTGTTAATATAGATTTTGAGGTTGAAAAGCGGCTTGATCTGCAGTTCGAAGATATAATCAATGAGATCATCGAGGCTGCCATTACATACGAAAAATGTCCGTATGAATGTGAGATAAGTGTTGTTATCACGGATGATGAGGGTATCCATCAGTTAAATAAAGAAGCAAGGGGTATAGATTCACCTACGGATGTACTTTCTTTCCCCATGGTTGACTGGGAAACCCCGGCGGATTTTGAAGTTATAGACGAAGAGGATTCAGATATCTTTAATCCTGATTCCGGAGAACTGCTTCTCGGGGATATCGTTCTCAATCAGAACCGGATAGAGTCCCAGGCAGAAGAATACGGGCATACAGAGCGAAGAGAACTTGCATTTTTAGTGGCTCACAGTATGCTTCATCTTTTTGGTTACGATCATATGGAAGATGACGAGCGTGTGGAAATGGAAAGACGCCAGAAAGAAATATTGGAAGGAAAGGGCTATTTCAGATGAGTGGTCAAAGAAGAAACTCGAATATCGGAAATAACAAAGGCAGGTTTTCGAGATCACAGAATATAAGATCAAGAAATACTGTCAATTCGGGCTTTGACAGAAACAGACGAAACAATTTCATCGTTCAGGGATCTCTTCTTGCGGTGGCAAGTATTGTAGTCAGGATCATCGGAATGGTGTACCGTGTGCCTCTTACCGCAATCATAGGAGATGAAGGAAACGGTTACTATACAAGTGCGTACAGCATTTATACCTTACTCCTTATTCTGTCCAGCTTTTCCATGCCCACGGCTGTTTCAAAGATCGTTTCCGCCAATATGGTAAACGGTAACTACAGGAATACCCACAGAGTACTGAAAACAGCATGCTATTATGCAACGATAGTTGGTTTTCTGATGTTCTGCATGCTGTGGTTCGGAGCTGATTTTATTGCAGAGGCATTCCTTAAGAAGCCTTTCTGTAAATTCGCGCTGAGAGCTCTGGCTCCCACTGTGTGGATCATGGCTTATCTCGGAATCCTGAGAGGTTATTTTCAGGGCAGCGGAAACATGGTGCCCACGGCAATCTCTCAGATACTGGAGCAGATCCTGAATGCCATTATTTCTATTCTTGCTGCCGGTATTTTGTTTAAGAAGGGTGCAGCTGCCAATGTCATCTATCAGAGCGATAAATACAGTACGGCATTTGGTGCTGCCGGTGGTGCCATCGGAACCGGTGCAGGAGCACTTACGGCTCTTGCCTTCTTTTTGGTTCTTTACAGTTCCCAGATGCATGAAATGCACAGGAATATACGAGAGGACAGAAGCCGTGTGGACAGCTACGGCACCATAGGCTTGCTTCTTGCAGGAACCATGCTTCCGATCCTTATATCATCAACGGTTTACAATATCTCATCGGTTATTGATGATTCCATATTCGGAAACATTATGACTTATC
This sequence comes from Oribacterium sp. NK2B42, assembly GCF_000424445.1. Lineage (GTDB taxonomy): Bacteria > Bacillota > Clostridia > Lachnospirales > Lachnospiraceae > Oribacterium. The sequence goes on from NZ_AUJX01000008.1 coordinate 76,972, forward strand.
TCGGAAAGGCAGAGGATATCGTAACCCAGTGGGGGGTTTTCGGAGAATATCATATCCTTTTCAACATTCCCGTAGCTTTGTCCAATGCTTTGTCATCGTCGCTTATCCCTAGTCTTACCAGAGCCGTTGCGGAGCATAATCGCAGGGATACGGTTTCAAGAGTACGATACAGTATCAGATTTACGATGCTGATCGCCATCCCGGCGACGGTGGGACTTTGTGCATTGGCTGACCCTATATGCCGCATGCTATTCCCGGGAAAAAATGTGGGACTTCTTATAATGCTCACAAGGATAGGTTCTGTGGCAGTGGTTTTCTATTCGCTGTCAACTATCAGCAATGCCATACTTCAGGGACTTGGTCATCTGAGCGTCCCATTAAAGCATGCTTTGATATCTCTTGTGATACATATAGCCTGTCTTATCGCCCTGCTGTTTACGGGAATGGGTATCTATGCGGTGGTTATTTCAAATATAGTCTTTGCTTTCATGATGTGTTTTCTTAATCAGCTGGCTATCAAAAAGCATGTAAGGCTAAGCTATGGTGTGAGGGAGACTTATGTACTTCCGATCATAGCAGCTGCCGTAATGGGTATCTCAGCTTTCACCTGCTCCATGGGAATCCGTATGGTTCTTCCGGAGGCTCTGAGATACGGACGTATAGGCTCTGTTATAGAGGTTGCACCATCAGTGGTTATAGCAATAGTGGTTTATTTCGGACTTCTTATAAAGCTGCATGCATTCACCGCAGAAGATCTTGATAACATGCCTATGGGCGGAAGGCTCAAGAGATTTGTACACTGATGTAAGTCTCATTTGTTTGAGTCATTGGTCATCTATTAAGACATGAGGTACCTCAGCTTGACGTGTTAAAAGGGATGACTGCAGGTTCCGGCAAAATCTTAGACCTGTTCTGTGGAGGTAACAGTTTGAGTAAAAAAAACAATTTAACGGATAACGGAACAGTGGATGTGGCGGTGGTAGGTGCCGGTGCGGCAGGGATGATGGCCGCCATTGAAGCATCACGTGCCGGTGCGAAGGTGCTTTTGATCGAAAGGAATCAGGAACCCGGTAAAAAGCTTGCCACCACAGGAAATGGAAGATGCAATTACACAAATCTTGATATGGAAAACCTTGTGGGAGGAAAGTACAGGGGATGTAATCCTGAGTTTTCTGAAACTGCCCTTGAGAGTTTCGGGCCGGAACAGGCAGTGGAATGGTTCCGGGGTATAGGCATTGAGCCCAAATACAGAGGAACCTATGTGTATCCGAATTCCGATCAGGCTTCCTCCGTGGTGACAGCTCTTTGGGATGAGGTTGTTCATTCAGGGGTGCAGGTTATTTTTGATACCCTTATCAGAAAGATAAGGAAAGAGAACTCAGAGATTGGAAATACCTCAAAAAATGGACATGATTTTTCGTGTGGAAATTCAGAAAAAAACAATGGAGAAAAATCCGGAGGATTTTTGCTTGATATTGAGGGTAGTGACAGGGTGATAAGAGCGAAAAAGCTCATTCTTGCCACTGGTTCAAGGGCTGTTCCAAAGACCGGATCCACCGGAGACGGATATGTCTGGGCAAAGGCCATGGGACATACATTGGTACCACAGGTGCCCGCTCTTACAGCGGTAAAATGTAAGGGCAGCCACTATAAGAATATGGCAGGAGTAAGAACCGATGCGAAGCTTTGTGTCAGGGTGGGCGGCGAAACAGTTGCTGCCGAAGAAGGAGAGCTTCAGCTCACGGATTACGGCATTTCAGGCATACCGGTTTTTCAGATATCGAGACACGTTGCTTATGGACTCAGGGATGGTAAAGAGGTATCGGTATATATAAATTTCCTTCCGCATATTTCGGAAAAGAAGGAAGAAATAATTGAGTTTTACAAAGAACGTGCGGAGAGACTGGCATATAAAGAAATGGGAAGCTTCTTAACAGGTCTTCTGAATCAGAAGCTTGGAAACACCATTTTGAAGCTTGCAAATATTGACAGTAAGCTTTCGGTTTCAAAACTTTCGGATAAACAATTGAAGGCTCTTGGCGCCCTGACGGTGAGTTTCAAGGCTGAGTGCATGGAGGTGAATCCTTTTGCCAATGCCCAGTGCGCAGCAGGAGGCATTAACACTGCAGAAGTGGATCCCCATACCATGGAGTCGAAGCTTGTGAAGGGGCTTTACTTTGCGGGTGAAATCCTGGATATCGACGGAATCTGCGGAGGTTACAATCTCCAGTGGGCCTGGAGCTCAGGGTTTATTGCGGGTAATGCGGCAGCGGGTTGACCCTGTCGGGAAAGGCAAGTTGAGTTTTAATTCCGGATATGCCCGGATCGTACATAAATAAAAAGTATAAAGGAAAAGAAATGATAAAGATAAATCAGTTAAAGCTCGGTGTGACAGAATCGGTCGTGAAGCTAAAGCTCTTAAGTGCCAAAGTGTTGAAGATAGAACCAAAGGATATAGAGACACTTGAAGTAGTAAAACGCTCCATCGATGCCAGAAAAAAGCCGGAGCTTTTCTTTAGCTATACGGTTATGATAGGTACTTCTTTTGGCGAAGCTAAAGAGAAAAAGCTGGTTGAGAAGCTGAAGAACAGAGACGTAAGCATTGACAGTACAGTTTCGTACAGAGAGCCAAAGCTCAACGATGTAATCTGCGGAGTTGACAGGCGTGAATTTTTCAAGGAGGAAAAGAACAGACCTGTTGTGGTGGGCTTCGGTCCCGCTGGTATGTTTGCGGCACTGATTCTTGCAAGAGCAGGTATGCATCCCATAGTTTTTGAGAGAGGTGCGGATGTTGATGAAAGAATAAAGAATGTTCAGGACCTTTGGGAGAAGGGCGTTCTTCACACAGAATCAAATCCTCAGTTTGGTGAAGGCGGCGCCGGTACCTTTTCTGACGGCAAGATCAATACTCTTGTAAAGGATAAAGAGGGAAGAAGCCGTTTCATACTTGACCTCTTTGTGGGCTATGGTGCCGATTCTTCCATAATCATTGATTCAAAGCCTCATGTGGGTACGGATAAGCTTGTAAATATCGTTAAGAATATCAGGCAGGAAATAGTGGCCCTTGGTGGAGAAATCAGGTTCAACACCAGGTTCACCTATGACAAGGAGAGAGATAAGGACAAAAAGATAATCCTGGCCATAGGTCATTCCGCAAGAGACACCTACAAGGAGCTTTTTGAATCCGGCCTCGAAATGCAGGCCAAGGATTTCGCCATGGGCTTCCGTGTGCAGCATCTTCAGTCAATGATCAATGAAGATCTTTACGGCGATGTGGATGAGAAGACATTGGCTGCCCTGGGCCCGGGCGCTTACAAGGTTGCCCACACATCCGATAAGAATGGCCGTGGCGTATACAGCTTCTGCATGTGCCCCGGAGGATATGTCGTAAACAGCTCATCTGAATCGGGGAAGCTTTGTGTAAACGGTATGAGCTACCACGCAAGAGACGGTGTTAATGCCAATGCCGCCATCATCGTCTCGGTCCGTAAGAGTGATTATAACGGAGAGAATGAGCCCCTGGGCGGAATCGAACTTCAGAGAGAGCTTGAGGAAAGAGCCTACAGACTTCTTGACGGAAAGGTTCCGGTTCAGACCTACGGTGATTTCAAAAGGGATACTGCAAGTACAGAAGAGAGCCTGGGAGAAGTGAAGCCGCAGATAAAAGGACAGTACGGATTTTCGAAGCTGAACGATATCTTCAGATTTGAAAAGGGCTCAAAATATGCAGCCCTCAATGATTTCAACGAGACCTTTACAGAAGGAATGGAAAGCTTCGGACATAAGCTTAAGGGATTTTCAAGAGAAGATACAGTTCTGGCAGGTATAGAGGCCAGAACCTCAAGCCCTGTACGGATACCGAGAAATGAGGAGTTTGAGTCCAATATCTCCGGAATCTATCCTTGCGGCGAGGGCGCAGGCTATGCCGGTGGAATCATGAGCGCCGCCATGGATGGAATGAAAACCGCGGAGGCGCTTGTAAAACATTATAATTCATTGTAAACTTCTGCATAAGTCCGTGTCAGGCGGTTATTCGCAGCAATGCATTGTGTGACTTATGTGCCTGTGTCATGCTGATCAGATGGAGGTCTATATGACAAACGAAGAAATGCGCGCTTTACTTAAAGATAAAAAACGTATCGTTATCAAAGTCGGTTCTGCAAGCATTACCCACGCAAAAACCGGCGGGCTTTACCTTTCAAAGATCGAAAAGCTTGTAAGAGTTATTTCCGATCTGAATGGTGAAGGTAAAGATGTCATCCTGGTTTCTTCCGGTGCCATCGCAACCGGCAGACAGACCCTCGGCATACACAGACGTCCCAGGACTATGGAAGAAAAGCAGGCCTTTGCTGCAGTGGGACAGGCCAGACTTATGATGACCTATCAGAAGCTTTTTTCTGAGTATGGTGTCATCGCAGCTCAGGTGCTCCTCACAAGAAATGTTATGCTGATCCCGGAATCCTGCAGTAATACCAGGAACACCTTTGAGGAGCTGCTAAATCTGGGAACGGTCCCGGTGGTTAATGAAAATGACACCATCTCAACCTCTGAGATCCATCAGGTGGAGACCTTCGGTGACAACGACCAGCTTGCGGCCATTGTGGGTTCCGTTGTCAATGCTGACCTCGTGATACTGCTTTCGGATATAGACGGACTTTTTACCGACGACCCTCATGAAAACCCGGAGGCGAAGTTCATGCCGTTTATTCCGGAGATAAACCATGAGATCCTGGAAATGGGCAAGTCCAGGAGCGGCTCCAATGTGGGCACCGGTGGCATGTCCGCAAAGCTTGCTGCAGCACGCATCGCCACAGACTCAGGTGCCGATATGGTCATTGCCAGGTTTACGGGAGCTGAGGTCATAAGCGATATACTGGAGGGCAAAAACGTCGGCACTCTTTTCGCAGCACACAATAACAAGGATTTTGATCTGATGGAATATGTGGGACAGAATGAATAAAACGGGGTACCGGAAAGCTCCGTGATGTCAATGTTCAGGCATCGGGCTTTTTCGTGCCTATCATAAAAATACAAAACAGAACGAGGAAATAAATGATCACAGAGAAAGAAATAGCAAGGATTAACGAGCTTTATCATAAATCAAGGGAAGGCGGCGGACTTAATGCCGAGGAAAAGGATGAGCAGGCAAAGCTCAGAAGAGCCTATATAGATTCAGTCAAGGCAAACCTTGGCGTATATCTTAAGGATATAAAGAATGCAGGCGAGGATACCTCGACATCGGGAAATGTAAAGGAAAAGGTTCAGAAGGCCATGGAAAAGACTGATGCAGAGCTTGCAGGTGAGGGAAAAAACGTAATTGAGGCTAAGGCCGGAAATCCTGAGATTTCCAGCCACCTGCATATCTGATTTTTCCAGAGAGCGGATTTCGTTAGCGGGATTTGATTTAGTTTTTTTCGCAGCAACTCATTTGTATGAATGTTTTTGATTTCGATTTATATACAATTCGGTTGAACTATTACAAATTAACTATTCAGATACTGGGGTATTGCAAGGCGAAATAATATTTTGCACTTATTCAGTGGCGGACGTTCATGCCCGATTGTGGGCTGACATATTGAAAGAGAGGTTCCAATGACGGATCTTTTGATGATCGGACAAAGAGCAAAAGCGGCATCCAGTAAGCTTGCAGGGCTTTCTTCGGATGAGAAAAATGCGGTGCTTTTAAGGGCGGCTGATGCACTTGAGGCAGAGGAAAACATACAGAAGATCCTTGAAGCCAATGCAAAGGATCTTGATAATGCCGAAAAATCCGGCATGAGTGACGGGCTTAAGGATCGTCTTCGCCTTACAGAAGAGCGGCTCCGGGACATGGCTGATGCATTGAGAGACATTACAAAGCTTCCGGATCCTGTGGGAGAGGTGCTGGAGACCATAGAACGTCCCAACGGACTTAAGCTCTTAAAGACCTCGGCTCCGATCGGGGTTATCGGCATAATCTATGAGGCACGTCCGAATGTAACCAGCGATGCCTGGTCACTTTGCTTTAAGTCATCAAATGCCGTTATTCTGAAGGGTGGTTCCGATGCTATCAACTCAAACATTGCCATAACAGAGGTTATACGGAAAGCCATGGAGGAAAGCGGAGCAGATCCCGACGGACTTATGCTTATCGAAGCTACGGATCATGAGACCACAAACCGCTTCATGCAGATGAATGATTACGTTGATGTGCTGATCCCCCGGGGATCAAAGCGTCTCATTCAGGCAGTGGTAAAGAATGCTTCGGTTCCCGTTATAGAAACCGGCGCGGGCAATTGCCATATTTATATTGAAAAGACCGCAGATATCGACAAGGCGGTTCCTATCGTTTATAATGCTAAAACCCAGAGGATAGGTGTCTGCAATGCCTGCGAGTCCCTGGTGGTTGACAGAGAAGCCCTGGAAAAGCTTGTTCCTGTGATTAAGAAGCTTCAGGAAAAGGATGTTATTACCTATGCGGATGAAGCGTCCTTTGAGGTTTTGAAGAAGGCATCAGAAGATGGCTCCGGGATACGTATGGAGCTTGTAAAGGCGGCTTCTCCCGAGGACTTTGCCACAGAGTATCTTGATTACAAGATTTCCGTCAGGACAGTTGACAGTTCAGAGGAAGCTATAGAGCATATTAATCTGAACAGTACACATCACAGTGAGGCCATCCTTACAGAGGATGCGGAAAAGGCTGAGAAGTTCCTGAACGGCATCGACAGTGCCTGTGTTTACTGGAATGCTTCTACCCGTTTTACAGACGGAGGCTGCTTCGGCTTCGGAGCGGAAATAGGTATTTCCACGGCAAAGCTTCATGCAAGAGGCCCCATGGGGCTCAGGGAGCTTACAACCTATAAATATAAGGTATACGGAAACGGACAGACGAGATAGGCGGATCCGGATACTCCTCCTCTATTAACGCTGCTTTTGGGAGCCTTAATATCTGGCATACAGATACAGATTTAGTTGGCTTCCCATTATTTATTGCCGGAAATATTGCACGAACATATTGAGGTTCAGTGCTTTAATAAATTAATTTTTTTACAGAATCCCAGGGGATTTTCGTCCCCTGGGATTAACAATGAGGTTTTATGGAATACATTATCGATTATAAGGAAATAATTGAACAGGCACCAACAGAGGAGCCCGCAAGACAGTACTACTTTATGGACAGGGTACGTGAGCTTGTTGAGATAAAGAAGCAGGAGGGCTATAAGGCTCACTGCATGGTCGAAGTCATGGGCTGCCAGATGTCTGCCAAGGACGGCGAGAAGCTTCTCGGAATCCTTGAGAAGTGCGGCTACACAACCACTGAAGATGACTGGGATGCGGACATCGTGCTTTTCACGACCTGTACGGTAAGAGAGAATGCAAACCAGAAGCTGTACGGCCGTGTGGGGAGACTTAAGCATCAGTATGAGAAGCGTGACGGAATGATCATCGGTATCACCGGCTGTATGATGCAGGAGAAGGATGAGGTTGAAGGCATATGTAAGCATTATCCTTATGTAAAGCTTGTGTTCGGAACACATAATGTCTACAAGCTGGCAGAGCTTTTATACAAGTCACTGGTTACCGGAAAACGCACAGTCGAGGTTATCGATGATACAAAGATGATCGTTGAGGACCTTCCTTCTGACAGAAAGTTCAGGTTCAAGGGATCTGTAAATATCAGCTATGGATGTAACAATTTCTGCACATATTGCATCGTGCCTTATGTAAGGGGCCGTGAGAAGTCACGTAATGCAACGGATATCCTGAGAGAGTGTGAAAAGCTCATCGCAGATGGGTGTCTTGAGATCATGCTTCTCGGTCAGAATGTCAATTCCTATGGTAATGACATCCCCGGTTCAACAACCTTCCCCGAGCTTTTACAGGCTGTTGCGGAGCTTCCGGGTCTTAAGAGACTTCGCTACATGACTTCAAATCCCAAGGATTTTTCAGATGAGCTTATCGAGGTAATGAGAACTCATCCAATTATAGAGAGACATATCCATCTGCCTCTTCAGTCAGGTTCAAGCGCTATTCTTAAGAAAATGAACAGACATTACACCAAGGAGAGCTATCTTGAGCTTGTGAGAAAGATAAGAACTGCGATTCCCGAAGCAACTCTTACAACAGATATAATTGTTGGATTCCCCGGAGAGACAGAGGAAGATTTCCTTGATACCATCGATGTTGTTAAGGAATGCAGGTACGATGCGGCCTATACATTTATTTACAGCAAGCGTACTGGCACACCTGCTGCAAAGTTTGAAGATCAGATCCCGGAGGATATCGTTAAGGATCGCTTTGACAGACTTCTCAAGGTGGTTCAGGACAGCTCGGCGGAGAATGAGACAAGAGACCTGGGCAAGGTTATGGAGGTTCTGGTTGAGGATGAGAACAAGAACCAGGAGGGTTATGTAACAGGCAGACTTTCAAACAGCGTGCTTGTACACTTCCCCGGCGTTAAGAGCCTCATCGGAACCATGCAGATGGTAAAGCTGACGGAGAGTAAAGGTTTCTATTATTTTGGTGAGTTAGCCTAATTGCTAAAGCGCCACCAAATGGCATTTTTTCTTTGAATTTAGTTAAGGAGAGACAGATGGCTGAAAAGAAGATGTCACCCATGATGGTTGAATATCTGGAAACGAAAAAACAGTATCCTGACTGTATTCTGTTTTACCGTATAGGTGATTTTTATGAGATGTTCTTTGAAGATGCAAAAACCGCATCCTCAGTGCTTGATCTGGTACTCACCGGCAAGGACTGCGGAATGGAAGAACGTGCACCTATGTGCGGTATACCTTTCCATGCAGCAGACGGATATGTGGCACGTCTTGCCGCAAGCGGCTATAAGGTAGCCATTGCGGAGCAGCTTGAGGATCCGAAGCTTACAAAGGGGCTTGTGAAAAGGGGAGTTATCCGTGTCATAACACCGGGAACCCTGACCTCTGAGCAGGCACTGGATGAAACAAAGAACAACTTCCTCATGAGTATCTTTTATGATGCTACAGGATTTGGTGTTTCCAGTGTAGACATTACCACAGGTGAGTTTATGACCACTACCTGCGGCAACGAAAAGGATGTTATGGATGAGCTCAGCAGATTTTCTCCCGCGGAGATAGTCTGCAACCAGGCATTTATGATCTCCGGCATCGATACCGATGATATCAAGAACCGTTTCGGACTTATCATCACAGAACTTCCGGATGAGGTTTATGATGACGTAAAGGCAACAACGCTTCTGGAGGAGCATTTTCATGCAAGTATCAGCGGTATAGGTCTTTCCGACAGAGATCTTGCAAGACTAAGCGCAGCAGCAGCTCTCAGATATGTTTATGATACACAGATGAATGCTGTGGAGCATATCGCAAATATAAGGTATTACTCAAGTGACCAGTACATGATAATTGATACAGCTACCCAGCGTAATCTGGAGCTTTGCGAGACCATGAGAGAAAAGAAAAAGAGAGGCTCCCTTCTCTGGGTTCTGGATAAGACAAAGACTGCCATGGGTGCCAGGATGCTGAGGCGTTTCCTGGAGCAGCCGCTTATAGACAGGGAGGCTATTCTTGCCCGTCAGGATGCGGTGGAGGATTTCTGCTCTCACTACATCGATCGTGAGGAGATTTCCGAGTACCTGAATACCATTTATGATTATGAGAGACTTCTCGGACGGATATGCTATAAGTCTGCAAATCCAAGAGATCTTATAGCTTTTAAGCAGTCACTTAAGATGCTTCCGGATATCATTCAGGAGCTTTCAAGCTTTGACTCCGCACTTGTAAAGGAAATACATGACGGCATTGATCCCATGGAAGATCTTTATGAGCTTATAGACAAGGCTATAGAGGAGAATCCGCCTTTATCCTCAAGAGACGGCGGTGTCATAAAGGAGAGCTTCCATGAAGAAGTGGATCGTTACAAGGATTCCCGTGTCAGCGGTAAACAGTGGCTCGCGGATCTTGAGGCCTCGGAACGTGAAAAGACCGGGATCAAGTCTCTGAAAATAAAGTACAACCGTATATTCGGGTACTGCTTTGAGGTTACCAATACCTTCCGGGATATGGTGCCGGATTATTTCATCAGAAAACAGACACTTACAGGAAGTGAACGTTATACTACCGATAAGCTTGAGGAGCTTCAGAACACAATTCTCGGCGCTGAGGAGAAGCTTAACCAGCTGGAATATGAGCTGTTCTGCGACGTGAGAGACACCATTGCCGGAAACATTCAGCGTATACAGAAGACCTCCCACTATGTGGCGCTTATCGACTGTATAATATCTCTTTCCAAGGTGGCTACGGATAACAATTACTGCCGTCCGGAGATTAACGAAAATGGAATAATCAACATTAAGGATGGAAGACACCCGGTTATCGAGAAGCTCATAAGGGATGGTATGTTTGTGTCCAATGACACGGTTCTTGATGACAGCACCAATCGTATCGCTGTTATCACGGGACCTAATATGGCGGGTAAATCCACCTATATGAGACAGGTGGCACTTATCGTCCTTATGGCCTCCATCGGTTCCTTTGTACCGGCTAAGAGCGCTGAGATATCTATCTGTGACAGGATATTTACCCGTGTCGGAGCCAGTGACGATCTTGCTTCCGGGCAGTCTACCTTTATGGTGGAAATGAACGAGGTTGCCAATATCCTGAGAAATGCCACAACCAGGTCACTTCTTATTCTGGATGAGATTGGAAGAGGAACCAGTACCTTTGACGGTCTCAGCATTGCCTGGGCGGTGGTTGAATATATCGCAAAGGTTGTTAAGGCGAAAACTCTTTTTGCCACCCACTATCATGAGCTCACAGAGCTTGAGGGTAAGCTTGAGGGCGTGAACAATTACTGTATCGCTGTTACAAACCATGATCAGGATATCGTGTTCCTCCGTAAGATAATCCCGGGAGGCGCTGACAGGTCCTATGGTATCGATGTGGCGAGTCTTGCGGGAGTTCCGAAGCCGGTTATCGACAGAGCCAAGGTTATCGCAGCGGAGCTGAGTGATGCGGATATCACATCGAAGGCGAAGAATATCGAGACAAGTGAGAGTTTCACTCAGGAAGCATTTGACGAAGAAGGCTTCCTTGCGGACCGGAATGAGGAAAAGGCGGCGAAGGACATCGAAAATGAAGCCGGATACGGCGCCGATATCCGAGAAGCTCTTGAGTACCTTAAGGCTTTGGATGTGAATCACATGACACCTCTTGATGCCATGAACACTCTATATGAATTGAAATCAAAATTTGGTGTATGATTCTGATAAAATGCAGTACCTTTGAAGTGGTACTGCGTTTTTTTCGTGATAAGGCCGTCACGCTGGCCATCACATGTGCTTTTGTACAAGCACATGTGATGGCCAGCGTGTAATCGAGTAGGGTGTGTAACAGTTCAGTCGGTGGGGCAGGGTGTATTTTTCCTACTCGATTGAACGAAAATAAAACTTGCATTTGATATAGAGGATATGATTGAATTATTAATTGGTCAGAGGTGAGGAATCGGAACGGGTTTCCTCATATATCAGTTGAGATATTATTTCGTTTAGACTGAAGATACAGGCAGGACTATAGATATGAAGATTAAGGTTTTAAGTGACGAAACTATCAACCAGATTGCAGCAGGTGAAGTTATAGAGCGGCCTTTAAGCGTTGTTAAGGAGCTTTTGGAAAATGCCATCGATGCGGGTTCCACCTCGGTTACCGTGGAAGTCCGGGACGGAGGCATCGCCATGATACGAATAACCGATAATGGCGGCGGTATCGACAAGGATGATGTAAGGAATGCGTTTCTGAGACATGCAACCTCAAAGATAAGGGAGGCCAGGGATCTTGAGAATATTCAGACCCTTGGTTTCAGAGGCGAGGCCCTGGCATCCATAGCAAGTGTTTCGAGAGTTGAACTCATAAGTAAGACTCCCGGGGCACTCATGGCCTCACACTATGAGATAGAAGGCGGAGTGGAGAAGGACTTTTCCGAGATAGGAGCTCCTAACGGCACAACTTTTATAGTCCGGGACATTTTCAAAAATGTTCCCGCCAGAAGAAAGTTTCTGAAGAGTCCGCAGACGGAAGCTGCCCGTATTCAGGATATCCTGGAGAAGGAGGCATTGGCACACCCCGAAGTGGCGTTCCGATATATTCAGGATGGCCGTCAGAGGCTGGCGACTCTTGGCAACGGTTCACTTCTGGATGTGATTTATTCCATTTACGGCCGTGATGTGACGAATCAGCTTATCACTGTAAATCGCCAATATCAAAGATCACAGCTTACGGGACTTCCTGCGGTAACGGTCAGGGGTTTCATAGGAAAGCCTGTGATCACAAGAGCAAACCGCAATTTTGAAATATATTTTGTAAACTCGAGATTCGTGAAGAATCCTATGGTTACGAAGGCCATCGAGGATGGATATCATGCTTTCCTTATGCAGCATAAGTTTCCGTTTACCGTTCTCATGGTAGATGTGAATCCGGAAATAGTGGATGTTAATGTTCATCCCCAGAAGCTGGAGGTGAGATTTTCGGATGGCATGCTCATATACAATTCCATCGTGGATTCTGTACAGAATGCCCTCAGGGAAACAGAGCTTATACTTAATACGGATCTGGAGAACTTCGGAAGAGATGAGAATACCTCAAAGAAAGCGGACCTTGACCCTCATGTGGAGATAGAAGAAAAGGAAAAGACCCTGCCTCATGTGGAACCCTTCGAGAAAAACCGTAAGGAAGAAACAAACCGGCAGTATGAGGAAGCCCTGAGACCGGAGATACATCCGGAGGCGGTACCGAAGTCGGATATATATCTGAACGGGAAAAATGCTGCCGGCACAGGTGTGAGTGAAAAAAACAGCTGGTCCGTTAATGCGGTTGGATACAGTCAGTATCGCAGGGACTATGCAGCAAAGCACAGCAGCGAAGGTATCGGGAGTTCATCAGTAGATGCGAAAGTGGCAGAACCTAAATCCGGATTCGGACTTTCGGATTTTAAGAAGGCGGCAGATGAGGCAGAGAAGAACTATAACCGGGAGAACATTCTAAACGGAAGTTCTGAAGAGCCTGATGCTTACAGCATTGAGAAATCAGAAAGTAAAACTCTTTCCGATGCACCGGATAACTCCGAACCGGCAGGTGAAGCATCAGAAACCGGTAATGGATCCGAAAAGGTGCTGATGACGAAACCTCAGCAGGAAACATTATTCTCGGAAAAGTTCCTGAGTGAAAAAGCAAAGCTTCAGCACAGGATCATAGGACAGGTGTTTGAGACCTACTGGCTGATAGAGTATGGCGACAAGCTTTATATCATTGATCAGCACGCAGCTCACGAAAAGGTGAATTTTGAGAGAATGATGAAGCGCCTGAAGGAGCGTAAACCGGCAAGCCAGTATCTAAATCCGCCGATTCTAGTGACACTTACCCCGGAAGAGGCAGTGCTTCTCAATGAATATGAGGAATACTTCCGGAATCTGGGATTCGAGATCAGTGACCTTGGAGGCAGGGATTTCAGCATTTCCGCAGTTCCGACGGACCTTCCGGAAATAGGAAAGAAGGAGCTTCTTCTTGAGATGCTTGATGGTTTAAGTGACGAAACCGGCATGACAACACCGGATTCCATATATTATAAGATTGCCTCCATGTCCTGCAAGGCGGCAGTTAAGGGCAATAATAAACTTAGTCTGATGGAGGCGGATACCCTTATTTCAGAGCTTCTGGAGCTGGAAAATCCTTATGCCTGTCCCCACGGACGCCCTACCATCATTTCCATGTCAAAATATGAGCTGGAAAAGAAATTTAAACGTATCGTTTAACAGTTTTATATATGTCATAAGACTATCTGACTTCGGAACATTAATCCGTAGACGGAGGGGGCGTGACATCGGAAGGTATTAAGTTTGAAAAAAATTGATTTAACAAAGAAGCCTCTTATCATTATCGCGGGGCCTACAGCTGTGGGGAAAACGTCAACATCAGTTGCTCTGGCCAAAGCCCTTGACGGTGAGATAGTCTCGGCGGATTCTGTTCAGGTATACAGAAAACTTGATATAGGCAGTGCAAAGGTTACAAAAGAGGAGATGGAGGGCGTGCCTCATCATCTTATAGACATTATCGACGTGACAGAGGATTATGATGTAAGCCTCTTTCAGAAGATGGCATCTGAAGCTATAGAAGGCATATATGAGAGAGGACATGTGCCGATCCTTGCAGGGGGTACCGGTTTTTATATCCAAGGGCTCCTTTATGGTATAGACTTCACCGAAGAGGATGAGGTTACCCATAAGGAAGTAAGGGACAGACTGGAGGCTATGGCAAAGGAGCCTGGCGGCCCTGAAGCTATGTATAAGAAGCTTTCGGAAGTGGATCCCAAATCTCTTGAAAAGATTCATGAGCACAACCTTCGCCGTGTCATAAGAGCTCTTGAATTCTATGAGCTTCACGGTTCTCCGATTTCAGCCCATAATGAGGAAGAGCGGGAGAAACAGGCCATATATAATCCGGCATTTTTTGTACTTACGGATGACAGAGAGGCTCTGTATGAACGCATTAACAAACGTGTAGACCTGATGATGGAACAGGGACTTATAGATGAAGCCAGGTGGCTTTACGATCTTCATCTTCCCAAGGAAAGGACCTCCATGAAGGGCATCGGCTACCGTGAGCTTATTGCTGCCTTTGAGGCCATTGATAAAGGAAATCTTGCGGCATCGGAAAAAAGTGCTATAATCGTTCAGGCTGTCGAGAAGATAAAGCAGGATTCAAGGAATTATGCTAAAAGACAGATCACATGGTTCAAAAGAGAACGCAATGTGAATTTTGTAAATATAAAGGATTTTGATTATGAGAAGGACAGGATTACAGAATGGATAACAGAGAAATGTTTGAGTCTCTTGGGATAGCAGCGGAGATTTATGATTTCTGCGAGACAGAGCTCCGTACACTTAAGGACAGATTTCAGGAGATAGATGACATTGCCGAGTACAATCAGCTTAAGGTTATCAAGGCAATGCAGGATGCCCAGGTTTCTGAGGCTCACCTCTACGGAACCACAGGCTACGGCTATGATGACATCGGCCGTGATACCCTGGAAAAGGTTTATGCCAATCTTTTCGACACGGAGGATGCGCTTGTCCGTTCACAGATCGTTTGCGGTACACATGCACTTTCCACAGCGCTTTATGCTAATACAAGACCGGGAGATGAAATTCTTTGCCCTGCAGGAAAACCCTATGACACTTTGGAGGAGATCATCGGCATCAGACCTTCAGTGGGAAGTCTTCAGGAGTACGGCGTTAGCTACCGCCAGGTGGATCTTCTTCCGGGTTCGGAATTTGATTATGAAGGCATTAAGGCTGCAATAAATGAAAAGACAAAGCTTGTGGAGATACAGAGATCAAAAGGGTATGCCACAAGAGATACATTCTCACCGGAGAAGATCGGTGAGCTTATAAGGTTTATAAAGGGAATCAAGCCGGACGTTATCTGTATGGTGGATAATTGTTACGGTGAGTTTGTGACAAAGGAGGAGCCTTCGACCTTTGGAGCAGATATGGTTGTGGGTTCACTTATCAAGAATCCGGGCGGCGGACTTGCTCCTATCGGAGGCTATATAGCCGGAACAAAGGAGTGTATCGAAAGATGCGCGGTTCGTCTCACAACTCCGGGACTTGGAAAGGAAGTAGGACCGTCTCTTGACGTTAACAAGAGCTTCTATCAGGGACTTTTCCTGGCGCCTGCAATAACGGCAGCAGCTGAAAAGGGAGCGATCTTTGCGGCTAAGGTATTTGAGAAGCTTGGCTTTGTCTGTCACCCCACTGCTGACAGCGCGAGATATGACATCATACAGGCTATTACACTTGGTTCCGAGGAGGCTGTTGTTGCCTTTTGTCAGGGAATACAGGCAGCAGCCCCTGTAAACAGCTTCGTAACACCGTATCCCGACGATATGCCGGGTTATGACAGTAAGGTCATCATGGCAGCAGGTGCTTTCGTTCAGGGCAGTTCTATTGAGCTTTCTGCAGATGGTCCCATTAAGCCGCCGTTTAATGTTTATTTCCAGGGCGGTCTCACCTGGTACCATGCAAAGCTCGGCATCATGATGGCAATACAGAAGATGTATGAGAAAGGACTTATCATCATTTCGAAGAAATGATGATGCCGCCCAGCCGGCGAGGCTGGTTTCGGCGAAAGCCGAAATCAAACGAAAATGCCCGGCGCGACTTGTGCCAGATTCTGAAGGAATCTGGCATGCAGCGTCAGCCCTCGCGAAGCGAATTCAAATGGGCTGACGTTCCCAACGAAGCGCCATCTAATGGCATTTTCTCCTTGTAATATTTACGCTTTAAACGCTTTATGTTACAATAATCAACCGTGGGCTCCTGCTTCTCTTTGGGACAGGAGAAAAAATGAATTTAAAAACAACAAAGCTTACACAGGATGAGATGCCATATGAAAAGTGCATCAAAAACGGTCCGGAGGCCTTAAGCGACGCTGAGCTTCTGGCTGTGCTCCTACGTACCGGAACACAGGGATCTTCAGTACTGGAGGTTTCCCAAAAGGTTCTGGATATGAACCCTCTATATGACGGTCTCGTTGGAATGATGCATTTTGGTGCCGAAGAGTACATGAAGATCAATGGCATCGGGAAGGTGAAGGCTATCCAGCTGAGTGTTATCGGCGAAATAGCCCGCCGAATCTGGAATCGTAAGAAGCGTATAAGACATATGCGTTTTACGGATTCGAAACAGGTGGCGGATTATTACATGGAGGATCTCAGATACCTGGACCACGAAGTTGTTCGTGTGCTGTATCTGGATCATCAGATGCAATTGATCAAGGATGAATTGCTTTCCGCAGGTACAAGCTGCAATTCCGCAATATCGGGAAGAGAGATATTTATTTCGGCCCTTAAGCTTAGCGCGTCATGTCTTATTGTGGTACACAATCACCCGAGCGGCAATCCGGAACCTTCCGGGGATGACATTCGATTTACAAAGGAGCTGTGTGAAGCCGGGAAAGTTATCGGCATTGGACTCATTGATCATGTTGTGATAGGGGACAATGTCTATTTCAGTTTCAGCGAACAGGGATTAATCAGTGGAAAATAAGAAAAGCAAGTATATATTCATAGTTCTTTCTGTGATGTGCATAATGATGATAGTGCTTTCTTCCGTAAAGGACGGCATCATGAATCCTATACGTAACACTATAGGATATGTACTGGTTCCTTTTCAGAAGGGAGTCAATACCCTCGGATTCGGAATATATGAGAATCTGAAGGAACATCGCACGCTGGAGGAAGTGCTTGAAGAAAACAAAAAGCTGAATGAGAAGATAGGTATTCTGGTTGAACAGAACAATCGTCTTACTCAGGACAGCGGAGAGCTTCAGAGATTAAGAGAGCTGTATGATCTTGACCGGGACTATATGCAGTATGAAAAGATTGCTGCAAGAGTCATAGCAAAGGACTCGGAAAACTGGTTTCAGATTTTTCGTATAGATAAAGGATCTCAGGATGGCATAAGGGTTGACCAGAATGTCATGGCTAACGGAGGTCTCATAGGTATAGTGACTGACGTGGGTCTTAATTATGCTACGGTTCGTTCCATAATCGATGACGAGTCAAGAGTTTCTGCCATGGGTATAAAGGCCAGTGATACCTGTATAGTAGCCGGAGACCTGACCTTGTATGAAAAGGGACGCCTCAAAATTACGGATATGAAGAAGGATGCTTCCATACAGGATGGTGACCGTATAGTCACCTCTTCAATCTCCGCAAAGTTCATGCCTGGGATCCTTATCGGATATGCGGTTGATGTAAAAGAAGATGAAAAGAGGCTTATGAAAGACGGTTATCTGATCCCGGCTGCGGATTTTAACGATCTTTCAGAAGTTTTGGTTATAAAAGAAGTTAAGAGTGACAGCTTCCTGGATGAGAACAATGGAGAAGCGGCCCTGAACAGAACCAAAGACAAAACAAATTCCGGAGATACTTTGCCGGAGACAGCCAATGTTGCCCCGGGTGCCAATGTCAAGTCCTCCTGGGCGGGCATGGAAGGTCTTACACCACTTAGTGAGGTGGTGGAAAATCATTCTGCCGACACAGCGGATGACTATATCATTACCGCAAAGGATATAAGCGATGTACCTAGTGTTACCATAGGTTCCGCTGAATCTGAAGATGACGATGGTGAGGGAAACCGGGAAAACAGAGCTTCCCGTACTTCGGCGCATGAAGATGATGCAGGGGACGAAGGTGCTTCACAGAGCAGTAACCCGGGCAGGCAGGAAGAGAGTGAGGAAGAAAACCGGGAAACCGAAACTACCTCTTCGCCTGAAACAGACAGAAGGACTGAACAGGTTTCTCAGGAAAGAAACAACGAAGAGGAAACTGTCAGGGAAACAGCAGCTGAAGAGGATTCGTCAGAAGAATTAATCGAAGAAAATCCGGGTTAACCAAATATAATGAAAAAAATATTCAAAAAGACTTCGTTAAAAAAGAGCACAAAGAACAGATTAAGGATCCTTTCGTATGTGATATCACTGGTACTGGCATTTCTCATTCAGACCAGTGTTATGCCGCTGATTCCTTTTCTTTCTGCGTCTCCGAATTTACTTTTGATCCTTACATTTTCAATAGGTTTCATCCATGGCAGTCTGCCGGGCATGATCTATGGTCTCGGAGCAGGACTCCTCATGGATATGTTCTATTCCGGTGCCTTTGGCTTTTACAGCCTGATATTTATTTTCATCGGATATATAAACGGGTTGTTCAACAATGTTTATTATGAAGAATACATAACTCTTCCTATGATCATGTGTGTCATCAATGAGTTTATATACCATGCGTATATATATATTTTCCGTTTCCTGATCCGCCTTAAACTGGATCTTCCGTACTATCTGATGCATGTAGTGCTTCCGGCAGTTGTTTTTTCATTGCTTGCTACATTGATCCTTTACAGGTTTGTATTTACGGCAACGGAAAAGATAGATAGATAGCCAATTGGATGTGCATCTGTATGTCGGAAATAAACGGCGAAAAAAGTGCGTTTACAGATGAGGAGCATATACATTGTTCAAAGAAATTTTTGAAGTAATCAAAGAATTTACTGTTCGATTCGTAAGTTCAAGACTTTTTGCGCTTGGACTTATTTTTTCGATTTTGTTTATGGTTCTGGGGTTTCGTTTATTTGATCTTCAGATAGTAAATGGTGAAAAATACCTGTCGGATTATCAGAATCGTACTCTTGCAGAGATAACAAGCAACGGAACAAGAGGCAATATCTACGACAGGGATGGTAAACTGCTGGCCTACAATGAGCTTCAGTACAACATCACTATTACGGATAACGGTGCTTATGACACCTCAACAGAGGGAATCAACAGCAGAAACCGTATGCTGATGCGTCTTGCCCAGATCATTGAAAAACACGGGTATGACATTGACGGGCAGTACAAGATAAAGTTGGATGATTCCGGAGAATTTTATTTCACCACAAGCTCGGAGGATGACCGGAAGAGACTTATTTCAAATATAAGAGGCAGAAACATTGAGGATCTTTCCGAAAAGGATTTCAATGTGACTGCAAGACAGGCCTTTGAGACATCAAAAAGCAGATACAGATTTGACAATATGTGGGATGAGAAGAAAAATCCCATCGTTTTGTCGGATAAGCTGGCCCTGGATATGATCAATATCTTTTATACCATGCGTCTGACTGCCTACCAGAGGTACCAGACCACAACCATAGTAAAAAATGTTTCGGAAGAGTGTACGGCAGAGATACTTGAAGCAAAGGGCGAGCTTAAGGGCGTAGACATTGATAATGTTTCTGTGAGAAAGTATAATTTCGCGCCTTATATGAGCCATATCGTAGGTTATACAGGTCAGGTTCATGCAGAACAGCTCGAGGAGCTGAAGAAAACGGATGATTCCTATGAGCTTAATGATGTTGTGGGAGTCTGGGGCATAGAAAAGAGTATGGAGTCAGAGCTTAAGGGTAAAAAAGGACATCGGCAGATGTACCTTAACTCCGTTGGTTCCATTCTCGAGGTTGTTTCCGAGACTGATGCTGCCGCAGGAAATGATGTCTATACAACCATTTCCGCAAATGATCAGATCGCCATATATCATCTGCTTGAACAGGAGCTTGCCGGTCTTCTGGCTTCGAAGATCACAGAACAGGATCTCAACGATGATAATGCTGTGATCGAGCAGTCAGAGATCACAATTCCGGTTAAAGATGCCTATTATCAGCTTATCAATAACAATATTCTGGATTCGGCACATTTCAGCAGTGCGGAAGAGGGAACAGCTGAGCGTCGTATAGCCGAGGCGTTTGAGGCGAACAAGAAGACTAAACTTGCGGCTATCCAGGAGGAACTGCTTCATCCTACAACCAGCGGACTGAAAGAGCTGCCGCAGGATATGCAGGCTTATATCGTATATATTTATGACTACCTTGGGAAAAAGGAGAATGGAATCATAGACATCACCGATCAAAAGTATCGTGAGTCGGAAGCCTATGCGGCATGGAAGGATGATACAATTACTCTTAAAGATTTTATCTTAAGTGGAATAGATGAAGCATGGCTTGACACTTCGAAGCTTGATTTGTCCGATGAGTACTATGATTCGGATAATGTCTATACCTTGTTTGTTCAGATGCTGATAGATCAGCTGAACAGCAATCCTGATTTTGATAAAGTACTCTATAGATATGCAATAGCAAACCGGATCATTCCGGGGTACGTACTGCTTATGGCACTTTTTGAGCAGGGAGTACTGGAGGAGGATCCGGAAGCCTATGCTCAGCTTTCCGCGGGAGATGAACATTACGCATATACTTTCCTGATATCAAAGATAAGAAAAATCGAGATTACTCCGGCTCAGCTTGCGCTTGATCCGTGTAACGGATCTGTGGTGGTTACGGATGTTGATACGGGAAAGGTGCGCGCGCTTGTGACATATCCGAGCTTTGATAACAACAGGATAACTGATCCCGCTTATCTGAAAAGATGCAATAATGACTTGTCATTGCCGCTTCTTAACGGTGCAACCCAGACACAGCTTGCGCCGGGATCTACCTTTAAGCCGTTAACATCGGTTGCGGCTCTTGAGGAAGGGGTAATGACACTAAATACCGTCATTGACTGTACCGGTGTTTACGAGGAGGTTACTCCCAATATCCGATGCTGGATATATCCGCAGTCCCATGGAAGGGAGAATGTTGTAGACGGAATCAAGAATTCCTGTAACTTTTTCTTTGCGGCGGTAGGTCACCTGCTTTCTACGGATGATGCGGGAAATTATAATCAGACCATCGGTCTTGAAAGAATACATAAGTATGCTTCATTGTTTGGTCTTGATTCTCTTTCCGGAGTAGAGATAGATGAAGCTATGCCCCGTATCTCCGATTATGACCCCGAGCGTTCCGCTATGGGTCAGGGAAATCATGCGTACAATGTTGTTCAGCTTTCAAGGTACATAACTGCTGTTGCAAATAAGGGGACTGTTTTTGATCTTTCGGTTATTGATAAGGTCACAAACTCGGATGGTTCTATAGTGAAAAACATCGAGCCTGTTGTGGTGAGGAACCTGGATTTCAGCGATATTACCTGGAATGCGGTTCATAAGGGACTCCGTGAAATGATCACAGAGGGTGTTGCCAAGAGAGTTTTCCTTGGTCAGGACATTCCTATAGCGGGTAAGACAGGAACGGCTCAGGAACGTGAGGACAGAGGAAATCATGCCGTATTCGTTTCTTTTGCACCCTATGGAAATCCCGAGATAACCGTTACCGTAAACATTCCTTACGGATATTCTTCCGGAAATGCCGCAAACCTGGCTAATACGGTTTATAACTATTGCTATGGCAAGGATAGTTTGGATGCAATACTTTCAAGAGATGCATCAGGGGTTTCTGCATTGAATGTCGTAGACTGACGGGATTGCTTTGCCGGTTCTTTGAGATTTATATCGTCGGGAACCGGTCTTCCCTGTGAGGAGATTATGAAATTTGATTACAACTACAAAAATTATGATTTTAGATTAGTTATTTATATGGTGATCCTCAATGTACTGGGAGTGCTGATCATGGCTTCTGCGATTAATGCTCCGGATATCAAGGACCCCCAGGTTGTGAGACAGATTATGGGTTCTTTTGTGGGCTTCACCGTGTGTATCCTGATCTCCCTGATCGACTACAGATTTATATTGAAACAGGCAAATCTGATATATCTTTTTTCTGTTCTTATGCTCCTTGGTGTAAAAATCTATGGTACAGCTTCGGGACATGGAGCGGTGAGATGGATACAGGTGCCTGTTCTGGGACAGGTTCAGCCTGCAGAGTTTGTTAAAATAGGACTTATCATATTTTTTGCCAGATATTTTTATAAAAACAGGGAGCGGATCAATTCTCTGCATGTCATTATCATGGCATTTGTGCTTTACGCGATTCCGATACTTCTGGTGCTTTTGCAGCCTAATCTCAGTACTGCGATCATTATGACGGTCATTATTGCCGCCATGGTTTATGCTTCGGACATCAGCTTTAAGTGGATCATTGGAGTGGTGCTTATCATTGTCCCCTTTGCGTTGATATTTATATATCTGTTTAAATCCGGTCTGTATGACAGAATTCCGCTTCTCCAGGGTTATCAGGCGGAGAGAATACGTACCTTCCTTAACCCGTCGGAAAATACTCAGACCTTCTATCAGCAGATGTATTCCATTATGGCCATAGGCTCAGGACAGCTTACAGGAAAAGGACTTAATAATGATTCCATCTTTTCTGTAAAGAACGGTAATTTCCTGGCTGAGGAGGATAATGACTTTATTTTTGCGGTTATCGGAGAAGAGTTTGGATTCCGGGGCTCTATATTTATTGTTATTATATTCTTGTTGATTATTCTTGAATGTCTTATAATAGCATCAAAGGCAAAAAAGTTGGGCGGACGTCTTATTTGTGTGGGAATGATGGCATGGATAGGGTTTCAGACCTATACTAACATCGCAGTAGCCACGGGTATTTTTCCTAATACCGGGATAACGCTTCCTTTCTTTTCCAGAGGTGCGAGCTCCCTGATTTCGGTCTATATAGGCCTGGGCCTGGTGCTTAATGTTGCTTTGCAGCGAAAAGAGGGCGGAGTTTAAATCTGATCCGATCCGGAAAGGTTTTGAAATGAATGTTGGATTGATAGCACATGATACAAAGAAAAAACTGATGCAGAATTTCTGTATAGCATATCGTGGTATACTCAGTAAGCATGAACTCTATGCAACCGGAACCACCGGTTTGCTTGTTGAGGAGGTGACAAACCTGCGTATACATAAATTCCTTCCGGGAGAAACCGGAGGAGCCAGACAGCTTGCTTCCCAGATTGAACAGGGCAATCTGGATATGGTGATTTTTTTGAGGGATCCTCTTCATGTTAAGGCACAGGAGCCGGAGGTCAACTCGGTGGTACGGCTTTGCGATACCTATAATATCCCTATTGCTACCAATCTTGCCACTGCGGAGCTTCTAATCAAGGCTTTGGAGAGAGGCGATCTTGAGTGGAGAAATATTTAAGGAAAATATATGACTTATAGCATTATTACTCGTGAAATAAAAAGAAGATCCGGAGGAAGCTGTATCCGTACAGCACTTCCGGTTCTTTTATGTCTTATGTTTCTGACAGGCTGCGGACAGAAGCTTGAAAACAGATACAATGTGGATGAAGGCCTTTTACGTATGAATTCCGTCAATACGAGTCTGACTGAAGGTGTTCATGCACAGGGCTTTTCGGTGGGATTGGCCCTTCCCGACAACACAAATTATAACTCCGAGGATATCACCGCAGAGGCAGCGCTTCTCGTGGAGTATGGCAAAGATGATCCGAAGGCCATTGCCTATAAGAATCCTTATGCCAGGACATATCAGGCAAGTATCACCAAGGTTATGTCAGCTCTTGTGTGTTTAAGACATATTGATGATCTCAGTCAGGAGTTTACCATAACCCAAAATTCAACCATCAATGTTTCAGGTTCATCAAGGGCGTGGCTCAGAACCGGCGAGACCATGACGATAGAAGATCTTTTATATGGTATGCTGGTACCATCAGGAAATGATGCAGCGGTGGCTGTTGCTGAAGCTACCTGCGGATCTCTGGATGCCTTTATTGAGGAGATGAACAGGACGGCTCTTCAGATAGGTGCCACAGGAACTCACTTTGTGAACCCCCATGGACTCCCGGATGATAACCACTATACAACACCCTTTGATATTTATCTCACCATGAATGAGGCTCTGAAGTATGATGTCTTCAGAAAGATTGTGGGAACCATAAGCTACAGTCCGAAGTATAAGGATTCAAACGGTGTTGCGAAAACCCAGGAATGGGCCGGCACCAACAGGTATCTGCTGGGAGAAGCGGCTTCCCCGGACGGCATAAAGGTTCTCGGGGGAAAGACGGGTACTACCAATGCAGCAGGCTATTGTCTCACAACTGCTGCGGAAAAAGTGTCTACCGGAGAAGAGTATATAGGCACTGTCATGAAGGCAGCTTCAAAGGATGAGCTTTATAATAATATGACGGCACTTCTTCAAAAAATACATTAAACAGATGAGGAAACAGAAATCTGTTTAGGTGATTTTTATACAAAAAAGGGTGTGGCACATAAGGCTTTAATTGGTAATTGTTGCTTGAATTAGACCGTTTAATGTACTATACTGAAACTACAAAGTTTAGGAGGTACTTGACTATGGTACAGTTGATTGTAGGCAAGAGGGGCAAAGGAAAGACAAAACAGCTTCTTGATAAGGCAAATGCAGTTGTTAAGGAAGCAAACGGAAATGTAGATTTTCTCGATAAATCTGCGCAGCATATGTATGAACTCAACAATAAGATCCGTCTTATTAATGTTAATGAATA
This sequence comes from Oribacterium sp. NK2B42, assembly GCF_000424445.1. Lineage (GTDB taxonomy): Bacteria > Bacillota > Clostridia > Lachnospirales > Lachnospiraceae > Oribacterium. Next base: position 101,856 of record NZ_AUJX01000008.1, read on the forward strand.
TCCTGTTGATTCTGAGGATGCATTTGTGGGTTTCGTAAGTGGTATCATTTCTCAGGATCATGATCTCGAGTATATGTTCCTCGACAGTTTCCTTAAGCTTTCATCTTTAGAGGGTGCAGACATTTCAAATTGCATCAAGCGTCTTGAAGACCTTGGCGAGAAGTATAAGATAACATTTGTTATAAGTGTTTCTATGGATGCTGATGAGCTTCCGGACAGTGTTAAGAAGGATGTAGCTATTTCACTTTAATCAAGATTACAGACAATGGCAGTTAAAGATACATCTAACGTTATAAAACATAATAATTTGCCTAAGATCAATGTAGGGATGGTAATCTTCGTGATTATCAGTCTCTACATTGTTTTTAGTGTATATTCATATATCAAGAGAGATCAAATAAGATATTATGAGGTGCTGGAAGGCAGTATCGTAAGGCAGGAACAGTATTCGGGAGTTGCCATAAGGGAAGAGGAAGCTGTGGATGCGGTTTCTTCGGGATATATACACTACTATATCCAGGATGGCAAACGTGTGGCTGTGGGTTCAGCCGTATATACTGTGGATGAAACCGGTTCTTTGGAATCATATCTGAAGGAGCATCCTGAACTTACCCAGGAGCTGTCAAACGAACAGGTAGCAGATATCAGATATAAGCTTTCGGATTTTTCACAATCATTTAAAAATATCAATTATTCCGATCTGTATAATGCAAAGATTTCCCTGGATGCCGCAACATTGGAGTATTCAAGTATCTCGAACACTCAGGATCTGGATTCGGTATTGTCACAGCTTGGAATAAATTACTCGCGTATTACTGCTGAAAAGGCAGGCGTTGTATCTTATTCCATTGACGGGTATGAGAATCTGACACCGGATGCGGTTAAGGAAGACATGTTTTTTATGAATGGGTACAAGATGAATATCACAAAGCCCGGAGACCTGGTTGAAGGTGGTGTACCTGTTTATAAACTGATCACAAGCTCCAACTGGTCCATCGTCTTTCCGGTGGATGAGGAGATTAAAGAAAAGTACCGGGATATGCGCAAAGTAAAAGTACATTTTATAGATAAGGATCTTTACACCAATGCTGTATTGGATATATATACAGCCGCAGACGGACAAGAATACGGTCAGCTTTCGCTTAATGAGCTTATGGAAGAGTTCTGCGATGAACGATTCATAAGATTTGAGATAGTCACAAGTGACAGAAGAGGGTTGAAGATTCCGCTCAGCTCTATAACCGGTAAAGACTTTTTTGTCATTCCCAGAGATTTCATGGTGACAAATGATGACGGGACTACCGGATTTAACAGGCAGGTGTTTTCTGCGGACGGAACCGGCACAGAGATCCAATTTGTTGAAAGTGATATTTATCGTATTGATCAGCAGTATTGCTATATAACCATCCCTGAAAAAACAGATACAAATGCTCTTAAACTAAATGATTTCATAGTAAGACCCGGGGCTGAAGGTTCCCAGAATGCCGAGGTTTCAAATACCTATCATGTGGGCCCTGTTAAGACTCTCCAGGGGGTTTACAACATTAACAGAGGTTTTTGCGTTTTCAGGCAGATAATTCCTATTGAACAGAATAACGAATATGCCATTGTTGAAAAAAATACAGATTATGGCATCTCTGTTTATGATCATATAGTGATGGATGCATCCCTGGTTTATGAGGGTCAGCTGATATATCAATGATGGCTTGATAAAAGCAACAGTTTACAATTTTCTGACGATTGACGTTTTGATAGTATTTAAGCCATTACATCGCAGGATGATTTGTTGACAAGGATAGAAATTAGTTTAAAATAATACGTATTAGATGGGGTCTGCTCATCGATGGTTATAGGGGGACAGGAATGAGTTTTATCGGTAATATAATGAAAAACATGAGGGTCAATCAGGATGATGAGTATGATCTTCAGGATGACTATGATTTTGAGGACGGTTATGATGATGAACCTCAGAGAAACGGATTGTTTTCAAGAAGATCTCAGGATGAGGATGATGACGTAGAGGATGAGAGACCTGCGAGGCCTACTCTTTTCATGAAGAAACCGGCTCAGCCCCAGACACACAGAAGTATGGAGGTGACCATGATCAAGCCAACCTCTATGGATGATTCCAGAGATATCTGTGATTATCTTCTTGATGGAAAGGCAGTTGTTCTCAATATGGAAGGGCTTCATATGGAGATAGCTCAGAGGATCATAGATTTTACTTCCGGAGCAGCGTATTCTATGAATGGTAATCTTCAGAAGATTTCCAATTATATCTTTATCGCGACACCGCAGAGCGTAGAGTTGTCGGGAGATTTTCAGAATATTCTCGCCGGCACTTCAGATGCAGGTTTTAACGGACTTAATTTAAGAGTTTGATAATGAAAAGCCGAGAGACATATCCGAAAAAGGGTATGTCTTTCTTTTTGGGAGCCGATCAGATCTTCAACTGTATGTCAAAGATAAACGGCGAAAAACATTCGTTTATAGCAGGAGGAAGCTATGTCTAAAAAACTGGATGTCAATTATGAGGGTGATTTTTCTTATCATATATACATAGAAAAGACCTTTGAGGAGTTAAGGAATGCTGTTTCCGGGCTGCAGGTTTCTGACAGAAGGGCGCTGATAGTTACAGATAAGAATGTGGCACCTTTATATCTTGATAAGATTAAGGATATCCTTTCGGAGTGTTTTTGCTTTGTGGATGAGATCATCCTGACACCGGGGGAAGAAAATAAAAATACAGATTCCATAGCCCATATCTATGAAAAGGCTATACAGGATGATTTTGACAGAAATGATTTCATGGTGGCTCTCGGAGGCGGAGTTGTGGGAGATATGACAGGATTTGCCGCCGCAACATATATGAGAGGTATCAGATTTATTCAGATTCCGACCACCCTGCTTGCTCAGGTGGATAGCTCCATAGGCGGAAAGACAGGAGTAGATTTTCGTGCCTACAAGAATATGGTAGGTGCTTTTCACATGCCTTCCCTTGTTTACAGTGCTGTCAGCACGCTTGAATCCCTGGATGCAATTCAATATGCCTCCGGCATGGGAGAGGTGATAAAGCATTCTCTCATTAAGGACAAGGACTATTTTAGATTCCTTACAGATAATCTTGAGGGTCTCAGGAATCGTGATATGGATGTTCTCATTGAGACGGTATATCAGAGTAATGTCATAAAAAAGGAAGTAGTTGAGAAGGATCCTAAAGAAAAAGGAGAGAGACAGCTTCTTAATTTTGGTCATACATTGGGACATGCAATTGAGAAATGTTCTGATTTCTCCTATAGTCATGGTCAATGCGTGGCTTTAGGATGCCTTGCTGCCATGCATATCTCCGATGTGACAACCGTGGAAGAAAACAAAGCTGTTTGTGAACTAATGAAAGCAGTCGGGCTTCAAACCGTTTTAAAACCCATGGATCATCAGGCAATCCTTGCGGCTACCAGAAAAGATAAGAAAATGGATAAGGGACGTGTCAGATTCATTCTGATACATAGCCTGGGAAATGCCTATATAGATAACAATGTATCCGATGAGAGCATGCTTGATGCATTAGGATATATATCAAAATAAGTGGTCTGATATATCGACAGCCGTATGTCGGATATCGGAGCTCAATAAACATTATTAACTTAGGAGATATCACTAAAGAATAATATGAATTCAAGAATTAAGAGAATACTTCTGTTTTTGTTCATGGCGGTGGTTTTGATCATTCCCGACCAGCTTACAAAGCAGCTGGCAGTGGAAACCCTTAAGGGGAATGAGAGAATCCCGATTATCAGGAATGTTTTGTATCTGCTTTATGTTGAAAATCAGGGTGCCGCTTTCGGAGTGTTTCAGGGAGCTCAGTACGCTTTTTATATCATAACCATAGTGGTGCTTATCGGCATCCTTTATGTGGTATACAAAACACCTTTGAAAAACAAGCGTTATTATCCGGTTCTGGTGATTGCGGAGCTTGTTTTTGCCGGAGCCATAGGAAATTTCATAGATCGTGTAAGCCAAAAATATGTGGTTGACTTTATATATTTCAGCCCCATAGATTTCCCGGTTTTTAATGTAGCCGATATATATGTTACCTGCGGATGCATCATCATGGTACTGTTGCTTCTGTTTTATTATAAAGATGAAGACTTTGATTATCTGAGAGGCAGTAAAAAAAGAGCCGGCGCAGAATCAGACAAAGATGATTCACTTATGGAGGAAAAATGATTAAGGTCAATGTTCCTGCGGGGGTTGATCAGGTTCGTCTGGATCAGTTTCTTTCCACGCTGGAGGAACCTGAAATATCCAGAAGCTATGCTTCGAAACTAATTAAGGATGACCGCATACAATTAAACGGAAAAAGCTGTAAGGCAAGTTCCAGGGTTAAAGAGGGAGATGAGCTTCTGATAGATATGCCGGAACCCGTATCCCTTGATGTGGTGGCTGAGGACATTCCCCTTGATATAGTATATGAGGATGAAGATTTTCTCATTGTAAATAAGCCGAAAGGGATGGTGGTACATCCTGCAGAGGGACATTATCAGGGAACCCTTGTTAATGCTGTGATGAACCATTGCGGAGAAGAACTCAGCACGATTAATGGAGTTATGCGTCCCGGTATAGTGCATCGAATAGACAAGAATACTACCGGTCTTCTTGTGGTATGTAAGAATGATAAGGCTCACAAATCCCTGGCAGAGCAGCTGAAGGAGCATTCCATAACAAGAAAATATGTGGCGATCGTATGCGGAAATATAAAAGAAGACTCCGGTACAGTGGATGCTCCATTGGGACGTTCCAAAAAGGATAGAAAGAAACAGGCCATCGATATGGTGGACGGAAGGGATGCGGTTACGCATTTCAGGGTTTTGGAGCGCTTTTCTGACTATACTCTGGTAGAATGTATTCTGGAAACTGGCCGCACACATCAGATACGTGTTCATATGGCGTCCATAGGACATCCGGTTCTGGGGGATGATGTATACGGTCCGAAGAAATGTCCTTTTACCCTGGAAGGGCAGTGTCTCCATGCAAAGGTTCTTGGATTCATACATCCTTCAACGGGAGAATATGTGGAGTTTGATTCTGAGTATCCGGAATATTTAAAGCGGCTTATGGACAGACTGCGGAAAAAATGATATATGAGTAAACCTAAATTACAATTGACTAAAGAACAATTGAAAAAGATCAAGCTCGGAGTCCTGACCTTATGTGTAGGGTTGGGACTTTTAGTGGCTGCTGTTTCTCAAAGATCCGGTACAACGGTGGAATCAGAGGCAGTTGTTGAAACAACGGCAGCTCCTTCGGAAATACCTGAGACTACTGTCGAGGAAACAGAACCCGAAACCGAAGAGGTATTCGTGCCATCTCCGTACAAGTTAAATCTTGCTTATGTTTTTCCGGAGGGAGTGGATGAGAGCGATCCTCTTAACAGCTATGCCGGAGAGATATACAAAGAGCTCATGAAAGAGGACAATGATTATATTGCCAATATTTATGACACCTCGGGAGTGACTCCTTTATCTCTTGCGAAAAGACTGGGAGTAAACGCCGGAAGAGTAATGGGTAAGTATAATCCTTCTGCCGGCGGGCAGGATCCGGATAATCCGGACACCTGGTACATTCCGACTTTCAAAAATGTTAATGTTTCATTTTACGATGCTGAAGGTAAAAGGGTAAATGAGTATTCCAATGTTAAAGAGATCATGTCAATGGCATCGGTTTATACCTATTCCCATGATTATCTTGATGTCGAGACATTCAAAAAGTACTGCGAAGAGCTGTATGATAAGTCCAGAAGGTATACCATAAGCATTGGTAAGGTTTATTACGACAGCGGTTGTATCAATCGCTCGGCTAAGGAGGAAGCGGAAGAAGCCAGGAAGATTGAAGAGGAGCTTGAAAAACTGAAAAAGCAGCTTGCAGAGGAAGAGGAAGAGAATTCTGAAACCGATGCTTCTTCGGATTCCTCTGATGAAAGCAGTCAGAGTGACAATTCTCCGGAGTCTTCCGGAACTGAAATGGGGGCTGACGGTGACGATGCCGGAGCTTCTAAGGGAGAAACCCGGCAGGAGACTTCTGTCACATCCGGCGAGACATCATCCGATATTTCCGAAACCCCGGTTGAGAGCGGTGAATCAGATTCCGGGGCACAGACCAGTAATGACGGGGGCTCGAAACAGGAAGTAATTCAGCAGGAGACTTTTCAGCAGGAAGGCTCGCTTTCGGATACCGGAAATGTAAATAGCGGGATGGTACTGGCTGCGGCAAAGATATTTAAGAGGACTTCATGGTTAAGAAGCATCAATCCTTTGCTGACAGCATATGGAGCTGAGCTTTCACAGGACGAGTCATCAGAGCTGAATAACGAATTTCAGGCGATTGAAACGGCAGCGGTTGAAACAGAGCAGGAGACTTCGGAAGAATCAACCGAAGAGAGTTCAACAGCGTATGAGTCGGTAAGCCTGGTGCCGGCATTGTATGATAACTCTGCGAAAGAAACATTGGAAACAAAGGAGCCTGAGTCTACAACCAGCAGATATTCCCAGTATAAAGCAGGTCAGGGCATAGACATTATCAATGACGGTACAACTGAGGAAAACGAAACTGCTGAAGCAGAAGGTGAAGAAGCGGTGGAAACTGCTGAGGCTTCATCAGAAGGTGAAGGTAAAGATAAAGAAGAGGATGAATCCTCGGAAACAGAAGAAGGCAGCACCGGCGAAAGTGAAGAGGAGAGGATAATTCTCGGGACCTTTACCAGAGAAGAACTCAGAAACATGGATGATGCCACCCTCTACAGTCTTATAGAAGAGTCTCTTGAGGCTAAGGAAACCTCGGAGGAAGGTAACGGAGAAACTGATGTAAAGAGTAAGAAATACTGTCCGGGACATGTGGATCTTTACGTGAATGTTACGATTTACGGTTTCGAAGAGGACGCCGGACTCAGAAGTGTTGAGCTTGAAGCTGAGGAAAAGCTTCAGGATGAAACAGCTGAAGCAGAGGAAACTGATGGATCCGATAAGAAAGAGTCCGAAGCTGCTTCCAAGAAAAAAACTAAAGATACAACTGAGGAAAAGTCTGAAGAAACATCCGGGAAAGAGTCTGATTCGGAAGAAACCGGAGTAAAAGAAACAGCCGTGACTGCGGAGACACCTGAAGCAGAGGCTGCAGGAAGTGTCTGGGAGGGCTGGACCGATGAACAGAAGGCATATGCCCAAAGACTTATTGCTCAGGACTGGTTTAAAACTTATGGCCTTTCTATCTCCACCATCGATCCCAAGAATCCGTTGACAGATGAGGAAATCTCCAGGTATCTTGACGGACTTCCGAAGGATATTTCCAATGACAGGAAAAGGGTTATAAAATTTGCCCTTGAGTCAGTAGGTAAGATTCCGTACTACTGGGGAGGTAAGGCAAACAGCAGGGACTACGAGGGCAATGCTTTCGGAAGCATAGTTCAGGCTGATTACAGAGGCAGAGTTTTGAGAGGACTTGACTGTTCCGGCTGGATACAATGGGTATACTGGTCCTCCATAGGAGAAAACCTGAACGGAGCCTACAGCACCTCGAGTCTTATAGGAGAAGGCGAGAAGATAAACAGAGCGGATCTTCAGCCCGGTGATGTTGTTATACGAACCGGAGCCGATTCCCATGTGGTGATGTTCCTGGGATGGGCTGAAAACGGAAAAATGGTCGCTATACATGAAAATTCGGGAGCAAACAATGTTTCCGTCAATGAAGTTACCGCAAGCTATCCATATTATAGAAAGTTAATAAATTAATTCTTCAAAACCCATTGACAATTTCGGCACTTACATTTAAAGTACTTGAGTATGCCGCGTGACGAGGTTAAAGAGTGTTTTTTCACCACCAAAGTCAGCGAGTAATGATAAAAAGGAGGTCCCTCGTAATGTATGCAGTAATCCGTACAGGTGGAAAGCAGTACAAAGTAAGCGAAGGCGATATCATTAGAGTTGAGAAACTTGATGTAAAGGAAGGCGACAAGGTTACTTTCGATCAGGTGCTTGTTCTTAATGATGGCGCTATGAAGATCGGTACACCGGTCGTTGATGGTGCTAAGGTATCAGCCACTGTTACTAAGAATGGCAAGGCTAAGAAAGTCATCGTTTACAAGTACAAGAGAAAGTCTGGATACCACAAGAAGAATGGTCACAGACAGCTCTTTACAGAAGTAAAGATTGATTCTATCGGCTAATTTTTTTCAAAGTATTTAATGGAGGATAATCATGGCTCATCATAAAGGTATGGGCTCTACCAAGAACGGTAGAGATTCCGAGTCCAAGAGACTTGGACAGAAGAGAGCAGATGGTCAGTTCGTAAAGGCTGGTAATGTCCTTTACAAGCAGAACGGAACAAGAATTCACCCGGGTCTTAATGTAGGTCTCGGAAATGATTTCACACTTTTCGCAAAGGTTGACGGTGTAGTTAAGTACAGCCACCTTGGAAGAGACAGAAAGCAGGTATCCGTACTGCCAAGAGATGCTGAGTAATCTCGCTTGGTTTTTCAGAAGATCACCCCTGTGCCGTAATATCGGTGCAGGGGTTTTGTTCTGATTCTGCCTGAGATTTTGCAGCCGATGATCCCCGTGGAGCACTCGGCTGAACTGTTAAGAGATTTTTATTCAGGGGCAGAATGTTCCAGAAGAATCCTCGAAGATTCTTTCTTTTACTAATGTTTGAGTCGGTATTTGTACATACGTGCGTAAAACCTGCAAAGTGGTGTTCCGGACTTGGGCATTTATTCTTTTTGATTTGCTCTCTGAGGGTTAGCGACGTTTTTTTCTGCGGCGCGGGGATACCCTTGGGAAAGGAGAAATGATTCTATGTTTGCAGATATTGCAAAAATTTTCATCAAAAGCGGAAAAGGCGGTAACGGACATGTTTCCTTCCGCCGTGAATTGTTTGTACCGGCCGGTGGTCCTGACGGAGGCGACGGCGGAAAAGGCGGTGATATCATCGTTGAAGTTGATAAGGGTATGAATACTCTTGAAGACTTCAGAAACCGCCAGAAATATGTCGCAACCCCCGGTGAAGAAGGCGGCGGAAAACGCATGCATGGAAAAAACGGTAAGGACCTGATCATAAAGGTACCTGAGGGTACTATCATCCGTGATTTTGAGACCAAAAAGATCATCGCGGACATGTCAGGTGACAACCAGAGACTTGTACTTCTTAAAGGCGGAAAAGGCGGTCTGGGCAATATGCACTTTGCCACACCGTCAATGCAGGCACCTAAGTTTGCACAGCCGGGTCAGGATGCAAGAGAGCTCTGGGTACAGCTTGAACTGAGAGTTATCGCTGATGTGGGTCTGGTCGGACTTCCGAATGTAGGAAAATCCACCATTCTGTCCATGTGTTCCAATGCAAGACCTGAGATTGCAAACTATCACTTCACAACGCTTACTCCACATCTCGGAGTAGTTGGTTTAAAGGGTGACAGATCCTTTGTTATGGCGGATATTCCCGGTCTTATCGAAGGAGCTTCAGAAGGTGTTGGTCTGGGACATGAGTTCCTGCGCCATATAGAGCGCTGCAAGGTGCTTGTTCATGTTGTGGATGCATCAGGCTGTGAAGGAAGAGATCCGGTTGAAGACATTAAGACTATCAATGAAGAAATCGGGAAGTACGATCCGGATATCCTTAAGAAGCCTATGATCATAGCCTGCAACAAAACCGATCTTATCATTGATGAGCAGGGTTCTGACAGTGCGGTTACAAGGATCAAGGAAATTTATGAACCGCAGGGTGTGAAGGTTTTTGCAATTTCTGCAGCCACAAATACCGGTCTCCGGGAGGTTCTTGAAGCTGCCTGGACTTACGTTGAGGAAGCCGGTGCCAAGGAGGTCGAGGTTTATGAAAGTGAAGTCGATCTGGAAACCCTTGGACATAAGGAGCAGCTTGCCATCGAGTACAAGAAGCTTGACGACAGTACTTACTCTGTTGAAGGACCAAAGATTGAGAAAATGCTGGGTTACACTAATATCAGTACAGAAAAAGGCTTTGAGTTCTTCCAGCGTTTCATGGCTGAACAGGGAGTTATCAAAACTCTCAGAAAAATGGGTATTCAGGAGGGCGATACCATAAGGATCTATGGTCACACCTTTGAGTACTACGATACAGATGCTTATGAGGATGAGGAGCTTGAGAAGGCTATCGATACAGCTTTCCCCAAACGTCACCAGCCAAAGAATAACGGAGAAGAAGAATGAAGAAATATATAAGAGACAGTAAGATGCGTTCTGAATTAAAGGGCGCAGCTATGAACATAGAACCGGTTCTTTCCATAGGAAAAAACAGCCTTACACCGGAATTTATCGAGGCAGTAAGAGAAAACATCGTTAAAAATGAACTTATCAAGATCAATATTCTGAAAAATTGCGATGATGATCCAAAGGCTATTGCTCATACTCTTGCAGGACGTACCCAGTCAGAGGTTGTTCAGGTTATCGGTCGCAAGATCGTGCTTTATAAGCCGGATCCTGACTTTAAAAAGCGTAAATATGAGATTTCAAAGGCCGAGCTTAAAGAGGGCGGAAAAACCCCTGGAAAGCATTCAAAAAACAAGAATCACAATGCTGAGATCGCCGGCGCAAAGAAGAAGGCCTCCAGAAGCGGAATGAGTCTTCGTTTTGTGGAAGAAGCCGACGAGGAATTTGATAACGAAACAGAGTGATATGCGGCGTTTTTTTGGAATTCGCCTGAAGAAGACAGTAGTACACTTATTGCAGACAAAATCTTTTTTCGATCGATTCTGTTTGATTTCTAAGGATAACGTTTTTGGGGTGTCGCCATGATTGAAAAAGATGTTAACTTGAAAATAAAGAAGGTTGGCATAATGGGAGGTACCTTTGATCCTATTCACAATGCACACCTTTCATTGGCACAATGTGCCCTTACAGGGTTGTCCCTTGATGAAGTCTGGTTCATGCCGGCAAGGGATCCTTACTTTAAAAAAAAGAAGAAGGTCACTCCCGCAAAAAAAAGGTGTGAAATGACTTCCCTGGCTGTCCGGGGAATCGGGGGCTTTAAGCTTTCTCTTTTCGAGCTTGAGAGGGAGGGAGAGACCTACACGGCAGAAACTCTGGAGCTGCTCCATGAAAAGTATCCGGATATCCATTTTTATTTCATTATAGGGGCGGATTCAATGTATGAGATTGACACCTGGTACCATCCGGAGAGGATCATGCAGCTTTGCACACTGGCTGTGGCAGGGAGACATTATCCTGAAGGACAGAGAAGCTTCCGGGAACAGGTGGAGTACCTAAAGGATAGGTTTCAGGCGGATATAGCTGTGCTGGATTATCCGGAAACAGATTTATCTAGCACTATGATCCGCAAAATGGTGGCGGAAGGCAGAGATATCAGTGGGCTTCTGCCTGATAAGGTTAAGGAATATATCAGGGATCATGGTCTTTATAAAGACTGATATCCGGATGAACCTTAAAAACCAGGATGGGGGATCGGTTTATGGCATCGGATAAAAAAGCAAAGAGAAACGGTGACAAGCCGGATATTTCAGAGATTTATGAATACAGAAAGAAGCTTAAAAAGCTTCTGAAACCTGACAGGTATGAACATTCTCTCAGTGTGAGCTTTACCTGTGTCTGTCTCGCCATGAGATACGGAGTTGATCTTTATAAGGCAGAGGTAGCGGGACTCGTTCATGACTGTGCCAAGCAGTTCTCCGATGAGGAGCTGATAAAGCTTTGTAAAAAAGAAAAGGTAGAGCTTACGGATGATATGCTGAAAGCACCTCAGGTGATACATTCTGTTTTTGGCGCCGTATATGCCCGTAAGGAGTTCGGAATTGAGGACGGTGATGTTTTATCGGCTATATACTATCACACCCTTGGAAAGCCAGATATGAGCCTTCTGGAGGCTATTGTTTTCACTGCCGATTACATTGAAGCAAGAAGATATAAAGCTTCGAGGCTTACGGAGATCAGAAGGCTGGCGTTTGAGGATCTGGACAGAGCAGTATACGAGATTAATCATGATACCATAACATATCTTGAGGAGTCCGGAGGCTTCATCTGTAAAGATTCTTACGATACCTACAGGTATTACAAAGAACTTATTGAAACGCGCTGACAGCCGATAAAATAGATATCATCATTATGACAGTTATTTTAAAGGAGTTATTTTATGGGAAATGAAACTTCAAAGGAAATGGTCAAGGCAGTTTACAATGCTCTTTCAGATAAAAAGGGATATGATATAACTGTTATTGATATTTCGGAGGTATCTGTTATTGCTGATTATTTTGTGATCGCAACAGCAGACAACCTGAGACAGGTGGATGCACTCAGTGATGCGGTAGAAGATAAGATGGCTGAGCTCGATTTCGATATGCGTCGTAAAGAGGGCGTTCCCAACAGCGGCTGGATACTTCTTGATTATAATGATATCATTGTGCACATCTTTGATAAGGAACAGAGATTGTTCTATGACCTTGAACGTATATGGTCTGACGGAAAAAAGATGGTTGATATAAATGAGCTTTGATCGCGGATCCCGACTTTATAAGTCGGGATTTTTTCTTTGGTTTGAATGGTTTAACAGAATCCGCAGGGAGTAACAGTTTAGTCGGTGGACAATCAACCCCGTCCCCCTGGTTCACCGACGGAACTGTTACCGCAGGGATTCTTTTTTTAGTACAAATGTTTATGCAATGGTTGCAATGAACGGATGTTTGTGATAAAGTTTTATTATATTTAATAATAAAAAAGGAGTATGACATGGGCAGACACAAAAAACAACCTGATGCTAATCATATGACACCAAAGCAAAAAGCAGTTTTTGATTATATTAAACAATGTGTTATTGAGAGAAATTATCCCCCTTCCGTCCGGGATATTTGTGCTGCTGTAGGCTTAAAGTCCACATCAAGTGTATTTACATATATCAATGATCTGGAAACCATGGGGCTGATAAAGAAGGACCCGTCACATCCAAGAGCGCTTATGATCACAACATCAGAGTTCCGTTCAGCACCTGAACGGGAGGTGGCTCAGGTACCTTTGGTGGGTACTGTTGCAGCAGGGCTTCCTTTGCTTGCCCAGGAGAATATCACCGATTATTTCCCCATACCTGTAGATATGCTTCCAAACAAATCGGTGTTTATGCTTACCATAAAAGGCGAATCCATGATCAATTGCGGCATTCTTAATGGTGACCGCGTTATAGTGGAACAGCAGGAAACCTGCAACGATGGTGAAATCGTTGTTGCTCTCGTAGATGACAGTGCCACAGTAAAACGTTTTTATAAGGAAGACGGACACATACGACTTCAGCCCGAGAATGACAGTATGGATCCTATAATTGTGCCTGATTGCAAGATACTCGGAAAAGTTATCGGATTGATCCGTATGGGCATGAAATAATAATGTTGTATCGGCAATATTTAAATATTGCCGATACCGGAGACCCGAGATGATTGAAAGAGCAAAAGACGCGTTTAATTATGATATCGTATATCATAAATTCAAGATGGCTCCGATGGATGGAGAATCGCTGGAGGATTTAAAAAAGGATATTAACGAATTATCGGGAAAACTTGAAGCATGCGGTATATATGTTCATGTTTTTGAAAGCAATGTCCAAAAGAAAAACGGGAAATCAAGGGATGGTTTTGTAAATGTTGAGGTGGGCATACATGAACACCACAGAACCAGGGGAGCCGGATGGTTTAAGCGAAAAGAAACCAAGGTTACGGTGGGAGAAGTATATAAATACTCTGCAGAGCACAACACCAGGGAAACCGCGGAATTTGCCGGAGTTTCTTTAAGGACGCTTTACAACAGGAAAACCGAACTAAAGAACCGGGGCAGGTGGCAGGAAGATAATCAAAGCATGTTTTGATAAAATTTTTATATTTTGATGAGTTATCAGATTGGGATTTATTACCGACATAACACTATATGGGTTTTATGTATGTAACGACATGATGTCGTTTCATTTTTTGAAAGATCAGTGTGATCAGTTTTTGTTCAGAAAGGTAGTATGGTTTCAATGGAAAGAATGCAAGGTGACAATGATAGTTCATTAATAAAAAATGCGTTTTTGTTATTTGACAAGATGTCGGAATTACAAAAAAAACTTCCGGTGGCATATGCACTTTTTCAGGTAGTGGAAAACGAGAGTCATGACGGAGCTGTTGATGCAAAATATCTTTACGCTAATGAACGCTTTTGCAGAGGAATAGGACATGATAAAGACGATCTGGTAGGACATCTGGTTACAGAAACCTATGAAGATGAAACCAAGGAATTGTTTTATTATGCCTATAAAGCTGCGTACCGGGGAGAAGAGAGTAACTATACAACCTACAGTAAAGCGCTTGGACATTGGGCTGAGTTTATCATCGCTCCGACCAATATTGCAGGGTGTTGTATAGTTGTGTGTACCTTCATCGACGACAGTCATCTGGAAAGAGAATTGCTGCGAAGAAATTCAACTACCGATGATGCAATAGTACGAATCAGTCGTCTTCTCAGCAATGAGGGTGATTATGATGCTGTTATGAATAAGGTTCTTTTGGAGCTCAGTCGGGTTATCCATCCTGAAAGAATTTATATACTCAGCACTGACAGGGTTGTTGTGGACCTGGAGTTTGAGTGGTGCAATGACGGTATTCCTTCTCACAAAGAAAAACTCTCAAAGATGAGTTATCAAAAGTACTTTGGTAACTGGGAAAAATATCTGAATCGTGATAGAGCGGTTATGAAGATTGACGATATCGATATTTTCAAAGAACATGAAAAAGATGTATATGAAAATTTAAAGGACAGAGGAATACAAAGATTTGTATGTGCACCCTTCTATGATAACAAGCATCAGATACTGGGCTTTTTATGCGCGGACAATTATGAACTTATCGATGATATCGACACTCGCAAGATCATAGAGAGTATTTCTTACTTTATCGGTTTCAGGATCAGAAACCATACATTGATGAAGCTTTTGGATTACAGGGGTACTCATGATGACCTGACCGGCCTTAAGAATCGCCGTGTCTTTGGAGAGGCATTAAAAGCTGTTTCACAGACAAGAGATACATATGGAATTTTTTATGTAGACCTGAACTTCTTTAAGTATGCCAATGATAATTACGGACACCATGTGGGTAATGAGGTTCTTCAGGAAACTGCCATAAGACTCCGGGATGCATCCCGTCATGAAGTTTTTAGAATTGGCGGTGATGAATTTGCTATTCTGATAGACGAGGAGCTTCCGGAAGAGGAGTACAAGAAAATCCTGGAGGATATGGACGCAGCATTTAAGGTTCCTATATTGGATACAAAGGATTATAGGATAACCATAAGCGTAAGTACCGGTTATGCCATAGCACCTACGGACAGTACAAGCCCCAATGAGCTGAGAAAAATTGCAGATCAGCGCATGTATGAGCGAAAGAAATTTATGCATGAGAAAATTATAAGCAACAGGGGAACAGATCCCAGATGATAAAGAGGGGTCTCCAAAGTTATTGAGGATTTCCCAAGCTGATTGAGGGGGCAGACTTGAGAGTCTGCTCCTTTCTTTATGCCAAAAAAGAGCCTTTCATGGCTCTTTTTTAGTCTGTTCTTAAGCGAACCTTATTTCGGGCGCTTCTGCGGCGTTCGTCTTCCAAAGCTGCATAGTGCTTCTTGGTGGTATTAACGTCATTGTGACCCAGGACATCAGCCACAAGATAAATATCACCGGTTTCTTTATAAAGGTTGGTGCCGTAAGTGCTTCGTAATTTATGAGGAGTTATATGCTTAAGAGGAGTAACGGTTTTTGCATATTTTTTCACCATATATTGCACAGCTCTAACCGTAATACGTGAGTTTCTCAGGGAGAGAAAAAGGGCATCTTCTGAGCCGGGTTCTGCCATGATGAGTTTTCTCTGATCAATGTATTGACGTAAAACTCCTTCAACCTCATCCCCGAAGTAAACGGTTACTTCCTTGCCGCCTTTTCGGTGAATATGAATTCCGTCGTTATTGAAATCTACATCTGAGATATTAAGGCCTACACATTCAGATACACGAATTCCAGTGCCAAGCATAAGAGTCATCATTGCAACATCCCGTAGTTCTGTTTTGTCATGGAATATCTGCTGGCGCTTTGTAAGGCTGTCTCCGGTTTCTACTTCATCCAGAAAATCTGCAACTTCATTGGTATCCATTCGGATGATTTCATGATCCTTTAACTTAGGCATCTGAAGAAGGGCTGCAGGATTGTTCTTAATGAGCTCATTACGATAAAAGTAGTTATAGAAGGTTCTAAGGGAAGCAACCTTACGTTTTATGGCTGTACGACTGTTGATGACATCGGTTGTGATTTCATTACCCTTTGAGTCTTTGGTTGTTCGTTTCCGGTACTTTAGGTATTCAAGGAAATCTTCCAGATCCAGAACGGTCATCCTGCTTATGTCATCCAGAGAGATATCACTTATGTCCTTATCCCTAAATAAAGGATTTTCAGCTTTAAGAAATTGGAAAAACACCTTCAGATCATAGGCATAGGCGATGCGGGTTCTTGATGAAGTCCGTGGTTCGATTCCCCTGAAAAAAGTTGTGCAGCACCGGGGTAGCTCGGAGAGCAGAGCTCTTAGTTTAAGAGTATTTTCTTTATCTACCTGCTCATGGTATTTTAATGCCATTATTATTCCTCCGATTTTCAAGTAAATTTGTTTTACCGCTTATTGGATACATGGATATAGGAATATTAGTAAATAAATGATAAAAATTTCACAATCCAACAACCATTATCTTTATTCTTTGTATATTATAACAAAGAGAAGGGTGATAATGTAAAAAGGTTTTGCGAAATAATGACGGATTTAACGAAAAAACGCGAGGTTTTTTGGTCATGATGACATATAAAATTCCTATTATTTTCATATTATAAAGCTATGTTGCGGTTGCGAGGGCTTATACTCGGTGATATAATTGCATTTGGTCAGATACAATCAGAGACCAAGGAGACAATGTCAGGGTTTTATAAGTATCCTGATATGCAGCAACGGTTCTTCGCGATGCGAAATATTAAGGAACCGGTGTCAAAAGCGAAAGAGGTAAAGACATGAATGATTATTTAGAAATTGTAAATGTTCACGCGCGTGAGATTCTTGATTCAAGATCTAACCCAACAGTTGAGGCAGAGGTTACTCTTGCAGATGGTACTGTTGGAAGAGCAGCCGTACCAAGTGGTGCTTCCACAGGTCAGTTTGAGGCTCTTGAGCTTCGTGATGGCGATAAGAGCCGTTATGTAGGCAAGGGTGTTCTTAAGGCTGTTGAGAATGTTAATACTCTTATCAATGACGCTTTACAGGGTGTAGATGCATCAGACGTTTATGCAGTAGATGCAGCTATGTTAAAGCTTGATGGTACAAAGGATAAGTCAAAGCTTGGTGCTAACGCTATCCTTGCTGTATCACTTGCATCAGCACATGCAGCTGCTGAGTCTCTTGGTGTTTCTCTTCATCAGTTCCTTGGCGGTGCAGCAGGCTGCGAGCTTCCTGTTCCTATGATGAACATCGTTAACGGTGGTGCACATGCTGCAAACAATATTGATGCGCAGGAGTTCATGATCATGCCAGCAGGCGCTCCAAGCTTCAAGGAAGGTCTTCGTTGGTGTTCAGAAGTATTCCACGCACTTCAGTCAGAGCTCAAGGCTAATGGTCTTGCAACAGCTGTAGGTGATGAGGGTGGTTTCGCACCTAACCTTGCATCTGACGAGGAAGCTCTTGATTATATCGTAGCTGCTATTAAGAAGGCAGGATACGAGCCTGGTAAGGATTTCGTACTTGCTATGGACGCTGCTTCTTCTGAGTGGAAGAGCGACAAGCCGGGCGTATATCACCTTCCTAAGGCTGGTAAGGATTTCACAACTGACGAGCTTATCGATCACTGGAAGAAGCTTACAGAGAAGTATCCAATCATCTCTATCGAGGACGGTCTCGATGAGGAAGATTGGGAAGGCTGGCAGAAGATGACCAAGGTTCTCGGAGACAAGGTTCAGCTTGTTGGTGATGACCTCTTCGTTACAAACGTTGAGAGACTTCAGAAGGGTATCGACCTTGGTGTTGCTAACTCAATCCTTATCAAGCTTAACCAGATTGGTTCTCTTTCAGAGACAATGGACGCTATCAAGCTTGCTCACAAGCATCACTATACAGCAATCGTTTCTCACAGATCAGGTGAGACAGAGGATACAACAATTGCTGATCTTGCTGTAGCTCTTAACACATGCCAGATCAAGACAGGTGCTCCTTCAAGATCAGAGCGTGTAGCTAAGTACAACCAGCTCCTTAGAATTGAGGAAGCTCTTGGTGATGGTGCTGACTATCCTAAGTTCAATGCATTCAACGTTAAGAGATAATCTTACCGGGAATACACAATGATTAATAGACCGCCGCATGATTGGGTCAACAGATCCGATCATGCGACGGTTTTATCATTCAGAAGCTCTTGGCTTCGAAGAATTAAGGGTTTATTTTGACATAAATTGTTTTAGATTAAAATTATAAGCTCTGATATTCGGCAATATTTAAATATTGCCGAATATCAGAGCTTTTTTGTATTTCTTCGTGATACAATGAAAATGTAAACCGAAAAGGCTATCAGTATCGTGAAGATCAGCCACCCAAACGGAAGGTAGAGTATATTGTTCATCAGGAGCACTGAAAAAAGCATGATCAAAAGAGAAATGAATGACTGTGCCGTGCCTATCAGCTGGAATTTTTTTTGGAACCAGGGATGTTCAGTATCATGTACCAACAGTCCGTCATGAACATATTGTATTGTATACAAAAGTGCCTGTTCCGGGGATTTATCATAAATTCCGTATTCATGAAGGAAAAATCCGCTTTTTTCGCACAATGAGTAAATCGAATTGTATACAATTTCTTTTTTTAGCTCATTGACCGGAATGCTATATAAGACATATAAGAATACATTTCCGGTATCATTTATACGTTCCAGATAAAAAAGAGGAGATATGGAGGTAATTGCATCTAAATTATATGAAATTAAGCTTTTTTGGAGCTCGGATTTAAATTCCAAAAATGAATCTGTATCAATCAAAAGCTGATCCAATGTATTGCAGGATTCTTTGTCAGAGCCTGTAATTATATTGAGACAGAATAAACTGTCCGGATGCTCAGAATAAAAGCGTCTGAATTGATTCATCCAGGTTGATTCAGCATTAAGACGATCGATACCTTTTTTGATTTCGGTATATGAACCATCATTAGAAAATATTCTTATTTTATTGGTATTGTCATTTCGAAGTCCGGATACAGACATCAATGTATGGACAGGGTGGATGTCCAGGTCAAATTTCAGCTCAAAATTATCTAAATAGCTCATAATTCATTATTTCGCAAAACTCCAGTTTAACGAAAAGATGAAATTAGTTATTGCCGTACCATGTCTTAGGAAGCAATAAGATCATCATAGGCAGGATTTCGAGTCTTCCTGCAAGCATGTCTATGGTCAGAATAATCTTACTTAAATCAGAGTATTCCGAGTAATTGCATACAGGACCTACTGCACCGAGTCCGGGAC
Source organism: Oribacterium sp. NK2B42 (assembly GCF_000424445.1). GTDB lineage: Bacteria > Bacillota > Clostridia > Lachnospirales > Lachnospiraceae > Oribacterium. The sequence continues at coordinate 121,433 of NZ_AUJX01000008.1, forward strand.
CTATGTTGTTGAAGGTTGCGGCTACTGCCGAAAAATTGGTCACAAAATCAAATTTATCAAAGGAAATGATAAAAACCGAAACCAGAAAGATAAACACGTACATTATAAGGTAACAGTTCACGGATCTTACAACGGAATGCTCAAGTCTCTTTCCTTCCAGCCTTATGTGTCTCACAGCTTCGGGATGAAGAAGAACCAAAAGATCCTTACCTATCTCCTTAAACAAAATGATAACTCGGGATACCTTGATTCCACCGCCGGTTGAACCTGCACAGGCACCACAGTACATCAGGAACAAGAGAACCATCTGGCTTGGCTGCGGCCAGGTATTAAAGTCCAGAGTCGAAAAACCTGTTGTGGTTATAAGTGATGCTACTGTAAAAAAGCTGTGATGCAATGAATAAATCAGGTTACCGCCACACATTTTTAAAATATTAAAAGCGATAAAAATGCTTGATGCGATTATTATTGCAAAATAAACTCTTGCTTCCTCGCATCCAAGGGCATCCTTGTATTTACGCTTCTGGATAAGATAATAAACGTTAAAATTAACGCCGTACATTATCATGGATATGGTAATGAGAAATTGGCAGAACATGCTGTAATCTCCCATTCCGGAATTTCTTACTGCAAAACCTCCGGTACCGGCGGCACCAAAAGCGATGCACAAGGCATCAAATATATCCATGCCGCATATATAGAAAATGAATATCCATGCGATGGTCATAAAGAAATAAATCTTATACAGAGCTTTGGCTGTATCAGCTACCTTTGGAACAATTTTGCTAACTGCAGGTCCAGGGGATTCAGCTTTCATTATCATCATGTTGTAGCCGCCACCCAAAGGAAGTATGGTAAGTACAAGTACCAGAACTCCCATTCCACCTACCCAGTGACTGAAAGAACGCCAGAAAAGAAGGCCCTTTCCCAGATGTTCAACTTCACCTAGGATGGAGGCTCCGGTGGTTGTAAAACCTGAAACTATCTCAAATACCGCATCGATATAATGAGGAATGGTGCCGGCTATGTAGAAAGGCAGGGCCCCGATAAGGGATAACACGATCCAGCTGAGGGCACATATTACGAAACCTTCCTTGACGTAATAGGCGATTTTTTTAGGCTTTCTCAAGGTCACAATGGTTCCTATGAATAAAGATAACAACGCACTTATACCAAGTGCTGAAAAAGCCCATAATTCCTTGTAAATCAATGCACACAGCATAGGTAACAGCATGAGGCCTGCCTCAAGCTTTAGTACCCATCCAAGTACATATATGATCATATTTATGTTCATGTATCAATAAGCTCCCTTATGCAAGAATATCCTTAAGATCATTGAAACCAGTGTTTGTAGTGACCACAATGGCACTGTCACCGGGAAGCATGAAGTCAGAGCCGCGGGGAGTAATGAGATTGTTGTCACGAATGATAGCCGCGATAAGAACATTAGGCTTAAATTTCAATGAAGAGAACTTGTGATTTACCAGATTGGGATCATTGCCCACTCTGAATTCCAAAGCCTCAGCTCTTCCGTCTGCGATCTTAAACATGGTCTCTACATTGGAACCCTGGGAATTCTGAAGAGCTCTTACATACTGAACGATGTAGTCCGCCACAATCTGTTTCGGATAGATAACTGAACCCAGGTTAAGCTCATTAACCACATCTTCAAAGGAAATACGGTTGATCTTAGTGATAAGTCTCGCCTTGGAAAGCTTTCCTGCATACAGAGAAAGCATAATATTCTCCTCATCAATTCCTGTAAGAGAACAGAATGCGTCGGTTCTTTCGATACCTTCTCTTATAAGCATATCCTGATCGGTTCCGTCAGCATTGATTATGGTTGCTTCAGGGAATTCGGCTGCAAGAAAATCGCAGCGGTCATGATCTATATCAATGATCTTCAGTTTGCAGCGGGATTTGGAAGCCTGAAGGTATTTGGCAATGTAGTAGGTGACTCTCCCACCTCCGATTATCATGATATTCCTGATAGGAGCAAAATCTATACCGAGGAGGATGACGAAAGCATTAGCCTGCGGGGCATTGGCGATAAAGCTTAAGATATCTCCGCTTCTGATTTCCTGATTTCCGGATGGGATGATGACTTCATCGCCTCTTTCAATGGAGCATATGAGTACATTAACATTTAACTCATGATGTATATTGTGGAGTTTTATGCCTGAGATACTACTGTTTTCAGGAACCCTGACTCTGAAAAGATCGATCTTTCCTCTTGAAAAGCTGTCGATTTTCAATGCCTGTGGGAAATGCAGCAGTCTTTCAACTTCCTTTGCAGCAGCCATTTCGGGATTTATAACTGTGGCAAGGTTCAATTCGTCTCTGAGATAGGTGATTTCATTAGTGTACTCCGGATTTCTGATACGAGCTATGGTGCTGCAATTACCCTCCTTTTTGGCGATAAGGCAGCATAACATGTTGATTTCATCAGAATCCGTTGCGGCTATCAGAACGTCAGCGTTTTTTACACCTGCTTCCTGCTGTATCTCAAGCATGGCACCGTTTCCTGTTATGCCCATTACATCGATGGATTCCACTGCATGACGTAATGCTCTTTCATTGGTATCTATAATGGTAATATTATGATTTTCTTTGGAAAGCTGCTCTGCAAGTGTAAGTCCGACCTTGCCGCAACCAACAACGATAATGTTCATAGATTTGATTACTCCTTATATATCAGTTTTATCTTCTTCCCCTGAGCCGGCCCTGTCACGTTCGTCAAGATCCCTCTGCAAAGGTTCCAAATAGTGTACGAACATATCCTTCAGTGAACGGATCAGATAATTGTGATCTATTTCGCCGTAGTTAAAGGATTTTTTGCCGCCATTTTCCATTCTTTCCCAAAAATAAAGTATGTCACGGAAAGGAATGTAGTACATTTCGTTTCTTTCTGTAAATGAAAGAATGATAAAACTGATGCCGCCCTGTTTTTCAAATTCACTCATGAATCTGACCTGGTGAGGATGAAGATTCGCCAGGGGCCAGAGATCCTTGGCGCACTCTTTTGCATCAAAACAAATAGGAATGCCTTGCACGATCCCTATGTAGTCTACTGTTGACTTCTGGTCAAAATAAGCCAGTGTGATCTGGGTGTGCTCAGCATTCATATTTATAGGTGTGATGGGCGTTGGTATCTTTTGGACAACCGCCAGATGCTTATCCTGGTAAGCCTCATTGGTCCGGTTTATGAGATCTTCAAGTTGAGAACCTCTAAGTCCTCTTGATTTCCAGGTGCCCATTTTTATTGATGGCTTTCCTTGAGCCAGTCTTCCCAATCATTAACCATGGTATTTTTGTCATCAAAATAATTGATCCTCATGGCCTCACGGCACTCTGAAAGAGTCTGATTGGTTACCTTAACAGCATGGTCTGTTCCGGTCTTTAATATGTCATATACCTCGCCGATATTGTTCTCCCACTTGGCACGCTCGGTACGGATAGGGTCAAGCATCTCTTCCACAACCTTGATGAGGAACTTCTTGCACTTCATATCACCAAGTCCGCCGCGCCGGTAATGCTCCTTCATTTCCTGAAGATTCTTATAGTCAGGGAGATAATCCGCAAACTGGCTGTCATCGCGAAGGAAAGCATCAAGATAGGTAAATACCATATTGCCCTCGATATGACCGGGATCGTCAATGTTTATATGTGTAGGGTCTGTATACATACTCATTATTTTCTGCTTTACAGACTTTGCATCGTCGGAAAGATAAATACAGTTGCCAAGAGACTTTGACATCTTTGCTTTTCCGTCGATGCCGGGAAGTCTTCTCTGGGCAGTGTTTTCCGGAATAAGGATATCCGGCTCCACAAGAACATCACAGTTATAAATGGTGTTGAATCTGTGGGCAATCTCACGGCACTGCTCTACCATAGGCATCTGATCTTCGCCGGCAGGTACAGTGGTTGCCTTAAATGCAGTGATATCTGCAGTCTGGGAAACAGGATAGGTAAAGAATCCGGCAGGAAGTCCGGCTTCATTATCGTCTGAATCGTTACCGCTGAAACCACGCATCTGCATCTCTGATTTAACAGTCGGATTACGTGAAAGTCTCTGGGTTGTTACGAGATTCATATAGTAAAAAGTCAGTGCATGCAAAGCCGGGATTCCTGACTGTATGCAGATATTGGACTTGTTGGGATCTATTCCCACAGATAAATAGTCCAATGTTACTTCTATGATGTTATCGCGAACCTTCTTTGGGTTTGCCCAGTTATCTGTTAATGCCTGATCATCAGCAACGAGGATATTGATCTCATCAAATTTCCCGGAGTTCTGCAACTCAACTCTTCTTTTAAGGGAACCGATGTAGTGTCCAAGGTGAAGCTTTCCGGTGGGTCTGTCGCCGGTAAGTATGATTTTCTTATTACTGTCTTTAGCTAACATGCCTGCCTCCAGTATTTGTACATATTCAGAGTGCATTATACCATATCAAAATGCATTTTTAAACAAAGTTATCTCGTCTCCGTCCAGGGACACTACATCAAATGTTACTGTTCACAGGTGAACTTGTAGTAAAACAGCCGATCCGTTAAACTGAGTCTCAGTAATAACGGGTCGGCTGTTCTGCCAACTATGAGTCAAATCTTTGTGTCACTTCATCAAACACATTGGCTCCTTCATTTTGCCGTATCTTAACAAGCACGCTCCTGCCTTCACAATGATGCGTTATTGTATCAAAGCATCTGAAAGACATCACCTGCCCTTGTTTGCGCTTGTAGCCACGTAGAAAGCGCTCCGCTATGTTGTTTGTGCTCGGTACATTGACATTATGAAGAAACAGAAGATGTTCTTTGGAATGTTTTCT
>NZ_AUJX01000009.1 GCF_000424445.1 Oribacterium sp. NK2B42
ATTGCTATGATTTTTTCTTCCTGTTTTCCCATGACTGTTTCTCCTGAAAAAAGTATAGCAAAAAGCTCGATTTTACGCGAATTTCAAGGATTTGACATTCCGTCAAAATGACATGTGTATAAGCTTATGATTCGTCAGAAACCGAAAAAAATCGGACATGGATTTCCACATTTTCTGACATATGTACCAGAATAAACCGCGAATTGTGGATTACACAGATGATATAGGAGTTAATTTAAAAAATCCGAGAGGCTGTCCACAACAGCGTCTCGGATCCTTTGAAAAATATATTTTTAAATTCAGCGTTTTTAACAATATGAAATAGTAGGGGTGTGAACAGTAACATGGAGAGTGAGTATAAGGATGATGGCACACCTGTTATCATTGACAATGTACAGGATTCATAGTATTATTCATTTGAGAGGAGCAGAATCTGAGGACGGAACAGGCAGCCGTCACGCCCTTGTGGCCTTAAAGAGATGTAGATTGTCACCTACCTATTTTGTTTTCTTATAGAATTTCCGTCTAAGCTATAGGCGGTTTTTTTATTGTCCTGGAACTGGTTTTTGGACTCCGGGTACCAGTATACAGAAATGCACTATGTAGTCTGAATTTAGACGATATGCAAATCTTTCAGGCTGTGATATGATGCTCAGGTCAAAAGACATGCAGTTCTTTTCAATCTCAAAATATCTTATTCTTCATCTTAGCTTTATGCATCATTTTAATAGATTCCAAATTTAAATCCATCCTTTAAAAGTACAAAACCCGATCATTAAAAATGACGGCTGTCTTTTTCGTAATGAAATGAACTGCATATCATTATTTTTCCGGAGGTGCAATTACTATTATATGGGAAAGAAAGATGTTCTTACTAAAATGTATCTTGGGCAGAACGAAATCTTTGCTGATGCCTTTAACTATTATTTGTTTGATGGAAAGCCCTTGATCAAAACATCGGATCTGTCAGAGAAGGATATCACAGAACTATCCGCCATCTATAAAACCGGCAAATTATTTGACAGTCAGAAATTCAGAGATGTTCTGAGGCTTTCTAATATCAAGCGTTATGGGCAAACCACTCTTGTCCTTCTTGGTATTGAAGGTCAGGCAGATGTGCATTATGCAATGCCGGTGAGGGATTATCTGTACGATGCATTAAACTATGCAGCTCAAGTTGACGATATAAAGAGGGATCACGAAAAGGCGAAGGATCTAAGTGGTGCTGAAAAAATATCCGGATTTTCCAAAGAAGATCGTATATTGCCGGTGATCACACTTTGTATATGTTTTGATAACAACGCATGGGACGGTCCCAGGTCTCTTTATGATATGTTTGATGATATTCCGGAGGAAATATTGAAATATGTAAACAACTACAAACTCAATCTTATAACTCCAAATGAAATCAACGATTTTGGGAGATTCAACAGTGAGCTCGGTACCGTTTTAAAATTCATACAGATTTCAGATAACAAAACAGCAACTCGTGATATACTGAACTCAGGTGAATACGAAAATATCAGTACAGATACTGTAAATATGATCAATGAATATACCGGTGCTAAGATTTCTACAGAAAACGCAGAAGGAGGACATGTTAATATGGGTAATGCATGGAAAGAATTAATGGATGATATACGTACAGAAGCTCTTACAGAAGGGCGTACAGAAGGGCGTATTGAAGGTCAATCTAAGGGGGAAGATATGCTCGCCAAGCTTCTAAAGAAGCTTGATCCGGGAAGTGCTGAATTCATTAAGGCTTTAAACGCTACATCCAACGAAAGACAGGAAATGTATATAAAATACGGCATTAAATAACAGCAAACACAAGCAGGGTCGATTTCTGTTACCCTTCAAAACTCAGGACTATAGCATCCAATGCTATAGTCCCTTTGCTTTTAACCTGTAACGATCCTTGCCATATTCTCCCGATCATATCTGTCTTCATTTCGAAGCTGATCACCTGACATTCGGGTGCCTGTCACCCTTAAATGATATCCAACAACTTGTCATACATTGCCTCGTCCTCATTTACGATTATCATGGCAATATCAACGTCGGAATCTTCATCTGCCGTTCCGCGAGCTACAGAACCATACAGTATTATGGATTTTAAATTATTTCCGTATATAGATTTGACTTCATCTACAAACCAATCTTTGATTCCGCTGCAGATTTTGCGCCCGACTATGATGAAAATCGGGTTATAGAAGCTATATTGGGATAGGGACAATTTCTGTCATTCTTCATCATAATCAGGTGCAAATTAAGAGTTTCCGATACTCTTATGGAGGTTTAGCCATCATTCAAACAGCTGCCACTTTTTAATTATCTCAGCAAATCTCGGCAGACAATATATGACTTTTCCATGACCATTTTCTCTGATGAGTCCTTTATCTATCAGCCTGCGTCGATAAACAGCCATTTGATTTGATTTCATATTTAGTTTCTCTCGAATCATAGATACATCTTCTATGCCTTCTGACATGATTATCAGGAATTCTCTGTCCCTATCCGAAAGTTCGCTCCAAAGCTTTGCATAGACATTCCTATCTAACTGATTATCATATTCATCAAGTACTTTTTCCCAAGGCTCACCATCATATTTCCACCTCATATATCCCAGTGCCTGAAATGCAAATGAATACCCTTTTGTAAGTTTGGCCATTTCCACTGCTTCTTCATCACTTATATTGAAGACCTTTTTATAATCCTGAGAAACCAGGTACAGTCCCAATGGTTCCAGTACTATCTTGGGCATTCGATAAAGAAACGTGAGGGTCTTTTCATTTTGCAGGTCGGAAATATTATCATATAGCCCTGTCATCAAGAGGTATATAGGAAGATCCTCACGGATATATATCTGATACTGACTGACAAATGGTCTCACAAACTCATTGTTTACAACCTCATCCAACATTATAAGAACACGTTTTCCTGCTGTTTTTATCAAAGATAGCATTTTCCCGACAGTTACAGCCATATGAACCGGGACATTTTCCTGGTGTATAGAAACTCCTGCAACAGCTATGGATATATTGATATCAGCTTTTGAGAATAAAGGCTTAAGGATAGGATTTTCATAAAGTGCAGACGCTATAGTTTGAAGTATATCTCTTTCCGGATTGACATTGATCATAATCCATCTTGAATAGTCCTTCATCTCTTTAGCTATAGAGGTCATTGCAACTGTTTTCCCGCATCCTCTTACACCCGTAAGAATACACGCCATGTATGGTGGTGTTTCAGAGTTAAATGTTGAAACTATTTCGTCAACCACTTCCGGTCTTGATATATATTGATTGGGTTTAATTCCAAATGCTATTGTGTATGGATTTTGTCCTTTCATTTCTACCTCCATCAAGATATCACCATATCTTTTTGCACGAGTGATGAAAAACAGCACATTATCATCACACCTCACATTTAAGACAATCAGCTTTTATATCCGAAAACATGCTTTATATTCCTTTATATATCTTTATATATCATTATTCCTTTTATATTTCAACACCTAATAATCTAAAACCATTGGGTGCCTGTCACCCTTAAGGTGACCTCTGTTTATCATAGAAATCTCTTATGAGAAATCTTACAAATGGAGGAACTTGCGTATGCTAACCATAAATGACCTAATCACAGTGCTTGCACTGTGTGCGACTTTCTACAGTCTTGGTTACATGCATGGAAAGCATGATTCCAAGACACAAAAATAACCGCCCACAAGCCTCAGAAACTTGAGCGGTTATTTTTTCAATAATCATCAACCTGGGCTAACCGTCTACCGGTAGCACTTCTTTTCAGTTACTATACTACCATCACTGCTCATTATCGTCAAACAGATAATCATTTATCCGGAAGAGCTGTAAAGTCCTTGCTTTATGGAAAAGTCATCCCTTTTCAACAAATCTTGTAAGCTTATACTTTTATTTTCGTCATAAAAAGATTCTTTCATAAGAGGAACAGAATGGCATGCAGAAAAACGCCATGTAGTCTGAATTTAGACGATATGCAAATCTGTCAGGGTGTGATATGATGCTCAGGTCAAAAGACATGCAGTTCTTTTCAATCTCAAAATATCTTATTCTTCATCTTAGCTTTATGCATCATTTTAATAGATTCCAAATTTAAATCCATCCTTTAAAAGTACAAAACCCGATCATTAAAAATGACGGCTGTCTTTTTCGTAATGAAATGAACTGCATATCATTATTTTTCCAAGAAAGATCGTATATTGCCGGTGATCACACTTTGTATATGTTTTGATAACAACGCGTGGGACGGTCCCAGGTCTCTTTATGATATGTTTGGTGATATTCCGGAGGAAATATTGAAATATGTAAACAACTATAAACTCAATCTTATAACTCCAAATGAAATCAACGATTTTGGGAGATTCAACAGTGAGCTAGGAGCAGTCTTAAAATTCATACAGATTTCAGATAATAAAACTGCTACTTGTGATATACTCGATTTAGTTAAATACGAACAAATCAGTACAGATACTGTTAATATGATTAATGAATATACCGGTGCTAAAATTTCGACAGAAAATGCAGAAGGAGGACGTGTTAATATGGGTAATGCCTGGAAGGAATTGATGGAAGATTTACGTGCCGAAGGTCAATCTAATGGTGAAGAAATGCTGGCCAAACTTCTAAAGAAGCTTGACCCCGGAAGTGCTGAATTCAATAAGGCATTGAACGCTACTTCCGTTGAAAGACAGGAAATGTATATAAAATACGGCATTAAGTAATCGAAAATACAAGTGAAGGGCTATGGCATGTTTAGATGCCATAGCCCTTCCATGTTAATCAACCAACCTAAGCCTTCACGATCTTAGCCATCTTCTCTGTATCAAATTCATCGGCGGTCTCAAGCTCATCTTTTGAAACAGACTTCACAATTTCAAGTCCGATGTTTACTTCCACCTCTCGTCCCATCATGGTAACGCAGATGGTGGCTCTTCTTTTATGGCGGTCAAGTTTTCTGATTTCGCCTGTCCAGCCTTTAAAGGAGCCTGAGGTTATCTCGATCATATCGTCTACACGATAGCCTTCCGAATTCCGAACGATATGCTCTTCTCCACCAAGTCTACTGAGGTATTCCTCCTCTTCAGGTTTTATTGGTGTGATTATGTCATCCACCCGGAGCAGCTTCAGAGGATGTTTTTCTTTTCTTAGCCTATAATCAAAATCTTCGGCTTTTTCAGCATTGATATCAACAAATATATATCCCGGAAAAAACGGATTTGTGTCCTTGATCCAGCTGCCTTTTACCTTATATTCCATTTCATTTTCAAAAACGAATACGGGCTCATCTTCTGCTGCCACATCGCATCGGACTTCTTCGGCAGCCTTGTACTCTTTGCCTTTCATTGTCTGGATCACGTACCACATTAACCTTTCCCTCCATGAGTCATGTATCTAATCAGCAGTCAAAAATTCATGGCAGTACCATTATCTTAATGTAGTCTTCTTTCTTATCACGCATAACAAGAAGTCCTTTTTCAAGCTCAGAAAGCTGTAACTCATGGGTTATGAGCTTTTCGGGATGAATGTTCCCTGCCGCAAGACTTTTAAGCACATAATGCCAGTCATCCTTTTCTGCCTCCGGATCATCCCCAAGATAAGAGGAGTTCCAGGTACCTCTTATACGGAGCTGCTTTCTCAGGATCTTCCAGTAGTCCCCCTGGATTAATGTCATATCCCCGGCCGGATTGCCAACCAGGCATAACTGTCCTCCGGCTTTCACCATGCCAAAGCCTTGCTCCGCGGTCTCGTTCCTACCCACACATTCAAAATAAGCATCAGCTCCGAGACCTGAAGTCTTTTCCTTTACCCATGCTTTCGCATCCCCGCTTTTGATGTCAAAATAGTGCTCTTCCGGTAGTCCGATATCAAGAAGTGTCTTTTTCTGGAACTCCTTATTTCCCAGGGCATACACCTTCTTTATTCCTCTATCAAGAAGGAACATTATAAGCAATTGCCCTATGGTTCCCGCGCCGCATACCAGCACACTATCGTCACTATCCAACTCAAGCTGCCTCATGGCATGAACTGCCACCGCCATGGGTTCCAGCATGGCCGCCTGCTCAAAGGAAACATTATCCGGAAGCTCTATGAGATTCCACTTCGGTACTGCTGCGTATTCAGCAAAGCCCCCGTCAGTTCTCGAGCCGAGATAACTGTAGTTCGAACACATCTCATATTTTTTTGACAGACACGCAGGGCACTTCTTGCAGGGTATCAGCGGGAATATCCCCATCCTTTTTCCGATGAGTTCTTTATCCACGGGATCCCCGGTCTTCTCCACCACTCCGGAAAACTCATGTCCTATTATGATAGGCATCTTGTGGGCGCCGTTCTTATAGACTCTCGGCACATCCGAGCCGCAAATGCCGCAGGCCTTCACCTTTACCAGCACCTGATCCGGTGCCAATGCCGGCTCCGGCACATTCTCGTAAAAATTTATATTTCCGACACTATCCAGCTTCCAGGCTTTCATTTCTGTCTCCTCATCAATCAGCGCTGTTTTTGAGCCTTAATATCTGACACACAGATGCACATCTGACCGGCTCTATAAACGTATACTTTTCGAAGTTCATTTTATCCGTATTTCGAAATACAGGTGTCACCTCAGCATTCCGCTCTGAATCTCTCCAGATCTTTCTTAGTTGTGATTTTATAATTATCCTCATCCCCCGGGATAGTCACGATATCCATCCCAGCAAGAAAAGCAGGTTCTGTGGAACCGTTAATGCTCCCCATCCTGCCATCTTCAATCATCTTCTCATTAGCCTTAAGGTATTTTCCGTAAAGAAAAAGCTCCGGAGCCTGCCCCGCCATGATTTCTTTTCGTTCAAGGAGAGCTGCTATTCTTCCGGTCTCATCTACCTTATATACGGTATCCTTCATTGAAAGTACCGGAAGCACTCCGTCATAACCCGTTAAGGCATTACTCATATTATTTATCAAAGCTTCCTTCAGCTTCGGTCTTGCGGCGTCATGAATGAGTACGGAATCGTCAGCATTGGTCTGACCCTTCATACGGAGAAGCCCGTTATATATGGACCACTGTCTGGTCTCACCGGGAAGGGCGAAGCCGGAAAATATGTGCCGGTCGTCATACTTACTGAAGACGTCCGCTATTGCCTCATGCCACTTCTCGCCTGCCACTATGACCATGGACTCTACTTCCCTGCATCGGGTCAATGTCTCGATGCTGTACTCGATGATCATCCTGTCATTCACTTTTAAATATTGTTTCGGGATGTCCTCCCCAAGTCTCGTGCCGGTTCCACCGGACAAAAGAATTGCCCTCATAAAATAGTCCTTTGATTTCTATATGGTAGCGCACTATTCTCTATCCACTTTTTGCTATATACACATTATTTCCTGGGATTCACATTAAAGAACATTCTTTTTCCATTAACTAAAAAACGTCCTTCAATTCTCCTCGCCGGTAAAATATTCAATTAACTTCTTCACTCTTTCCCCGAACAGCAACACTTCAATTTTCTAACGTCAGAAATGATGTCCTTATAGGGTCTGCCTTTTCCAAAAAGAATATTAGTACCCAGGATGAAGCCATCCACTCCCTTCGGTCCATATGTTTCCACCTTGTCATAGGTACAGGCTCCATCCCAATACATCTTGAATTTCATTTCATCTTTAAGCTCCAGAAGTCTGGTTATCTTGAAATCCACATAAGGAAGATACATCTGTCCTGCATTACCGGGGTTCACGCTCATTACCAGGATTTTGTCAACAATTCTCAGCATTTCAAAAACCGTCTCCACACTGGTTCCGGGATTAATGGCTATGCCCGGTATCATCCCGGCATCTATGATATCCTGAAGAGTTGATGAAGGATGGTACTCCGCCTCAGGATGAATGTAGACCGTGTCACCTTTTCTGAGTTTCTTTAGAAACATCTGAATCACGTTTCTTGGGTGCTCTATCATGAGATGTACATCCAGAGGCTTCTCTGTGGATTTAGCGATACAGTCAAGATCATATAATGACATGGCAAAGTTAGGGACATATCTTCCATCCATTATATCGATATGAAAAGAATCTATGTCCGCTTCTTCGAGTGCCTTTACTTCATCATACAAATGTCCGAAATCCGCACACATCATAGATGCATTAAACTCTATCATTTAGTCTCCCCCTTCACTTATTACCATGGCATTCTGTATCATGATCGGCATTTTTATAGCTTTGCACAGTGTCACAAGACTGCTTGGATCACCATAATACGCATCCGCCATCACCAGTGCCCTGTCAAGGTCCGGAGTGTCATCGTAGATGCCGATTTCATTATACTTATAATACTCAACTATCTTATCATAGGCTTCCCGAAGCTGTGGCATCATAGAACTTATCGTTGCCTTGAGAAGCGGATGCGGCCTCCATAAAAGCGCCACCTCTTCTCTGTTCTCATCAAATACCCTGAACACATCCCGGATCTTTTTCAGCATCTGCTCCGGGTTCTGAAGAAACGCCGTGAGACTTGTGTTGTAAACAATGATCTTTTTGCGTATTCCATCAGATTTATAGATGAATTTTTTCCATTCTTCCGGCAGAGTCACATCCTCCATAGTCATGGATTTTATCTTTTCTATCTTTGGAGAGCCGGTACCCTTAATCTTTTTTTCATAATATTCACGATTCTCTTCACCGGCATACATAACCATACATTCGATGTATGCCTTCCGCATATTTTCAGACTGTACGATCACTTCATCTGCATTGAATACCGCAGGAAGCTGAACAAAATGCTTCATTCCTTCAAGAGCACATTTATTATTGCTGTCCGGCTCCTCAAGAACAAAATACGGAATATAAATAAGCTTATCCGTATATTTTTTCAGATTCTTCGAATAAAAGAATGGATGAATGCTTGTTACGAAATTCTTGTCATCATAAGGATTGTGAATATATATCTCGTCCGGATGGTTCGCTTCAAGATTATATTTTTCATAGGAGATCACCGGCACATCCCCGGGAAATTCATCCCCTTCATAGTGCATCTCTCCATAGGAACCGTCCGGGTTAATGTCATAGTACGGAATAGGTATGACCTTAGCCTCCACCTCCGGGTCTGCGTCAGCCTTTTTCCACACAGTTTCCAAAGAATCCCACATGGAAGCTTTGTAGGGAAGAAAGACAACCTCTTTTATTTCCGGGAGGTCATTTTGCATCCTGTAGTTGATCTCAAAAAGACTTTCCCTAAGCTTCTTATAAAGCTTATCCACAACATAGGTTTCGCCATTTACAAGCTGGTTATATATCTGAAAGATCAGCTCACAATATTCTTCCAGAGCCTTCACCGAGGTGGTTCCCTCTCCCTCAGAATCATCGATCCTCTGCCCAACAGCTATGGCGGTATTCTGACAATCCAGAAGGCAGGTGACAGCAGATTCCATATCCCCATTGTTTAGACATTGAACCAGGTTTTCGTGTGCCTCGGAAAGAAGCTCAACAAGTTCCATCAGCTGCTTTTTCAGATGTCTTTTCATGTTGCGGCTCCTCCCTTCCATATTTGTACAACACACCGTCTCGTACTTAATTTCGACTTTACTATATTAAAATATAACATTTTAGGACGTATATGTTGTAGATCAGACCCGGCAGACATCCGGTTTCAGCAGATGGACCATCGATCAAAATCGAACCCCTAAGAGACACCATGGCACTCTTAGGGGTAACAGTTCAGCCTATAGACCGGAGAGTGTGAACCGGGGGGACGGGGTTGGTGGCCCATTTTTCAAAGATAATGGGCTACCAACCCCGTCCCCCCGGTCCACACTCTCCGGTTCTTCAGATGAACTGTTATGTATAAATCAGATTAAAAAATCATGCTCCATGCTGCTTATAATAGTCATCAAACAGCTGATTTGTCGCCTCAAGGGTCTTCTTGCTGATCTCCGGAAGCTCTCCGCCCCATGCCTTGGTAGCCTCGTTATAGCCGGCCGTAACGGCGGATTGAAGATTCTTCATGAGCTCAACATTATCACCTGCAAAGGCTGAAACAAAATCGAAAATTCTCTGGGAAGTGTTCTCTACGCTGAAATAGCCCCCATCGGAAATTGCTTCCTGGGCCGCGGCCTTGGTCTCGGCATCTACGGTATAATTACCGCTGGCAATGAACTTCCAGATACCATCTCCGTCCTGTGTGAGCTGAGCATTGGCCGCACTCCACTGACGGAACTGCTCTCCCAGGGTTCCTGAGGTCATCTTCTGAAGGAACTTCGCCTGGATAGCTTCCTGCTCGTCCTTAAGCTGGGAGATGATCTCGGATCTTTCGGATTCACTTAGCTTTGTGACTCCATACTTGTCGGCCTTTGATACATCGACAGCCGACGATTTCTTTCCGGAAGAACGGCTCTCAGACAAATCGCTGTCTTCCGAGGATTTTGATCTCACAAAGGAATCAACAGATATATTGAGCTCTGCTGCCTCGGTCGAGACATTATCCTGACTCTGCAAAGATGATTTCTGCGACTTCCCTGTCTCTTCGGTCTTCTTCGTAGAGTTTGTGCTTCTTAAAAGCATACTCGATGAATTGTCTATACGGGATAACATCCTTGTCTCCTCCTGTAAACTTATCAATTCTGTTGCAAATGGATAGACTTTCACACTATCCTTTACATGTTAATCGACATTTTCAGGGCAATATATAAATCCTAAATGTTAAAAGACAATTAATTCTAATTCGCTATGAATCTCCCATATGCGTACGGTCGCTTGTAGTCATAGCGGTTAACTTTAATTCCCGCCTTTCGATTTGCGGCATGCACGATCATATAGTTCCCTGCATAGATGGCCACGTGATTTATATAACCGGTCTCATCCGCATAGAAAATAAGGTCCCCCGGCATCACTTCCTTGCCCTTGAGGTACACACAGTTTGCATACTGGTCACGGGAGGTTCTGCCTGTGATAATGCCGAAATGCCGGAACACTTCCTGCACAAATCCCGAACAGTCGCAGCCGTTAGTGAGAGAGGTGCCTCCCCAGACATAGGGATTACCTACAAACTGCATGGCAAAGCTGATAAGTGACTGCCTTGCTCTGGTGGTGTACTCACTTTCATTGGTGAATTGCTGAAGTACATTGTAGTCAGCATTGATATAATTTTGTATGGATACTGTGTCGAGAACCTCTTCCTCCTGCTGTTTTGTCATCACATCCTCGGGGTCGGTCCTCACGGTATCCGAGGTGCTGCCAGCCGGCTTATTGTTAATAAACACAGTGGTCACGGTCTGATTCTTTGCCACAGATCCCGAGGAGCTGCTTTGCTCCGCATCCAGCGGTTTTGGATCCGGGTCGTCTTTTTTCTTTTCGATAACCACTTCACCGGTGATACCGTACTTTACTGTTGTATCGGAGGCATAGCCTGCTGCCTCGGAACCGGTATTGTCATCAGATTTTTCTTCGGCATTCTCCGCCCCGGTTTCTTCTCCGGAAGCATTCCCTTCACCGTCTTCATTTGATCCTTTTGTTTTTGAAGACGAGCCGAATACTTCCTTTGCATCCTCCCCGTTTGCAAGCCTCATAAAGTCATTCACGGTCATGGAGGCATTACCCTCAAACATCTGTCGGGTCCCGGCGGCAAAAACAGGTGTCGCTGCCAACACAGCCACACCTAAGGACAACGCAATAATGCGTATAAGTTTATTCAGTTTATTTGGCTTCTCTAAAATACCGTTATTGTCCAAATTACTATACCTCAGGGGAGCACCTCCATCATCTCAAGTACCTTTTCCATGGGCATCTGGCCCGGGGCGCTGGTTTCTCCAACCGTTGCAAATGTATAGTCCGAACCGAACACCGCTCCGCTCACACGGCTTATCTTTCCCATATCCCCCATGGACATGGTAATCATTTCATGCTGCCCTTTGTCTTCTTCCTTAAACTTCGCAGTAGCATACAAAACCGCTGCCACATCCTTTGGAGTCACCGGCATAAAAGCAGTCTTTAAAATGTCCGCGCCTGAGCTTCTCAGAATCATAAATTTATCTATAATTTCATCCACGCCCGGGGTGAAGGAAAAGTTATGATATGAAGCAATGGTTCTGACTCCGTATTCTTTGGCAAGCGTCAGTATGCGTCCGAAACTGTCCGCAGCTACCGTATCCTCCAGGTCCACGAGGCCAATGTCTCCGCATTTAACAGCATCACTTACAAGCCTCTCATAAACCTCCGGATTATCCGGAAACTCTCCGCCCTGACGCTTTGTCCTGATGGTGAAAAGCAGTTTTTTTCCTTCAAGCGCCTCGGCAAGCTCTTTCAACACCTTCAAAAGATTTTCGGAAGCTTCGTCTACGGAAACCTCCTCAGGTTTTGTGGCAGTATCAATGGAGTAAAGCTCCTTCGCAAGATCAAATCTCCACTCAACACAGTCCGCCTCAGTTTCCGCAATTGCTGCCGCTTCTTTCAATATAGCCTCTTCATCCGCCCCCGTCACAGGAACAATAATTTTGACATTATGCTCGTTCATCTTCAGGTCTCCTCTGTCAACGTCGTTCTCGCTGTCTATATCCAGTGGTATCATGTCAATCTACCCTGCTTCTGTGTCAATGTAATCTTTTATACACTTATTTCTGAAACACAGCTACAATTTGATCACTTCCCGTTTTTCTGAGTTTTCAGCAGCTTGCCTATCTCATCCACAAAGGTATTAACGTCCTTGAATTCTCTATAGACTGAAGCGAACCTTACATATGCTACCTGATCAAGAGCCTTCAGCTTGTTCATAACAAGCTCGCCGATTTCAGAGGTGGTTATCTCGCGGTCTCCCATTGAGAAGATTTCATTCTCGATCTCATCCACAACATTACTGATCTCAGAAGTAGATACCGGTCTCTTGTGACAGCTTCGCAGGATACCTGCCTCGATCTTTGAACGGTCATAAGGGACACGGCTCTGATCTTTTTTGATAACCATCAGAGGAATGGTCTCAAGCTTCTCATAAGTGGTGAACCTCTTTCCGCAGGTCTCACACTGACGTCTTCTTCTGATGGCGGTATTTTCATCAGCCGGTCTTGAATCGATAACCCTTGTATCTTCTGCATTACAAAATGGACACTTCATAATTACCCCCTTATACTCCTCTACGGTGCTCCCCTAAATATAATATGCGTTACTCCTCACCATCTGCATTGTCATTCCGGTTACCATTATGGTGAATGTTGTGGAATGGATCCGGATTATCAATTGTGATGCCATGATCCTTTTTCCACTGCACATATGCAGAATAGGCATCCTCTTCGGTATCGTAGTTTTTCTTTAATCCGTCACCTGATGACGCTTCTGTACTAACCTCAGAAGCACTTCCGGTTTTAACCTCCTCCGATGCTGCTTCTCCTACTTCAGAAGAACTGTAAGTTTTCACTGAATCTATTGCTTTTTGCTGAGCTAATGCCTCTTCCCGGCCTGCATCAAAAGAATTTCCCGCGTCTCTATCTCTTTCATTTAGGAAACTACTAATTTCGTCTACGCTTTCTGTCGTACCGCCATCAGCACCGGAAGCATTTGCATCATTTTCGTTGTATTCGGCAGATGCATCCATCTCATCACTTCCGAAATCCGTGAACTCACTTCTCACTTCCTCGAAGCTTCTCCTGCCGGTTTTAGCCCTCTCTGACTCTGATTCCATCGAACCGGCATCGTCAGACTTATCTGAAGAGGAACTCGCCATCTCCGCCTCAGCTACACCCGGCTTAACTGCATCTGACTTCACTGAATCCGGCTTTGCATCCCCCCTTACATAAACATCCTTCGGAGTACTGATGTAGTCCTGACCATAAGCGCTCAGATAAAAGATACTGAGAGAAGTGTTGAAGTAAGGAATGATCCAGAAACCGGCTATACCAAATGTAATGACCACAAACACAAACCAGCCCAGGAAGCTTAGCTCCAGACACATAAACTTAAACTTTCTTTTCCTCATAAGATGAAATGAAACGCCGATAGCCTTCCATGCGCCCATTTCCGGATGATCGGCAGAGGCGAAACATGACATGCTGAGAAAAAGCGCAACGATATATGTGATAAAAGTTGTTATGGTACTTGTGATTCTGTAATCCGATGAACCTTTGCCGGAAATGATAGCGATAACCGTTTCCGGAACCATGATCAGAAACTGTATGAAATAAATGATGAGAATAACCCAGAAATAATGCTTAAGCTGTTCACCATTCGAGAAGCCCCTGAACACATCGAAAGCCGAAACTCTTCTGCCCTTAGCGATATTAAGGTAAAGCTTCTGACTGCCAAGCATCAGCCCGGAATAAAGATATATTCCCAGAAACAGCAGTGAAGCAATGATGATGCCCGTCCCCACATAAAACAGAAGCTGCAGTCTCTCATTCCTTGCCAGTTCCGGAATCACAAACCTGCCCGTAGAAGGTCCGATGATACCTACAAAAACAACAGAAAACAGCGCCGAACACCAAAGCATCGTGCAGATAAAAACCAAAATCATGGCCCCCGCCGCCGCCAGCTTGTTTCCTCTCAGCTGCCTCTTCGCAAAAGTTTTAATTTGAGTAATAGTCATCATATATGTTAACCCTCCAATCCCTGTCGCTTCAAACATTATACCATATATAGTAGTTGTATTGCATCAACAGATAAGGAAATAACAATACCAAGTACAACAGCGGGCAGCCGGCAGGGCTCATAGTTTAACCCATGAGCCCTGCTGGCTGCCCGCTGTCGTACGTATTATTTCATTACGGTAACTTGAAGTGTTCCACCAGCTCGTATAGCCGCTTCGCCTCATTTGCAAGCTCGATACTTGCGGCAGCGCTCTCCTCAGCGGTTGAAGAGTTGTTCTGTACAACCTCGGAAATCTGTCCGATACCGATACTGATCTGTTCAAGCGCCTTCGCCTGATTCTTTGATGCCTCGGAAATCTGTCCGATCATCTCGTTGGTCTCATCCGCAAAGCCCGAAACCTTTTCAAGGGCATCCGCGGTATCATCAGTGATACCCTTACCATTGTTTACAGCCTCTGTAACCATCTGGATAAGGTCACTTGTGCTCTGAGCCGCTTCCTGACTGCGCTTCGCAAGATTACCTACCTCATCGGCAACAACCGCAAAGCCTTTTCCTGCCTGACCGGCTCTTGCAGCCTCGATGGCAGCATTGAGAGAAAGGATATTGGTCTGGAAAGCGATATTATCGATGATGCTGATGACATCCTGAATCTTGTTGGAAGCCTCCTCGATCTCATCCATGGAAGAGGTAAGCTTGTGCATTTCCTGATTACTCTCGGTAATGGCATCCTTGGTGCGCATGGCAATCTTGCTCGCCTTTTCGGCATTGGCAGCATTGGTCTGCACCTTGTCGTTTACCGAACTGATGGTGGAGCTAAGCTCCTCAACGGAACCCGCCTGCTCGGTGGCACCCTGGGCCAGAGCCTGGGAGCCATCGGAAATCTGTGAAGAATTATCTGAAACCTTTCCCGCGGTAACACTTATATCCTTAAGGGTTCTGCCAAGGGTAGACTTGATGGTATTCATGGAGTCGAGGGCTGTCCTCATATCCCCCACATAATTCCCGGCGCAGGTACTTTCTACAGTGAAATCACCCTGCGACATGGTAGAAAGCATGAATCCGAGATCGTCTATGATCCTCTTGAGATTTTCTGCCATATGCGTAAATGTCCCTGCCAGCTCACCGATCTCATCATTGGGATACCTGTATTTATCATCCACCTCACTAAGCCTGAACTCGCCCACATTCTCCGCTATCCTCATAAGAGGCTTAACCGGAGCGAGGGACCTTCTGACCACAATTGAAGAGATCACCACAAGTGCCGCAACTCCTATGATTCCTATGATGGCAACGATCAAAAGTGACTGGTAAACCGCTGCTCTCACTTCATCTTTATGAACGATACTGGTAAGAACCCAGTTGATATCAGTTCCTGTCATCTTCACCGGCACGAAAATCGCAAAGGAATCCTTTCCGCCGATGTTGTCTTTAACTGATTTAATGAGTCTCTGTCCGCCTGTAACGCTTTCAATGATGGAATCCGAAAAATCAGCCGCCGTGCCAACTGTCTTAGGATCTCCCGAATTTGCCAGATAGGTCTTGTTGGAATCATTAACAGTTACATAGGCACTGTTGTAACCGCCATTGGAGTATTCCAGATTTTCCATGGAACTAAGCTCCACATCACAGTTTGAAACTCCGATAAACTTTCCATTATCCATAATAGGAGTTGAAATCGTGATCAGATGGAGAACCGAACCATCTTCACAGGTCCACTCATAGGGATCTGTTATATGGGTGAGGCCTTTTTCCTTAGCGGGAACGTAATAGTCGGCACCACCATAGCTGTCATAATCATTAAGGATATCCGTTCCCAGACTGCCTCCGCTCTTGTAAACATAGTAGGAAAGTCCGTTCGGTGTGTCCGGGAAGAAAGCATTAGGCTCAAATGCATAGTAGGCAGAAAATACCTTTCCGGAATTAACGGCCTCTTTCATGGCCTCAAGGATAGCCTCCTCGCCCTTTTCTTTTCCCATCTCGCGGTAATTCATTATACTGTCGCCAAGAGAGCTTGCATAAATCTCGATACCGCTGACATATTTCTGTACCGTAACCACGTTCTGATCCGCGATGTTTTCTATCTGGGCCTGAACCATAGTGTCAATGTTTTTGAAGGTCACTATTCCGAAAACAATACACATTATGGCGATAACTACAAATACGGTAATTGCCAGCACCATGGGTATCTGCACTGCAAGGCTCATGTATGGTCTTTTTTTATTTTTATCATTTCTTATATTAGACATACTCTTTTCACCTCTTGATACTTTCCACTACCTGAGTCTGAAGGGCTTTACGATTTCCTTCAGATCATTTGCTTCATTGGCAAGCTCAATGCTGGCTGCCGCGCTTTCCTCAGAGGTTGAGGAATTGGTCTGGACTACTTCTGCTATCTGGCTGATGCCGATGCTTATCTGTTCAAGAGCCTCCGACTGGTTCACAGATGCATCTGAAATCTCTTTGATCATGTCATTGGTCTCATCCGCATAGCCCGAAACTCTTTCCAATGCTTCTGCCGTATCATCGGTGATGCCTTTTCCTCTGTCTACAGCCTCTGTAACCATCTGGATGAGATCGCTGGTACTCTGAGCCGCTTCCTGACTGCGTTTTGCAAGGTTCCCAACCTCATCCGCCACAACTGCAAAGCCTTTTCCTGCCTGACCGGCTCTGGCAGCCTCTATGGCTGCATTAAGTGAAAGAATGTTGGTCTGGAATGCGATATTGTCAATGATGCTGATGACATCCTGAATCTTATTGGAGGCTTCCTCTATAGAATCCATGGATGCTGTAAGCTTGCTCATCTCTTCGTTACTTACAGCAATGGCTTCCTTGGTGCGGAGTGCTATGCTGCTGGCGTTTTCTGCATTGGCCGCATTATGTTTAACCTCTTCGCTTACATCATTAATGGTGCTGCTAAGCTCCTGAACTGAGCCCGCCTGCTCGGTAGCGCCCTGTGCCAATGCCTGTGATCCGTCAGAGATCTGAGATGAATTCACTGCCACCCTCTCAGCAGATTCACTTATATCCTTAAGAGTATTCCCCAGGGTATCCTGAATGGAGTTAATGGAAATCAGGGCATTTTTCATGTCCCCAACATACTTTTCCGGACATGAGCTGTTTGCAGTAAAGTCTCCTTCTGCCATTCCGCCGAGAACCGCACCCACATCCGTAATTATGGCCTTCAGGTTATCAGACATGGAAAGGAAGGTCTCCGCCAGCTTTCCGAATTCATTGTTTGGATAATCATAATCATTCCGGGAGTCAGAAAGCCGGAATTCTCCCACATCCTCCGCAGTTTTCATAAGCGGCTTTATAGGCGCAAGGGAAGAACGGACAACTGTCAAAGCAACAAATCCGAGAACTACGATGCCCACTAAACCTATCACTACGATTATCAGTATAGATGTATAAACCGGGCCATATACTTCCGAGTTATGAACTATATTTGTAAGAACCCAATGAAGATCCGATCCCTCCAGCTGCACCGGAGCAAATACTACAATGGCTGATACTCCGTCAATCTTATCCTGGACATGGGGCTTTATTACTGTTTCTCCACCTATAACACGCTTGACTATTGCTTCATCAAAATCCACAACCTGTCCAACCATTTCAGGTAACTTGGAATGAACAATGTATGTATTATTCTCATCTGTCACAGTCATATAGGAAGTCTTGTAATCGCCGTTTGTATATTCAAGATCCTTTAACGTGTCCGCAAGCATATCGCAGTTTGCGACACCGATGAATCTGCCGTTTTCAACAATTGGAGTACTTAAGGTTATGAGCCAGACTACAGTTCCGTCTGACAGCTCATATTCATACGGATCCGTAAGATGCGTACTGAGGCTTGCCTTGGTAGGTGCATAGTAATCCGCCCCGCCATAGGAATCGTAATCATAAAGGATATCCGTTGCCGTTCCGGTTCCGCTTTTATATACGTAATACGATAATCCTTTATCTGTACCACTGAAAAAAGCATTAGGCTCAAAGGCAAAATAGGCGGAGAAAATCCTGCCGGATTCCACAGCTCTTGTCAGTGCCCCTACTATTGCTGCTTCTCCATCTTCTCTTCCCAGCTTCCTGTAATTCATTACGCCGTCCCCAAGGGTATCAGCATACATCTTCATACCATCCATATATTTCTGGATAGTAAGAACATTTTCCTTTGCAACATTGCTGATCTGTTTCTGTGCAAGCTCATTGATGGATCTCGTAGTTAAGATACCAAAAGCTATGCAAATGATCACAATTACGACAAGAACCGCACCGACAACGACGGTGGGTATGCGGACAGCAAGGCTCACAAATTTACCATTGCCGTTCTCTGTCTTTCTCTTTCCTGATTTACTCATACTGCCTCCTGCCTGGTATGAATTTTTGCATTTCTGCTAAGATTTTTACACTGTCTATTTCTCATATCGGCAGCATTTAGTTTTTATTAAGTCTATATGGGGAATTTATATTTTGATTACAATTTTAATAAAAAATACGCCAGAGCCGGCGGGTATCTATTTAAAACCGGGGCGCGTCGTCGGACGAACCTGAAAAAAGCCACCTTAGTTGTTCTAAGGCGGCTATTTTCGAAACTTTATATTTTAAAATAAATACTCTCCGGCTATATATACATTACATTAAAACAAATTTTACAGATGAGATGTTTTTGAAACTGTGAGGTTGTCTCCCGGGTTCCAAAGGACGATGTGTCCTTCTTTGAGGGACTTTTGGACATCAATGGTTCTCTGGTTTGAGGAACCCTTGTAAAGAAGTGTGATATCCTTAAGCTCCTGTTTGAATTCGCCGTCCACAAGAACGTCGGTTCTTTCAAGGATTTCTCTGGTTTCGGGAACCTGTGACCACATACGTCCCAGCATATCTTCATCAAAGAGGTAACCGGAGAAAATCCAGAGATCCTTTTCCGGATATCTTTCCTTAAATCTTTTTACGAGGGATACAAGCCCTTTTTGGTTCTGAGGCTCAAAGGGTTCTCCGCCTAAAAGCGTAAGACCCTGATAAGCTTCATCGGATAATTCATCCAGAATGCTGTCCTCAACTTCTTTAGTGAATTCTTTTCCATAATCGAAAGACCAGGCAATCCGGTTAAAACACCCCGGACATGCATGAGTACAGCCGGAGACAAAGAGACTGAGTCTGACTCCGGGTCCGTTTGCTATATCAAAATGCTTTATCTCCGCGTAATTCATATTAATACCCATTCCGCCGCCTTTGGTCGGCGGCACAAATAGTGATGAAAACTATTTTTCACACTAATCCTCATTCCGCCGCTTTCAAACGGCAGCACAAATAGTGATGAAAACTATTTTTTACAATAGATCCTGTATATTCTTTGAATCCCAATCAGTCTTTTCGTTTCTCGATTTCGTGTTCATTTGCCCAGACAACTGTCCCTTCAGGAGTCTCAAGTCTGTACATCACAGCCTCTCTGCCTGGGATTCTGTCAATCTTTGCTTTTATGTATACTTCTTCACCAACTTCAAACTTCTCCATCGCCATCCTCCGAAGATTCCTCAGCCGGTTTCTTTTTGAAGACTCCGAATATGGTGCAAAGGATAACGCTGAGCTCGTAAAGAAGGATCATGGGCAGGGCCACCATTACCTGGGATACTACATCCGGCGGTGTAACGATAGCTGCCATGATAAAGATCACAACGATCATTACCTTGCGGGCTTTTTTCATCCACTCTACTTTCAGTATTCCCATCTGAGTGAGAAGTACCGTGACTACAGGGAACTCAAATATCACCGCAAAGATGATAAAAATGGTCATGAGGAAGGAAATATAATTTCCGACACTTATGGCTGCCGCGACGCTTACGCCTTTACTCATATCCAAAAGGAAGTAAAGCATAAACGGAATCAGTACTTTGTAGGCAAAAAGTATTCCCAAAAATCCAAAAACGATTCCGAAGATGATAGCCAGAAGAAAAAACAGCTTTTCGGATTTCCTGAGTCCCGGACTCATAAATGCGTATGCCTCATAGAATATGAGAGGAAGTCCTATAAGTGCCGCAAATATAAGGGAGATAGAGAAAAACTGGATCAGCATCTCCTGAGGTGCCAGATATACAAACTGATATCCCTTGGCTCTTCCGATATCGAGGAGCGCCGACACGATCTTCTCGGCCTGTCCCAGTCCTATGAACATCGCTATCACCAGCACCACTACTATGACGATAATGCGGTTTCTAAGCTCCGTCAGATGACCGCTCAGAGTCATCTCACCTTCGGCCTGCTTTCTTTCAGTCTTTCTTTTCATCAGTTGCTGCCTTTGTCTCGCTTACTGTCTTATCCTTGTCCTTGTTCTCTTCCTCTGAATCAGCTATACCGTCTCTGAAGCTCTTTACAGACTTTCCGAACATCTTTGTAAGCTTGGGAAGCTGTGTAGGTCCAAATACGATTACAACAATTGCAAGTACGATTAATAATTCCTGGGTTCCGATTCTCATGATTTTCTCCTTTTATAAACGCATGTTTTTGCCGTTTATCTCTGACATACGGATGCAGATCTAATTGGCTCCTTTTATAAAACAAAATACTCTTTAATTAACGACTGTAGCAGTTTTTCCGGTTTCTCAGATGACCTGACCTTTCTGTGATGTTTCAGCCTTAGCTGCTTCAGTTTCCGCCGGAGCAGATTTCGAGGATGAACCTTCTTTATTGTCTGTCACATCTGATGCCTCTGAGGAAGCACTGTCAGTCTTCTCTGATATCTCTAAGACATCAGTTGCAGATGCGTCAGCCTGAACATATTTTCCCTCTGTCTTTTCAGCATCCGCTGAAGCTGTCTCAAACTCTTTTTCCTCTTCCTTTTCAGTGTCTGTCACAGCAGATTCTTTTTCTTCAGATTTCTCCTCAGCCTTCTCAGTTCCGGTCTCAACTGACTCAGCCTTCTCTTCAGCCTTTGGCTCCGGCTTCACTGAAGAAGGTTTTCCGATGTCATTCACCGATTTCTTTACATCATCGATATTCTTCTTGATCTCATCTGCCACTTCGGTAACCGGCTGCATAGCTTCCTTTATGGGCTTCTGTGCCTCTTCCAAAGGTTCTATCACCGATTCCCGGATGTCCTTTGTCAGATCGTTTGAAACATTCCTGAATGCTTTGAGTGATTCTCCCAGTTTTTTAGCATATTCAGGAAGCTTATCAGGACCGATGACGATGAGCGCCACAACGAAAATGATGATTAATTCTGAAAATCCTATTTTCATAACTCGATTCCTTGATCTTTCCTTCTATATTTTCTATAACTTGTTTATTATAATTGTTCACACGCATATAATGCAATATCAAATCAAATAAGACACATTTTTCACCTATCAACCGGTAAAAGTAAAAGTTCAGCCGGTGGACCAGGGGGACGGGGTTGGTTCTCGCCGGCAAGACCCATCCCCGGTGGATATGACTCATATCATTAAATATCTCAAGTGGATCAATTATTTTCGAGGTCCTATATGACTCTGATAATGTAATTGCCAAGATAGGTCAATGTTCGCAGGGTGTTTCTATGACCGCATTTGAATCAACCATGAATCAAGTCACCTATAGAGATGAAATTTGTTGACTGCAAACCAGTTGTTTCAGATATAAGTCATTTCATGAGCTTATTATCATTGACCTCTATTCAATAAATCATCCCGAGAGTCAACCATTTAGTTTTTGGCCAAAAGAAAAGCTCCAACCTTCAAAACGAGGTCGGAGCTTTTCCGATTGGGGTGTATGTCTAAAATTTTTTTGATTTAATGGTGGCAAAATTATTTTTCATCGGTTTCAGTTTTAAAAAAATTTTCGTCAAAAAATTTTTTCATTTTTCCTCGTTTAAATTTTTTTACAGATGAAGCACTCTGTCCTTAATCTCCTGGGTACGACCCTGGTTCCAGTACTGTGTGCCTATGTATCCGCAGGTTCTTCTGGCAACGGACATCTTACTCTGATCACGGTTTCCGCAGTTAGGGCACTCCCAGACAAGCTTGCCCATATCGTCCTCTATGATCCTGATCTCGCCGTCATAGCCGCAGCACTCGCAATAATCAGACTTGGTGTTAAGCTCAGCATACATGATGTTATCATAGATGAACTTGATGAGACTGAGTACTGCAGGAATGTTGTTCTGCATGTTGGGAACCTCTACGTAAGAGATAGCTCCTCCCGGTGAAAGCTTCTGGAAATCAGCCTCAAACTTAAGCTTGGTAAATGCATCGATCTCCTCACGAACATTTACGTGATAAGAGTTTGTTACATAGTTGTGATCCGTAACACCCTTGATGATTCCGAATCTCTTCTGAAGAGCCTTGGCAAACTTGTAGGTTGTGGACTCCATCGGTGTGCCGTAAAGTGAGTAGCTGATATTCTCTGCCTTTCTCCACTCTGCGCACTTATCATTCATGTGCTGCATTACCTTCAGGGCAAATGGCTTAGCCTCAGGATCTGTGTGTGACTTTCCTGTCATGCGTACGCACATCTCGTAAAGGCCTGAATATCCGAGAGAAATTGTTGAATAGTTGCCATAAAGGAGTTTGTCGATCTTCTCGCCCTTCTTAAGTCTTGCGAGAGCTCCGTACTGCCAGAGAATAGGTGCAACGTCTGATGTTGTTCCCTTAAGTCTCTCGTGGCGGAGTCTCAATGCCTTGTGGCAGAGTTCAAGTCTCTCATCGAAGATCTTCCAGAACTCATCCATATCTCCGTGAGCTGAACACGCAACGTCTACAAGGTTAATGGTTACAACGCCCTGGTTGAAACGTCCGTAGTACTTGTGCTTTCCTTCTGTATAGGTCTTGCTGTTGGACTTGTTGCCTGCATCGCAGAGCCCTTCTGCAAGTGACTCATTATCCGGTGTAAGGAAGGATCTGCAGCCCATGCAAGGATAAACATCGCCCTTATATTCCTTCATCTTCTTAGCGGAGATGTAATCCGGAACCATTCTCTTGGCTGTGCACTTGGCAGCAAGCTCTGTAAGGTAATAGTATCTTGACTGAGGGTAAACATTATCCTCATCAAGCGTGTAAATGATCTTCGGGAATGCCGGTGTGATCCAGACACCCTTCTCATTCTTAACCCCCTTCATTCTCTGCTTCAGAACTTCCTCGATAACCATCGCAAGGTCATCTCTGGTCTGTCCCTCAGGAACCTCATCGAGATACATGAACATGGTAACGAATGGAGCCTGGCCATTGCAGGTCATGAGAGTGATGAGCTGATACTGTATGGTCTGAACGCCTCTTGTGATCTCCTCGTGAAGACGCTTTTCTACGATCTTTCCGATCTGCTCGGCTGTCATCTGAACGCCGGCCTCAGCATTCTCCTCTTGAACCTGGCTTCTGATCTTCTGACGGGAAATGTCTACGAATGGAGCAAGGTGTGACAATGTAAATGACTGTCCGCCGTACTGGTTGGAAGCAACCTGCGCGATGATCTGAGTTGTGATGTTGCAGGCTGTGTAGAAGCTGTGTGGCTTCTCGATCATGGTCTGTGAAATAACCGTGCCGTTCATCAGCATGTCCTCGAGGTTTACGAGGTCACAGTTATGCTCCTTCTGAGCGAAGTAGTCAGAATCATGGAAGTGGATAATGCCTTCGTCGTGAGCTCTTACCACATCCTCAGGAAGAAGAAGTCTCTTTGTAAGATCCTTGGAAACTTCACCTGCCATGTAATCACGCTGTGTAGAATTGATAACAGGATTCTTGTTGGAATTCTCCTGCTTCAGCTCCTCGTTTGACTGATCGATAAGTGAAAGGATCTCATCATCGGTTGTGTTTGACTTACGTGCGATCTCTCTCTTGTAACGATAACGCACGTACTTCTGAGCAACCTCATAACCACGCATCTCCATGATGCCGGTCTCAACCATATCCTGGATCTCTTCAACCGATACTGCTCTGTTAAGCTTTGCGCACTTTGCGGCAACATTCTCGGAAATGCCCATGATCTGGTACTCATTCATCTGATAAATAGGCTCTACCTCATTGTTTGCCTTACGGATAGCGTTAGAGATCTTTGAAATATCAAACTGAACTTCCTTGCCGTTACGTTTGATAACATTCTGTTTTACGACTTCTGTTAAAACTTCCATATCTGCTCCCCCTTTATTTACATCCACACCGCGGAAAGAATTTCAGACCGGTTCCCTTTAACCCGAACCTCGAAAATCTTTATTATATTTTGTTCCCGGGCCAATGCATCGGCCTCGCGTCTTCTGATGATTTCGTAATTTCATCAGCTTAAGTGCATTTTCAAAAATATATTTCTTCTATAGCATTTTTACCAAATATTGTTTTTCTTGTCTCTAAAAACACTATATCTTGTGTGCAGAAATACTATACTACTATTTCCACCGAATTTAAATACCAAATATCCAAAAGTCAATTTTTTGTAAAAAACGGAGAATTTTAGCAATTTCCACCTAAAAATCCACCCACGATTTCTCTTAGATTACAGGGGTATAAATCAAGTAATATCGCGGTCTCCGTGGCATTCGCCTGTTTCTAAGATGTTTTGTTGAAAATTCCAACTTGATTTTTAGGAACTTAATAAACCTCTTAAATTTTGTCATATATTTGTTTCTGCGTTAAAAATCAAATTGAATCGCAAGTACATACAATCACTAGATGTAGTGATGATATCCTCCCCTATACATATATAGAGAAAGCGTAGATTTGAACAGAGCCGGAGGGCATCAATTTGAATACGTGGAGCGAGAACGAGAAAAATAAAAATCGGACCTCTTAGAGGTCCGATTTTATATTTTTCCGCCGCAGCGACCCGCATTCAAATTGATGCCCTCCGGCTCTGTTCCACCACGTAGTGGTAAATATTACTTCATCGGGATAACTCCACCCTCATAAGTATTTGTGATGTACTCAGAAACCTTCTCAGACTGAAGCACCTCAACAAGCTTCTTAGCCCACTCTGAATCAGCGTCAGAATCTGATACTACAACAACATTGGCATAAGTCTGGGCAGCCTCTGAAGATGCATCCTCCTGAGCAAGCGCATCTGAAGGCTTGAAGCCGGCTTCGATAGCATAGTTACCATTCATGCAGGCAAAATCAACTGACTCGATAGATCTCGGGATCTGAGCAGCCTCAACCTCAAGGATCTCAACATTGTGAGGATTCTCAACGATATCCTGCTTTGTAGCTGTAAGACCTACACCATCCTTAAGAGTGATGATGCCGTTAGCCTGAAGAAGCTGAAGTGCACGAGCCTCATTGGTTGTATCATTAGGAACGGCGATCTGAGCCTTGTCAGCGATGTTTGAAAGATCATTAGCCTTTCCTGCATAGATTCCGAACGGCTCATAGTGGATAGCGCCTACTGATGTAAGGTGTGTGCCGTTCTCAGCATTGAAATCATCAAGATATGGCTGGTGCTGGAAGTAGTTAGCCTGGATCTCGCCCTGATCTGTAGCGAGGTTTGGTTGAACGTAATCATTGTAAACAACGATGTCAAGGTTAATGCCTGCTGCTGCAAGTTCATCCTTTGCCTGCTCGAGGATTTCTGCGTGAGGGCTTGGTGTTGCACCGATTTTAATGTCTACTGCCTCTGCAAGCGGCTCTACGGCACTGCCTGCTTCAGCGGCAGCCTCTGTTTCCTTAGCAGCTTCTGTCTCACCTGCTGTCTCTGTCTCCTTTGGAGCCTCTGTTGCTGCGGCTGTTGAAGCTGCTTCTGTTGCTGCAGCTGTTGTTGCCTTGGTCTCTGATGAGCCGCAGGCTGCAAGTGATGCTGCCGCAAGAACTGCTGCAAAAACTACTGTTAAATTCTTTTTCATAATGTTCCTCCCTTTTACCGATGTCTGGATCGGATGTTTTTTATTTTAAGCCGGGTTTTTTATTAAAACACCGGCAAAAAAATCACTGTCAGTTCCTTGCTCTCTTATCCGTAGCCCTGGAAACTCTCATCCAGAATTCCTGAATGATCTGCACAAGCACCACAAGAATCACAACCGCGATCATCATGATGTCTGTCTTGTAGCGGTAATATCCGTAGTTGAGAGCGATGGCACCGAGTCCGCCGCCGCCTACAAAACCTGCCATAGCCGAATAACTGAGGATGGTTGTGATACAGATTGCGGCCCCCACAAGAAGGCTTGGCTTTGCCTCCGGGATCAGCACCTTGTAAATAATCTGCCAGTTGCTGGCACCCATTGACTTTGCGGCCTCGATAACGCCGGCGCTTACCTCTTTAAGTGAGGATTCCACCATTCTTCCTATGTAAGGTGCGGAAGCAATGATGAGGGGCGGAATGATGGCCTTGGGTCCCAATGTTGTTCCCACCAGGAATTTGGTGAGCGGCAGAACCATTACCAGAAGTATCAGGAATGGAATGGATCGGAAGATATTGATCACCACGCCCAGGGCCGTGTGCACCGGATTGCAGGGTGCGATGCCGTCCTTATCCGTCACCACCAGAATCACTCCCAGAGGGATGCCTATAAGATATGAAATAGCGCTGGAGATGAGTGTCATGTAAATGGTCGCCCAGGTCTCCTCTAAATACATGGAAATTGATGACGCGTCCATCAGTTCACCTCCTCAAACTTTATACTGTTGTCCTTAAGATAATGCAGGAGCTTATCCGCATCCTCTTCTTCACCGGGAAGCTCTACCACCATCTGCCCCACTGCCTGACCTTCAACCTCCTTAGTGTTTGCCAAAAGGATGTTTACCGGTACCTTGCAGGTGAGCACCAGATCCGAAATAATAGGCTGGTGAGCTGAATGGCCGTCAAAAACGATACGTATCTTCCGGTTGGTATCTGCCCCGAAATCCACAGGCTTCACGGAGTCAGCATTACCATCCCCAAGGATAAGCCTGCGGCCGATTTCCGTCTTCGGGTTGCTGAATACCTCCGCCACGGGTCCGCTCTCTGCGATGTGGCTGTGGTCAATGATGGCCACGGAATCGCAGATGGCTTCGATAACCGACATCTGATGGGTAATGACTATGACGGTAACTCCCATCTCCTGATTGATCTGCTTCAAAAGCTCAAGTATCTGAGTTGTGGTCTTCGGGTCCAGGGCCGAGGTCGCCTCATCACAAAGGAGCACCTTCGGATTTGTGGCGAGGGCTCTTGCGATAGCCACTCTCTGCTTCTGACCTCCGGAAAGCTGTGCCGGATAGTTTTTAACTCTGTCTTCGAGACCTACAAGTTTGAGCAGTTCCATGGCTCTCTCCCTGGCCTTCTTTCTGTCCGTCCCTGCGATTTCCAGCGGGAAGGTAACATTATCCAGAAGATTACGCTGATCCAGAAGGTTAAACTGCTGGAAGATCATACCCATGTTTCTTCTGGCTTCGCGAACCTCCCTGTCGGAAAGATCACCGAGGGACTTGCCCTCGAAAATAACTTTACCGCTTGTGGGTATCTCAAGATAGTTTATACATCTTACAAGTGTTGACTTTCCCGCGCCGGAAAGTCCGATGATTCCCTGTATGGAACCCTCCTTTATATCCAAATTAATGTCATCAAGCGCAACAACATCCCCGGAACTTGTGTGGAATACCTTGCCCATGTTGACCAATTGGATGATTACATCACCCTTTGCCATTAAGTTCCTCCAATATATATCGAATATTCAATATGCATAAAATTTTAGTACACGGTTGGGATTTAATCAATTAAATTAAAACGATAATGAGTTATAAAGAGAAGCTATAGCAGAGATTACCGGGATGGCTGTTAAAGAGATTCATTCAGCGCCTAGGCCACGATAAAAAAAAGAGCACCAGAACCAGCCTGTTGCTCTCTACTGCGGAGGATGGGACTTGAACCCACACGTCCTACCGGACACAAGATCCTTAGTCTTGCCTGTCTGCCAATTTCAGCACCTCCGCGCGACTTGTTTAATATACAGTATTTAAATAGAAAAGTCAAGAAGAAATTATCACACCGGCTTGACATCGCCGTTTATTAAATTACGGTCATGAAACCACAAGAATTGTCACTACGATGGCTTCTTAATATTATCCTTAATTGAAATCCCGATACTTCCTCATCAGTAAACTGTGAATAAGTATCGGGATATGTTAAAGGATTCCTGTTTGGAATCTTAGAATGTCTTTTGTAATCTTACGAGCAAAGCTCCTTGATCTTACGAGCAAAGCTCCATGATAGCCTCTGCATACACCTTTGTAGCAATCACGATGTTGTCCAGGTCGAAGAACTCGTCGGCACCGTGCATGCGGGTGTCAACACCCGGAAGGACTGCACCAAAGGCTACGCCGTTCTTTAGTTCGTGAACGTAGGTACCGCCGCCGATGGCCATGGCTTCGCCCTTAAGACCGGTCACTGTCTCATATGACTTGAGGAGCTTCTGAACGAACTCTGAATCAGAAGGCACCACATGAGGAGGAACGATTCCATTGCTGTCAAACTCAAGGTCCAGTGCCTCAATGCTCTTTCCGGCAACGTCCTCACAATTCTCTTTGGTTGCCATAACCGGTGTGCGGCTGTCGAACTTCACATCAAGCTTAGTGGTTGTGATATGGAACATATCAAGGGTGCAGGTAAGGTCGTGGGACTCTTTATCGCACATCTTTATTCCGAGGCCGGAGCCATCTGTAACTCCGTAAGGGAACAGCTTAAGCACATTCTTTATAGCCTTTAACTGCTCACACTCGGGGAGAGGAAGCTTTGCAACCAGCATAAGTGCTGCGATACCGGCATTCTTTCCAAGCTCCGGAGTTGATGCATGAGCAGACTCACCGATAACTGTTATCTCGTTCATACCGGTCTGCTCGCAGGTCACTCCGCACTCCTTTGCGATCTCGTTCATGGGAGCCTCTGCAAGATTCATATCGAGACCCTCAAGTCTGATGACTGCCTTCTGGGGCACAGCATTAACAGCCACCCCTGCTTCAAGTGAAACAAGTCGCGGTAATGTCTCAGACTCGGCAAAGCTCTTTACGATTCCGGCTCTGAACTGTCCTTTTTCTATATTTATAAGAGGAAACTCCGCATCCGGAGAAAATGTCATCTCTGCCTCAGGCTCCACTGCATAGTACTTTTCAATGTCGGTGGAACCGGTCTCCTCATCGCAGCCCATGATGAGACGAACACCCTTCTTAAGAGGGATTCCGCACTCCTTGATGGCGCGCATTGCATAGAGCGCGCAAAGAAGAGGTCCCTTATCATCGGAGGTTCCGCGTCCGTAGATCCTTCCGTCCTTTACTACAGGCTTAAAAGGCTCTGAAACCGTCCAGCCTTCACCTGCGGGAACCACATCACAGTGTGCAAGCATATCAAGGCTTCTCGGAAGCTCCGGATCAAAATCCGCGGTTCCCACATAGCTGTTGTAATTCTTAACTGAAAAACCGTATTTGTCACAAAGATCAATAGCAAAGTTCAGGGCATCAAAAGGACCGTCTCCAAAAGGCTTTCCCTGCTCATAAGACCCCTGTACAGAATTAATAGAAACAAAATCCTTCAGATCCTCTATAAGATTGTCTAAATGTTCCTCTATCCACTTATTTACTGATTCGTTCATATATTTATACCTCTTAGTTCTTTCCAAACTCAGTAAGCCTGAGATCCTTATTTCTGTCAAGCACCATGCCAACAGACCACTCATGTGCGAACAGCAGCAGCGGGCGATCCTTCATATCCTTTACGATCTTCATATCGGAAGTTCCCTGAATCTTGTCAATGTTTATCTCGGTATAGTTCTCAACCCAACGCAGATGCTCGTATGGCAGCATATCGAGCTTAACCTCAACATTGTACTCATTCTTGAGACGGAAGGTGAGAACCTCAAACTGAAGCACACCTACAACGCCGACGATGATCTCTTCCATACCGGTGTTGTACTCCTGGAAGATCTGGATAGCACCCTCCTGGGCGATCTGGGAAATACCCTTCAGGAACTGCTTACGCTTCATGGTGTCCACCTGACGGACTCTTGCGAAGTGCTCCGGTGCGAAGGTCGGTATTCCTTCATAAGCAAACTTCTTATTTGAAAGCTCCAGGGTGTCACCTATGGAGAAAATACCCGGATCGAAAATTCCGATAATGTCTCCGGCGTAGGCCTTTTCAACTATCTTACGCTCATCCGCCATCATCTGGGTAGGCTGGCTGAGCTTCACCTTACGTCCGGTCTGCACGTGATTAACTTCCATTCCGGCATCGAATTCGCCGGAACATATACGCATAAAAGCGACACGATCCCTGTGTTTTGGATCCATATTGGCCTGGATCTTGAAAACAAAGGCTGAGAACTGCTCATCCACTGTATCGATGACACCCTTATCACTGCTTCTGGGAAGAGGTGGTAATGTCATCTTCAGGAAGTGCTCAAGGAAGGTTCTTACACCGAAGTTTGTAAGAGCTGAACCAAAGAATACAGGTGTAAGCTCTCCCTTATTTACTCTTTCCTGATCATAATCGTCAGAGGCTCCGTCAAGAAGCTCCAGATCCTCCTGAAGCTTGTCATAATATTCAAAGCCCACAAGATCCTTTAACTTAGGATCATCCAGTTTTACATCCTGCTCCTCAACAGCCTTGGTGCCGCCGGCATTGGCAGTAAAAAGCTCGACAGTTTCTGTCTCACGGTCGAAGACGCCCTTGAAGTTACGTCCGCAGCCGATTGGCCAGTTAACAGGACAGGTGTGAATGCCGAGAACACTCTCAATCTCATCAAGAAGCTCATAGGGATCACGGGCCTCACGGTCAAACTTATTTACAAAAGTAAAGATCGGAATGTGACGCATTACGCAGACCTTGAAAAGCTTGATGGTCTGGGGCTCAACACCCTTTGCGCCATCGATAACCATGACGGCACTGTCGGCAGCCATAAGTGTACGATAGGTATCCTCTGAGAAATCCTGGTGACCAGGAGTATCAAGGATATTGATACATTTATCTCCGTAATTAAACTGAAGCACTGAAGAAGTAACGGAAATACCTCTCTGCTTCTCTATCTCCATCCAGTCTGAAACTGCGTGCTTGGTCGCCTTACGTCCCTTAACGGTACCTGCAAGGTTGATAGCACCTCCGTAAAGAAGGAACTTCTCTGTTAATGTTGTCTTACCTGCATCCGGGTGTGAAATGATCGCGAACGTACGTCTCTTCTCAATCTCTTCTTTTAAATTTGCCATGTCTTCTCCAAATATAAATGTATCCTTAGGTATCCCGGGCGGATCATATATAACTCTCCACCTTTGATTTCCATTATTTATACATCAAACTATTTTATTCCGCGTTGCATCTTAACATAAAAGAGACTATGCCGTAAAGACATAGTCTCTTATTTTCCCAATATATACCTTTTATATCCTCGTTTTATCGGATACTTCTGTCATTTAATCCATAATAAGATTAAATCAGCTTTATCTCTTGTTTCTCAGGAACTCAGGAATGTTGATTGACAGATCCTTGTTCTGCTGAGGACGGTAGCTTGGCTGAACTGAAGGAGCCGGCTCCATGCTTGGCATAGCCTGCTGCTGAACCTGAGGTGCAACTGAAGGAGTCGGCACAGAAGGTGCAGCCTGATTCTGCATTGTATATCCTACAGACTGAGCCTGTGTGTTGAGAAAGCTTGGAATAGGCTGTCTCTGAGGCTGTACCGCCTGTGTCTGTGGGTGAACAGGAACCGCCTGACGTGGTGCAGCCTGAGGTGCAACTGTCTTCTCCTTAGGAGCATCGAAAACTGATGCAGTTGCATTCTCATCCTGGATACCTGTAGCGATAACTGTGATCTTGCACTCATCCTGTGCGCTCTCATCATACATAGCACCGAAGATGATGTTTGCATTATCACCTGCAAGCTCCTCTACATAAGAAGCTGCCTCGTTTGCCTCAACGAGAGAGATATCACCTGAAATATTAATGATAACATCTGTAGCGCCCTGGATAGTTGTCTCAAGGAGCGGAGATGAAATAGCCATCTTAACAGCCTCAGTAGCCTTCTCATCACCCTTTGCTGCGCCGATACCGACATGAGCGATACCCTTGTCCTTCATAACTGAAGATACATCGGCGAAGTCAAGATTGATAAGACCCGGAACATTGATAAGGTCTGTGATACCCTGAACAGCCTGCTGGAGAACTTCATCTGCCTTCTTAAGTGCATCCGGCATAGTAGTTCTTCTGTCAACGATCTCAAGAAGTCTGTCATTAGGAATAACGATAAGTGTATCAACGGATTCCTTAAGCTGCTCGATACCCTTGATAGCATTCTGCATACGCTGACGAGCTTCAAAACGGAAAGGCTTTGTTACTACACCGACAGTAAGGATACCCATATCCTTTGCAATCTTAGCAATGATAGGAGCTGCACCGGTTCCGGTTCCGCCTCCCATACCGCAGGTAACAAATACCATATCTGCGCCCTGTAAAGCAGAAGTTATATCTTCTGAACTTTCCTCAGCTGCCTTGGCTCCAACCTCAGGTCTGCCTCCGCAGCCAAGTCCCTTTGTAAGCTTTTCACCAATCTGCATTGTAGTTGGTGCCTGACTGAACTGTAAGGCCTGCTTATCTGTATTAACGCCGATGAACTCAACGCCGACAATGCCATCAGTCACCATGCGATTCACCGCGTTATTACCTGCGCCACCAACACCAACAACGATAATTCTTGCAGCTGCCTCTGACTCAGGAAGTTTGATCTCAAGCATAATCTTCCTCCTTCAACACTATATCATCCCATAATGTAGCTTGAAATTGCATGACCACATACGCTTATTTTTCCAAATCTCATCTAGTTCGGTCATACACCCTAATTAAATATACATATTTATTTAACTATTATCAATAGCTTAACAGATTTTAGCACGCCGATACGCGTTTCTATCCTAAGGTTTTTTCACTTATTTCTTACATTTTTATGACAATATTTCTTAATTCGATGATCTGAAAATATAGCTCTCATGATCGGTACTTTCATTGTAATCCGACAGATTAAGCGTACCCTTCATGCCTTCAAGGTTAGGAAGTATATCCTTAAGGGTATATATCTTCATTTCCATATCCTTGTTGCTTCCGAGATATACCTGGATGTCACCCATCTTTAAAGTAGCATTCAGAAGCTCATCATATGCGATCTCGTCACATTTGATCTCATTATCACTGAGAGAACCCGTAAGATTCAGTATGTCATTAAAGACATGCATATTCTGAACCGGAAGCTCTTTGTAGAGAACTATGGATCCGAAGGTAAGTCCCGTTATCCTGGGTATGCCCTCAAGATTCTCTGTTGTGGACTCCACAACTATACCATCCTTATCAAAATACATATGGCTTGACATGTAATCAACATATCCCACTATATTTTTCTCATACACGGTAATGCTTACATCCAGCGGTCCCTCCCAGTTGATATCATATCTCTGGACAAAAGGGATCTGCTTATGCGGCTTTGTCTTGTCCTTCCAGAAACAATAAAATGCATTCGTATCCCATCGATCGGAAAAGACCTTGGACACCATCTCCTCACTGGTGTATTTGTTATTTCCTATAACCTTAATGGTCTTTATCCTGGCACTTGCAAGTATCACTGCCACAAGAAGTATGATGATCACAAATCCTCCGAGGATCATATGCTTTGCTTTCTTTTCCCGCTCGTAGCTGTATTCGTCCTCGTAGCCTTCATCATATTCATCTTCGTAAAAATAATCGTCTTTATCAAATCTATCTTTTTTCATACGTTAAATTATACAAAAACGCGATGTCATTTCAACAACATCGCGTTTATTTCTTTTGCAGACCTGAGGGTTGGACCCGTCCCCCCCGGGTCCAACCAAGTCCACTGTATTCATTTATTCAATATCATGTTTCCAGTCTTATCTGTCTCGACACCGAAAGTGCGATTCCCATCTCTCCCATCAGAATAAGGAGTGAAGTACCTCCGTAGCTTATGAAAGGAAGTGTAACACCGGTGTTCGGAATCGTATTTGTGGCAACGGCAATATTGAGTATTACCTGAAGTGCAACGTGGCACATGATTCCGATGGTAAGCATTGAACCAAAAAGGTCTCTGGCATTTCTTGCATCATCATAGAGTCTGTAGATGATGAAGGCATAGATCAGTATGATGGACACTGCTCCGAAAAGTCCCAGCTCTTCGCAGATGATGGTGAAGATCATATCATTCTGCGCCTCCGGCATGAGGAACTTCTGAACCGATTCACCGAGACCCTTTCCGAAGATTCCTCCGGAGCCTATGGCATAAAGTCCCTGCAATGTCTGGAAGGTTTCATCCGCATAGCTGGAAGGGTCTTTCCAGGCAAAAATTCTCGTAAGCTGATACTCCTGAAGGATGTTCAATCTTTGCAGGAGTCTCGCCACAGGATAGGCAAAAATGTAAACTGCGGTTCCCGCCACACCTGCCGCAATGAAGGGAACCACCTTTTTACTTGATATCCATAACATGAAAAAGGTTATACCCAGGATGATCATAGCCGTTGAAAGATTTGATATGGCAATGAAAACTCCCGGAAGTACTCCCACTGCAGCAACCTGGAAAATGGTTTTCCATTCATGCATATGGTAGATTCTCTTCGTTATCAATGTTGACAGCATGATGATAACCGCAACCTTCGTGACCTCCGAAGGCTGGAATCTGACTCCCGCAAGGTTGATCCATCTTGCGGATCCATGGGAAGCAACTCCGATAACCAGCGTTCCGATCTGAAGCAGGCAGGCAGCCGCAAAGATAGGTATACTGAATTTGGCATACAGATGATAGTCTATAAAGGACACCACCAGCATAAATGCTACGCCGCCCGCTGCAAAGATTGCCTGTCTCTTCAGGAAATACATTGCGTCATTCATGGAATTCTGTGCACTGTAGCCCGATGCCGAGTACATCAGCAGAAGTCCGAATCCTGTGATGAATATGATCGTAGACATCAAACTGAAGTCAAAGAAGTGTTTTATTTTCTTTTTCTTTCCCAAATATTATTCCCCCTCTGACCAATCGAGTCTGCTCTTCAGAGCGCATTCACACATTCCTTGAAGATGCGGCCTCTTTCCTCGAAGTTCTTGAACATACCCCAGGATGCGCAGGCAGGGCTCAGAAGCACGTAGTCTCCGGCCTCGGCATATGCCGCGCTGGCCTTCACTGCCTCTTCCATATCCTCCGCAAATACAACATTGGTGAAACCGTATTTCTTAGCGCAGTCTGCGATAATGTTTCTGGTCTGACCTATGAGTATAAGATATTTAACTCTTCCTTCGAAAAGCTTGCACCAGTCATCAAACGGTATCTCCTTGTCATAACCTCCTCCGATAAGAATCGTAGGTCCCGGCATGGCAAGCAGTGCCTTGATTGCAGCATCAGGATTTGTGCCCTTGGAGTCATTATAATATCTTACTCCGTTTCTTTCTCTCACAAATTCTATACGGTGCTCAACCGGCTTGAAATTCTTAACCGCCTTCAGAATCTTCTTCATGGGAACATCCATATGCATGCATACGGCAATGGCACACATGATATTCTCATAGTTATGCGCTCCCAGAAGATTTGTCTCATGGACATCCAGAAGAACCTCATCGGTTCCGTCATTAACATAATGGATATTCGGTTCTTTATAATATAATCCCTGTTTCAGTATATGTGAAGTACTGAACCAGATAACCTTCGGCTTTAACGACTTTCTCTTTCCAAACTTCTTAAGTTCCGGATCGTCATAATTTAAAACAATATAGTCCTCCTCTGTCTGATTGAGGGCTATATCCTCCTTGACTCTCGCATAATTCTTCATGGTCTTATGCCTGTCAAGGTGATCCGGGGTAATGTTGGTAATGCAGGAAACATGTGGATGGAAATCCATGATCGTCTCCAGCTGGAAGGAGCTTACCTCAAGAACAGTGGCAGAATCATCCTTTGTTTCAAGGGCCTCCGCTGTATAAGGGTTGCCAATGTTTCCGCAAATATGCGTATCCGCGTACTCTTCCTGAAGGATCTCTCCGATGAGAGATACCGTAGTTGTCTTTCCGTTTGTTCCGGTTACCGCACAAAGCTTTCCTTTGCTTGACTGGTATGCCAGCTCTATCTCACCCCAGATAGGGATCTTGGCTGTATCAAGCATTTTCACAAATGGCTTGTCAAGAGGTATTCCCGGACTTATAACCGCAAGATCCACCTGTATGAGATCCGCAGGTTTCAGCTCACCTGCTATAACAGTAACCTGTGCTTTTTTGTCAAAATTTTTCAGGAGCTGCAGCTTATCAAGCTCCGCATTTGAGTCATAGAGGATAACCTCTCCTCCCAGACTAAGGATCTGCTTTGTTGCACAGATCCCGCTCTTTCCCGTGCCCAGCACGAGCACCTTCCGACTTTTCATACTATTCACCCCGCCTAATTTTTCACGCTTAATCTTATCTCATTTTGATGTACAGGAATCCTTCAAGGCATCCTTCAGCCCGCAGGCAGTCAGCATTAAACCCTGATTCACTCACTCTTTACATCCCAAGTGCAGCAATAAGACAAAGCAATATCGTAATTATTGTAAACACTGTCACGACCTTAGTCTCAGACCATCCTCCCAACTCAAAATGGTGGTGTATCGGTGCCATTCGGAAGATACGCTTACCATGAGTTGCCTTAAAATAAGTCACCTGAATAATGACTGACAGTACTTCCACGAGATAAATCAGTGCAAAAAACGGTATAAAAAGCGGGATTTCCATTTCAAATGCAGCCGCCGCCACAAAACCACCTAAAGCGAGAGATCCGGTATCTCCCATGAATATCTTTGCCGGATGACTGTTGTATACCAAAAAGCCGAAAAGGCTGCCGCAAACCGCGCCTGCAATGGGTACAAGTCCTCCATCGCCCTTGAACATGCTGACAAAGGCGATAAACATCGCTATAACTGCCGTAACGGAGCTTGCAAGTCCGTCGATGCCGTCTGTAAAATTGGCACCGTTGTCTGTTCCGAGCACTATAAAAAGAAGTGCAGGAACATAGAGCCATCCCAGATCCAGATAGAAATCCGTAAAGGGAACCCTCATGAGATTTCTGTAATCCGGAGAAAGGTACAGATATATGCCGAAGATCAGAGTGAATACAAACTGGCAGGCAAATTTCTGTTTCGGATTGAAGCCCTCGGACTGGTGCTTAACCACCTTTAAATAATCGTCTATAAAGCCAACGATTGCAAAACCCACTGTAAGAAGCAGTACAGGAAGGATCTTCGGATAACGTACCGCATAAATACCACTTACAATGGTTATGGCCAGTACGAAAACGATACCTCCCATGGTGGGCGTACCCTGCTTTTTAAGATGTGACTCAGGTCCGTCGTCACGAACCTGCTGTCCGAACTTCAGCTTATGAAGCTCGGGTATGGCAAAGGGCATGACAGCTGCAACTATCAGAAAGCCCAAAAATACCGATATTACCAGATCAAGATACATACTAATCTCCATTCCGCCACCTTTGGTCGGCGGCACAAATAGTGATGAAAAGTATTTTTCACACTAACCTCCATGAGTCAAACACAAGTCTGATTTTATCCTGACTTGTATCTGACCCACCAAATAAGTTTGAAATAGCTCCAAACTCTTCACTTTAATTGTTGAAACCCTGAAACCCAGGCATTAGCACAGCCCTTGAGTTCAAGTCTTATTATAATGACATTTCTGCCTGATTAATCTTCTGCTTCCTCAGCTTCTCCCGTCTCCTCACCGCTGTTCGGAACCGCGTCGGGGATCTCGAAGCCCTCATCATCACCGGAGATCACCTCATCGGTAACGGGTGGTGCCTGAGTACGGACGATGGCATTACCCTCTTCATCAGTTTCGGCTGTCTCGGACTCTCCGCCCTCGTTCTCAGCATCTGAACCGGTAGTCACCTGCTCCCCCATAGCTTCATTTGAAATACCCTCTGAACTGTTCGACAGCTTCTTGTTAATGCTGTCTTCCGGATCAGTATCACTTACAGGAGGGATATTCAGGAACTGAAGGGCATCGTTCATGATCTTTCTTTCTATGAAGATCGCAAAAGATGCCGTAGCCTGTGCCTCACCCACAAGATTCGGAGTATCTACTATAACATATACAACAATTTGTGGATCCTCAACCGGCGCAAAGCCAATAAAGGAAACAAGATAGTTCTTTGCGGAACGGGGGATCTTCTCCGCTGTTCCGGTCTTTCCGCCTACGTGATAGCCCTGGATTTTCGCCTTGGTACCGGTACCGCCTTCAACGGTCTGGTACAGAGCCTCCCTCAGGAAATCACTGGTAGACTTT
The DNA here is from genome assembly GCF_000424445.1 of Oribacterium sp. NK2B42. Taxonomy (GTDB): domain Bacteria; phylum Bacillota; class Clostridia; order Lachnospirales; family Lachnospiraceae; genus Oribacterium. The sequence continues at coordinate 38,775 of NZ_AUJX01000009.1, forward strand.
GAACAGGTGGTTCTAAGTATCTCAGGCTTCACATCCTGGATCACTGTGCCGTTTCCGTTAAGAATCTGCTTAACCACATGAGGCTTATAATAATTACCGCCGTTCACGATACTGCAGTAAGCCGCAGCCATCTGAACCATGGTGACGTTGTAGTTCTGACCGAAAGAGTTTGTGGCAAGAGTCGTACGTCCGAGACCCTCTGCCGGATAAACAAGAGTTGAAGTATCAGCTTCAGCAGGAAGATCGATTCCGGTCTTTTCTCCAAAACCGAAAATATGCTGGTACTTAACGAAATTCTCGGCCCCAAGTGCAAATGCTGTGTTCATGAGGTAAACATTACAGGATCTCATAAGACCTGTCTGTGCGTCGATAATGCCGTCACCGTTATGATTATGGCAGCGGATTCTCCAGGTATGGATACCGTCGCTGAGAGCTATGAAGCCTTCACAGTTAAAGGTGGTTGAAGGAGTAATGGCTCTCTCTTCAAGGGCTGCCGCAAGAGTAATGGACTTGGCGGTTGAACCCGGCTCATAGGTATCGGAGATCACAACATTTCTCCATACCTGGTTCCAGGCAACCTGTTTACCAAAGGAAAGGATTTCATCCTCTGAGAAATACTTTCCAACCTCATCCACGGAAATCTTTTCTGCATCGGGATTCTGTCTTTTATAAACTCCCACTGCCTCTTTTCTTCCAAGCTCCATGAGATCAGAGTTTGTGTACTTTGACTCATCCAGCTCTCTCGGATTATTAAGGTCGAACTGGTTGGTGGAACCCATGGCAAGGATCTCACCGGTCTTCGGGTCCATAACGATGGCACCTGCCACCTTGGAACCTACGTCGTCATTCTGCCACTCATTGAGATACTTCTCAAGGGACATCTGAATATTTGTATTGATGGTGGTGACCACAGTCTCACCGTCTGTCGGCTCCTTAAGGACAGACTTGAGCTTTGTATCGTTGTCCAGATACCCGTACTCACGGCCATTGATCCCCATGAGAGTTTCATTATAATACTGCTCCACACCTCCGGTTCCCACAGAACCGTCAGCGCTGGAGAAACCGATGACATTGCAGGCGAGTGAGCCGTAGGGATACATTCGCTTGTACTCGTCCTCAAACCATATGCCTCGGACACGGGCCTTCTCACCCTTTTTCACATAAGTAGCGTTCTGATTTTTGATATACTCTTCAAACCCCGACTTTTCATCATAGGAAAGCTCCTTCTTATACTTAACATAAGACTTGTCAGCCTTCTCTTTGATGAGTGTCCGTAGTTCACCTTCATCATAACTAAAGTAGGATACCAGAGCCTGAATAGTAGGCTCCACATATCTGTCTCCCTCACCGGAATGGATGACCTTGGGATCCAGGATAAGATTATATACCTTCTGGCTTGTGGCAAGCACTGTACCGTTCCTGTCCATGATGTCTCCGCGTCTGAAAGGAATGGTACGGGAGTCATAGGACGCCTGTCTCTGTGAAAGAACTATCTTATTATACTCCTCGCTGTTATTTTTCACCAGCATGTATATCGCCACGATAAGGGCAATTAAAGCTAGCATTATCACACCAAGTGTGACGGCTAGCTTTCTCTGCATAAAAGGGGAAAGAATCTTTCCCCTTTTTACTTTTCTTTCATTATCAGTATTTTGGGATGTTCTCATATTGTCTTACGTACTCGCTTTCAGTCTTATCATATACTATGGTCTGACTGTCATCAGCATAAACCATACCTAACTCCTGAGTTGCAACACGGTAAATCCTGTCAAGATCCAGTGAAGTATCGATACTGTTCTGAAGAGCATCGTTTTCGGACTTAAGCTGATCAAGCTGCTGCTTCATAAGCTCTATGGAATGAATCCTCGTATTTATATTTGTCTGCAGGCGGATGTAAGAAAAGCACATCAAAAGCGTGCACGTAAGAGCAATCGTAAGAGTCGCGATGAATGGTGCATCCATCTCCACTGTCTTGTTTCTGAGTCTCTCCTGCTGGGCTCTGTACTGCTTCTCTCTATCCTGTAATATCTTTTCACGCTCAAGGGCCTTCTGCTGCTTACGCTTTTGACGCAGCGCCTCCTGACGTCTTTCCTGTACCTTACGTACAGTATTTCCATCCACATAAGTTCTGGCTATTCCAGATGTTGTCGCTGCACCCTTACGTACTCGTGCCATAACTACTCCTCCCCAAAATTCCTAACGGCCCCTCTTACCGCATATAACAGGAACTATATAAAAGCCATCCCTGGCTGTGCGACCAATCCATGGCCAAAGGCTGTCCTTCGGCCGGTGCCCTTTGTTTCTGTCTGATGCTAATGTCTGCAAGTTGTAAACTATGCTGTCCGTTTTACAAGTCTCTGTGTTTCCTGTTTCTGTCTGCTGCTGATGTCTGCCTGTTGTAAACCACACTGTCCGTTTTAGTAGTCTCAGTTTTCTTTATCTCTGCCGGATGCTTATGTCTACATGCCGTAAACTCTGCTGTCCGTTTTATGATTCTGTGTGTTTCTCGAAAATTCTGAGCTTTGCGCTCTTGGATCTTGAATTTTCCAAAAGCTCCTGTTCACTTGGAAGTATCGGCTTCCTGGTGATAACTCTGCCTTTTGATTTCCTTCCGCAGGTGCAGATCGGAAACGACCGCGGGCAAACGCACGGCTTCTCGGCTGTGCGGAATTTGTTTTTTACTATTCTGTCCTCTAAAGAATGGAAGGTGATGATGCAAAGTCTTCCGTCCTCCTCAAGGGCATCGATCATCTTGTCTATGGAATCCTCAAGTACATCCAGTTCCCGGTTCAGTTCGATACGTATCGCCTGAAAAGTTCTCTTTGCGGGATGTCCCGAGGTTGCCCTGATCCTTGCGGGAATGGCTCCCGAAATGATCTCTGACAGTTCAAATGTTGTCTCTATGCGCTTCTTCTCACGATACTGACAGATATGCTTTGCGATATTCTGTGCAAATCTGTCCTCCCCGTAGTTTTTGATCATGTGAAAGAGCTGAGACTCAGTGTAATCATTAACAATATCAGCTGCAGTTATGGGATTTCTGTCGTCCATCCTCATGTCCAGCGGCGCATCCGCCCTGTAGCTGAAGCCTCTCTCCGCGGTGTCAAGCTGATAACTTGAAACTCCGAGGTCGAGGTAGATACCATTGACCTTGCTGATTGAAAGATCCTGAAGCACTTTGTCGATGGCTTCGTAGTTGCTTCGAACTATGGTGACCTTGTCCTTGTGGTCCTTCAGTCTTTCTGTTGCTGCCGCTATGGCATCCTTATCCTGATCTATACCGATAAGTCTTCCTTCCGATGATAATCTTTCACAGACAAGTGATGCATGTCCGCCGCCGCCCAGGGTTCCGTCTACATAGATTCCGTCCGGTTTAATGTTAAGTCCATCTACTGTTTCATGTAAAAGAACGGAATAATGTTTAAACATCAGATACCAAGGCCTTCCCAGTCGGCTTCAAGAGCTTCCTCATCATCAAAATTGTACTTTTCGTTGTAAAGATCAGCGTTCCATATCTCAATGTGGTCTCCCACGCCGAGTAATGTAATGTCCTTATCGAGGTTCGCTTTGTCTCTGAGAACCGGTGGAATAAGGATCCTTCCCTGCTTATCTAACTCGCAGGTGTTGGCAGAACCGAGGAGAAATCTTTTAAGGCCTCTGGCCTTCTCATTTGTCATAGGAAGAGCATTTAACTTGTTTTCAAGGATTTCCCACTCCTTAGCTGCATACATGGCAAGACATCCGTCCAAGCTTCTTGTAACCGTGAACTCCGTTCCGAGCTGGTCTCTGAACTTGGCGGGAATAATAAGTCTGCCCTTGGCATCTAGGTTGTGGTGATATTCTCCTGTAAATGACATATCCCTTTCCTACCACTTTCTACCACTTTCTACCACTTCTATAAATATAATGCAATTTTTTACCATGGGTGTCAAGCTAAGATACCGTAATAATGGGGGTAAGATTCCAGAATTTTATAATGATTTTTTATGGGATTTTTATATTAATTTATTCTTTTTTTCTGGGGAATTTTAATTGTATTAATGGGGAGTTTTCGAAAATTTTAGAGATTTTTGGCGGAATTTCGCGAGTTTTTAGGGAGGGATTCCGGGGCGGCGGGTTCGCGGCTTCGCTTCGCGTTTGCCGGTGGGGGAAAGTGGGAAGGTAAGAATAGTATCTTTTTTTGGGGTAAAAATTGCAAAAAAAACGGTGGAGGGAAATCCCAAAACTATGGGATTTCCCTCCACCGTTTTTTGAAATGGTACGGAAAATGGAAGGGACGCGTGACGGCTCACGAAGTAATAAGGAGAAAATGCCATTTAAATGCGCTACGCGCAGGCATTTTCGCTTGATTTCGGCTTACGCCGAAACAGCCTCGTCGCCTGGGGGCATCAGCATTTCTCACGAAACGCTGATAAGGTTCGCAAGCCTAGCCACACATCCCTTCCATTTTCCTCACTTTACGAAAGGCGGTAGTAGAATAGTCTTAAGCATTGCTTTCTTTACTAAAATCGCATTTATGTCAAGAAGTACAAGAAGCAGCAAAGTGCTTTGTACACTTTACTGCTTCTAAGCTTACTTTTTAAACTACAGGAAGTTCGGAATGTAGCAAGGCGCTATACCTCAAATCTCTACTGAGTTCACCCTTATTAATCAAACTCCGGAAATTTCGAAAGAAGGCAAAATGCTTTAGACATTAAATCTAAATTCAACTACATCACCGTCTTGCATGACATATTCCTTGCCTTCCATGCGGACAAGACCTTTTTCACGAGCGGCGGAAGTGGAGCCGCAGTCCAGGAGATCCTGGTAGTTTATGACTTCTGCTTTGATGAAGCCTCTTTCGAAGTCGGAGTGGATCTTGCCGGCTGCCTGAGGGGCTTTGGTTCCCACTTTGATGGTCCAGGCTCTGGTTTCCTTTTCGCCGGCTGTCAGGAAGGACATGAGACCGAGGAGGCTGTAGGATGCGCGGACGATCTTGTCGAGTCCGGACTCTGTCATGCCGAGGCTCTCAAGGTACTCAGCCTTTTCGTCGTCTTCGAGTTCTGCGATTTCTTCTTCGATTCTGGCACTGATTACGAATACTCCGGAGTTGTTGGTTTTTGCATATTCGCGAACCTTCTGGACGTAAGCATTGGAAGCGCCATCGTCAGCAACGGAATCTTCGTCAACATTAGCCGCATAGATTACAGGCTTTCTGGTGAGGAGGTCGAGGGAATCTACGAAGGCGTTCTTGTCGTCGTCACCGGAGTCGTAGGAGATGGCGAGCTTGTCTGACTCGAGGTGTGCGTGAAGCTCCTCGAGAAGTGTGTACTCAGCCTTTGCGTCTTTGTCGTTGTTGGCAAGCTTTTTGGTCTTTGCCATACGTCTGTCAAGAAGGTCAAGATCGGAGAAGATGAGCTCCAGGTTGATGGTCTCTATGTCTCTGATAGGATCAACTGAACCGTCAACGTGCACGATATTGCCGTCGTCGAAGCAGCGAACCACGTGAACGATGGCATCTGTCTCTCTGATGTTTGAAAGGAACTGGTTACCGAGTCCTTCACCCTTTGAAGCTCCCTTTACAAGTCCTGCGATATCCACAAACTGGATAACTGCGGGTGTGATCTTCTGTGAGTTGTAAAGTGCAGCCAGCTTGTCGAGGCGCTCATCCGGTACTGCTACTACGCCGACATTCGGCTCGATGGTACAGAAAGGATAGTTCGCAGACTCAGCTCCTGCCTTTGTTATTGCGTTAAAAAGTGTTGACTTACCAACGTTCGGTAATCCCACGATTCCTAATTTCATAATGTTTTATATCTCCTTAAAAAGTGTTGGTTTTCATTATTTCAGGATAATTCCATTTAAAGAATCTCTGATACAGCGCACCTAGTGTACCATGTCAGGATAAATTTGTACATTAACAACTTTTCATTCTCATCATAATTCTATGGAAGTCGCTATAATATTCTACATAACTCAAAGCGAAATAAAAGGGTATTGAGATTTTTCAGACTTTCTATAAAACCTTCAGGAACTGTACCAGTTTATGGCCTTGTTCTCTTTCAGTCTCTCTGACATCAAAACGTTTAAAGCCATTTTTCTTTTCATAAAACTCCAATAGCTTTTCTTCATTCTCTGCCTCAAGAAAGCAAACCATTCCGCCTGCCATGTACTGTAATTCCTTTATCGTCTCTATGGCAGCCTGTAGTAACTGGGTTCCGGTTATTCTCTCATTACCCCATCCGCAAAATTCTTACCAAGCTGAGCTACAAGATATGCTGATAATGTATAGGTATTGCTTTCCTCATCAAGTTGACTGACTCTGGCAATTCTCCTCTTTATTGTGTTACTGAACTTATCTGCACTCACACTTATGGGCTTAACCGCCAGTGTAAAGTAGCCTACCAGAGAAGCATCTTCATTATGAAAAACGAGATATGTAACCGATTGGTTCTTTTTGGTGAATTCTATAGCATTCGATTTCAAAAAATGTTCAACATCCGTGTTTTTTAAGCAAGAAAAATCGGAGAGGATTTCTGATAAATCTTCCTCTCCGAGATCATTATCGTTTTTTCCTGACAAGTACTCGCGGATGTTAATAACTGTAACATCATCAAGCATTTGATTTATTCCTTTTCTGCATGAATTTTTTAATTTCATCTGCGCCATGCAAATGTCTTACTTTCAGATCAGGTGCCTGAACATTTTCTAACGACTCCTGAAATGATTCTTCAATTGCGTTGGCGAACATCTCTACCTGTTCCTCGCCGGAAACGACAAAATTCTTTGTAATACTTGATGTAGCCATTCGGGACACCTCCTTCTTTAATATCTTTTACCTATATAATACATCGACAGAAATCTGCAATACATTATATCTTTTGATTCGCCGCATCGAAGCCCTGATACAGCGCACCTAGTGTACCATGTCAGAGCAGATTTGTACATCAAGAAATCTCTAGTCTCTATAAGGGCAATGCCATTACGATTCCTTTAATATTTCACTCATCAGTTCCCACTCGAACTCGTCTGCTGCATCAGAGAGTCGCTTCAGGCGGTCTCGTTCCTTTGGCGGGAGGTTGTATCGGGATAATGATTCAAGGATGCCGGTGAGCTCATTGAAGTCGTACTCCTCTACAGCATGCTTCAGGGCTTCGTAGGCTTTCCGGAGTCCTGCCGGATCTATCTCTCCCATGCCTCCGGTTTTTCCTTCCTCAAAGTCATATTCATAGGACATTATCTTCTTTGCAAGAAGGAAAAGTTCCGGTACCTTTTCTTCTATATCTTTAAGATCTCCCGCATCTCCGTCCTTCTCAAGAATAGCACACAGGCGGCTGAGTCTCACGAACCCAACCAGGTAGGAAGAACTCTTGAGAGCATGTACCTTTATGGTGAATCCCTTGATGTCCCGGCTGTCATAAAGACCCTGTATCTCTTCTATCGCAGCGGGGAATCTCTTTATGTATTCCTTAAGGCTCCTCACAAACATCCTGGGGCCGGCACATGCATTGAGAGCATGATAAATGTCCAGCTCTTCATTCATGAAAAGCGAAGCCGGATATGGCGGGCCGACAACATTACCCTTTTCATCCGTTTTGATCTCGGTGGGACCGCCCTCTTCATCCACAGGTTTTGCCGGAACCTCCTTAATATTCACAAGCTCCTTCGGAAGATACTGAACGAGAACCTTCTCAAGAAGCTGGGGATTGATGGGTTTCGTCACATAGTCGTCGAAACCTGCCTTCAGGTATTGCTCACGGGCGCCGGTCATGGCATTGGCAGTAAGGCAGATAACCGGAACCGTTGCCCTCCAGCCTCCAAGCTTTCGGATCTCGTGAAGGGTTTCTATGCCGTCCATCTCAGGCATGCGGTAGTCAAGAAGTATCAGGTCATACCGGTTCTGCTGGATCCATCCGAGACAATCCGCTCCGCTGACTGCCGTGTCAAGCTGCAGCTCCGTTCCGTCCAGCAGTCCTTCCACTACATGAAGATTCATGGGGGCATCGTCCACCACCAGAATCTTTGCCCCAGGGGCGGTAAAGCCCGGCTTGTACACCTGACTCTGTTTCCTGTCCTTACTGATCAGAAGTGCATAACTGCCCACCGGTGACCAGTCCACAACCTCCTGCTTTAAATCGAAGCTGAAAATGGAGCCGACACCGTAGATACTTTCCACCTCCAGATGGCTGTCCATGGCCTCAAGAAGCTTCTGGGTAATGTTTATGCCGAGACCCGTTCCCTCCACGGTACGGTTTCTTTTCTCCTCAATGCGGTCAAAGGCATTGAAAAGCCTGGGGATATCCTCCCGCCTGATGCCGATGCCGCTGTCGATGACATTACACCTGAGCACAACTTCCCCGGCTTCTCTGTCCATCTTTGTAAGAACCGCGCGTACCAGAATGTAGCCATAGTTTGTATACTTAATTGCATTGTTAATTATATTGAGAACGATCTGCTTCAGCCTGATGACATCACCGCGCATGATGCAGGGAATTCTGGGATCCACCTGTACCCTCAGGTCGAGGCCCTTGTCCTGGGCACGTTTTTTAACCATGTTGATGAGATCGTTGAGAGTCGATCTGGAATCATATTCCACCGGGATGATGTTCATCTTTCAGGCTTCGATCTTCGAGAAATCAAGTATGTCGTTCACGAGAGAAAGCAGGATATTTCCGGCATCCTGAATGTTCTCGGCATACTTGCGGGTCTTTGGTTCCTCAGTATCCCTTAGGATCATCTCGTCCATTCCCAGGACAGCATTGATAGGGGTGCGGATCTCATGAGACATGTTGGACAGGAAATCCGACTTTGCCTTGTTGGCCTGCTCTGCAATATGGGCCATCTCGTCGTACTCGTTGGTGGTGACCTCCAGGAAGTTCAGGAGTCGCTCATTAAGGGGCACGATGTTTCGCTTTCCGGAATCGCTTTGAAGCTTAAAAAGCGCATTCTCTACTTCCGTATCCTTCTCGCCCTCTCTCATGGCAACCGCCACCAGGGTTCCGTTCTGTATCTCTCCCCTTCCTTCAAAGCGGTAGATTTCTCCCATTGCGTAATAGTAATTAAGACCCACACAGTTTCTGAGATAGCGTTTTATCTCTTCACCGCTTTTTTCTTTGAGTATCATCTTATGGATATAGCACACAAAGATAAGCAGTCCCTGTGCACCAAGGGCATCGATGGCCTGAGACCCTTCATCTGCTTTTCTGAGAAAGTCCTCGGGGTTTCCGTAACCAAGTCTCAGCTTGTCGCCGTCACTTATACCGCCGTTGTAAAACAGTTCGCCGGAGTCATTGAAATCCATGGGAATGTTTACATACTTGTCACCATTATGGTTTACGATAAGCGGAAATTCCCTCACATTCTGGAGGAAGTATTCATTAAACTCTATCCCCAGGTAGTGTTTGTAAATGTCCACAGGTAATTTATCATCAAGACTTGTGAGGCAGAGATCCGCAAGCTTGTTCTTTTTCGTTATATCGATCCTTGCGGTAAGCTCACGTCCTACAGCCTTCCATGGCAGCTGCTGGTTCACCATGATGTGGAGGTCTTCTCCGAAAAATGCGGCAAGGGCAATGCCTCTGTCCGTCATAGTATCCGTCATGACAAAACCTGACTGATCCTCCGGAAGCTTGAAATCCACCGGGTCTCCCGCAAGGCCGCCGAAGAAGGGCACCTCCGGGAAGGCCTCGGAAACTTTCTCCAGAAAATCTCTTGTGCCGATATCTCCGCCGATGGGCATGATGCAAACGCCCTTCAGATGTTCATGTGAATTGAGGAACTCCTTTACACGGTGGATGATTTCATCTCTGGTTATGGTGTTATAGTCAAGGGTGCAGGTTTCCACCTCCGCCTCATCAAAATAGAAGAAGCTGATCCTTACGGTACATCTTTCTTTATCTCCATCATTTACTGCCTGTGAGCATGCTATCAGTTTGATTCCGGGATAGGCGCTTTTCAGCACTCTGCCCACCTGCTGCATCTGGATATGCGTCGCGTTGGAGCAACTTAAAAAGGCAAAGGTGCTCCTTGCATTCTGGTACAGGGAATACAGCTTTGCGCTTGCAAGTAATTCAAAGGTCTCACTTTCGTCATGTACGATGAAGGTCTTCTGGATCATGGTTTCTCCGTATTCGAGGGCAGCAAAAAACGCCGGACATAATGCAACTTATCCACATTAAATGTCGGCGTTTTGGGTGCGGATATAAATTAACAAGAAGATTCTTACCGTAAAGTGTATGTCAGACAGTGATGGTAATGAAATTAATCCCGCAAATGTTCTCCTTATATACATTTCCGGCTGTCCCGTCCCGATAGTGTATACATATTAATAAATAGCTAAACGTGAACTATTTATTTATTTGGATTCTGTGCAAGTATCCTGGGGAATGTGATGAAAAATATCGTCATGCAGCTTAAAGCCGCAATGATATCCGCCACGGCCTCAGCCCCGTATATGCCCATTACTCCGAACCAGTGAGGAAGGATCATGGCAAGGGGGATAAGCAGGAATATCTTCCTGAGAAGCGCGATAAAAATAGCGGTCCTTGGCTGATTAAGGGCTACAAACGTGGTCTGACAGGCTCTCTGCATCCCAAATATGGTCATGCCCGCCATAAACACCGGCATTACCTTTCCCACAGTGTCTATAAGCATTGCATCACTGGTGAATATTCCGGCAAAAACCTTTGGCATAAGCATGATGCAAAGGGTCACTATAAAGTTCCAGGCTGTCATGACCACGAAGAGTATGCGGAAGCCCTCCCTTAAACGACCGTCATCGCCATTACCGTAGTTGAAGCTAAGTACCGGAGTAGCTCCCTGGCTGAACCCTGTAACCGGCACGGCGCTGAACTGCATTGTACTCTGCATGATAGCCAGGGCGCTTACATATACATCTCCGTAACGTGAAAGGCCTCTGTTCATGATGAGACCTATAAGGCTCTCTGTACTTGCCATTATAAACGGAGAGATGCCCAGTGCCAGCATAGCTGAAAGGATGTCTATTGATGGCCTCAGCCTTGAAAGCCTAAGCCTCAGAAAGGTGCTTTTTGATGTAAGGAACCTGAGTATCCAGCAGGCACTGACTGCCTGTGATATCACCGTAGCAATGGCTGCGCCCCTTACCCCCATGTTAAATCCATAAATCAGAACGGGATCCAGGATGATATTAATGGCAGCTCCTATCACAACAGACAGCATCGCAGTCTTTGGGCATCCCTGGGCATTCACAAAAGGGTTCAGGCCTATGGTTATCATCACAAATACTGTTCCAAGAAGATACACTGAGAGATATTCATGTGCATAGGTAATGGTATTGCCCGAGGCACCTATGGCATAAAGAAGGGGATCCATGAATAAATAAAGCGGCACCGTCAGTAAAAGTGCAAGCACCAAAAGCACCAGCGCACCGTTTCCCAGCATTGCTTCGGCATGATTCTTTTTCCCGGATCCTAAGGATATGGCCGCAAGTGGTGCCCCTCCGCCACCTGCGAACTGGGCAAATGCAGCCACTACTATGATCACGGCATTGCATACACCTATGCCCGCCAGAGCCTTAGATCCTATATCCGGGATATGGCCTATATAGATACGGTCCACGATGCTGTAAAACATATTGACCAGCTGAGCCATAATGGACGGAGCCGCCATTTTTATCATAAGCGGAAGCATAGGCGCATCCGAGAAAGAATTATTTGTTTCCATGAATCAAACCTCTTTTATGATATCCACCAGCCTGGGCATGCATGCCGGAGCAGGAGGGCATCCATTTCGAACCGGGTCGCTTCGGTGGAAAATGGATGCCCTCCTGCTCCTGATTAACTGTTTATCAGGGCTGCTCTCTCTGCCAGGAGTACCTTGTCCGGACCCTGTTTTTTGACTCTGGCAAAATTGTAGAGGAGGAGTCCGGCTCCGAGGATGGCGAGTATGGCGGATAACGCCTGGGATACTGCGATGTTGGTTCCCCAGAGGTAGAGGGAATCCGTGCGAAGTCCTTCGATCCAGAAGCGTCCGATCCCATAGGTGAGAAGGTACTGGAATATGATCTGTCCGGTAAACTTCTTTTTGGGTGCCATCAGGAAGAAGACTATCACCGTGCAAAGATTCCACATGGACTCATAGAAGAATGTGGGATGAACCTGTATGAACATCTCATTTCCTATCTTTACCGCATGCTCCAATACGTCCTGATTCAGCATGTTGGGATTTACGATAGCCTCCTTTATCCTCATGGCAAACAATGAATCGGTATATCCTCCGAAGGCTTCAGTGTTGAAGAAATTGCCCCATCTTCCCACGCTCTGACCCACCAGAAGTCCGAGAACCGCGGAGTCCATCATGGAGAGGACATTAATCTTCCGAAGCTTACAGAAAAGAGTGCAGCCAAGGATCCCCACTGTTATGCCTCCATAGATTGCAAGTCCGCCCTGACGTATATTCAGGATTTCATTAATATGCTGTGAATAATACTCCCACTCAAAGGCAACATAGTAGGCTCTCGCACCCAGGATGGCAAAGACGATGGTGTAAAGTCCCATATCCTGAATGTCATCCACCTTTAGGCCCCGGCGTTTATAGTCATAGCTTGCGATCAGGAATCCCAGGATCATTCCGATGCCGATTATGATCCCGTAAAAAGCTATGCGGAATCCGAAGATGTGTATGTCGTTTTTCAGATGCTCTATTCCAACCCCGAGGTGAGGAAAATATATATCGAAATTATCTGTATTCATTGATGTCCTTTCCGTTTGTCACTGAAGAAATACCTTATCCGCCACCACTTCACCGGTGCCGCGAAGCCTTACTATCATCCTTGCAACAGGTGTAGTAAGGGTTGAAGCATCCGGTTCTGTTCCCAGAGTCTGACCGTCCATATCATAATAGCAGGCCATCTGCCCTGGTTCCAGGATGAAGCCTTCAGAGGCTTCCCGATATTTACCTATAATTATACGGTCGCCGTGCTCCTTTATGAGCTTCCCGCAAACCTCATCCGGCTGATAATGCTCTGTCACCTGAAGCTCTGTTTCATATTCGGGGTAAGCCGAAAGCATGAGGCAGGTCTTGAAATCCGATTGAAGCTTCATGTCTATGTTCAGTGCAGGAATGTAAACCTTCTCGAAATCTTCATTCCAGTTGGCATAGTCTGGATCTTCTCTCTTATCTGTAAAACCGTAAACCCTCTTTAACCATTCCCCCAGGAAGAGGCTGACCTTGTAGGCGCCGTAAGCATTTAGATGGGCATTGGGGTCCACCAGGTCGGTGTCCCAGTCCACCACAGTGGAACTGAGTTTTCCATTATTTGCTGTCGCTCCGGTTCCGTCTGAATCCGCATTCAGCTGCATCTCATCTGTGCCTGCAGCCTGAGCGGTATCCTCTCCGGTTTCGGATGAATTTGCATTCTGCTGCATCTCATTTGTGCCTGCAGCCTGAGCGGAATCCCCTCCGGTTTCGGATAAAATATCAGTTATCATCTGATCTTCGTCGACGCCGGAAATAACATCATTGTCATCTGCAAGTTCCGATGCACCTTCCACATCATACATCATATCAATGACTTCGATGCCCAGCTCCTCCGCCAGCTTCATAACTCTGTTTTCGGCACGCTGGTTTTCAACCGATGCAGGATAGGGCACTCTCATGAAGCAGACCTGAACTCCCGCATCTTCGCATATCTTTACAAAACCTCGGATGTAATTGTCTGCACCTTCGGAGCCTTCCACCATATCATCAGATGGCACTCTGTCGATATCCATGGGCACCGCCACGCCGTATCTTGCCTCGGAGCCATAGTAAGGATTGAAATAATCATCGCTGAAGGACTCCTTGAGAGACTGCTCCGTCACCTCATTCCATCTGCTGTGATACACGGAAAACGGGAAAAGCAGCTCCGTCTTCTCCCCTGTGCTCCTGCCCCGAAGGAGATCCCGGACAGCCTCAATCTTTAACCTGTCCAGGGGGTAAGCATCCAGAGAATAATGCATAAAGCTCACATCCATGAAGGGCTGGTCAAAGGCATACATATCGTAAATGTCAAGTACCGCAAGCTTCGGCTTATGGTACCGGAGGCTCTCACGGAGCACCCAGTAGGACATTCCGAGAGATGCTGCGTGCCCCGCCAGATTATAGCTGGTGATACCGTATTTATCCCAAATCTCCATGGGCTGAAGTCCGCTCAGCACATGGCTGGAACCGTAGAACAGCACATCATATTCTTTTTGTTCAGAAAAAAACTTAATGTATTTTTGCCGGCTCACTGTTCTTTCTGTCACTCTGTTCCCGAGATAAATGCCTCCTGAGACGAAGCACAGAATCAGAATGACAGAAAAAATTCGTTTTAATAATTTCATGCTATGATCCCAATTAAATCAGTATTGAAAATATATAAAGCTTGAAGCGTTGTAAGCATTACCCCAGATCCCGAAGATCAGGATGACCAGTATGAAAAGGGCAAGGATAAGCTCCCGGAGGATCATGGGTCTCTGAAGCACCCATCTCCCCGGGTCACCTCCGTGATACTTGATAAGATCAGCTATAAAAAGGATTCCTGTCGAGATGATCAGAAGCAGGAAATTCTTCATGTCAAGCCCAAAAGAGTAAAGGTACTCGGGACTGAATTGCGATGCCCCGAAGTTACAAAATATCTGCTTCAGCATCAGCACTGCATCCCTAAGTCCCGCTGCCCTGAAAAAGAGCCAGGCAAAATCTATAAGGCAGAAGGTGACGAAGATTCTCAGAAGCTTCAGAGCCGTCATGCCGGGATCTACTAAACCGGACTTTGCTATACCTGACGTTGCTGTAACCTTCTTTGCCGCCAGCCTCACGCTTCCGCCCATGGCAGGATTTTTCTTCAGATCCAGAACCTCCCTGTCAAAGCCGAAAATGCCCAAAACCCGGGTTCTTACAGGAAGCAGAAGGCTTGCCATTATCTGGTAAATTCCATTCAAGGCTCCCCACACAATATAGCTCCACTGGCTTCCATGCCATAGACCGCTAACTATGAAGACTACCATGATATTCAGGTACCGCCTCAAAGCATTACAGCGGTTCCCTCCCAGAGGAAAATACAGATAATCCCTAAACCAGCTTGATAGGGATATATGCCAGCGGCGCCAGAAATCCTGAACCGAAACACTGAAGTAAGGACAGTTGAAATTGTCCATCAGCCGGATGCCAAGCATTTTTGCCGCGCCAATGGCTATGGTGGAGTAGCCGCAAAAATCGCAGTAAATCTCCACAGCATATATCACAGTGGCTGCCACTATGGCTGAGCCATAGATATCGTGATACCCGGCGTAAACATTATTCACAAATATGGCTGCCCTGTCCGCGATCACCAGCTTCAGGAAAAAGCCCCAAAGCATGAGAAGAAAACCCTCCGAGACTCTGTCCCAGTCAAAGCTCCTTGGCTTAAGATACTGTGGAAGCAGCGACGGTGCCCGCCCTATGGGACCGGAAAGAATGGATGGGAAGAAGCTGACGAAAAGGGCGTAATTGATAAAGTTTTTCTCGGCCGGCATCTTTTCCCTGTAAATGTCTATGAGGTACCCGGCCGACTGAAAAAGGAAGAAGGAAATGCCAACGGGCATCACGATGTCGAGCCGGTTCACGGGCATAGTAATGGAAAGTCTTGCCAACAGGCCGGAGACATTGTCCAGCAGGAAGTTCGTGTACTTGAAAAACGCCAGGAGACTGAACACCACGATCAGGGCGAATGTCAGGATTCCCTTCCGTTTCGAAATCCCCTGCTCCATATTGAGGTCGGTTTCTATCCCGCTACTCACCTCGGAATTCACCCGGCTTGCCATGGATATACTGCTTTCCCCTGTTTCATCCTGAGATCCCAAAGTTCCCTGGTAAGGCTTCACATGATTAACATCGGATTCGGAACGAGAGTCATATTTCACTTCTCTGCTCTCCTGCAAATCCTCTCTGTCTTTCTTTGAATATTTCCCCAAAGCAAATCCACATATATATGTGAATACAGTAAACAACAAAAGCAACAACCCGTACCTGGGATTCCAGCTCATGTAGAACCAGTAGCTGGTCAGAAGCAGCCAGAAATTCTGCAGCCCCTTGGGAACTATATAATATATGATCAGCACGATGGGAAAAAATACCAAAAATCCCAAAGAGTTAAAAACCATGCAATTCTCCTGTTATGGCTTGGATTCATTTTCCTGAATCAAAGTCTTGTTATACTTGAGCATTCCGGACGAGTCTAACAATAATCAAATCCCTCAATAAAATAATTCACGTCAAAGAGCAGAGACAGACTACATACCAGCCTTAATACTGTTTTCCGAATCCCCTCTGGGAACTGCTCCTCTGTCTCTGCATACTTCTTAGTAATTACCTTATTCCTAAAATCTCCAGGAACTGCTCCTCTGTCACGATGGGAACCCCCAGCTCTTTCGCTTTCTTGTTCTTGCCGGAGTTTGAAGTAATATCGTTGTTCACGAGGTAAGCGGTTTTCGAGGAAACGGAGCCTGCCGCCCTTCCACCGGCTTTCTCGATAAGGTCCTGAAGCTCCTTACGGTTTGAGAAATGTGTCAGGGAGCCGGTGATAACCACGGACATTCCTTCAAGTGTCTTCGGGGTATCGTCCTCCTGATCCTGCTTTTGAATAGTGAGCTCCTGCAGAAGACCCTCAAGCTCCTCCATTTTTTTCTCATCGCCGAAGTACTTTACGATATTCTCCGCAAGCACCTGTCCGATGCCTTCGATTTCCAGAAGCTCTTCCACCGTAGCCTTACGGAGTCTGTCAATGTCCTGACCGAAGAATCTGCACAGGACCTTGGCATTGGCGAGACCGATACCTGCGATGCCGAGACCGTAGATCAGTCTGTAAAGCTCGGTATTCCTGGAGTTATCGATGGCCTTTGTGAGATTCTCATAGCTTTTCTCGCCGAAGCCCTCCATGGAGACGATGTCATCACGGTATCTGTCGAGATGGAAAACATCGCTGTAGGTATGGATAAATCCGTGGCCGATGAATTTTTCCAGAGTCTGCTCGCTGAGGCCGTCAACGTTAAGGGCATCACGGCTTACAAACAGGGAGAAATTCTTTATCTTCTTGGCAGGGCACTCGGGGTTCCGGCAGTACAGGAACTTAGCCTCGTTGTCCATGCGGATTTCGGTTTCGTGACCACATGCGGGACACATCTTCGGGGACTGAAGTCCGCCGGTTTTTGTGAGATTGTCCGCGATCTGTGGGATGATCATGTTTGCTTTATAAACAGTCACCCTGTCGCCGATTCCCAGATTCATGTCTTCACAATAGGAAATATTGTGAAGGCTTGCCCTGGTAACGGTGGTGCCCTCAAGCTCCACAGGGTCAAAGATGGCCACCGGATTGATAAGCCCGGTACGGCTGGGTGACCACTCAACATCCCTAAGGGTGGTTTCCGCCTGCTCGTCACTCCATTTGAAGGCGATGGCGTTTCTCGGGAACTTTGCGGTACGGCCGAGGCTTAGGCCATAGGCGATGTCTTCATATATAAGTACAAGTCCGTCGGAAGGGAAATCGTTTGTCTTGATCTCTTCAGAGAACCACTTAACGGTATCAGCGATGTTATCCTTTGTGACCTTTTTATAGCCCACCACGTCGAAGCCGAGATTCATCAAAAACTGATACTGGGCTTCTCTGGAATTTCCGAAATCAACCTCTGAGCCGTCCGCCTCCACAGCACTTACCAGTGCAAATGCCATCAGCTCCACATGGCGGCTTTTCGTCACTCTTGCGTCAAGCTGACGTACCGATCCCGAGCAGAGATTTCGCGGGTTCTTGTACTTTGCGTCCGCTTCGGAAATGGTCTCGTTTATTTCATTAAAATGGGAATAGCTGATGATGGCTTCGCCTCTCAGAACCAGTTCACCCTTGAAGCTTATCCTGGTGGGAACATTGTCAAATGCTTTTGCATTCTGAGTAACCACCTCACCTATCTCGCCGTTTCCTCTGGTGACAGCTTTCTCAAGTGCGCCTTCTCTATAGGTAAGAACCACGGTAAGTCCGTCCATCTTCCAGCTGAGAAGACCTTCCTTGTCCTGAAGCCAGGCAGCCAGATCCTCTACGGATTTTGTTTTGTCGAGAGAAAGCATGGGGCTTTTGTGAGCCTCCTTGGGAAGCTCCGACAGAACCTCGTAGCCGACTCTCTGGGTTGGAGAACCGCTGAGTACAACCCCGGTCTCTTCTTCGAGAGCCTGAAGCTCGTCATAGAGACGGTCATACTCGAAGTTGGACATGATTTCATTACCCTCAACATAGTAAACTCTCGCCGCCTCGTTCAGGGTTTTGACCAGGTCCTTCATTCTTTGGTTTGAATCAGCCATACCTTTCCTCCATCACAAATTCTCAATATCATCCGTCACCTCACTGATCTCGATCTCCCTGTACTGCCCGGGCTTCAATCCGTGCAAAGTGAGATCCATGATACGGATCCTCTTAAGCTTCTTAACCTTATAACCGTAAGCCGCGCACATCCTTCTGATCTGGCGGTTCAGTCCCTGGGTAATGACAATATGGAACTCATGCTGCCTTACCTTCGGTGCCAATGTCATGTCCTGCCAAACCTCACAGGGCCGGGTGGTGACATTAAGCTCCTTGAGATAAACTCCGTCCGCAAGCTTGTCCAGGAATTCCTTTGTGAGAGCCTTGTCGGTGGTAACCACATATTCCTTTTCATGATAGTTCCGGGCACGATTAATGCGGTTCACCAAATCTCCCTGGTTGGTCAGAAGTATAAGTCCTTCGGACTCCTTGTCCAGTCTTCCGATGGGGTAGACTCTGGTGTGGTAGTTGATGGCTTCTATAATATTGGTAGCCTTGTCCTTGTCTGAGGTTGTGCAGACCACTCCACGGGGCTTGTAATAGGAAAGAAGCACCGGCTCCGGCTTGTCATAATCCTTGCCGTCCCTGGAAATCTGTTCTCCGTATCTCTCCATCATCTTTGTGGATTCAGTCGCCAGAAGGAAACGCTCCTCAGGATTTTTGGCATTGGCATTTAAGGCATGGGGATTCACACAGGTACCGTCAAGCTCGATGGAATCAGCCTCCGTAACCTGCTGTCCCATCTCCGCCGGCTTCCCGTTCACGGTGATGCGGCCGGCCTCCACCAGACGGTCCGCCTCTCTTCTGGAGCAAACCCCAAGCTCAGATAATCGTTTATTAATTCTCATTTTGACACCTGCTTTTCAGTCGTGCCATTTTTCTTTTCCATAAAAACGGCTTTTATTTACATTCTTCTCATGTATAAACACATGTTGTTTTCAGTTTTCTCTGACATACAGATACAGATCTGATCAGCCATATTTTAATGTTCACCTAAGCTTGTCTTTAAGATCTGCAAAAAAGCAGGCATCACCGAAACTGAAGAAACGGTATCTTTCCTTTACTGCTGTACTGTATGCATTAAGCACATGCTCCCTTCCGGCAAATGCTGACACCAGCATCACAAGTGTGGACTCCGGCAAATGGAAGTTTGTGATGAGTGCATCCATACACTTGAACTTGTAGCCGGGATAGATGAAGATATTGGTCCATCCGGAAGTTGCGGGCATGGTTCCGTCGGGAAGTGCCGCAGACTCAACGGTTCTGCAGGAGGTGGTTCCCGTGCAGATGACTCTGTGTCCCTCCGCGTGGGCCTTGTTTATCTTATCCGCCTCGGACTGCTCCACAACATAGAACTCGCTGTGCATATGGTGCTCCTCGATCTTCTCAGCCTTGACCGGTCTGAAGGTTCCGAGCCCGACATGCAAAGTAACGTGGGCGATCTCTACACCCTTCGCCTTCACTGCCTCCAAAAGCTCTTTGGTCCAATGCAGACCTGCTGTAGGTGCAGCGGCTGAACCGTCATTTTTTGCATAAACGGTATTGTATCTTTCTCTTTCCTTTAACTGGTGGTGAATGTATGGCGGTATAGGCATTTCCCCAAGCTTGTCCAGGACCTCTTCCCAGATTCCCTCAAACTCAAAGCGGATAATGCGGTTTCCGTCATCAATTGTCTCGATGACTTCACCTCTCAGGAGTCCGTCGCCGAAGGATACTCTCGCTCCGTTTCTCATTTTCTTTCCCGGCTTTACGAGGCATTCCCAGTCTGTTGCGGACTTTCTCTGTAAAAGCAGAACCTCCACATGAGCTCCGGTCTCCTCCTTGACACCGTGAAGTCTTGCAGGGATAACCTTTGTGTCATTGATAACCAGGCAGTCTCCCGGCTGAAGGTAATCGATAATGTCATAAAAGTGTTTATGTTCAATGTCTCCGGTATTTTTGTCCATCACCAGAAGTCTTGAGTCTGATCTCTTCTCAAGAGGGTCCTGGGCAATGAGTTCTTCCGGCAGGTCATAGTAAAAATCTTTTGTATCCATCTTTAAATCTCCTTTGTAATGGGATCATCAGCCGATAAAAATTCGACTTCGTCGACGGCTGACGCTACATGCCAGGTTTCCTCCGGAAAACCTGACACAACAGTCTCACGACAAATTCAATATATTATATACTACATGTCAACTTCTTGCCATCAAAAAAAGTGTGGTTCCATTTCGGAACCACACTTTTTCTATTAACTCTGACTTTCCGATTCAGATTCCGCTTCTGTTTCAGCAACGGATTCAGATTCTGTTGCGGGTTCAGTGGCTACCTCGTTACCGTCGATGGCGATGAGGGAAACCTGGCTGTCGATAGCTTCCTGGCTGTCGGTGTAAATACGGCCGCTCTGGAAGGCGTCATAGATTACTGCAAGACGCTCATCACCCGAGATTGCCTGAAGAAGATTTGAGTTTGAAGTATTGATCAGCTCCTGAACCTCTTCATGGCTGGTAATGTATTCATTTACAAACTTTGTCTGATCCGGGCTCAGATTTTCGATGATTTCAAACTGGTTGGAGTCATTTACCTTTACATAACAGTACATGATTCCCGGTGCCAGTGTATCGACTCTTCTGAATTTCACGTCGTAGGTCACGAATACAAGTCTCGAGTTTTCCTCAAGTGCATTCACTGCATACTGTCTGATGTTTGAGTAGGATTCAATGTAGCCTGCCTGAGTCTGAAGCTGGGATTTCAGAAGCTCACTCTGCTCAGGTGTCTGATTGGAAACTCCTGTCATTTCATAAAGAGTATCAACGTCTGCATTGAGACGCGCTTCGAAAAACTTCTCAAAAAATGCTGTCAGATATTCATCGTGATATTCACGGACTATAGTAGGATCTTCAGTCTCCTCTACGGTAGTCTCGGGAACAGCCACAGTTTCGGTCTGGGTCTTCGGAACATTGGCTTCCTTAACCTCAGCAGATGGATCTTTGTCGATTATCACTATGATGACCATCAAAACAAGCACAATAGCGGGAATAACAAGCATTCCCTTCAGCTCATCGATGTCAAAAACATCATTATGCATGGCTGTGTGGCGGCGGCCTTTTCTCATCTCGGTCATTTCCTCCGCCGGTTTTTCCTCAAGTACCTTATTTACATCATTAAGGTCTCTAAGCTTTTTATCCATTTGTTAATGCTCCATCTGCTCCGTAGTAATATCCGTTTACCCAGTTGTTCTGAACCCTGGAACCGTCATGCTGGATATAATAGAATTTGTTATCAACTGTGATAAGTCCCGGTCCCTGAAGAACACCGTCATTGGTATTGAAATAATACCATTTGTTATTGATCATCTGCCAGCCGGTGCACATTTTTCCGTCAGCGCCTGAATATCTCCATCCATTGCTTTCAAGTACCCAGGTATTTACCTCAAGATATCCTGAAGGATTGAAATGATAATAAGCTCCGTCGATAAGTCTCCAGCAGCTTACCGGATAAGTTCCGTCATCATAAAGATACCACATGCCCTGCTGTTCAAACTGCCAGCCTGTTTTAAGATATGTAAAAGCTGATACATACTTTGTATTGGCAACAGTTGAACTGGAGCTGTAAACATTGTTTATTGTAGGATTCATGGAATTGGGATCATTAAGCTTTGCAAGACCCTGGGACGCAATATTTCCTGCAGTCGGGCCATAGGTTGCCGTATTATACAACGTTCCCTGGCTGTTGTAAGCAGTATTTCCTCCGGTGTAATTCTCTGTATAAATCACCGTTCCTGTACCGCTTGGACTAACGTATGAAGTACCGCCACTTGGATCATGGGTTCTGGATTTCACATCATCGCTTGTAACAGTAACCCTGCTGCTGGCTTCAGACCAGGAATGCCATTTATTGTTTACATCCCTCATTCTTACTTTAGCATAGTAGTAGCCCTTACTACTCACGCTGGTATCAACACTTGTATCATCACCGTCAACCGATAAAGTTTTGGCTTTGGTATCAGCACTCTCTTTTTTTGTTGAATCCTTAACCTTGTAAACCTGTACCTGATATTTATCAATTCCGTCAAAATCAGGCGCATTCCAGTTGATAGTAAAATCACATCCGCTCTGTTCTATGCTGACGCCTGTGGGTGTGTCACCCGCAAAAGCCCAAAATGAAAACATGGCACTCATGGCCGCTGTCAGAAAAAATGCTTTCCTAAATAATTTCATACTCTGCTCCTCATCTATAAATGCTTGCTTTACGCCGTTTATTTCTGACACAGATGTCAATCTAATCGGCTCTATAAACAAATGTATTTCGCTGTTTTTCTGCGACATACTGATGTCGACCTAATCGACTCTATAAACAAATGTGTTTTGCCGTTTTTCTGTGGCAAATTGATGTCGACCTTACCGTCTTCATTGTTACTAACCTCCGTATCAAATAATGTAGGGATCTACAGCTTTGATACTTCAGGCTGACTACATTTATACATAGTTGTACGAATATAGTTTACAATATCCCACTACAAGAAAAAAGGCAAAAGTCTTGTCGCTTTCTTTACTTTCCCCTTATTATTTTATAACGCAAAAAAGAACGTAGAGAAAATCTCTACGCTCTTTTAAAAATTCATCTAGTGAAACTAGGAATCGAAGAATTACTCTATGATAGAAACAACTCTTCCAGATCCTACTGTTCTACCACCCTCACGGATAGCGAAACGAAGACCCTCTTCCATAGCTACTGGGTGGATGAGCTCTACAGTCATCTCTGTGTTATCACCAGGCATGCACATCTCTGTACCCTCTGGAAGGTGGCAAACACCAGTAACGTCTGTTGTTCTGAAATAGAACTGAGGTCTGTAGTTTGTGAAGAAAGGTGTATGACGTCCACCTTCATCCTTTGTAAGTACGTAAACCTGAGCAGTGAACTTGCTGTGGCACTTTACTGAACCCGGCTTGCAGAGAACCTGACCTCTCTCGATCTGATCACGGTTGATACCACGAAGGAGAAGACCTACGTTATCACCAGCCTGAGCATCATCAAGAGTCTTACGGAACATCTCGATACCGGTTACAACAGTCTTCTGAGTCTCCTCAGAAATACCTACAACCTCAACTTCATCATTAAGGTGAAGAACACCACGCTCTACACGGCCTGTAGCAACAGTTCCACGACCTGTGATTGTGAATACGTCCTCAACAGGCATAAGGAAAGGCTTATCTGTCTCACGTGCAGGAGCAGGAATGTACTCATCAACCTGCTTCATAAGCTCAAGGATCTTGTCGCCCCACTCACTCTTAGGATCCTCAAGAGCCTTAAGAGCTGAACCCTGAACTACAGGAATCTCATCGCCTGGGAACTCATACTCGTTAAGAAGATCTCTAACCTCCATCTCTACGAGCTCAAGAAGCTCAGGATCGTCAACCATATCGCACTTGTTAAGGAATACAACGATAGCAGGAACACCTACCTGACGAGCAAGAAGGATATGCTCTCTTGTCTGAGCCATAACACCATCAGTTGCAGCAACAACGAGGATAGCACCATCCATCTGAGCAGCACCGGTGATCATGTTCTTTACATAGTCAGCGTGACCCGGGCAGTCAACGTGAGCATAGTGACGATTCTCTGTCTCATACTCAACGTGTGCAGAGTTGATAGTGATTCCTCTTTCTCTCTCTTCAGGAGCCTTATCGATCTGATCGAAAGGAACAGCTGGATCAAGTCCGAGTCTGTCAGCGAGAACTGCTGTGATAGCAGCTGTAAGAGTTGTTTTACCGTGGTCTACGTGACCGATGGTACCGATGTTAACATGTGGCTTAGTTCTTTCGAAATGTGCCTTTGCCATTTTTCAATTCCTCCTGGAAAATGTAATACAACGAATATCATGTCAAGCACCATGCATGCGCTCGCATGCTCCGTGCAGTACATTACGCCAATTGCAAAGTATCTCCCTGCAATCAGCAAACATGATTTTATCATTGTTGGATTATTTTATCAAGTATTTTTGGGCATTCAGATAGTTATCTTAGCCCAAAAATACTGACTTTTTTTAAATATATTTAATTATTTGCCTTTTTTCTCTTTGAGAACAGCTTCCTGAACGTTCTTAGGGCACTTCTCATAGTGATCGAAGAACATTGAGTAGTTTGCACGACCCTGTGTCTTTGAACGAAGGTCAGTTGCATAACCGAACATCTCTGCAAGAGGAACAAAGCTGTTAATCTGCTTGCCTGAAGGGATGTCCTCCATGCTCTCGATACGTCCACGACGAGAATTTACATCGCCGATAACGTTACCCATATACTCTTCAGGAGTTACGATCTCAACCTTCATGATAGGTTCAAGAAGAACAGGATCTGCCTTCTCCATAGCTGTCTTGAATGCGATTGAACCGGCGAACTCGAATGCACGCTCGTTAGAATCGACATCATGGTATGATCCATCGTAAACATTAGCATGGATACCAAGTACAGGATAGCCGGCAAGAATACCTGACTGAGCTGCGTTTCTGATACCCTTCTCGATAGCAGGAATGTACTCCTTAGGGATAGAACCACCGACAACAGTAGACTCAAACTTGAAGGTCTCTTCAGCGTTTGCATCCATCGGCTCGAACTTAACCTTACAATCACCGTACATACCTGAACCACCGGACTGGTGAACATAACGGCCCTGTACATCAACAGCCTTTGTAAATGTCTCCTTGTAAGCAACCTGAGGAGCACCAACATTAGCCTCTACGTGGAACTCACGGAGAAGACGGTCAACAATGATCTCAAGGTGAAGCTCACCCATACCAGAAATGATTGTCTGTCCTGTCTCTTCATCAGTTCTTACACGGAAGGTAGGATCCTCTTCAGCAAGCTTTGCAAGAGCATCTGTCATCTTACCCTGTGAAGCCTTGGTCTTTGGCTCGATAGCAACAGAGATAACAGGCTCAGGGAATTCCATAGACTCAAGAATGATAGGGTGCTGCTCATCACAGATTGTGTCACCTGTTGTAGTTGTCTTGAAACCTACTGCAGCTGCGATATCACCTGAGAATACTTCATCAAGTTCCTGTCTCTTGTTAGCATGCATCTGAAGAAGACGACCAACTCTCTCCTTCTTATCCTTTGTAGAGTTCAGGCAGTAAGAACCGGTCTTAAGTGTACCTGAATATACACGGAAATATGCAAGCTTACCTACGAACGGGTCAGTCATGATCTTGAATGCAAGAGCTGAGAATGGAGCGGAATCTGATGAAGGTCTTGAAGCCTCGTTTCCATCCATATCTGTACCTGTAACATCAGGAACATCTGTAGGAGCCGGGAGATAATCAATAACAGCATCAAGAAGCTTCTGTACGCCCTTGTTTCTGTAAGCTGTACCGCAGAGGCAAGGAATCGCATCACCTGCAATAGTAGCCTTACGAAGAGCCTTCTTCATTTCTTCAATAGTAAGCTCTTCACCCTCAAGGTACTTCTCCATAAGATCCTCATCAAGCTCAGCAATCTGCTCTACCATCTTTGTATGGTACTCTTCAGCCTGATCCTTCATATCATCAGGAACATCTGTGATCTCGATGTCTTCGCCCTTGTCATCTCTATAGTAGTAAGCCTTCATCTCCATAAGGTCGATGAGACCTACATAAGTGTCCTCACGTCCGATAGGAATCTGAACCATAACGCAGTTCTTACCAAGACGATCAATGATAGTCTGAACAGAATGGAAGAAATCAGCACCTACTATATCCATCTTGTTGATGAATGCCATTCTGGGTACATGATATGTATCAGCCTGTCTCCAAACGTTCTCTGACTGTGGCTCAACGCCGGACTTAGCGTCGAACACACCTACAGCACCGTCAAGTACTCTAAGTGAACGCTCAACCTCAACAGTGAAGTCTACGTGACCCGGAGTATCAATGATGTTGATTCTGTACTCAGGAGCACCTTCAATCTTCTTGTGCTGGAACTCCTGTGTCCAGTGGCATGTAGTAGCAGCGGATGTGATAGTGATACCACGCTCCTGCTCCTGCTCCATCCAGTCCATGGTTGCTGTTCCTTCATGTGTGTCACCGATCTTGTGGTTAACACCTGTGTAGAAGAGGATACGCTCTGTCAGTGTAGTCTTACCGGCATCGATATGTGCCATGATACCAATATTTCTTGTATGCTCAAGTGAATATTCTCTGGTAGCCAAAGTGTTTCCCTCCTATCAGAATCTGTAATGTGCGAATGCCTTGTTAGCCTCAGCCATTCTATGCATCTCTTCCTTACGCTTAACAGCTGCACCGGTATTGTTTGCAGCGTCCATGATCTCGTTAGCGAGTCTCTCAGCCTGAGTCTTCTCAGATCTCTTACGTG
Source organism: Oribacterium sp. NK2B42 (assembly GCF_000424445.1). Classification (GTDB taxonomy): domain Bacteria; phylum Bacillota; class Clostridia; order Lachnospirales; family Lachnospiraceae; genus Oribacterium. The sequence goes on from NZ_AUJX01000009.1 coordinate 65,403, forward strand.
AGAACTCTGTAAGCCAACGAAGACCAAGTGTCTGACGTCTCTCAGGCTTAACCTCCATAGGTACCTGATATGTGGCACCACCGATACGCTTAGCCTTAACTTCAAGAACAGGCATGATGTTGTTCATAGCCTCTTCAAATACTTCTGTAGCTTCCTTGCCGCTCTTCTCTGCGACGATGTCGAATGCACCATAAACGATCTTCTGTGCAACACCCTTCTTACCATCAAGCATGATGGAATTAACAAGCTTTGTTACAATCTTTGAATTGTAGATTGGGTCTGCGAGAACGTCTCTGTGCAGAGTATGTCCTTTACGTGGCACGTTACTTCCCTCCTTAAAAATTTGTTTTAGATCATCGGTACTCTACGCAACTGCTACTTAAATGTAGTGTTTTGCGAGTTCATGCGGACAAGGACACACCTTATATAAATAATGAGTTCCATTATCCGTCATTTTAACCATGTCTTAATTGCTGAATCTTACTAAGGTAATATAAATTACTTCTTAGCCTTAGGTCTCTTTGCGCCGTACTTTGAACGGGCCTGCATTCTGTTTGCAACGCCGGCTGTGTCCAGTGTTCCACGGATGATATGGTATCTTGTACCAGGAAGATCCTTAACACGGCCACCACGAATCATAACAACAGAGTGCTCCTGAAGGTTATGTCCCTCTCCCGGAATGTATGATGTAACTTCGAAACCGTTTGAAAGTCTTACTCTGGCGATCTTACGAAGAGCTGAGTTAGGCTTCTTAGGTGTAGCTGTCTTAACAGCTGTACATACACCACGCTTCTGAGGAGCGGAAATGTTAGTTGCCACCTTCTTTAAAGAGTTGAATCCTTTCTGAAGTGCAGGTGCGGTAGACTTCTTCTTCTGAGAAGTTCTGCCCTTTCTTACTAACTGGTTAAATGTAGGCATTTGGTTCTCCTTTCGTTAGGTTTATGATATGTGTATTTTTTACTCTGAAATACTAAAACAGAGCGTGCTTTTTACACACGCCTAAGTACTATACTTCAATCAAATTTTCTTGTCAATCGAATTTATATATTTTTTATAGAGCAAAAGGGACCGCAGCAAGCCGCGGTCCCTTTCTACTAATATTATTGTGCATTCGCAGTATCGACTCGGGATTGCAAGCTGACTTGCCACCCCTGTGGTTTCAGTGAAACGCTTTAAAGTACGTTATTCTTCTGGTTCTCGATTCTGTGACGGGCTGCGATTCTCTCAACGCCTTCAGCATCGATGTCAAATGCCTCATCAGGTGTGAAGAGCTGCTCTGTCTCGTCCTCGATATCCTCAATATCCTGTGAAAGCTCTACATTTCTGTAACGCTTCATGCCTGTACCGGCAGGAATGAGCTTACCGATGATAACGTTCTCCTTAAGTCCCACAAGGTTGTCTCTCTTTCCGTTGATGGCAGCCTCGGTAAGAACCTTGGTTGTCTCCTGGAAGGATGCAGCTGACAGGAAGGAATCTGTTGCAAGAGATGCCTTGGTGATACCAAGCATGATTCTTGTTCCCTCTGCCGGCTTCTTGCCTTCTGCGATAAGTCTCTCGTTCTCATCCTCGAAATCAAGACGATCAACGGTTGTACCCGGAATGAAGTGTGAATCACCTGCATCGTTGATTCGTTCCTTCTTCATCATCTGATGAACGATCATCTCGATATGTCTGTCCTGAATCTCAACACCCTGGAGACGGTATACTCTCTGAACTTCAGAGATCATGTAATCCTGTACTGCCTTGGTGCCCTTGATCTTCAGAAGATCATGAGGGTTAATGGAACCTTCTGTAAGTACGTCACCGGCCTCAAGAACCTGACCGTTCTGCACCTTAAGTCTGGAACCGTATGGAATGAGGTATGTCTTTGACTGAGCATTAGCAGAATCAGTAACAACAACCTCTCTCTTCTTAGCGGTTTCCTTGATTTCAACCACACCCGGGATCTCTGTAAGAATTGCAAGTCCCTTAGGTTTACGAGCCTCGAAAAGCTCCTCAACTCTCGGAAGACCCTGTGTGATATCACCACCGGCAACACCACCGGTGTGGAAGGTTCTCATGGTAAGCTGTGTACCAGGCTCACCGATTGACTGAGCAGCGATGATACCAACTGCCTCACCAATCTGAACCGGCTGACCTGTTGCAAGGTTTGAACCGTAGCACTTAGCGCAGACACCATTCTTTGAACGGCATGTAAGTACGGTTCTGATCTTGATGGTCTTTCTGCCCATGTTGTTAAGAGCCTTGATAACACGTGGTGCACGCTTAGGTGTAACCATGTGATCAGCCTTAACGATAGTCTTGCCTGTCTCAGGATCTACGATATCCTCAGCGATGTAACGGCCTGTGATACGATCCTGAAGTGACTCGATCTTCTCCTGTCCGTCAGAAAGCTCTGAAATCTCAAGGAACGGAATCTTGTCCTTATTTGCCGAGCAGTCAAGCTCACGGATGATGAGATCCTGTGTAACGTCAACCATTCGACGTGTAAGATATCCGGAATCGGCTGTACGGAGCGCAGTATCGGAAAGTCCCTTACGGGCACCGTGTGCGGAAATGAAGTACTCCAGTACGTCAAGACCTTCACGGAAGTTTGACTTGATAGGGAGCTCGATGGTACGTCCGGTTGTATCAGCCATGAGTCCACGCATACCTGCAAGCTGCTTGATCTGCTTATCAGATCCACGGGCTCCGGAATCAGCCATCATGAAGATGTTGTTGTACTTATCAAGACCACTGAGAAGGTCATGAGTAAGCTGATCATCGGTCTTCTTCCATGTATCGATAACTTCCTGATATCTCTCTTCCTCTGTTACGAGACCACGACGGTAGTTACGTGCGATCTTATCTACAGTCTTCTGTGCTTCATCAAGGAGCTGCTGCTTTGATGCAGGCACTGTCATATCCGAAATGGAAACGGTCATGGCTGCAATTGTAGACTGCTTGTAGCCCATGGACTTGATGTCATCAAGGCTTAATGCTGTCTGTGTTGCACCGTGAACGTCCATTATCTTTTCAAGGATCTTCTTAAGGTTCTTCTTCTTAACGATCTCATCGATTTCAGGAAGGATCTCATTGCCCGGGATTGAACGGTCAACAAATCCGAGATCCTGAGGGATGATCTCATTAAATATGAGACGACCTACAGTTGTATTGATAACACCTTCAACAGTTCTCTCGGTACCGTCCTCGTTCTTGAGGATCTTCTTGATACGTACCTTGATTCTTGTGTGCATGGTGATGTAGCCATTTTCCTTTGCAAGGATAGCCTCGTTAATGCTCTTGAAGAACATTCCCTCGTTAGGCTCACCCGGTCTCTCCTGTGTGATGTAGTAGATACCAAGTACCATATCCTGTGAAGGAACAGCAACAACACCACCGTCTGAAGGCTTGAGCAGGTTGTTGGGCGCGAGAAGCATGAATCTGCACTCTGCCTGAGCTTCCTGTGTAAGAGGAAGGTGGATAGCCATCTGGTCACCATCGAAGTCAGCATTGAACGCTGCACAAACGAGCGGATGGAGTCTTATCGCCTTACCTTCTACAAGTGTGGGCTCGAATGCCTGGATACCGAGTCTGTGAAGGGTCGGGGCACGGTTAAGCATAACCGGGTGACCCTTGATAACGCCTTCAAGGATATCCCAAACCATAGGATCAAGTCTCTCGACCATCTTCTTGGCATTCTTAATGTTGTGTGCCTTACCTGTATTTACAAGCTCCTTCATTACGAAAGGCTTGAAAAGCTCGAGAGCCATCTCCTTAGGAACACCGCACTGATAGATCTTAAGGTCAGGTCCTACGACGATAACAGAACGTCCTGAGTAGTCAACACGCTTACCGAGAAGGTTCTGTCTGAAACGTCCCTGCTTACCCTTTAACATATCTGAAAGTGACTTCAGAGCTCTGTTTCCGGGACCTGTTACAGGACGTCCGCGACGGCCATTATCGATAAGTGCATCAACAGCTTCCTGAAGCATACGCTTCTCGTTACGTACGATGATCTCAGGTGCGCCAAGCTCGAGAAGACGGGCAAGACGGTTGTTTCTGTTAATGATTCTTCTGTAAAGATCGTTAAGATCCGATGTAGCAAAACGTCCGCCGTCAAGCTGTACCATAGGACGAAGATCAGGCGGGATAACAGGAAGCTCTGTAAGGATCATCCACTCAGGAAGGTTTCCTGATGAGCGGAATGCCTCAACAACCTCAAGTCTCTTTACGATTCTTGCTCTCTTCTGACCGGAAGCATCATCAAGCTCCTGTCTTAATTCTGTATACTCCTTTTCAAGGTCAATGCTCTTAAGGAGCTCAAGTACAGCCTCTGCACCCATTCCTGCACGGAAGGAACCATAGCCATACTGTTCGATCGCATCTCTGTACTCCTTCTCGGAGAGAACCTGCTTGTACTCAAGCTGTGTCTCACCCTTGTCAAGTACGATATAGCTTGCGAAATAGAGAACTCTCTCAAGGACACGGGGGCTGATATCAAGTATCAGACCCATCCTTGAAGGAATACCCTTAAAATACCAGATGTGGGAAACAGGAGCTGCAAGAGCTATATGTCCCATTCTCTCACGTCTTACGGAGGACTTTGTTACCTCAACACCGCAGCGGTCACAAACAACACCCTTATAACGGATCTTCTTGTACTTTCCGCAGTGGCACTCCCAGTCTTTAACCGGTCCAAAGATACGCTCACAGAAAAGTCCATCCTTCTCAGGCTTCAGAGTTCTGTAGTTGATTGTCTCAGGCTTCTTAACTTCGCCGTGAGACCACTCCAGGATCTTCTCCGGAGAGGCAAGGCCGATCTTGATCGAATCAAACTGAACAGGCTCATTTATTTTATCAAGCTGTGCCATGTATTCCTCCTAATTATACTTCATCGTCGTCTGAGAAATCGTCAGACTCCGAAACGATATCTTCACTATCCTCATAGAAATCTTCTTCCTCTGAAGAATCATCCCCGAAACCATCATCCATGAGATCTGCGCCTAATGCTGACACAAGCTCATCATCGCCATCCGAGAACATCTCTACGCCCTGTTGAGACATGCTGTCATCCGCATCAACAAGCTCACCGTTCTTAAATTCCTGAGCAGCGAAGCCGTACTGGCCAAGGTTCTCATTCTTATCGTAACGGTTGTCTCCGCCTGAAAGCAGACGGTGCATATCCTGGTTAGCATCGTAGAGATCCTCTGTAATCTCAATCTCATTCTGCTGATCGTCAAGTACGCGTACGTCGAGACAGAGTGCCTCAAGTTCCTTAAGCATAACCTTGAAGGACTCAGGCACACCCGGAGCAGGGATATTCTGTCCCTTGATGATAGCCTCATAGGTCTTGACACGTCCTGCAACGTCATCGGACTTCATGGTAAGGATCTCCTGAAGTGTGTATGCAGCACCGTAAGCCTCGAGGGCCCAAACTTCCATCTCTCCGAAACGCTGTCCACCGAACTGTGCCTTACCACCAAGTGGCTGCTGTGTAACCAGTGAATACGGACCGGTTGAACGTGCGTGAATCTTATCATCTACAAGGTGATGGAGCTTGAGATAATGCATGAATCCGATAGATGTCTTGCCATCAAACGGAAGTCCTGTACGTCCATCCCGGAGCTGCACCTTACCGTCAGTTCCGATAGGTACACCCTTCCACTCCTCTCTGTGATCGAGATGAGCGCCGAGATACTCATAAACCTCAGGATCAAGCTCTTCCTTGTGTAATTCTGTAAACTCTTCCCATGACTTGTTAACGTAATCGTTTGCAAGGATGAGGGTCTGTCTGATATCAGGCTCTGTAGCACCATCAAAGATAGGTGTTGAAACGTCGATACCGAGAACCTTCGCAGCAAGAGAAAGGTGTAACTCAAGCACCTGTCCGATATTCATTCGGGAAGGCACGCCTAGAGGATTAAGCACGATATCAAGCGGACGTCCGTTAGGAAGGTATGGAAGATCCTCTACAGGGAGAACTCTTGAACATACACCCTTGTTTCCGTGACGGCCGGCCATCTTATCGCCAACACCGATCTTTCTCTTCTGTGCGATATAAATACGAACTGACTCTGAAACTCCCGGAGCGAGCTCGTCTGAATTTTCTCTTGTAAATACCTTGGCATCCACAACAACGCCGTATGCGCCGTGAGGTACCTTTAACGAAGTGTCACGAACTTCTCTTGCCTTCTCACCGAAGATAGCGCGAAGGAGTCTCTCTTCAGCTGTAAGCTCTGTCTCTCCCTTAGGAGTAACCTTACCAACGAGAATGTCACCGGCACGAACCTCAGCACCGATACGGATGATTCCGCGCTCGTCAAGGTTCTTTAATGCATCGTCACCTACACCGGGAACGTCAGAAGTGATCTCCTCAGGTCCGAGCTTGGTGTCGCGGGCTTCACATTCGTACTCTTCAATATGTATAGATGTATAAACATCATTCTGGATGAGCTTCTCTGAAAGGAGAACCGCATCCTCGTAGTTGTAACCTTCCCATGTCATGAATCCGATAAGAGGGTTCTTACCGAGAGCGATCTCACCCTGACAGGTTGAAGGACCATCGGCGATAACATCACCCTTCTTTACATGATCACCTGCAAATACGATAGGCTTCTGGTTGTAGCAGTTGGACTGGTTGGATCTCATGAACTTTGTGAGCTTGTACTCATCAAGAGTTGCATCGGAATCACGACGGATCACGATCTTGTTTGAAGCAGAGATCTCAACTACACCATCATACTTTGCAACGCAGCAAACACCTGAGTCAACGGCAGCCTTTGCGGAAATACCGGTATCAACTGCTGCTCTCTCGGTAACCATAAGAGGCACGGCCTGACGCTGCATGTTTGATCCCATGAGGGCACGGTTAGCGTCATCGTTCTGGAGGAACGGAATCATGGATGTAGCAACCGAGAATACCATCTTGGGTGATACGTCCATCATATCGATAGAGGCCTTAGGGAATGCCTGGGTAGCCTCTCTGAAACGGCCGGAAACATTGTCATGAAGGAAATGTCCGTCTGCATCAAGCGGCTCGTTTGCCTGTGCAACTACGTAGTTATCCTCTTCATCGGCAGCAAGGTATACAACGTCTTTTGTCACCTTAGGATTCTGAGGGTCAGACTTGTCTACCATACGGTATGGAGCCTCTATAAAGCCGTACTCATTGATACGGGCATAGGATGCGAGAGAGTTGATAAGACCGATGTTAGGTCCTTCAGGTGTCTCGATAGGGCACATACGTCCATAGTGTGTATAGTGAACGTCTCGAACCTCAAATCCTGCACGGTCTCTTGAAAGACCGCCCGGTCCGAGGGCTGAAAGTCTACGCTTATGTGTAAGCTCTGAAAGCGGGTTGTTCTGATCCATGAACTGTGACAGCTGTGATGAACCGAAGAACTCCTTAACAGAAGCTGTTACGGGCTTAATGTTTATGAGGCTCTGAGGTGTGATCTCCTCGATATCCTGTGTTGCCATACGCTCGCGGACAACACGCTCCATACGGGAGAGACCGATACGGTACTGATTCTGGAGAAGCTCTCCCACAGCACGGATACGACGGTTTCCGAGATGATCGATATCATCCTTGGTTCCGACCTCTTCCTCAAGATGCATGCAGTAGTTAATGGAAGCAAAGATATCTTCCTTAGTGATGTGCTTCGGAACAAGCTCATGCATATCCTTCATGATGGCTATACGGAGAGCTCTCTGATCGTCAGCATTCTCCTCCATAAGTCTTGCAAGCTCAGGATAGTAAACGAGCTCATCAGGCTTATCCTGGTCGATAAGTGCCTGCTTCTCTTCGAGAGTAAGGGCATCCCAAAGCTTCTTCTCAGCCTCTTCGCTTAATGATGCATGTGTGCGGTCAGCCTGCTTTTCAAAGTACTCCTTAACGTGCTCGTACTCCTTGGCCTCATCGTAATCGATCTCCGAAGCGTCGAAAGTAACGTACTTATCAAGGTCTACCTCCATAGCTGAAAGAACCTTTACCTTACGTGTAGGGCCGTCGATCCATACGTAAGGAACTGCTGCATCCTGGATCTCGATAGCCTTCTGACGGGAGATCTGCTCTCCTGCCTGTGCGATAACTTCACCTGTTGACTCATCGATAACATCCTCAGCGAGAGTATGTCCCTTGATACGGTTCTTGAAGTGAAGCTTCTTATTAAATTTATAACGTCCAACCTTTGCAAGATCGTAACGGCGCGGGTCGAAGAACATGCCGTTAAGAAGTGAGCTTGCCGAATCAACCGAAAGCGGCTCACCCGGTCTTATCTTTCTGTAAAGTTCAAGAAGACCACCCTCGTAGTTCTGAGCCTCAGGTGACTCCTTCTCGAAAGAAGCCATGAGCTTAGGCTCTTCACCGAAGAGGTCAATGATCTCGGCATTGGAGCTGATACCAAGCGCACGGATAAATACAGATACAGGAACCTTACGGGTTCTGTCTACACGTACGAAAAATACGTCATTGGAATCTGTTTCATACTCGATCCATGCACCACGGTTAGGGATAACTGTACATGAGTAAAGCTCTTTACCGATCTTATCGTGATCCTGACCATAGTAAATGCCCGGAGAACGAACGAGCTGTGATACGATAACTCGCTCTGCACCGTTAATAACAAATGAGCCGGTATCTGTCATCAGAGGCAGATCGCCCATAAATATCTCATGTTCGTTGATCTCTTCCTTATCCTTGTTGATAAGACGTACTTTCACCTTGAGAGGTGCTGCGTAAGTCGCATCACGCTCCTTGCACTCCTCGATGTTGTACTTCTTCTCATCTTCGCAGAGCTTGTAGCCTACGAACTCAAGGGAAAGGTGTCCAGCAAAATCCTGGATCGGAGAGATGTCATCAAATGCCTCGCGGAGGCCGTCTGAAAGGAACCACTCGTAGGAATCCTTCTGGACTTCAATCAGGTTTGGCATCTCCAGCACTTCTTCGTGCTGTGCAAATGTCATTCTGATGTTTTTGCCGTTTTTAACGACACGCATCTTGCTTTTTTCCATTGACCGTTCACCCCATTGCGGGAAACCCGCTTGATCTTTGTGATTCATAGAAAGATGTGGATGTTCTCAAAATGTGCATTCATCGTTACGAGCATTGTATTTCGATGTATCAACATTTCAATGAATCTGGTTTAATGTTTCCTATAGTTACATGTATTTTGGAGACCGAAAAATGGGCGCAATATGCCTAGGGCCCCAAAATAGGTATCATATATACTATCGCAGGTAGAGGACTCAAGTCAAGGGGTGCATTTAAAAAAATAATTTTCTCATAAATATACAAAATCTGTGACACTTTTGTGACATTGGTCGTGATAACTTATACATATCAAAAAGAAAAAGCAATGTACTAAACTAAACCAGATAGATGCATAGCATTTTTCATAAACAAATCTCATAATTACTTCCTTATGAAAGCCTCCGACCCACTGCAATGGGTTGGAGGTTTTTCATTGTATCAGGAGGTTGAGCGTGGACGAGAGACCCGGAGCAGCGTGAGGCGAGGGAGAAGAAGTGATGTGGCGAACCCGGGCAGGTCGGTGTGTGACGTAGAAATGAGGCGAAGCGCTTGGGCAGATTGGAGAATCAAAAAAGCGGCTCACCGGGAAGTGAACCGCTTTGTATGATCTGTATTATTTCTTCGACTCATTGAGCTGCTGCTCTGCCTTTTTTCTGAGACCTGCCAGGAAGCCCTTCTTCTCTGGTGCCTTGGGAATTGCGCCACCGCGAACGGAAAGAATCTTACGGATATAGATTCCGGCAACAGCCACCTTACACTCTTTGTGTAAAGGGATCTGATCAAACACGCTCGGATCAGCCATAAGTGTCATGATCTGTGGACCAACCTTTGCCTTAACAACTGGAAGCTTGCTGAGCTTTAAGTAAACCGGAGTCTGCTCCTCAACCTGCTTGGGAAGTCCCGCTGCCACAGCTTCCTTTATGGACATCTTCTTTTTATCGATAACGAGAAGTGTTACGTTCTGAGTATTGGCATCGATCATAGGCTGCTGTTCTGCCTGCTGCTGACTCATCTTACGTCCGAAATAGTAAAGAACTCCCAGAATAACAAGAAGTATCAGGAGTATGATGAGAAGCACTTTTCCTACAGCACCCATTTCTATAGCCATTAAAAACATATATAAAATCCTCAACTTTCAAAAAATTACATGGTGGCGGATAAACCGCCGAAGCTAATATTACTATTTGAACTGTCAAAATGCAAGGAAAAAACATTATGCCTTCGCAATCCTGATCTCTATCTCATTTTCCGAAACCGGATTACCGTACTGTGTGATGCTGTAGGAAAGAAATATGTTCATCACAAGTTCCGCATGAACCCGGTCGATCTCGACGCGCTTTGTGTCAAAGCCAAGCTCCATGTAGCCCATGGGGGTTTCGTAATTCATTATGTGTTTTGTGTTTTCCTTATAGCGGAAAGCATTATCATGCTTCCAGTTCCTGACAACTGTCACTTCTTTTCCGGCTGTGTCCACGCGCATTTCATTGTGAACGCCGTCCTGAAAGTAGGTCAGGATCTGTGTGCCGTCCCCGACTTCTCTTAAGATGCCGTCTGAAACCGTATCAAAAATATCTGTATCGCCATCCACTGTCTGGCGTGATTTCATCTCTATTCTGACCCTCATTTTTCCTCCTTAAGACTTTATAATCAAAAACCCCGGTCAACGACCGGGGCTATCTGAAATCTTAAACATTTAAAAGGATAAAGGATTGTGTATTTCGTACATTTATTATGTGAATACTATAGCACCGGCTGCACGAAAGTGTTTGAAGGAATCCAAAAGTAAAAGTTAAGAATTTCTTAGGGTCGTTAACCCTTTGTAGTCGGTCACGAAGATGCAAATGGTATTTAAACCAATTCAAACGACGCATCAACCTTGAGTTGCCGGGCATGTAAGTGCAACCAGCAAATAAACCTTTTCATGCAACGCATCAGCCCTGGGTTGTTGGGCGGGTAAATGCCGTATCTATGAGGGCCTGCACAAGTCGCGGCTTGTCGATTCCCTTTACTTCCCAAAGCATCGGATACATGGAGATGGCAGTGAATCCGGGAAGAGTGTTGAGCTCGTTGAAAACCGGACCGTTCTCTGTAAGGAAGAAATCGATTCTTGCAAGGGAGAATCCGTCAACTGCATCGAACACTACCTTTGCGGCTCTGCGGATGAGTTCCCGGTCGTCTTCATTAATATCTGGGTCAGTATCGGTTTCGGACTGCGGATTGTTGTACTTCGCATCGTAGTCGTAGAAATCTGCTGCTGCCTTTATCTCGCCGACACCACTGGCCTTGATGTTTCCGTCAATGTCTCTGAACACGGCGCACTCAACTTCGCGGCCAACGATGGTCTCCTCGATGAGAACCTTGTAGTCAACCTCGTAGGCTTTTTTAATGCCGTCGATGAGCTGCTCGCGGTTGTAAGCCTTGGTCACGCCGCAGCTGGAGCCGGCGCTGGAGGGCTTGACGAAAACGGGATATTCAAATGCTTTCTCAACACGGCGAACACATTCGTCCATATCTTTGATCTCATTGCCAACAACGGAAACATACTCGGCCTGACGAACGCCAACCTTCTTGAGGGGCTCGTTGCAGATGATCTTGGTGTAAAGCTTGTCCATGGAAACTGCGCTGGCAAGAACACCGCAGCCCACATAAGGAATTCTGGCAAGCTCAAATAGTCCCTGAATAGTTCCGTCCTCACCGTTTTTTCCGTGAAGGGCCGGGAAGATAACATCGATCTTTCTGAGGGAAATATTTCCGGCCTTATCCTTTATAAGAAGGGAATGGAGCTTTGCATCCGGAAGAAGGCAGGCTTTGATGCCGGATTTGTACCAGCTGCCATCTATGATTCGGTCGAGAGACTCGGCCATGAGCCACTCTCCTTCTTTGGTGATGCCCACCAGGAGCACGTCGTATTTTTCTTTATTTATGTTCTTAACAATGTTCACTACGGATTTGCAGGAGACCTCATGTTCTGTGGATCTTCCTCCAAAAACCGCCATTAGAGTCTTCTTCATATCTTGAATGGCATCCGGCCGTAACATTGAGACCGGAGCGTTCCTTTCTATAGGGTAATGTTTAAACAGATTTTACTACAATGTTGCGTCAATGCAAGACGGAGTTTCTGCCGGAGGCATCTATAAAGACACATCATGGCTAAATATAAATAAAAAAAGTGCGCTGAGATCATGTAGGAGAAAGGCTCAGATCTCAGCGCTTGGAGAAAAAGAGGTTTTAGGTATATTCTCAGTTGTCAGAATCTTTTCAGATCATAACAACCAATAATCAATTTAGTTTACTTCTTCAGCCGGCCCAGCTCGCCGCGCTTTAACTTGAAGAGTATGTCTTTTTTCAGTTAATTAGTTTCAGCCGGCTCAATTCGTCTCGCTTCAACTTGAAATGAACGTCTTTCTTGATCATTATTTCAGCCAGCCCAGCTCGCCGCGTTTTAGTTTGAAGAGCATGTCTTTCTTTTTGTCATAGATGGAAAGAAGGACTCTCACCTGTTCAGGTGTACGGTTGGAGCTTGCCAGAACCTTGCTGAGCTCATCATTAGTCAGAAGCTTATCCATTTCCACAATAGAAGGGTCCTTGACCAGCCTCAGCAGGCCGAATTCATTTTCAGCAAAGCTGTCTACCGGAATGTTATTGAGCTCGAGGGTTCCGTGATTCATATCGAGATCGTAAAACATGGAATTTCCCGAATCAAAGATGGGAGCCATCTTCACGAACTTCAGGGACTCTGCATCTCTCAGCACTCCGAAGTTGTCATAGTTCCTGTCAGTGTTGCTAATGATAAAATCTGTCAGGATCTGGTAATCCAGAAATGCTTCTACCTGTTTCCTGGGGATACCGCCGTCCTCACAGGCACTTACAAAAATGTCGTAGTCCGATGCACCTTTATGCGTCCTCCTTCCGGCCTCTATAAGTTCTCTCGCAGAGACAAACTCAAGGTTCTCAGAGGTGAATGCTTCGGCACTGACTCCGATTTTCTTACCGTAGCCGTAATCTATAGTGTAGAACTCGTAATCCACAAAGTCGAACTTCTGCTGTTTTCTGTGGATATAAGCACCAACAACTTCATTGAAAATCTGCTGGGTTTTGTTGCCCTCTGTGCCCTTGACGAGAAATCTCTTCCCTTCCACGCAAACCCAGGATTTGGGAACATTACCCTTGGTGGACCCGCTTGGGAACAGTTCCTTGGTGATAGCAAAATCCTCATCCACGGGAAGTCCGGTGAAATGGCTCGCGCCCACAACATCGTCGAACTCATTCTTATAAAGACTTACGTCGTCCCACCTCAAACTGCTGCCCCGGGGTTTAAGCCAGTAGTCATCATTGAGGGACAGTCCCATGTTCCTCAGAAGGTATGCCTGAGGGGTCAGGAATCCGAGCTTTTCCAATGTAGACGCCAGGTTCCCCTGTGTCACAGGCACTGCTCTATGGTGCCACCATGCCTTCAGGAATCGGTCCTCCCCGACCGTTCCCAAAGGCATAAAATGCTGATCCATCACGCGGGCAACTTCAACGATCGCGCCCGTCACTGATTCAAGTACAAGATCGGCAACCTCCCGGTCTTTGTGCATCAGAATGAAGGAACCCTCACTCCTTGCACTCAGTACTTTTGATCTTGAATTCTCGTCCGATACCATCTCTTTAAGCTCACTTGGCTTTAAGGAACCCAGATCGAAATCCGAGATAAGATCCTCCATGGTGCAGCCCAATGCCCCGGCCATCTTCAGGATCGTCTCCGCCTTTGCCGAACTAAGCTCTTTATGACCCTGCTCATAGTCCTGTATGGAGCGGAAGGATATCCCCGTCATATCCGCAAGCTCTTTTCGACTTATTCCTTTCAGCTCTCTAAGAGTCTTAAGATTCATTGCCACCGCCTTAAATCACTAAATCTATCTAAGTCCTATGTTACGCTATTTGACGTATAGTAACAATCAATTACGTTTTACGTATTTATTACGAATTTCGGTCACGCCGCAAGGGTGATGCCACCGGGGACGGTTCTCGCCGGCAGGGTCGCTTGTCGCCGGCAGAGTCGGTTGTCGACTAAGAGAACCATCCCCGGTGGATAAACAGGTGGATCAAACAAAGGCGGGCAACATGCGGATCGATCCGCGTGCTGCTCGCCTTTGTTTTTTATTATTCTATTGTAAAAAGATTTTATTTCTTATCGCCGCTTGAAGAGCCTGAATTTGGCTTCTCGATCTGAACGATAGCAACCTTCTGCATAGGGATACGGCAGTTCTTATTGTTACCGAACTCTACGATAACGGTATCATCTGTCATATCAATGATAACTCCGTAAAAACCTGAGCTTGTAAGAACCGTATCTCCCACAGCTACAGAAGCAAGAAGCTCCTGCTGCTTTTTACGTTCCTGCTGTGAAGGTCTGACACCAATAAAATAAAACATTGCAACGATTGCAACTACATAAATTATCCAGCCCACTGCGTTCATAAAACATCCTCCGTAGTTTTAAATATATAACTCACAAGGAGAAATTCTATCATAGTGCCGGGTAAATATCCAGTGGATTTCTCATTTAATGATTTAGTAGCCGGTCAGAAAATGTAGCCGCTCTGCCGGGTGTGCCCCGGAAAGGAGTTAGTGGGTCAATCAGGAAAAATGACCCACCGGCTCCGTCCCATGGGTACATCAACCGCGACATGACATGGATCGGAGCCGTTCGAAATTTCTTAATTTTTTCTTTCGGTTGTGACACTTTTGTGATGAACAGTGAGTTATATTATAGTCAACAAAGATAAATCCGAGGTAAGAATGACGCCAACTTCTTATTTCGACGATACTTGTGAATACTATTAATTGAAAAGCGGGATTCCATCAATTTCCGCTTCAATTCCCTTCATTAGTAATTAACTCCCTTCCGAATAGCAGGATGATCGATAACGGTCATTCTGCTATTCGATTTAGAAAAACTCCCCTGCTTTCGCAAGGGAGTCATCATCATTTTCTGTAAAGACTAATAAAACAAATCCATTAAATCTTATTACAAATATTCTGTTTTCTTCTCATCCATCAACGCTGCCTTAGAAAGCCTTCATAGATGTCATAGGGATAAATATCTGATGGGCTTAATCAAAAGCGTGCCGGATTATCAATCCTCTCCCGTACCGTCTGAAGCCTGTCCATCAGGGCCCGGAACTAAAACAGTTGAAGTATCTGTAAGAGGTGCTACTGAATTCGAAACAGCTCCTGCAGGAACGCTGGGACCATTGGTATCGTAGCTTGTCTTGCTCATATCAGGTCCGTCATCCTCTTCTGTGTTTACACCAATGCCTGCGGCACCCTCAGTTATTGTCTTCTTGATATGCTTGTTCACTACGAGATCGCTTGAATTGATATGCGTCGAGAGCTGACCAACCTTTAAGACCTTGTCCTCCGTTGTTATGTTTGTCTTGATACCATTGATGGCATCAACTGCGCTCTTGCTTGCCTTGTTATTGCTCTCAGCGATCATCTGTGCTGTCTTTGCTGCAGCATCAACAATTGCATTGGTATCAAGATTCTCTAAAGCCGTACGTGCTACAGCGACACCGTTCTGGATCCATGATCCGTCTGCTGCGGTTGTGTAGCCATCAGGTGTTGTTGTGCTTGAATAAACATAACCGTTCTCATCAAAGCCATAGCAAAGGAACTGTCCGTCTCCATCTGCATCAATCCACTGCCAAACACTCTTAGGAAATGTTCCGTCGTCGTTCTTGTACCAGATGCCCTTTTCATCCTGGATAAACTGTCCTGCAACAGCTGTTCCTGCAAACATTGAAACACTGAGTGCCGCGATTGTTGCGGTTGCTACTATTTTTTTAATCAAGTTCATTTTCTTCATTTTTTCTCTCCATAAAATTCGGCTTTGTTTTAGCAAATAACCTTTACGTAGACATACTATACCACGTATTTTCCAAAAGAGTATGACATTTTCAATTGTGAAAATATTAAAGTTTTTTGTATTTAATTTTATAGTGAATTTAGAATTTTGGAAAAATGAGCGTATATTCTCGCGTGATTCAGCGACATTCGTAAAACCAAGATTAATATATCATAACAAAACTCTATCTTTCTTTTTAAAAAACGGCGAAAAACGCACATTATTAAGTCTTCGAAAGATGATCCGTCATCATGGTCACGAAGTCGTCCATGTAGGCCTGGCCGTCGGTGTCGTACTCGAAGAAGCTGATCGCGAGGATGGACCGTTCGTCGGCATTCCACAGAAGTTCCAGGCAGGCGGTGACAGCTTTGTCGTCGCGTTGTCCCCTGAACACGGATTCGCGCAGCTTAAAATCGCCGATGGTGAAGCTGGTGCGGGTCCGTTCCTGATAGAAGCCCTCCAGATCCTTCCGGTAAGCGTCGAGGATCCTGTCCTGATAGTCCTTGTAATTGTCGGCGGTCAGCTCCTCGCCGTCTCCCTCAGTGAAGCTCATGAAGCTGATCTGCGGGTAGGAGGAGTTGCTGAAGACATAGAAATGGTCGTAACCCAGGTCATCCGTCTGGTAGTAATTGTAGTACCCGGGGACCAATGCTTTTATCCCGGCTTTTGCATTGTAATAAAATCCTAAGTCCCCGTCGTGGTATCTTTCCTCTCCCACGTCACTTGTCAGGTTGTGAATGGCGCCTTCGTCGTGGATCAGCTGCACGTGACCGTAATCCGTGGTGAACCCGATCAGGTCATCGGGATTGATAGTCAGAATCTCCTCGTGGGGCTCGGTGTCACCGCCCGGCTTACCGTCACCTGCACCTTTTCCTTCGCTAATGTTTCCGGCGGTGGCGATGTCACTTCCGGTTATCCCATTTTCCCCGGACGCATCATGGGCACCGTTTTCGCTCAAACTGTCCAGCAACATATCCGAACCGTCCTCTTCCCCGGGAATGGTGCCGGTAATGACTTCAACGCGGCGCTCCTGTGAAGCGGCGGTTGATGATTGTTTTTTATCGGAAGATTTTCCTTTTGAATTGGATTTGCCGCAGGCGCTGAGGAGGACGAAGGCCACAGAAGCCAAAGCAATCGCAGCAACTCTCAGCACTTTTCTTTTGATTTTTGGAGCTGCACCCCCGTCCCCATAGCCCATAACAATACTATCTCCATTTCTCACTTATTTCTTTGATGTTAGTTATTTTCCAAGTTCTCTCTCGCACATGTCGAGTGCGGAAGCAATAACCTTGTCCATGTCGTAGTATTTGTACTCGCCGAGGCGGCCGCCGAAGATCACGCCGGTTTCTGCGTCTGCAAGTTTCTTGTACTCCTCGTAAAGCTTGCCGTTCTTCTCGTCGTTGACAGGGTAGTAAGGCTCGTCGCCGGGCTTCCACTCGCTGGAAAACTCGCGGGAGATCACGGTCTTCGGGATGTCATTACCCTCATCGTCCTTACCAAACTCAAACCACTTATGCTCAATGATCCTGGTCCAGGGAGTCTCACGGTCAGTGTAGTTGACGGCAGCATTACCCTGGAAATTCGGTTTGTCAAGGAGTTCATTCTCGAACCTGACCGAACGGTACTCAAGGTAGCCGAGCTTATAGCCGAAATATGCATCAATGGCGCCGGTGTAAACCACTTTGTCGGCGATGGATCTCAGGTCTTTTCTGGGTGCGCCGGACTCATCGAAGAAATCCACTCCAACGTGAACCTCGATGCTTCCTGATCCGACATTCGCCCCGCTCTTGCCGGAATTCCCGCAGACCGAAACATCGGCAGCAGCAGTCTTGTTCTGACCGAAATCTTTTCCGATCTGAACATCGGCAGCTACAGCAGCTGCGTTCTTGCCAAAATCCTCGCCGGTCTGAACTACGGCACCACCAAGCATGGCGGCAACCATCTTTGTGTAGCCTCCGACAGGAATGCCCTGGTAGAGAGCATTGAAATAGTTGTTATCAAAGGTGAGCCGCACCGGAAGGCGCTTAATGATAAAAGCCGGAAGTTCGGTGCAGGGGCGGCCCCACTGCTTCTCGGTGTAGCCCTTAATGAGCTTCTCGTAAATGTCTGTGCCCACCAGGGAAATGGCCTGCTCCTCGAGGTTTTTGGGCTCGGTAATGTCGGCCTCGCGGCGCTGGGACTCGATCTTCTCTGCAGCCTCCTCGGGAGTTACCACGCCCCACATCTTATTGAAGGTGTACATGTTGAAGGGAAGGGAGTAGAGCTCGCCGTGGAAATTGGCAACCGGGGAGTTGGTGAAGCGATTGAACGTAGCGAATTTCTGTACGTAGTCCCAGACTTTTCCGTCGTTTGTGTGGAAGATGTGGGCACCGTATTTGTGGACATGGATCTTCTCTACGTCTTCGGTGTAGACATTACCCGCAATGTTCGGGCGCCGGTCGATGACCAGGACTTTTTTGCCGGCGGATGCGGCTTCGTGGGCGAAGACTGCGCCGTAAAGGCCGGCGCCGACTACCAGATAATCATATTTTGACATGGGTTAGTTCTCCTTATTCATGTTATTTTAGCTCATAGTATAGCACAAGGAAGGGGAATTTACACCTGTGCCGGGCGAGCAGTGTTACTATACAGGGTTTTCATTTCATGAAGTTGCCTTTTTTATCATAAAACATCTATAATGATAGATATACACAAGAAGATCGTTCCGACATGCAAGTGAGGTAACAAGTATGGGCAATGGATCAGAATCAAAAGAAACCAGTTCAAAAATTAACGAATCCAATTCAACCAGCCTGACCAAAATTCCGCAGGTTACTGAAAATCAATGGAAGAAGCCGCTTAGGAAGGCGCTTGTTCTGGTGAATCAGAATGCGGGGACGGGGAATGCAAGAGACAAGGTGTTCCGGCTCATAAGTGAGCTTGTGAAGCTTGACTATGAGGTGATAACCTACCCCATCATTCCGGCCAAGAATATCACTTCCGAGAACATCATCAGGGAATATAAAAAAAAGGTGAAGCTTGTGGCCTGCATCGGCGGCGACGGGACGCTCAATCATGTGGTGAATGCCCTCATGGAGGCAACCGACAAGGGGAAAACCAGCATTCCGGTGCTTTACATTCCAAGCGGCACCACCAATGACTATGCAAAGACTCTCGGTCTCAGCGGGGATGTGACAAAGATCATCCACGGAGTGAAGAAAAGCAGAGTTTACCGCCTGGACATAGGCTCCTTCGAGGATAAATACTTTAATTACGTTGCTGCCTTCGGGGCTTTTACCAATGTGAGTTATGCTACGCCTCAGGATCAGAAAAATCTTCTCGGTTATCTTGCTTATCTCATCAATGGTGTAGCATCTGCTCCGGCTTCCCTTCAGTCACGCCATCATCTAAAGGTAATCCACGACGGAGCCTCCGAGGAAGGGGACTATATCTTTGGAGCTGTTTCCAATGCAACCTCCGTGGGCGGCTTCAAAACTCCGGCTCTTGCCGATGCTTCCCTTAGCGACGGTCTTTTCGAGGTCATCCTCATCAAGGCACCGGATGCCCTTCCGGATATCGGCGAGATCCTCATGGCAGCCGGCGATGGTAATTTTGACAATCCTCATATAAAGATCTTCCGTACCGGTGAAGTGACCTTCATATCAGACAGTGACATGGACTGGACCCTTGACGGGGAATACGGCGGCGCAAGGAAAGAAGTTACTGTTTCGGTCATTCCGAAGGCCATCAGGATATATGCGGAGGATTGACCACTAACTCCGGCCTGACTTCCCGTATGCCCTTCAGATCCCCGGAATCTTTTCAGAATATTGTAATCCGAAAGCAACGAAGCTCATGCTTCGTTGCTTTTTGTTCTTCAAATCCTAAAATAACTCTAAAACCCTCTACAAAAACCTTAAGACTTTGAAAACTAAATTTCATCTTATTCCGGGGGCGAAAATGTTATATTTGGTCTGAAAAAAAGCGAAATATCATTAAGATAAAATTATGAAAAAAAGATCAGAGTTCAGCGAGGAAACTGTTATGAGAAATCGAAAATTGTTTAACTTTATAAGAACCGGCATCGCTTGCATTTCGGTGAGTGCCGCCTGCACTCTCACCGGGCTTGCGGGGCACTGGATGGCGAATGAGACCGGCTACTGGTATGTTCATGACGACGGAACCTACCCTCAGAACGCCTGGGAATGGATAGACAATGACGGAGACGGGATATATTTGTGCTACGCCTTCGACGAAAGGGGATACCTCTACA
Organism: Oribacterium sp. NK2B42; assembly: GCF_000424445.1. Taxonomy (GTDB): domain Bacteria; phylum Bacillota; class Clostridia; order Lachnospirales; family Lachnospiraceae; genus Oribacterium. The sequence continues at coordinate 85,560 of NZ_AUJX01000009.1, forward strand.
CCAATACAGTGACCCCGGACGGTTATGTGGTGGGACCTGACGGTTCCTGGTACTCAGGAATTGTGCCCATGACAAGAGCATTTATCCATGGAGCCTCCATCGTTCCCACATCCATGGGCACCAATGTTAATACCGCTAATGATTCCTACGTTTATTCGGCGGATGGTATGCAGCTGATCACACAGAGGTATTCAACTCCGAAAAAGAAGGGGTCAGGCAGCTCTGATGATACCTCGACTTCTACGTCAACGAAATCATCAAAGAGCTCAAGTTCAAGCAATTCTAAATCATCGAAGTCAACTATAAGTACCGGTGTTTCATCATCGGAAATTGTTGCAACGATATATAAAACAGCAAAATCCAACACAGGTTCAGGTTCGTCTGCTTCAGACGATGCCTCAGCAAATGCAGGCAGTTCGACATCAAGTACGTACTCTGAGCCTGATGTTAATAACACCAGTAATGATTCCTTTGGTCCCGGCGGAAACATTCCTAAGAACTATTCATCCCAGACCGTTTCTCCTACAGCAGACACCAGGGAATATGCTCCCAAGAGCAACGTAATCGAGCGCGATGGATATGAGGATGAAGACCAGAGTGATGACGAGGAAGAGGAATGATCAGAAACGAAGGAACAGCATCAACAAAATATTCTTAATTTCGTAATGGAGTTTGACTTACACAAAATATCAATCACAAAAGAAATCCACCGTAGACGGTTCTCCTGTGGGAACCATCTACGGTGGATTATTTTACAGTTTTATCGTTGTAATACCAAGCAGGCATGTCCGTTGAAGGTGCCGGAAACTCAAAATACGTTATACTAAGTAACTCAGAGCCTGCTGAGCTATTACGGCTTGATCCCCCTTGCGAAAATCAGTCAAAGAGCAGGATTCCTGCGACCTGCTTTTTTAGGCCTTTCAGCTTTTGAAGCTGGGTGCTGAGATTCTTCTTGGAGGTATTTCGGTCAGCAGCGAGGAGTGTGTACTTTACATCGCGGATGGCATTGATGGCTGCGGCGTCTGTAATGATGTCACCTGCTGCCTTTACGGTTTCGTCACCGTTTATAGTATTTACAGACCTTGCGATGTTGCTGAGGGCGTCGGGATCGATCCTTCCGATAAGGGAAATCTCCTTTATATCCTCATCCTTGAAGGCTGCCACAAATGTTTTTATATTGGCAGCGGCTACTTCGTAGAACTTATCTTTATCCGGAAGTGCATCCCCGTAAGATAGCTTGTAAAGCATGCTGTCGATAGCATTGGCGCGAAGTTCTGAATTGCCTGCTCCAGCGGTACCGGCAAACTTGGGTCCGGCGATAGCATTGGACTTGCCAAGGGACTTATAGTCGCCGAAGATGCGGAGACCGAAGAGATAAGTGATCTCACCGGCATTAGTGATCTTATCTTCAACGATTGCCTTAAATACGATAAAGCCTGCGGCTAAGAAGAAACCCAGGATCAGGCCAATGATCCCGAACTTTACACCTGACTTAAGAGCCTGGGATCTTGTGATGCCGTTTCCGCCACTACTGCCGCTCACCTTATTATCGGCAAGAGCTGTGTAACTGTTGTAGAAAGCTGCGATCTGATTAGCAGAAACGATTATTGCCTTTTGATTGACTTAATCTCTTTATGGCATCATCTGAGTCATGTGATGATCTGTGTGTGAATGACTTAAGTTCTGGTTTCCGTTATCTGAGTCATACATAGGACTAAGCCTGAATGACTCAAATTTGGGTTTCCGTTATCTGAGTCAACATTTTTTGAATTCCTGTCTGACCGCAATTTAAAATAATCCTAAATGGGTCAAACATGTAGTTGTGAATCATTGACTTAAACATAGTTTTTACGTTAATGAGTCAGTCGAGTCCTTTTTCTGATATGACCTAAAATTGCATTATGGGACATTAGGTCAAACATGAGTACTTATCATGTTGACTGCAAATACAGAAAACAGCAAAGAAGTCAACCAGCGGTACCGAATTGTCCTAAAAACCTAATTAACTTTGTTCTTCATTAAACAAGGGTCGGCTGAACTGTTACGACTGATCCTCATCCTTGCTGCTTTCCAGTGCTGTGATCTGGTCTTCGGAAATGCCTTCCGAGCTTTCGGGGATAAAGACGATCTTCAGGGTGTAGAAAATGATCCTGAGGTCAAAAAGCACTGACCTCTGGGAGATGTAGAGCAGATCCAGCTTCAGTTTATCCAGAGGAGTGGTGTTGTACTTGCCGTAAACCTGGGCGTATCCGGTGAGGCCTGCCTTAACCTTGAGCCTTAGGCTGAATTCCGGGATTTCTTTCTCGTACTGCTCTGCTATCTCAGGGCGTTCGGGTCTCGGACCGACTACGGACATATCGTTCTTCAGGATGTTGAAGAGCTGAGGGAGTTCGTCGATCCGGAGTTTTCTGATAACCTTTCCCACAGGGGTGATTCTGTCGTCGTTTTTACTGGCGAGACGGGCGACGCCATTTTCAGAATCCACCTTCATGCTTCTGAACTTATAAATGTCAAAAACTCTGCCATCCTTAGTGAGGCGCTTCTGGCTGTAAAGGACCGGACCTCCGTCATGGGTTTTTATGAGAATGCTCGTGATGATGAGGATGGGGGACAGAAGCATTATCCCGAGGAGGGCTATGATGACATCGGCGGTGCGCTTGACTCCGGCATAGTACCAGGCCTCCGGCATTTTCCTGTTCCTGAGATACGGGGTATCGAAGGTGTGGGATACCTCGTGGCTAAGTTTCAGTAGGTCAGACATATCCATGGACATATGCATATCTTTATGATGAGCATCACAGAAGATCGTCACTTTTTTTTCCAATTCCCCGGAAACATCGCAAAGGTAAATGTCTTTGCATTTTCTCAGTGTCCTGAAAATGATCTCCGGATCCGTCGTGTCCTCAAAGGTTCCCAGGATCTGGTAACGGTATTTTTTCTCCTTCATCTTTTTCAGTAGTCTGTGATAGTCCTGTGAACCGTAAACGATCATTATCTTTCGCGGTTCATCGAATCTTGCATAGAGACGGTTACAGACAAAGGTCACAAGACCTATAGTTGAAAACTGAAGCACGAAGCCGAGAAGGAAGAATCTCAGGCTTATGCGGCTGAAGTTGTGGAACCAGAAGAAGGTAGCCACGAAAAGGCAGAAGTCACCGATGCTGAAGGAAAGCATTTGTGAAAAAGCCAGCTCCTGGAGTCGGTAAAGGCCGATCTTGTGAGCGTCGTACATCTTTGCGAAGAAGAGATATACCACAGAAAACATGATTCCGACCAAGGTAAGGGTTCTGTAGCCGAAGAATCCCTCCACCCAACCGGGGGCAACGTTCCAATACCATATCAGCGCCGCTGTAACGAATGCTATAACCAGACTTATGAGGGTATAGACCTCTTTTATTATGTTTTTGAATCGTTCTTTTTTCGTCATATTACCCTTCGTCCAGTCCTTGGTTTTGTTAGCGCCATATGTAACTTATTCCGGTTTCAGAAACGGTATATCATATTTGGAAACCATATACAGCGGCTTATATCTTTTATCACGTTAGTATACAGCCTCTTTTTGACTTATGCAAATCTATAGGAGAGAATCCTTACCGATTCCTTTTAACAGTCGTAACAGTTAAACCGGATGCCCGCCGGCTCGACCCAGCCTGTGCCACGGCTAAACTGTTACTAACCATCAAAGATGTGCAGAAAAAAGGCAGGTGCCGCTGCACCTGCCTCAGAAACTCTTCTTACTGTGGTGAGAACTGATCCTTACCCACACCACATAAAGGACAAACATAGTCCTCAGGAACGTCTTCCCACTTTGTTCCTGCTGCTACTCCGTTATCAGGGTCTCCGTTCTCTTCATCATAGATAAAACCGCAAACATTACAAACGTACATCATATCTTAACCTCCCGGATTCATCAAACAGTTGCCTTCCACAAACCGTGGAGATTGCAGTACTCATAGGCTGCAACAACCTTCTCGTTTACCTCGAAAACAGCTTCCGGCTTCATGCCCGGCTTCAGATAATGGATCTGGAAGCCACACTCTGTTTCAAGAAGAACCCATCCGATAAAATGCTCCGGCAGCATGGGGTGCTCAACTGATCCAACACATACTGTAACAGTATTGCCATCCTGACTGATGACAGGAACATGCTTTTCGTTGGCTGCATCAGTTGTATTGGCAACCAGCTCTTCACCTACCGATAAGCTCTTGTCTGAAATCACGACCTGATCTTCGAGTTTGTAAAATTTCATTTCTCTGTACCTCCTTGCGATAATATTAATAATTCTCGGGCTTCAGCTGGAAATAATCTCTCGGGTGATTGCATACGGGGCAGACCTCCGGAGCTTCTTTTCCGATGACGATGTGTCCGCAGTTACTGCACTGCCATACGCAGTCGCCGTCACGGGAGAATACAAGCTTATCTTCAACGTTCTTAAGAAGCTTTCTGTACCTCTCTTCATGTTCCTTTTCAATGGCAGCGACGCCCTCAAAAAGCTCAGCTATTTCATCAAAGCCCTCTTCTCTTGCTTTCTTTGCGAATGAAGGATACATTTCCTTCCACTCGTAGCCCTCACCATCTGCTGCTTCCTTCAGGCAGTCAACAGTGCTTCCGATGCCGGTCAATATCTTGTACCAGATTTCAGCATGCTCCTTCTCATTGGCTGCTGTCTCTGCGAAAATATTGGAAATCTGGACAAAGCCCTCCTTCTTTGCTTTTGAGGCGAAGAAGGTATACTTGTTTCTTGCCTCCGATTCTCCGGCGAAAGCAGCCTGAAGGTTCTTTTCAGTCTCTGTGCCCTTCAGGTCCTCTGCTCTGCATCTCCATTTGTTATCTGCCATGGTGCAATCTCCTTTCTGTATATACACGCAACAAAATATTTATATAGGTACAGTATATCATATGTAGCTTCAACCATAAAACTCTTTATACCACTCTGCGAACTTCCTAAGCCCTTTCCTGATGCCAATGGCCGGCCTGAAGCCATAGTCTCTTTCCAAGGCTTCACTGTCCGCATAAGTCACAGGCACATCCCCGGGCTGCATGGGTACAAGCTCCTTGTGGGCTTCAAAATCATAATCAGCCGGCAGGACTCCCGCACGGATCAGCTCCTCCTGAAGCACGGTGATATAATCAAGAAGATTCTCCGGAGTGCCGCCTCCGATGTTGTAAACCGCATAGGGCGAAACAGGCAGTCCATCCTCGCCAACTGCCTTCTCAGGCGCTCCCTGCATTACCCTCAGAACTCCCTCAACGATGTCATCAATATAGGTAAAATCACGTTTACAATTACCGAAGTTGAAGATCTTTATATTCTTCCCGGCACGAAGATTGTCAGTGGCACTGAAATAGAACATATCCGTTCTTCCCGCAGGACCGTAAACCGTAAAAAACCTGAGCCCAGTCGAAGGAATATTGTAAAGCTTGCTATAAGAATGAGCCAGAAGCTCGTTGCTCTTTTTTGTAGCCGCATACAGAGAAACCGGGTTATCCACCTTGTCATCCGTACTGAAAGGAACCTTTTTGTTTCCGCCATATACGGAAGAGCTTGATGCATATACCAGATGCTCAACTCCGGCCTCACCGCCATCATAGGAATGACGGCAGGCCTCCAGGATATTGTAAAATCCAATGATATTACTGTTAATATAGGTGTCCGGATGATCAATGGAGTACCTGACGCCTGCCTGAGCCGCAAGGTTTACAACAACAGAGGGTTTATATTCTGTAAATACATCTGACACCGCCTTGCTGTCCGAAAGATCCGCCTTGACAAAAACCCACGTGTTTCCGGTTTCATCCGCAGCCTTCCCAACCTCCTTAAGCCGCCACTCCTTAAGTTCAACCGGATTATAATCTGTTATACAGTCAAAACCCACTACTGTAACATCAGCAAAATCCCTTAGAACCCTGATGGCAAGATTCGAACCTATAAAACCGGCCGCCCCGGTGATAAGTATTGTTTTTCCGTTTAAATCTATCTTTTCCTTAGTCATAATCTGTCACCGTCAATCCCTTCCAAAAAGATCCCTTGTATAGACCTTATCCTTCACGTCATCAAGGCACTCATTATATCTGTTTGCAATGATGGCGCCGCTTCTCTTTTTAAACTCCGAAAGGTCATTTACAACCTCAGAGCCGAAAAAGGTCGTTCCATCCGGAAGTGTAGGCTCAAATACTATTACCTTTGCACCCTTTGCCTTGATCCTTTTCATGATACCCTGAATAGATGACTGCCTGAAGTTGTCGGAATTGGATTTCATGGTGAGGCGGTAAACCCCCACAACTACCTCATGCTCCTTATCAGGGTCAAACCCCTCGGAGTTTCCATAAGCTCCCGCGATATCGAGCACTCGGTCGGCAATGAAGTCCTTACGGGTCCTGTTGGACTCCACGATGGCCTCGATCAGATTCTCCGGAACATCCTTATAGTTTGCAAGAAGCTGCTTTGTATCCTTCGGCAGGCAATATCCGCCATAGCCAAAGGAAGGATTGTTGTAATGCGTACCGATCCTTGGATCCAGGCTTACACCATCGATGATGTCCTTTGTATTAAGTCCCTTTGATTCCGCATAGGTATCAAGCTCATTAAAATAGGAAACACGAAGCGCAAGATAAGTATTGGCAAAAAGCTTTACAGCCTCAGCTTCCGTGAGACCCATGAAGAGGGTGCTTATGCCCTTCTTGATGGCACCCTCCTGAAGAAGTGCCGCAAAAGTATGGGCTGCCTCAACCAGTCGTTCATTACCCTTGTCAGTTCCGACGATGATCCTGGAAGGATACAGATTGTCATAAAGAGCTTTTGACTCACGAAGGAATTCCGGGCTGAAGATAATGTTTTCGGTGTTATATTTTTTTCTTACCGACTCGGTGTAGCCAACCGGAATGGTGGATTTGATGACCATGATGGCATCGGGATTCACCTTGAGCACCAGTTCTATCACCGCTTCAACAGCGCTTGTATCAAAGAAATTCTTCTTTGCATCATAGTTTGTAGGCGCCGCAATGATAACAAAATCCGCATCCCTGTAAGCTGCCTCTCCGTCAAGAGTCGCCGTAAGGTCAAGCTTCTTTTCCGCCAGATACTTCTCTATATATTCATCCCGGATCGGGGATTTCCTGTTATTGATAAGCTCTACCTTCTCAGGGATGATATCTACCGCAGTAACACGGTTATGCTGTGCCAGCAGTGTGGCAATGGAAAGCCCCACATAGCCTGTACCCGCCACCGCGATATTCATAGGAGATCTCGCCTCTAAGTTCATGGAACCATCATGATCCAGAAAAACCTCCGTAGGGTCAAAGCCCAGGACAGACCCCATCTTTTCAAGCTGCTGTATGGAGGGTACATACTCCATGGACTCAATATGGCTTAACATGGCGCGATTAATGCCTGTTGCGTCCGCAAGCTGCTGCTGTGTCATTTTCTTCTCTTTACGCCCGGAGTTCACAAGCTCCGCAAGCTTTTCCTGTGATAATGTCTTCATACTGTACACTCTCCTTATTGTGTTATTTAAAATAACAAAAACAGTTTTCTATAAAAGTAAAGTCAGTATAAGACATCGCCAAAAGTTTTGCAATATATTTTACATTTTTATGCGTGTAATCACCCTGAACAACGAAAGTCGGCAGGATAATGTTATTTATAATAACATTATCCCGCCGAATCTGTTGCCATATTAAAATAAATATACAAAATAGATAGTTTTTATCAGAATATTTTTTCAAAAAACCACCGGAGACGGTCCTCACAGTCGGGAACTGTCTCCGGTGGTTCATTTTTTACATTAGATCCCTAAGTGTCTTCGATTCAAGATAATCCTTTATGACCTTGTCCAGGCCCTCCCAGAATCCAATTGTCCTGCAGCTTGACCTTCTTTCACATTCAGCCGCCCCTTTGGTAAGGCAGCTTACAGGCTCAAGCTCCTTTTCGGTAAGCTCCAGAATCTCGCTGATCCTGTATTCTTCAGGCTTTCTCGTCAGACGGTATCCGCCGCCTTTGCCCTGCAGCCCCACTATAAGTCCGTTTTTTGTCAGGGGCGGTAAGATCTGCTCCAGATATTTCAGGGACAGCCCCTGTCTCTCCGCCACATCCTTCATGGGCACATAACCGTCCCCCTGGGTCAGTGCTATGTCCACCATAACCCTTAACGCATAACGTCCTCTTGTTGAAATCATAAAAGTCCTCCGATATCAAAACTTACGCTTTATTTTAAACCAATGCCGCCGGCGCAGGCATCGCCCTGCACAGATTCAATAAAGCGTCAGTCCCTGCCGGCGCTTTATTCTCCCTGCATCTTGTAGAACTCCTCCGTCTCGTCGATGTCATTGACAGGCGGTTTAAGTCCCTCTATCTTTATATCATTTTTTTCGGCATAATCCCATAATGCAGCGTGAATTGCCTGTTCGGCAAGAAGAGAACAGTGTACTTTCACAGGTGGAAGTCCGTCCAGGGCCTCCATAACTGCCTTGTTGGTGACCTCGAGAGCCTCCTGCACAGTCTTTCCCTTGACAAGCTCTGTAGCCATGGAGCTGGTGGCTATAGCAGCACCGCAGCCGAAGGTCTTGAACTTGGCCTCCCTAACCACCTGGTTCTCGTCGATATCGAGATACATTCTCATAATGTCTCCGCACTTGGCATTACCAACTGTACCCACACCTGCTGCATCCTCTATCTCTCCCACATTTCTCGGATTTGAAAAATGATCCATTACCTTTTTACTGTATTCTGTTACCTGGCTCATACGCCGGCCTCCTTATTCTTCTTAACAAAATCCTCGTACAGTGGTGACATCATTCTGAGTCTTCCCACTATCTCCTTTAAGCTTTCCACAACATAGTCGATGTCTTCCTCGGTGGTATCCTTTGATAAAGTCAGTCTCAGGGAACCGTGTGCTATCTCATGCGGAAGTCCGATGGCCAGAAGCACATGAGACGGATCCAGGCTTCCGGAGGTACATGCAGATCCGGAGGATGCACAGATGCCCTTCTGGTCAAGCAGGATGAGCAGTGACTCTCCCTCGATGAATCTAAAGCAGAAATTCACGTTGTTGGACAGTCTGTTTGTGAGATCTCCGTTAACACGTGTATATGGAATCCCTGCTGTCACACCTGCGATCAGCTTGTCCCTGAGTCTGCTCTCATAAGCCACGGTCTTTTCCATATCTTTTACCGCAAGCTCTGCAGCCTTGGCGAAGCCGATAATGCCGGCGGCATTGGTGGTACCCGCACGCTTTCCGGATTCCTGTGCGCCGCCGTGGATCAGATTTGTGATCTTTACGCCTTTTCTTATGTAAAGAAAGCCGATACCCTTGGGACCGTTTATCTTGTGTCCGCTTGCTGACATAAGATCAATGTTCATTTCATTAACATCTATCGGAAGATGTCCGAAGGCCTGAACCGCATCTGTGTGGAAATAAATGCCGTGCTCATGGGCTATCCTGCCGATTTCCTTTACAGGCTCAACAGTACCGATCTCATTGTTTGCAAACATAACCGAAATAAGAACGGTTGTTGGTCTGATGGCCTTCCTGAGGTCAGAGACATTGACGAGACCTTTATCATCCACAGGAAGATAGGTGACCTCGAAGCCCCTCTTCTCCAGAAATTCGCAGGTATGAAGAACCGCATGATGCTCGATCTGAGTGGTGATAATGTGATTGCCCTTTTCACGGAGAGCATCAGCAACACCCTTTATGGCCCAGTTATCCGACTCACTGCCTCCGCTGGTAAAAAATATCTCATTTTCCTTTGCTCCTATGACCTTTCCGATGGCTTTCCTGGCTTCAGCCACTTTTTCTGCTATCTTTCCGGAAAACTCATAAGCACTCGATGGATTTCCAAACTGCTCACAAAAATACGGCTTCATGGCGTCAAACACTTCCTGAGTGACCCGTGTAGTCGCAGCATTATCCATATAAATATATTTAGACATGATCTAAGTTCCTTTCGCCTAGTTATATGGTAGGTATTATAGTTATAATTTCCTACTTAGTCAATAGGTTTTATCGATGATACAGGGTGCATCCTCAATAAAACTGTTTAAGCTTTGATTATGTGAGATAGCATAAATGGCTGCACGTCTGTGAATGTTATGCTGCTCATCATGTCTCTTTGGCAGACGTGAGAGGCATTATTATCAAAATTTCTGACGGAATCTGGTAAAAATGTCGACGATAGTCTTTTCATGAGTATGGATGAATTATGTTCTCCTATGCGGCTTTCTGGTTTTCCAATCTGTTTCCCATCTATCCGAATCAGGTATATATGCTGTGATCAGATATATCATTTCATCATTTATACTTGCGAAGGCTAATTCTCCCACCTTATCTGCTGCCCTTTAACAAGCTCATATATCACAACATGAACGCCGTCCAGATCCTCATGATACATATCCACAGCAGTTATCTGACTGTTCTCATAGGTCGTATAGTAATAAATCCCCTTATCGGTATTACAGCATGAGCTGTAAATGGTGTATTCACAAACCGGTGAACCATCATCATTCTTCCCCAGCCGGCAGCAGCCCTTTTGCTGTTCAACAGAACCCAGTATCTTAAAGAACTGTGAAACACTTGCAGACTCATCATCTGTCGTGTACGAATTAAGCCTTGTAAACGCAACCTTGACAAACCTTGAGGCAGAAGAAAGATCTCCGGGGATCCCTATGCCGCCCATGCCACGGCTATATCGTTTCATGGCGATATCACCCGCAAAAACGTTCTCAGGTTCAGAAGCAGAACAACTCATATAATCCGAAAGATGAGTAAGCTGATAATCAAATGCAGGATTGTTCGTCATCACCTTCGCCGGATTATCATATATATGCCCGCCGGATACAGTCTGCTCAAATACGATACACTCCTTCGAGTCCGCAATCATCCAATGTAAAGGTGACGGGGGAAGCTTTTCGCTGAAGGCATCCGAAGTTATGTTGATCTTAGACAGCAGTTTCTTCGCATCTCCCACTGTTTTACAATTGGACATAATCCATGGAATCAGTTCAAATGAAGCAACATTGTCCTTCCCATCCATCGGACTGTTATAATGTGCATTTTCCGGAAAATTCAGTCCTGCGATACTGACACCATATTCATTGGAAGCCTCGTAATACAGCGGATAATCATTCACAACATAAGCCATGCCGATCATTGCCGGATGCTCTTTGATGACACCCAGGTGCCGGAAATAAAACTGCTTTTTCCTTGGTGTCACCGTAACTGTCTCATGATAGGAAAATTCAAGATCCAGGTTTCTTCCAAAATAATGATTTTTCGTCTTATATGATACCGCTGTACACATGGTATTCCCTCCTCTTTTACTTAATGTTGGCTCATACACGCGCCAATTTTTCCTCAACCGCATCCTCAATAAAACTGTTTAAGCTTTGATTATGTGAGATAGCATAAGTGGCTGCGCGTCTGTGAATGTTATGCTGCTCATCATCTTATTATCTTTTCAAAATCTGCTTTTGGATGCTTGCATATCGGACAAATGAAATCATCCGGCAGCTCTTCCCCTTCCCATTCGTATCCACAGATGGTACATCTCCATACAGTCTTCCCTGTTGCTGTTTTTCCAACAGGCTGGGGCTTAGGTTTGATGTTCTTCTGATAATACTCATAGGTGCAGGAAGCAGCATCCGACAGCACCTCCATCATGACCGGTTCACATATAAACAAGGTATGGGAGCCTAGATCCACGGATTCTTTCACTTCCAATGAGAAGTAAGCATTGGTTCCCTTTGTTATATAAGGAATATCATTTTCCGCAATCCTGTAATCCTTCGCATTGAAGCTCTCGTCAAACTTATCAACATCTCTTCCGGATTGAAAACCGAAGTGTTTGAAAAGCTCGAACTCCGCTTCTGTACTTATGACAGAAACATTGCAGCGACCTGTTTCTTTCAGCATGTCATGGGTGTAATTTGCCTTGTTTACCGCAATTGAAATCCGGTTAGGCGAAGATGCCACCTGAATCGCAGTATTGATGATACAGCCATTGGTCTTTTTGCCATTCTTCACAGTACATACAAAAAGACCATAAGAAAGCCTGTACATTGCCTTGGTATTCATCTCAGCTTTTCTGCCAGGTTCATTGCCATCAGTTACAATGTTGTTTTCAGACATAATCACATCTCCTTTCTGAAAACTCAATTTCCTCAAAAACTCATGATCAAAAGTTCCGGCTCCAACATTTGATTTATCATCAGAAGAAGCCGATGCATAAGCATCATACTTCACTGTACTTTCCTTCTGAAGTTCAGCCCTTCTCCTTCTGTATTCAAGTATGGGCAGATCCGACGCCAAAAGACATTCTCCTATGAACATTCCGGTTTTCTTCGGAAGCTCAGTCTCTACGATCCGTTTATCCTGCCGTTCAACGATTCTGTTGGCAATACTTCCTAATATGGCTATCACCCTGTCTATAGCCTTAATTCCCGTAAATCTGTTGTAGAATCTCAATGCGATAATTGCATGTTCATCGTCAACCGGTATAAAAAATGCAAGTATCATCAGCTTATCGGTGACATGATTAAGCCACATATTGGGAAACTTAAATGTCAGATTTGTACTTTTTAGCACGCTCTCTTCAGAAGATTTAGGAGTCTGTCCCACATCATCTTCATTGTCGGCACTGGTCTCAAGTGTGTTTCTGTCAATCCATACCACCTTCGGTCCGTTACACAGTGTTTTATTTCCACGTCCAATGGTATCACGATGAACAAATGCAAGATGCGAAACATCAAGCTGATTCTCTATGACCCTCGAGTAGTCAACAGACCAAAAGTCCTCCATATGATCATAGCTGTAGGATGAATCCTTAATCACATCAAATACATCCGGATCTTTATCAGGTTCTCCCTCACCATACCATACAAAGATGATACCACCTATCTCCCTTGTATGATAATGTCTCATATGAAATCTTGAATGGTCATAAACCGAAGCTCTTCCTTCAGCCGGAACATACACACATTTACCATTAATATCATATTCTATGCCGTGAAACGGACACTTGATATGTTCATTACTGATCCAGCCTTTTTCAAGAGAGGCTTTCCTGTGCGCGCACCTACTGTTAAGACAGCCTATCTCTCCACTCTCTGTCCTGAAAAAAACTATATCCTCACCGAATCTCCTGACGCCTATAATCTTTCCCTTCCTGAGTTGATGAGATGAAAGAACTGCATACCATTGATTTTTAATCATATGTAATCCTCCATTTTGTAAAGCCTATTGTTTAATGACTACTGCCTTTCATACCATCTTATGATGGCTTTTCCCCTTTAACCTCTGATACATTTTAATTGAATCTATCAACAACGCTACATTATCTCCAAAATAATCTCTGTAAAATTTTGAACTATTATCATATTTTCTTTTATCAATCCCGTCCTATCGCCATAGGCGTAAAAGACTCCATCAATTTCCTTTTCTATCTGTTTAACGTCTGAAGAACTCCCTGACCTCAGATTAGCACGGATAAAACTTTCCATTCGTTCATCTTGATTTTTCTTAACCTAACACTCATACTTTCGCATGGGGGGTATTACTCCCACTTTGTTACTTTCCATGCATTAATCAACCTGTCAATGCTCCACGAAGCATTGGCCGGGCTTGTTGAGGGCAGGCAAAAAGCTTTGATTCCAAGAGTCTTTTCTATATATTTCTTATAATACTTTTCTGCAGTCTTACCATTCACAAACACTCTTTCAATATGTGCTGCATCAAGTATGATACTAAGATCATTTGGCATAACATTCTTTATACTTGAATCCGATGAGCCTACAATCTCACAGGAATGAATAACATCCCACAGAGCAACATGATTCCTCAAAAGAAAATCACGTTTTTCAGAAACTGTATCAGGTACTCTTTCATGAAAAACAGCGGCCATGACCTTCCAAAATCTGTTTTGTGGATGCCCGTAAAAAAACTGTGCCTCTCGTGATTTAACTGAGGGAAAGCTGCCGAGAATAAGCACTTTCGAGTTTTCATCGTACAAAGGAGGTATCGGATGTATAATCATTTGCTATCCTCTATAAACGTAAATATATGGCTACGTGATATTAAGGTTCTGTAAAGCACAGAAACCACCTATTTATTTGTCCATGCTTCCGAATATCTTAAGCGTCCTGTAAGGGGAACTGATTATGTTATGGGTCCACCCAAAGTAATCATATGTACACTCCCCTCTTCAAACATCTCAATATTCCTTAGCCGGATCAACATACATCCTATCAATTTCAGTATATATCTTTTTCAGGCTTTTATTCTTTGCACCTGCCACTTCATATATCTCATCAACACTTATTGGCAGCTGCTCCAGATAATTTCTCGTAATTAGCAGATAATAATTATCACTTCCTTTAACGGTATCTGCAAAATCCTTTGACCTTATAAATCTGCTATCCTCATCTATAACTATGTTTTTTCCGGGATTACTTTGAATATTTTCTTCCCACCGATCACCTTCAATAGCCAAAAGCTCTCTATCGCACGAAATACTTACACCGCTTTCCTTCCCGTACCTGTTATATTCTCGTATCATATCGAAAAGTGTTGTCTTGCCTCTGCCGCTCTCACCTCTAAGGACGGTAAGATTACGTTTTAATGAAAAAGAGTAGCTGTTTCGACTATTCTTGACCCTGATCTTATACTCTCCGCGCATTTATTTCCTCCGGTTTTGATCTTCGTAAATAATCTGCTCCGGCAAGCAGGAACTCCTGCATATTATGAACTATCAAATCCCTGTGATTCAAAATCCTGATATCAAATTCACCGGGTCCGAAATCCATAACATGAAAGAGATTTATCGTAAAGTCCCGCTCTTCTCCAAGCTTAAGTATCCATTTTGAACAATTATCTCCACAATTAGATGCGTTGAATATCTTACCCGGAAAATGTTTCATAAGTATCAGTGCTTTGACTCCTCCCGATAACTGAAGTGGCGAAATATTACCGAGCACAGGACTTTTAATGCTATTTGCATCAATCATTTCTGAATGATCTACGTCCAATATGACCTTTTTTACAAAGTCATCGGTTATCCAATCATCCATATATCTGTTTTTAAAAAAAAATTGATGTGTTGTATATAGTGTTTTCCCTATCTCCAAACCATACTCTTAGCATGTAATCACCTCAACTCCAAAATCTCTATATATCTTCCGCCTTTTAACTTTCCTTGAAACTTTTTTTGCAAAAGGGGCACTCCACGGTTTTGGTCACGGGTTTCTGAAAATCAGGGGATTTTGGCATATTATATCGACTCCTACTCTGTACGTCTTATTTTAATTCATCATTTATCAATACGTGATTATAGTATATCACTTTACTATATGGTATGGAAATTCATGATTACAACCTACAGACATCTATCCTTTCCTCAACAACGGCCTCTTAACCTCCATCTTTCCTGCAGCTGCCTCTGGCACTTCTATAACTCCAAACCGATACAACATCGGGTAAATATAAGACACGCCCCTGATATCCCCCAGAGCCTTGGGTCGCAAAACAATCTCCCCCCGTAATTCAACCGCCTTTTCAAATGCCCTCATCACAGAACTCCAAACAATTGTCTTACTCTCGCTTCTTCTGTCTATAATAAGTTCTCTGTTGTAATCACCATTCCGGCCTTTCTTTAATTCATAGGTAAAAGGCAGTCCTGTTACGGTATGGAAAGGATACTTTTGGAATGCCACAACCGCATCCCAAAGAGCATGTTCGCTCATACACTCCATCAGATTCCTTACCGCCTGCTGCCTGCTTCGATATATACTAATCCGCTCTGCATTTATCGACAATTCTTCCGCCTTATATATCGACTTCGTATACGGCAGATATCCGTTTACAGATGATTTCTTAAGGCCCGTAAGCTCCTGAATATCCGCTATACTCTTCCCGGCGGCACGCAAATCATTTACTTCTTTTGATATTTCATTGCTGTATGCTCCGGATGTAATAAGCAGCTTTCGGATCTTCAAAGGTGACATATCAAATTCAGCTGTCGTCTGTTTCAGCTCTCCGGTTTCCTCATATGATTCAGTTACCGCATCCAACAGATTATTCATAATCTTATCCAGATCATAATGTGGTCGTTTCTTAGGTCTGGCCATTTGCTAACACTCCGATTATTTTCACAAATGTTGTCTTACGTAAACAATCAATTTAATGTCATTTCAATCCAACTTATCTCTATGAATTCCACGGATCCGCGCCGGAATTCAAAACTCTTTTGGCATAAATCCGTGGTTTTTTATTATAATGTCTCCGGCCCGAGCTCTAGTACAATAATAATCACACCGGATACCATATTCTCTTCTTTCTGCTCATATTTCTCCCACTATACGGATTCTGACTGCAAAAAATCTTGGCTTAAGAATCATCAAATCACTGTTTTCCCTCTTTTTTCTCTTTCATCATCCTTGACATAGCCTGAGCATAACCCAGTATTCTAGCCTGCATTTCGGCATCACACGAATTATAAGTGGAAATTAATTCTCCCGCTTCTGTACGTCTATCGACCGCAATGATTGAAGCCGGATTACTCCTTGTCCCATTCACTTCAATACCACTCAAAAGCCATTCCGGGGTCACATTAAGGACCTTACATATTACAAGGATCTTATCTGATGTCGGGTTTGTCTTTTTCTTCTTCCAGTCACTAACTGTTGTCTCAGGAATACCGGTCTTATTGGCAAAATCCTTCTGGGTCATGTTCATCTCAGTAATTTTTTGAAAAATTCTGTCTCTTATATTCATTTTCGTTTTCCTTAAGCCTTCATTGCTTTATCCAGGCCTTGTACATCATCAGTTACTATAACCTTATAGTTCCCCTTCATAATCCGTACTTTTCCCTAATATTCGCAGATGCCCTATGTCCTTCCATGACTCTGCCTTCATCAGAGTGTTTTTTTGCAATAGCCAATTGTTCTATAACTTCTTCTCTGGTTAAGGGTTTATATGGATTATACATTTCTTTCCTAATCTCATCTTTTGATGTGATACGCTTAATAAATTCTTTAACGAGTAACAACTCATTATCAGGAAGATCTCGAATCATAGAAACAGTTGCCTCATATGTACTCATTTCCATCTTACGTTCCTTTCACTCATAACTGATTCATCTGTTGTTTTATTCATAACGTCATCCAATAGCAAATCTATTTAAAAATATACTATTTTTCGGATTTTATATTTAAGCAATTCCTTCGTCAATAGCCCAAAACAAAAAGTTTATAAAATTTTTATGGTGACAGGTAGCAATGTGTGGTACAGCTGGGCGGCTCAGCCGCACAAGAATATCCATTAGTTCAACTTGTTCTCATAGTCTTCCAGTGAATGAAACATGTTGATAATCGACACTATATCACCATCAATTCGATATAACAGGAAATAATCGTGTTTCAGAAAATTGATCCTTTTTAATCTCTTTTGCTTCAGTTTCTCACTTTCCGGATCTTTCAAACTGTCTGCTACAGTCTCCAGTTTCTTTCTGGTCTCTCTATAATCATTAACCAGATTCCTTGCTGCCTGACTACTCTTTTTGACATATATCAGATAATCCCGATACCTCCGAAAATCCTGCTTGGCATCATCAGTAACAACTACTCGATACGTCTTCATTCCGGAATCCCCGCAAGCATCTCTTCTTCAAATTTTTCCGAATCCGTAACTAATCCGGCTTCGATTTGCGCAATGGAATGATCAATTCTTGCCAACAACTGTTCCTCCGTCTGAGGTCTAAATGGAGAAATTTTACCAGATACACTACCGGCAATATTCTTATTCAAAAAAGCTATAATCACAGCCTGCACTGCATTCAGTTCTTCTTCTGTAAGACCTGAAAGTAAGCCATATGTATAATCCAATTGGACATCCTTAAGCATCGTTTAATTCCTCCATGATTATTTTAAAAATTTCGTATTCTAGTAATTTGGCTGTTCAATTTTATGAATCATAATTAAAAATATCTATTTAATCGAGACAGGCACTCCCCGTCCCTTCTCAAAATCCTCTAGATTACCTTATTCATTATAACATCAAATCTACATTTCTAAAATCGGCATTCACAAGTTAATAAAAATATACTATTTTTCGGTACTGCAAATAATCCTCCGTATGTCAACCTACCAAAACAAAAGTTTATAAAAAATTCCCGATACACGGTTCACGATTTGTAAGCCAAATAATGGGTGAACTTGAAGCTGATGTGGCAATTATGGAAACTGTGATGATCAACGGCAAGAATGAGTACGCTAACAGGAAACTGAACGATGCCATTCAAGAAATAAGACATGCTTTGTCGGACTTGTCAGATGCAATGTTTGATGTTACAACGGGACCTTGAGGAGTGTAAGAACTTGACTTGAGGGTTAAAAATCTTAGGAAGTTAAGATTAAGGTCACCTATTTCCTGAAGATGAAATAAAGTGCTTCTGGCAAATGAACTTGCTGTGTATAGTACTCGATTGGAATCTACAATTGAATCCGGATTTGATGAGAAGAGATCAGTCATCCGAATCACCTATTTTCAAGATACTCTCTCGACATCTCATCTATAGTCTCAAACGAAAAACACTCAGCACAGCCATCAGGAATTTCCTCAAGTCTTTTAACAAACTCTCTAACAAGTTCTACCGCCTCTGAACTATGCTTTCCCTCTTCCGGTTTCTCATGTGGCGGAAGTTCCAATAAAGTTTTATCCACCAACCAAGGCTCGTTTATGTATAGTGCTTGCTTATCCCTTGGTAATGTATATGGGTCAATATCGTGATGCTCCATTTATGGGTACCTCCACTCTTTATTCCTAATATTTCAGCCCGTCCTGATCAGCTCATATACTGTAAGCAACAATATTTCAGTCAGAATTTTTTAAATATTACTTCCATCGGCTTCAAAATATCGCTCTTTCAAACAAGTAATTATCAATATTTCTCACTTTCTCACTCGACGAAAAATTCATACCTATCTTAATCAAACTATATCCATTCAAGCAATCATTATAATACTTATCGCCATATCTTTTGTCATTAATCTGTTTCAATGCCTCTTTTGCCGTTTTGTCAATTTTGCACTCTATAACATAGATATACTTGCCAACTTTCAAAGATGCATCTATTCTGCCGTTATTTGTCATTTCCTCAGGACTTACTTCCATCCCACACATCTTAAATATAAGATATATAAGGGATTGATAATATTTTTCATATTTCAACTGAATTCCATAAGGGACACTGGCAAGTGTGCTCTTTAAAACATCAATCATGCCATCCACGTTCCCTTCATGTGCAAATTTTTGCAAATTTGAGGCAATAATTCCTATTTCAGAAATAGATTTACCAGAATACACCGAAGCCAAATCCGTTTCGAAAGACAACTGTACTTCTTTATTGGGATAAACAAGCCTGTAAGATGGAATATTATTTTGTTCCTCCCGATCCCCAAATGTCAAATAACCCGTCTGCAATAATAGCAACGTAATCATCTGAGAATCAACATCTTTCTCACTTAATGCTCTGATATCAAATGAGTTTAAAGATATATCTGTGACTATTGCATTCTCAATACTTTCAAGCGTGATTTTCTGCTTTTTGGCAAAATTAACAAGAAGCACAGGCGTTGCAGTCGCATACCAATAATTGCTAAATTCAAAATTCTCGTTAAAAAAACGCCCAATAGAAACCGGATTATAAACCTTCACTCCATCATAGGAAAATTTAAAACCATCATACCACATGGCAAGTTTCTCTTTCATTTCTTCAAATGAACAATTGTGTTTTTTAGTCGCTTTTTCTATATACTCGCCAAAATAGTCTTCTAATTCTGTGGCATTGTAGCCAACGGCATCTGAATAATAATTGTTTCTGCTCAAATCTACAAGATTATTTAGCTTACTAAATATTGAGACCTGACTAAGACGTGTTATTCCGGTTATAAAAACAAATCGCTCCATGGCCTCATAGCCTTTAATCATCTGGTAAAAAGCTTCCATAATACGACTTATTTGCTTTATTCCCTTACCATCTTCAATGTTATTAGTAATGGGACGATCATATTCATCTACAAGTATTACAACCCCCTTTTCGCATTTTGAATACAATGCTTCTATTAATTCTCCAAACATCAATGCCGGAGAACTTCCAGTTATCTTGACTTCATATTTGTTTGCAATACCAACTAGCTTTAGTTTTATTCCCTCTTCTAATATGGAAACCGTTGAACTATCAATCCTACTAAAGTCAATATGAATTATTGGATATTCTTCCCATGTATAAGGTTTCTCATAGATATCCAATCCTTTAAAAAGGTCTTTTTTTCCAGAAAAGAGCGCCTCTAATGTACTTACAGTAAGACTTTTTCCAAATCTTCTAGGCCTGGAAAAAAAATACTGCCCAAAAGGTTGCTTTACCATTTCATATATATATTTGGTTTTATCAACGTATAAATATCCCGCTTCAATAATATTTTTAAACGTTGAAATAGATGTGCTAATCTCCTTCATAATTCATCCTCAAAAGCAATTTTTTACTTAACCAGTAAATCCATTTTTCTTCAGATTCTTAGTTTGTGTCTTTGCTCTACCTGGGAACGCAACCATCCTCATTCCCAATTGCCTCAAGTGTTCCCCTTGAAGAAAATCTTCAAAATTATATACCGGTGCAACGATAGCCGACAGCAGAAACTTATCTTGATTCCCTTTTTCACCTTTCAACAATCTCTGTTTTGCATCATGATTTTGTTGCAAATCACAGGCCTGTGTCAAAACAATTGCATACGGAAAATGTATTTTCGAAACCTCTATGGTATCATCACTCTATATTAACTATTCACCCATATCTACACTGATTCAAATACCTCATATGGTCTGCAAACTCGTAACCAGTTTTCTTTTATGTCAACTTGCAAAATCAGCCTACTGGCTGTTTCACACATCGTCGCCTTGTCTTTATTATCTCTTAACTTCCTAAGATTTTTAACCCTCAAGTCAAGTTCTTACACTCCTCAAGGTCCCGTTGTAACATCAAACATTGCATCTGACAAGTCCGACA
>NZ_AUJX01000010.1 GCF_000424445.1 Oribacterium sp. NK2B42
AGGGCAAACACAGATCACCGATCGCTCGGAGAACTGTTCTACCTGTATGTCCAGGAAGTAGCGGAAATAACCTTTGACCATTCTATGCGACTAATCATGATCGCACTGCTTTCAACCGTCAAAGAGTTCTTTGCGCTCACTGATGCTCAAATGGCAGGGTTTGTACAGCAATTCATCAACAACCTGCCAAACTATCTGAAAGCGCCCTTAGAGGCCTGCGCGGAGCAGTTGTCGGCGGCATAATGGTATTTTTGTGCCGCAAACATTGTAAACACTGAGTTTCACGCCCTTTTGGGTGTGGGAAGTATTAGTTATATTACTATGTTCAATTCAAGATTAAAGAATTCCGTATTTCTCCATCTCTTTCTTGAGAAGCTCCTTTGTGGCATCTGATGCCTCTGTAAGAGGAAGTCGCAGAGAACCTACCTTCTTTCCCTGAAGATTCATGGCTGCCTTAACCGGAATAGGGTTAACCTCTGCAAAAAGAGCCTTGATAAGATTAAATGCCTTAAGCTGGGCATCCAGTGAGCCCTTAACATCACCGTCAAACCACTTCTGGCAGATTTCGTGAGTCTCTCTCGGAGCAACATTGGAAAGAACAGAAATAACTCCTGAGCCGCCAAGTGCAAGAAGAGGAACAACCTCATCATCATCTCCTGAATAAAGAGCAAAATCCTTATCCACGAGAGTCATGAGCTTTGTACTCATCTCGATATTTCCTGTAGCATCCTTAACACCAACGATATTCTTTACATTGTTGTAAAGATAAGCCATGGTCTCCGGCTGTATGGTAACGCCGGTTCTTGAAGGAATGTTGTAAAGGATACAGGGAATGCTGATGCTGTCAGCGATAGCTGTAAAGTGCTTGATAAGACCGTTCTGTGTAGCCTTGTTGTAGTAAGGTGTAACCAGAAGAACTCCGTCAGCTCCATCCTTTTCAGCCTGCTTTGAAAGCTCTATGGCTGTTGCTGTACAATTACTGCCGGTGCCTGCAATAACCGGAATACGATGAGCAACTTTTTCTATAATGAAACGTACAACGTCCATATGCTCTTTTTCTGACATTGTAGAAGCCTCACCTGTGGTACCGCATGCGATGATGGCATCTGTGCCGCCTTCAACCTGCTCTTCGATGAGCTCTGCCAGTTTATCGTAATTTACTGAACCATCCTCATGAAATGGAGTAATGAGAGCTACTCCTGCTCCTTTAAATATGGCCATAATAACCTCCGATTTTTAGGGTTTTAAACACTAAACTCAGCCTATTATACAACACTAAGCAAAAACAAGCGACAGAAAATCTGCCGCCTGCCATAATTTTTATTCATTTCAGAAATATAAGATAAAAAAGCTTTAAATGCAATTCTCTTCGCTATTCTCATCCAATTTTTAACCGGAACATCGAATAATATGTATCAGGTACACAATGATTCGAACATACACATATATCCTCGTACTACGGACAGTGTGAATATACCGGATACTTTATATATATTGTGCTCGTGACGAACGCAGCCTTTTCAACCTGACAGTATCACTGTCAGTATATTAATGATGATCAGCTGTTCTTACGAGCGATACCTGCTCTCTTTCTGAGGGTAGGATCAAGAATCTTCTTACGGATACGGAGA
Organism: Oribacterium sp. NK2B42; assembly: GCF_000424445.1. Classification (GTDB taxonomy): domain Bacteria; phylum Bacillota; class Clostridia; order Lachnospirales; family Lachnospiraceae; genus Oribacterium. Next base: position 1,632 of record NZ_AUJX01000010.1, read on the forward strand.
TTCTCAGGGGTTACCTCAAGAAGCTCATCTGTATCGATGAAATCGATGCACTGTTCAAGAGACATGATCTTCTTCGGTGTAAGCTTGAGTGCTTCATCAGAAGCTGATGTACGGGTATTTGTAAGATGCTTGGTCTTGCAGACATTAAGCTCTATGTCCTCGGACTTAGGTGACTGACCGATGACCATACCTGAGTAAACCTTCTCGCCGGGTCCGATGAAAAGAGTTCCCCTTGCCTGAGCCTGGAAAAGACCGTAGGTTACAGCTTCACCGTTCTCAAATGCAATAAGCGATCCCTGATGACGATATGAAAGCTCACCTCTGAACTCCCCATAACCGTCAAACTCGGTATTGAGGATGCCGTTACCCTTTGTATCTGTCATGAACTCGCCTCTGTAACCGATAAGTCCTCTTGAAGGGATATCGAACTCAAGACGGGTATAGCCTGTCGCAAGAGGAGTCATACCGTTGAGCACGCCCTTACGCTGGGTAAGCTTCTGGATAACAGTACCTGTGCAGTCATCGGGAACATCGATATATGCAATCTCCATAGGCTCCATCTTCTTGCCCTGCTCATTGGTCTTAAAGATAACCTCCGCCTTTGAAACCGCAAACTCGAAGCCTTCACGGCGCATAGTCTCAATAAGTACGGAAAGATGAAGCTCTCCACGTCCCGATACCTTGAATGTATCTGCGGAATCAGTCTCCTCTACACGGAGTGAAACGTCTGTCTGAAGCTCACGCATGAGACGGTCTCTGATATGTCTTGATGTAACGAACTTTCCTTCCTGACCTGCAAGAGGAGAATCATTAACGATGAAATCCATGGAAATAGTCGGCTCAGTGATCTTCTGGAAAGGAATAGCCTCAGCCTCACCGGTTACAACAGTATCTCCTACATGAAGATCCTCAATTCCGGAAATGGCAACTATCTCACCGCAGGAAGCTTCCTGAACATCCACTCTCTTAAGTCCATCAAAGGTATAAAGCTTTGTGATTCTTACCTTTGTCTTCTTGTCATGATCATGGTGGTTAACTACAAATGCTTCCTGATTGAGCTTAAGTGAACCATTCTCGATCTTACCGATACCGATACGTCCGACGAACTCATTGTAGTCAATAGTAGAAACCAGCATCTGAGTATCAGCTTCCGCATCTCCCTCAGGAGCAGGAATATAATCAAGGATAGCCTGGAAAAGAGGCTCCATATCCTTCTCTTCGTCCTCAAGCTTTGCCTTTGCGAAGCCTTCCTTTGAAGAAGCGTAAAGGAACGGGCAGTCAAGCTGCTCGTCGGAAGCATTAAGATCCATCATAAGCTCCAGAACTTCGTCCTCAACCTCTGTAGGGCGTGCTTGTGGCTTATCGATCTTGTTGATAACACATAGTACGGGAAGTCTGAGATCCAGAGCCTTCTGAAGTACAAATCTTGTCTGAGGCATAGGTCCTTCAAATGCATCAACAAGGAGAATTGCGCCATCAACCATCTTTAAGATACGCTCAACCTCACCACCGAAATCTGCGTGGCCCGGAGTATCAATGATATTGATCTTGGTATCCTTATACGTAACCGCTGTGTTCTTGGAAAGGATGGTGATACCTCTCTCACGCTCAAGAGGGTTGGAATCCATTACACGGATACCTACATCCTGGTTGTCACGGAATACACCTGACTGCTTTAAAAGTTCATCTACCAGAGTCGTTTTACCGTGATCGACGTGGGCGATGATAGCGACGTTACGAATATTTTCTCTCTTCTGCTTCATTCTATTACCTCAGATATTACATTAAAGAAACGTTTGCTTCTCATTACAAAAAAATCCTAGGCATTATACCACCGGGATTTCTCGATTGCAAGTGTTATACTGCCTCCGGATATCTCCTGTATGTGATTTTGAAACGGGACAAGCTTAAGTTCAGGCACAAGCCAGGTCATTTTAACATTATTCCCATACTCAGCCCCAGCTTCGGTAATGCCGGTGGTCTCCGTGAAATATTTAATTTTTCCTACCAATGTATATGGAATCTCAGCTTCTGCCCTGTAACCTTCCACTGCCGAAAGGACCACAGCGCTGTCAATGGCAGCCTTTGCGGCATTGGTGTAGCTTCTGACCAGTCCACCGGTACCGAGAAGTGTTCCGCCGAAGTAACGGGTCACTATCATGAGCGCATCATGTATGTCCTGTCCCTTCAGAACATTAAGGATCGGCATGCCTGCAGTCTGTGAGGGTTCGCCGTCATCCGACTGTTTCATGATCTCATAATTGTCGCCAATGACGTAAGCATAGCAATGATGTCTTGCATCATAATATTTCTTTCTTACAGCATTGATATGTTCCTGGGCTTCTTCCTCAGACTTAATGGGAAACACCTCGCCTATAAAACGGGACTTCTTCTCCTCATATTCCCCTGTTGCGTAATCTTTGATATATTTCATAAATTCAGGTGTATAAATCTTTTGTCAATGTTTCTGTAATACCCGCTTCACCGGGGCTCAGGGATTTGATCCGGGGAGCTCATCCATCACAAATCAATGCAGCCCCCGCATCAGTCTACTATTACTACCGGGGCTTCTATGCCACCGCCTGAACCGCCACTTGGTCCACCACTTGGTCCACCGCTCGGTCCACCGCTCGGTCCAAACTCTCTGGTCTCAGCCTGTGTTTCCACAGTTACCGGAATTTCAAACGTGATCGGCAGCTGAGGGGCAGCTGTACTGGATCTTCCGCCGTAACCATCATCAGTACCACGATCCTCATCATCAGGAATCTTAATGCTGCCTCCTCTGGAATGAAGCTCGCAATTATCCTTTGGTACTGTGCCTTCGGCAAAGTACTCTGTTATCACGGCACTGCCGCGGAAATCATTGTAACAGCCCCGGGAAGGAAGCATGCCTGACTTACGGCATACCTTTTCCTGAACGATGCCATCCGGCTGCTCGAAACCGATATCCGGCAGTCCTTCATGAACTCTCTCCATGATCTTTCGCCAGATGTCTTTGTGGAAACCTGAGCCTCCGTTGTACTCACCGCTTGCATTGTCAATGAGGGGCTGGTTTTCGTCACAGCCTCCCCAGACACCACCTATAAAATAAGGTGAGAATCCAACAAACCAGATGTCCACATCCTTTGTGGTGGTACCTGATTTTCCCGCAAGACTCATTCCGTCAAAATGAGCTCTTGTAGAGGTAGAGTTTACATTTATGGAACCGGAAAATGCTCTGTTCGGAAGCATTGACTGACTCATGGCATCTGTCAGAAGGAAGGCCGTAGTGGCTTTCATAGCCTGTACCGGTTCATCCAGAGTTGTATCGATGATGACATTACCGTTCTGATCTATGATCCTGGTGAAAAACTTCGCTTTGTTGAACTTTCCTCCGTTTGCTATGGTCGCATAAGCCTGGGTCAGTTCGAGGTTTGTTACACCGTTTGTAATACCGCCCAGAGCAAGTGCCGGATTCTCATCCTCATCAACGAGAGAGGTGATTCCCAGACTTTCGGCATACTGACGTCCCTTATGAGGGTCCAGCTGCTCCATGAGGCAGCGTACCGCAACGATATTGAGGGAGTAAATGATTCCGTCCCTTATGGTCTGATAACCCAGAAAACCCTTGCTGTACCAGTTTTTAAAGGTTTTTGCGCCTAATGTATATTCACCGTCATAAAAACTTGTGGCAAGTGTGGCGCCGTAAAGATCTATGGCCGGAGCAAAGCTTGAGATAACCTTGAAGGTGGATCCCGGCTGTCTCAGGGTGTTTGTGGCTCTGTTAAGTGACAATGAGAACAGCTTTTCTCCGCGTCCTCCGTTTACAGCCTTCACCTGACCTGTGTGAGGATCCATCAGAACAAAGGATACCTGGGGCTCCAGAGTTGTGAAAAAGCGTTCACCTATCTCTACATCAGTATCCGTAAGAAGCTCTGCCTTATATTCACTTATATAATTCTTTGCGGACTCCTCAGACTTAAACAGACCGTTAAAAGAAATGCCTCTTACTTCTTTTATATAATGAAGAAGGTCTCTTTCTGAATAGTTGACTATCGTACCGTCTTCATGTTTTACAGTGTATCGCCAGGTGATGGAATACTTTGCGGTATCATAGTTTTCGGGGTCATTGACCTCCTCATCAACTATTTTCTGAAGTCTCGGATCCTGAGTGGAATAAATGCTCAGTCCTCCGGAATACAGAAGATCCGTTGCCTCTTCCTTTGTGTAGCCAAGTCTGTCCTGCAGCTCCTGAACAACCTGCTCTGTAAGCTCATCAACAAAATATGAATAGGGTTCCTCTACCTGTGCGGATTTCTGCGTATCTACGTCCTTTATGCGGGCATAAACATCATCCGCCTTTGCCTCATTATACTGTGCCTCTGTAATATAGCCCTGCTCAAGCATGTTTGAGAGGACCTGGGCGCGTCTTGCGGCATTGGCTTTTGGATGCGTGATGGGGTTAAGGCCCGAAGGATTCTTGGTGATGGCGGCTATAACGGCACATTCGGAAAGTGTCAGAGTATTAACCTCCTTATTAAAGTAACGCCTTGCAGCAACTTTGACTCCGAGTGTGTTGGCACCAAGGTTTATGGTGTTCAGGTACTCGGTGATAATGCTTTGCTTAAGCTCTTCCTTCGTCATGTTAGGCTGATTCTCAAGCTCGAGGGCCAGATACTGCTCCTGGAACTTACGGACATACTTTTCAAAGGCACCCTCGTTGAGACCGCCGCCGAAAACATTATTCTTGATAAGCTGCTGGGTTATGGTTGATCCGCCGCCGGCTGAGGAATCGTCGGAAACAACACCTCTTACGGCACGGAGTATGGATTTAATGTCTATTCCGTTATGTTCCCAGAAACGCTCGTCCTCTATGGCAACGAAAGCATTTATCAGATCCTGAGGGAGCTGCTCATACTTTACTCTTTCACGGTTCGAACCCTCCTGTACAAGGGTTGCGGTAACATTGCCCTCCGTGTCATAAACCTTGGAGGCATAGGCTGTGGGGCCCACATGAATGGTCTTAAGATCCGGTGCAGAATCCAGAACGCCTCTGAACATACCAAAGCCGAAGGCTGCGGCGATGATACTGCCGAATACTGCTCCGATAAGAAGACTCATCTGAAAGAAGTGAGTGATACGGTTTCCTATCTTACCTTTGGTATCATCCAGCGCGTCCAGTGTTTTATCTATATTGTATCTGGTGTAATTTGTCATTTATTTCCTGCCTGAAATGCCTGAGCATCTTAAATATGTATATCTGTCTGCTTTACGCATAGTAAAACATTTTAATTATACTAGCCCTCGCAAACCTATGCAATGAAACAGGGCTTACAAATATATTTCACTTAATCAAAAGGAGGGCATCCATTTAAATGGATGCCCTCCGGCTCTGACCTGCTCTTTCGTAAAGCTGAGATATTTTTTGAACTCAGTTCACAAGTGTTTTGATATAGTCTGCGATTTTCTCGTCCTTGCAGTTGGCGAAGAAAAGCTCTTTGAACTTTTCGCCCCGGAAAGCGCCTTTCACAAGTTCTGGATCGAGTTCCTTCAGAACTTCTACGAGATCCTGTCTCAGGGTGTGCCTGCGTACTTCGTCAAGGATCTTCTTGTTTCTCTGCTCGGGCTCACGTCTCTCTGGTGGGTATCCGCCTCCGAAGGGCTGTGAGAAGAGCTTCTCAAAAATGTAAACGAGGTTCAGGTCTCCGCCCCAGCCGAACTTAAGTGCGAAAGGAAGGGCAACAGCATTACCATCGTTGATCTGTGCGAATGTAAATGCATCCAGCGGATCCTCTACATGTCCGCAGATAACGCCCGGGAATGAGTTAAGTGCAAGCATTGCGCCCTCGCCTGTTCCGCAGCCTGTTACGACAAAATCTGCCGCACCGCTGTTGAGAAGTACAGCTGCAAGGATTCCGTTCTGAACATAGGTGAGCTGTGCTTCGTCTTCTGCACTGTACATACCATAATTATCTACTGTGTAGCCCTTCTCATCTGCGACTTTCTTGAGAGAGCTGTAGATCATGGCATTTTTTCCTGCCTGGGAGTTCTCATTGATTAACGCGATTCTCATTATATTTCTCCTTAATTGCAAAAAAGTTAACCGTTTTACTAAAAATCATTCTAAATCACTTTGTCGGCAATTACAAGAGCTTATCGCAAGATTGTATGACAATATGCATCGGTATAGTCGAACCATAATAGCCGGAATCGAAGGTCATTAAAACCCAGCTAAAACCGCCGGGGACGGTTCTCGCCGGTGAGAACCGTCCCCCGGTGGTTTTACGGCATATCCGTCACACTCCTTCCCCGTTCCAGTCAGGGATGAAGCTGTCCTTTGCAACGCTTCCATCCTGTATGAAGGCGCGGGTCACGCCTTTTTCCATGGCATAATTTATGAGACGTTCATATTCACGGTGGGTTACTTTTCTGTTTATCTCGGGATATTTTTCCAGGCGTTCGAAGGGAGTGAACTGGTGCATGAGGCTAAGGTAAACATTGTCACCGTAGGTGTCGTAAACGTAGTCCACTACAGCCTTTCCGTTTTTTACCATTCCGGGCATTAGGAGGTGTCGGACTATTACACCTTTTTGCATGATGCCGCTATCGTCAAATGCCGGTTCCGGGCACTGTCTCACCATCTCGTCAAGGCTTTCTTTCGCTCTTTCGGGATAATCCCCGGCGCCGGAATACTTCTTTGCTTTTTCAGAGTCCATATACTTGAAATCGTCAAGGTAAATATCGGCGAGACCGTCCAGCATATTGATAAGCTCCTTTGTCTCGTAACCGGAGCAGTTTATCACGTAAGGGATTTTAAGCCCCTGATCTCTTGCGAAAATCATGGCTTCCCTGATTTCCGGAATGTAATGATCCGGAGTTACCAGGTTAATGTTGTTGGCGCCTTTTTCTTCAAGCTCCAGAAAGATTTCCGAAAGGCGACCAATGCTTACTCTTTTGCCGTTCTCACCATGGCTCAGCTCATAGTTCTGGCAGAAGACGCATTTAAGCGTACAGCCCGAAAAGAATACCGTGCCTGAGCCTTTGGTTCCTGAGATGCAAGGCTCCTCCCAGAAATGAAGTGCCGCTCTTGCAACATATATATCAGATGAAACTCCGCAGACACCGGTTTTTCCGGTGTTTCTTTCCGCTCCGCACTTTCTCGGGCAAAGTTCGCAGTGCTCCAACATCGGGTGAGTTGAATGAATATCTCTTAGTTCTTTTTCTTTTGTAATAACAGGTTTATTCATTTTCTATGACCACTTTATTTGTCCACAAGATTCTATACCGGTATTATCCGGACACGATTTATTATCCGCTATATCGACTGTTCATGATACTAAGTAATCCACCGGGGACGGTTCTCGCCAGCGATAACCGTCCCCGGTGGATTACCGGTGGATTAGATTTCACTTTCGGAAGTTAGCATTTTTCCTGTTCTCTTCCGCGTTCTTTCTGGCCTGTTCGGATTTCGGCATGGAATCAATGCGGGCCTTCTCCTTCTGAAGCTCCTGAGCCTTTCGCTTCTCATCCTCCAGATGAATCTCGTCTTCAGTGAGAACTCCGATCTTCAGGTCGTTTTCATTATCATACCACTCAAGGAAGCTGTGCTTCACATGCTGACGCTTGAAGCCAAGGATCTTGTTCAGACTTATGTTCTCCATGGCGCTGAAGATGTTTCGTTCAACGTACGGATTAGTCTCCTTAAGTTTTTCTATGAGATGCTTGGTTTCAAGCCGCTTTGAGCTGGTCTGTCCGTCGGTGTGACAGGTGGAGCAGGTGGCTGTGAAATGGCAGGCACACTGTATAAAGTTAAGGTGATTGTAGTCCCGCCAATGCTTTATTTCCGCCTCATGCACAAAGTATAAAGGCCTGATGAGCTCCATCCCCGGGAAGTTGGTGGAGTGAAGCTTCGGCATCATGGCCTCATACTGCCCGGCATAAAGCATTCCCATAAGAATGGTTTCAATCACGTCATCAAAGTGATGTCCGAGAGCTATCTTGTTGCAGCCCAGCTTCCGGGCTTCTTTATAAAGATATCCCCTTCTCATGCGGGCACAGACATAGCATGGTGACTTTGGAATGTTGTAAACCGAATCAAATATGTTTGTTTCAAAAATAGTGAGAGGAATGCCCAGTAGCTCAGCATTTCTCTCGATGATCTTACGGTTTGCTTCGTTATAGCCGGGATCCATGCAAAGGTACACAACCTCAAAAGGAAGCTTGTTATGACGCTTAAGCTCCTGAAAAAGCTTAGCCATAAGCATCGAATCCTTGCCGCCGGAAATGCAGACAGCGATCTTGTCTCCCTCTTCCACCAGGTTGTAATCGCAGATGGCTTTCACAAACATGCCGTAAATGTTTCGTTTAAACTTCTTTCTGAGAGATTTCTCGATATCTTCCCTTCTCTGATCTGAGTCAAGATCTCTCTGTATCTGACGTAGCACCCACTTACCGTAACCTCCCTGAAGGCTGTAGGCTTCATAGCCCTGCTCCGAAAGATTGTCGGCAGCTGCAAGGGAAAGTTCGCCATACTTACAGTAAAGAACAACCTTTTTGTCCTTAGGAATGGCATGTTTCTTATCCGCTATTTCCACAAGATCCACTCTCATGGCGTCAGGCATCTTTCCTGTTATGAAATCCTGCTCCTCCCGGACATCTATAAGGGTATAGCTCTCCTTAGGCCAGGTTTCAAATTCATCTATAGTTATTTCTCTGATTGTTGCGTCCATATAATCCTCAGTTCTTAATTCCAATCAAAGCATTTTCTCAAAAAAGTACATTTTCCTTTATATAAAAGGCTGCAAAAAATCTCTTGAACAATGCTCCTATATTATCCTCTTCGAAACAGCAACGACGATTATATGTTATGTGCAGGATTTCGGCAAGTACAAACAAAGGACACCGGAAAATATTCCGATGTCCTAATGCAATCATTTTTTATTTTATACTGATCAGTTAAGCTTGATTCCGTTCTTCCTCATGAGGTCGCCGAGTGTAGCGGTAGCAGCGCCGGACTCCTTGTAGTTTGCACGGAAGTCATCACGCTCTTCCTTTTCCTTGCGTTCCTTCTTCTCAGCCTCAAGTGCCTTCATTGAAAGAGAAATCTTTCCGTCCTTTATGGCGATAACCTGAACCTGGACTATCTGCCCTTCCTTAAGTACATCTGAAGGTGACTTAACACGCTTGTTGGAAATCTCTGATACATGGAGAAGTCCCTGAACGTCATCTCCGAGGTCAACGAATGCGCCGTAGTCCTTGAGGGTCTTAACAGTACCTTCTGTTACGAGACCAACCTGAATCTTTGCAGCCTTTTCTTCCTTAGCCTTCTCCTGCTCTTCCCGGAGAACATCTCTTGCAGAAAGAACAAGCTTGTTGTTCTCAGGCTCAGCTGTGATAACACGAACATTAAGCTTCTTTCCTATCCAGTCCTTCAGCTCTTCTTCCTTGATGAAGTTAAGTGAAAGCTTTGAAGCAGGGATGAACGCCCTGAGACCGTCAACTGTTGCGGTAACACCGCTCTTGACTGCTTCAGCGATCTCAACCTGAATGGTCTTCTTGTTCTCGAAGTCATCAAGAACCTTCTCCCACTTGCTCATGTCAACGCGCTTTGCATTGGCATGCTTCTTGAATGATGCCTCAAGCTCATCCTTGAAGTCATCCATGGATGGGATCTTCTCCTCAGCAGCCTTCTTTACTGTTTCTACAGCTTCCGTAGCTTTTTCCTTTATCTCAGCTGCGGCAGCAACTGCCAGATCCTTTACGTCATCAGCGGTTACTGCAAGGTCGACAGCAACGTTCTCTGTTGCCTTCTGTGCTTCTGTTTTAACATTCTCGTTCTTGATTTCTTCTGCCATGATAGATGGTACCTCTTTTTTCATAATAATCCCGGGACGCGCCCTATTGCCTTATATTGTAGCACAAAAACGGAAGTTTTACATAATGATTTACTCCAGAAAATGCAGGGGATGCGCGACGGCCCACGGGATTGAAAAGACATCCGGCTCTGTATGTACGGCACAGATGCACTGGCGTGCGTCTGTGCCGTACATACAGAGCCGGATGTCTTTTCAACCCGCAAGCCTTGTCACCCATCCTCTGATTTTTCTTCACTTAAACCACTACATGAATACTGATGTTATTTTTGATTAATATCTGACACACAGATGAACATCTAATCGGCTATTTTTCTATTGTTCAGACAGGGAATAATTGATAAAATCAAGTAGTTGTTAAATATCTTTGGAGAATTGCTTTGAAAAATTTTCGAGATATTGCTGAGCACCCTCATAAATCTTATCCGGGTGCTTTGTTTGACTTTTTGTATATCGAATGAGAGGAATAATTTATGGCAAATCCTATAGTTACTATCACAATGGATGACGGTAAGGACATAAAGATCGAGCTTTATCCCGATATCGCACCGATCACCGTAGAAAATTTTGTAAAGCTTGTTAAGGATGGTTTTTATGACGGTCTTACCTTCCACAGAATCATTCCGGGATTTATGATCCAGGGCGGAGATCCAGAGGGAACCGGCATGGGCGGTCCTGGCTGGTCAATCAAGGGTGAGTTTTCATCAAACGGAGTTAAGAACGATCTGAAGCACACCCGCGGAGTCATCTCCATGGCACGCTCCATGAACCCGAATTCAGCAGGTTCACAGTTCTTCATCATGCATAAGGATTCACCTCATCTTGACGGCGATTATGCAGCCTTTGGAAAGGTTACAGAGGGCATGGAGGAAGTTGACCGTATCGCTTCCATTCCTACCGACTGGAACGACGCCCCTAAAATCTCCGTTACAATGACCAAGGTCACTGTTACAGAATAACTATAATCATTTGAGCAATTCCGCTAGAGATAAGTTCAAACAGAGCCAGAGGGCATCCATTTATAATCGGATGCCCTCTGGCTCTATTCCATCACTCAGTCTTTCCGGGAGTCTTACGAAGATCGATTCCACGAATAACCTTACGAAGTCCAAGTATGGAAACAGGATTTACAGACAGCTCATCAACTCCGTAGCGGAGGAATGTCTCTGTCAAAGTCAGATCCGCTCCGAGCTCTCCGCAGATTCCAACCCATGCACCGTGACGGTGTCCTGCCTCGATAGTCATCTTGATCGCTTTCAGAACTGCAGGATGATGAGTATCAAGGAAAGGATCCAGAGCCGCATTCTGACGGTCTATAGCCAATGTATACTGGGTGAGATCATTGGTTCCGATGGACATGAAATCACATTCTTCGGCAAGCTCATCCGCAATCAAAACAGCTGCCGGTGTCTCGATCATAACACCGATACTGTACTTGCCGATTGTAACTCCCTTCTCAAGAAGCTCTTCTGTACACTCCTTAATAAGCTGCTTGCACTCATGAAGCTCTCTTGCGGAAATGATCATCGGGAACATGATACCCAGATTTCCGTAAGCAGAAGCACGAAGCAGTGCCCTCAGCTGAGTCTTGAAGAAATCTCTTCTTGTGAGGCAAAGTCTTATCGCACGACATCCCAATGCCGGATTGTCTTCCTTTACGAGATTCATGTAATCTACCTGCTTGTCAGCACCTATATCACAGGTACGAATGATAACCTGCTTTGGAGCAAGTGACTCAACTGCCAGTCTGTAGGCATTGAACTGCTCTTCCTCTGAAGGATAATCCTTGGAATTCAGATATACAAACTCTGAACGGAACAGTCCTACTCCGCCGGCATCATTCTGCTGAACAAGTCCGATATCTGAAGGTCCGCCTATATTAGCATAAACCTTGATTGTCTTTCCATCGATGGTTGTATTGCTCTGTCCCTTAAGTTCCTGAAGCAATGCCTTCTGTCTGTTATCGGCATCCTGCTTATTCTTAAGAGACTTCATGAGATCCTCTGTAGGTTCAATGTAAGCGCAGGCATTGTAGCCATCAAGAATGGCTGTCTTTCCGTCCCACTTGCTCGCTACATCACCGCACTGAACCAGAGCCGGGATTCCCATGGATCTTGCAAGTATAGCTGTATGGCTGTTAAGTGAACCTTCTCTCGTAATGATTCCGAGAAGAAGTGATTTATCGAGACGTACAGTCTCTGAAGGCGTAAGATCATTTGCCACAAGGATGCAAGGCTCTGTTCCCTGCATAGATTCGGGATCGATACCAAAGAGTACATTAAGAACTGCCTGCTCGATATCATAGATATCTGCCGAACGCTCCTTCATGTACGGATCATCCATCTCGGCAAAAACACGTGCCTGATTGTTGAAGGCTGTCTTTACGGCATACTCTGCATTGTGCTTCTGGCTGACAATGATCTCCTTTGTAGCGTCGATGAGGTCATCATCTTCAAGCATCATTGCATGCACTGAGAAGACCTCTGCACTTTCCTCGCCGGCATCAATAACTGCCTTTTCGTATAATGCATTCTGCTGATCGATAGCCTTTTCACGTGCCTCGTCAAAACGCGCAAGCTCAGCGTCTGTATCTTCAACAAGACTTTCACTGATAACTACTTTCGGTGGTGTGTACACCTTGATCTTTCCGATTGCTATTCCGTTAAGAACACTTTTTCCTGTTGCAACTTGCATACTTTTCTCCTTCTTGAGATAAAAATAAAGCCTCCCGGAAGTTACCTTCCGGTCTTCCGAGAAGCTTATGTCTTTGATCAGAAATTATCGTTAAGTGCCTTCTCAAGCTCAGCAGCGCAAGCCTCTTCGTCATCGCCTTCGATCTGAATCTTGATGGAATCACCCTGCTTAACGCCCAAACCCATAAGAGCAAGAAGCTTCTTCATATCTGCGTTCTTGTCACCCTTATAGATAGTTACCTTTGAATTAAAAACCTTTAAAGCTTTTACAAGGATACCAGCCGGTCTTGCATGGATTCCATTAGGGTCATTAACTGTAAACTCGATCTCTTTCATGTTGATAATCTCCTTTATTTTTTAAGTACTGTTACAATTATATCATATTATACACTAACTTCATTATAATCGTCACTATTTGTTAAAAGAACTACAACTACATCCGGGTGATCGGCAGCCTTAATTGCAGCCTTGGAGAATCTAAGTATGGGCTGACCTGCCTTAACCTTGTCTCCGTCCTCTACCAGCGGCTCGAAGCCTTCTCCGTTCATGGCAACGGTATCAACTCCCACATGGATAAGAACTTCCATATCTCCGGGACCGCTGAGTCCGATGGCATGCTTTGAATCAGCCACTGAGGAAACCTCGCCATCGAAAGGTGCGTAAACAACTTCTCCCTCCGGCTCGATTCCAACACCCGCCCCAAGTACTCCTGATGCAAATGTCTCGTCAGGAATCTTGTCCTGAGGAATCACATTACCATCGATAGGTGCAAGGATGGTTCCTGCCTCGCAGGTTATAACCGGCTTCTGCTCAAATTTCTCAGTCTCTGCTGCTGCCTCATCCACAGGCTTGTTTACAGGCTTTTTAACTTCTTCCTTCCAGAAGGTCCAGGTTCCTGCAAATGCTATTCCGCCGGAAACCAGAAGAAGAACCGTATAAACTCCTGCATTATTGATAGTAAGATATCCGGGGATACCGGTTACACCGTAAGCTGTAGCTCCGATTCCTGTGATGGCACCAAAGATTGAACCGATGGCTCCGCCCACCATACCTGCCACGAAAGGCTTATAGAAACGAAGGTTTACACCGAAGATTGCAGGCTCTGTAATTCCGAGGGCAGCAGAAAGAGCTGAAGGAACCGCAATAACCTTGGTCTTATTGCTCTGAGACTTGAGACCTACTGCAAGACATGCACCGAACTGTGCGAAGTTCGCTGCTGATGCTATAGGCATCCAGGTGTTGAGACCAACACTTGAAAGCATACCGGCCTCGATAACATTGTACATGTGGTGAAGACCCATAACTACGGTTACAGGGTAGATAGCACCCATTACCATTGCGCCCAGAGGATTCTTTACAAGAATCTGTGCTCCGTTGAGAACCATGGTCTCAAGTCCTGAGAAAATAGGTCCTATGATGGTAAATGTAACAAGAGCAGTGATGAGAACTGTACAAAGCGGTGTAATGAAAAGATCCAGCATCTCAGGAACATGCTTGTGGAACCATTTCTCAACATTACTCATAAGAAGTACTGCGATGATTACCGGGATTACGTGTCCCTGATAACCAAGCTGGTTGATCTGGAACAATGAATAGGAATCAGTGATCCTGATGTGTCCGAAGAGATACCAGACATCATAACCCGCAGCTGCGTTCCAACCATTGGTAAGTGCAGAGTGGATCATCAAAAGACCGATAACCGCTCCGAGGAAGATATTTCCGCCAAAAACTCTGGCTGCTGAAATGGCAACGATTACAGGCAGATATGCAAATGCAGTATTCGCTACCATATCAAGGAAAGCATACCAGTCTGTTCCCGCAAAATTGAGCCCCGGGATCTTTCCGAGAGCCTCTACAAGTCCCATCATAAGACCGGATGCAACGATAGCCGGAAGTATCGGCACAAATACATCGCCGATAGGCTTAAGCAGCTGTTTCCATAGTGGCTGCTTAGCGGCTGCAGCTGCCTTTACATCATCCTTTGTAGCTGCTGTCATACCTGTGATACTCAGGAACTCATCATAAACCTTGTTTACGGTTCCTGTTCCGATGATCAACTGGAGCTGACCATTGGATTCAAACATACCCTTAACGCCTTCGACATTGTCAAGATACTCCTTGTCTACCTTGCTGTTGTCCTTGATGACAAGTCTGAGTCTCGTTGCACAATGCGCTGCCTGTGCGACATTATCACGGCCACCAATGTGGTCAACGATTTCCTGCGCACACTTTCTGTAATCAAGTGCCATTTTATTTACCTCGCTTTTAGATATATAACACTTATCTGCCACATAACCCCCCGGCAGACATGCACGATTGAAAGCATGGATTATTTGATTAATGCTGTCTCCATGAAAAACAGCCGGCCGGTTTTCAGATCTTATATTGCCTGCATCACACCGATTGATCGGTTTTCGAATCCGGACACATCAGGTATCAGGCTGTTTATGTCCTGACCAGTCTGTACTCAACGCTTTATATGAGCTTAAGATCTGCAAATGCCTTGGCAAGACCATCCTCAGTAACCGACGGACAGACGATATCGGAAATCTCCTTGAGCTTTTCGGAGCCGTTTGCCATACATACAGAAACACCTACGGTCTCTATCATCTCAAGGTCATTCATGCTGTCTCCGAAGCCTATGGTGTCTTCGATGGGGATTCCCAGGTGCTCCGCAATGAGCCTTACGCCTTTACCCTTATCGAATTTCCGGTTAATGAGTTCGCCATTGACACATCCATGTGCAGGAACATCCTGTATGACGAAGCTGAAATCCTTCTCAAGAAGATATCTGCATTCATCTATCTGGGAATTCTCCCTAGCCATGATGACCACCTTGTAAATGGGCTGCCCGTCATACTCATCCATGGGACGGATGCCGAGGTTCTCGCTCAGAGCTTTCCGCCAGCGCTCTATTTCGGAATTACCTCCCTCGGTACTGTCAAGAAAATCCTTAAGGTTGGCATCACCGAAAGATCCGTCTTTTCCTTCGATGGTGCAAAACACACCGTTATTATGGAGTGACTCCAGCGCTATGTTCAGCTGCTCAGTACTCATAGGGCAATCATAAAGGACCTCGTCACCACAGGTAACATATCCTCCCGAGCTACCCACAACTCCGTCAAAATCATACTTAAGAACAGGCTTGAGCATGTCAAAATTTCTTCCTGTACACAGAAATACTTTATGTCCGTTCTGTTGGGCTTTCTTTATGGCTTCCACAGCACTGTCCGGCGGAACATTGGTTCCCGCGGGAGTCAGAGTGCCGTCAATGTCTACGAAAATCAGTTTGTTTTTCATATCCGGTCATCTCCAAATCTGTGTCAACCGTTTGACACAAATGTAATTTAACAAATTTTTAACAATCTTGCACTATAAAACTTCAATTATCGATTAAAAAAAATTATCTGTACTGTTCTCTGTATAAAACCCCTGATATTTAAACAGATAAAGATCTTTTTAAGCTTCTAGCACTTAGTAATAAGCCATACAAAATCTCTTGCCGGAATTCCAACAGCCTTTGCTTCTCTCCGTTTATTGGTCATCAGATCTATATATTTCTCTTCTTCGTTGATCCAGGCGGTTTCATCCTGAGTTGAGAAATTGAAGAGAGCTATCATCTTTTCACCGTGGAAATATCTTCCTATTCCAAGGACGTGATCATTGTAGGTTTCAATTATCCAGCAATCTGCTCCGGATTCAAAAACTATATGTTTAGAACGGAGCTTCTCAAGCTTTCGTAAAGCCTTATAGATACGTCCCTGTCTCTTTGCGGGGGATTTTCTTGCCGCAACTTCATCCCATTTGAAGGCACCTCTGTGGAGATACCTTGAATCATCCCATTTTTCCGGATCCTCATGGTATGTGTAGTCATTAAGCTGACCTATCTCATCTCCGGAATAGATGATAGGGATTCCGCTCTGGGTAAGCAGAAATGCGTGCAGCATTATGTCAAGCCGTATTCCTATATCCAGCTTCCAGTCATTTCTTTCATACTCTGCTGCCTCAATGCCGCAAAGGGATGCTGTAGTTCCGCAAAGTCTTGCGTCTCCAAGTCTCGGATCATTGTTGTAAAGCTCGCCCCTTGAATCAAGGCCATAGTGTGCTCCGCAGAAATATTCATTAAGGAACTTTTTATGGGAAACCTCTTCTACCCCGAATTGCTTAAGATAGTTATAGTCGAGACCCCATCCTATATCGTCATGGCAGCGCAGATAGTTAAGGAAAACATACTGCTTCGGAAGTGCGAAAACCTGTCCGAGCTGATGCTTCATGAGTCTCACGTCCTGAGTCGCCACAGTATGCCAGGTACTTGCCATAGTGGTAACATTGTAAAGCATATGGCATTCCGGCTTTTCGATGGTACCAAAGTACGGAACTACCTTGCTTGGCTCCATTACGACTTCTCCCAGAAGCAGTGTTCCCGGACATACGATCTCGGATGCCATTCTCATGATACGCACAAGGGTATGTACCTGAGGAAGATTCCGGCAGCTGGTGCCCAGTTCCTTCCAGATATAAGGTGTGGCATCAAGCCTTATGACATCAACACCGTGATTACACAGGTTCAGCATGTTAGCAGTCATGTCATTGAACACAACCGGATTTCTGTAATTGAGATCCCACTGATATGGATAAAAGGTAGTCATCACCACCTTATGAACCGCCTCGCACCAAGTGAAATTGCCGGGTGCCGTAGTCGGGAAAACCTGTGGTACGGTTTTTTCAAACCTGTTGGGGATATCCCAGTTATCGTAGAAGAAATATCTGTCCTGATATTCCATCTCACCATTCCTTGCACGACGGGCCCACTCATGATCTTCGGAAGTATGATTCATGACAAAATCCATGCACACACTCATTCCGTTCCTATGGCATTCTTCCGCAAGCTCCTTCAGATCCTCCATGGTTCCAAGCTCCGGCTGTACTCTTCGGAAATCAGAAACCGCATATCCTCCGTCGGAACGTCCCTTAGGGCTCTCGAGAAGAGGCATAAGATGAATATAATTTGAACCTGTCTCTTTAAGATATGAAATCTTTTCCTTAACACCCTTCAGAGTTTTATTAAAACAGTTCACATACATCTGCATTCCCAGCATCTCGTTTCCGCGATACCAGTCAGGAACCAGTTCTCTTGCTTCATCCCATTCCTTCAGAACAGAGTCACGTTCCTCATAGTACTGATGAAGCATACACAAAAAATAGTCAAAGGCCTGCTGATCATTATGATACAGCTCGCTATAGAGCCACTTAAGTTCATCATAATGCTTATCAAGCCGCTCCTTAAACTCTTTCTCCAAATTAATGCTTTCAAACATATCTAACCATGTCCTTTGTTATTTTATTTTTAGTTCACGCTCTAAATAGAATTAATATTGTCCTAGACGTAATTATAAGAAAAAATATCCATCGCCGCAATGTAATGAGGCAGTATTTATAAAAAAAATATTATTTCTTTTATCCACTATGATGATTGATTTTTTATCGCCTCTCTTCTACAATCGAATTAGTCTATTTTTTCACAATTTGCGTGGATCGCATAAGGTTTTATGAATGATCAAATTCAAGCGTCAGTCTTTCGCAAAGCAGATTATATCGATGGTCTGACGGTTAGGTATTCAGGAGCCAATTAGATCTGCAGCTGTATGTCAGAGATAAACGGCGAAAAACATGCGTTTATAGAGGAGGACAACATATGTTATATGGAGCATTAGAAGCAGGCGGAACCAAGATGGTATGTGCCATAGGTGATGAAAACGGTAAGATTCTGGAACAGATTTCGATACCAACCGTTTCCCCGGAAGAAACCATGCCAAAGATCATTGACTGGTTTAAGGACAAAAACATTGAAGCTCTGGGTATTGCGGCCTTCGGACCTATAGATCTGAACCGTAAATCGCCCACCTATGGAAGCTTCACAACTACTCCGAAGCTTAAATGGGCAAATTACAACATTGTTAAAGACATGAGGGATGCCCTGCATATTCCCATCGGCTTTGATACCGACGTTAACGGTTCACTTCTTGGTGAGATAACTTATGGACAGGCCAAGGGGCTCACAGATGCTGTATATCTCACTATCGGAACAGGTGTAGGCGGTGGAGTAATGTCCAACGGAAAGCTTGTTCATGGAATGCTTCATCCGGAGCTTGGTCATATGAAGCTGCTTCCTTATGAGGGAGACACTTACAAAGGTCACTGCCCATATCACGGAACCTGCCTGGAAGGTATGGCATCCGGTCCCGCCATCGAGGACCGCTGGGGCAAAAAAGCCATAGATCTTAAAGATGACGCAAAGGTTTGGGACATGGAGGCCTTTTATATTGCCCAGGCGCTTTGCAATATCATACTTATCACGAGTCCGCAGATCATCATTCTGGGAGGCGGAGTAATGCACCAGCTTCAGCTTTTCCCTCTCATCCGTGAGAAGGTCAGGGAGATGCTGAACGGATATCTGAAGACTTCTGAGCTTTCGGATCTTGATCACTATATCGTTCCTGCGTCGCTGAATGACGATCAGGGTATCATGGGATGTATCAAGCTCGCTATAGACGAAAAGGAACTGGAAGGTTAATATAACCGGCCGGAGCCGGAGGGCATCCATTTGAATGCGAGTCGCTTCGTCGGAAAAATCTAAAATCTGACCCCTAAGAGGCACTAGGCCCTCGCCAATGTCAGAGTTCTCTTTATGACAACTCTGACTTGGCGAGGGGGCTAAGGAAAATGGGACCAAGTGCCTCTAAGGGGTCAGATTTTGATTTTTCTCGACTCAGCTCAACGCATTCAAATGGATGCCCTCCGGCTCCTACTTTACTGGCTCCCTACCGGGTTTAATGTGCGTTGATATCAACCCTTCCAGGGTCGTACTTGCTGTAGCGGATCTTTTGAGAGCCGTAGAGGCCGTAATTTCCCGAAAAGAGGAAAGTGATTGCTACGCCCAAAAGGATGAATGGTGAGAGTTCGAAGCCGAAGAGTTCGAAGCCGATCAGGATCGAGGTCATGGGGCAGTTTGTCACTCCGCAGAAAACGAAGGTTGCACCAAGGGCTGCGCCCATGGTGGGAGACATTCCGAAAAAAACAGCAACTGCATGTCCAAAGGTGGCGCCCACGAACAGTGTGGGTACGATTTCGCCACCCTGAAAGCCTCCGGAAAGTGTTACAGCGGTGAAGAGCATTTTCAGCAAAAATGCGTAGGGCACTATCTTAAATGCTCCGTCAAGAACACAAGCTTCTATGATAGCCGCACCGGCACCGTTGTAGGTCTGGGAGCCCACTATCAAGGTAAGTACAACCACAATTACACCGCAGGCCGCGGCTCTTAAATAATTGTTTTTGACAGTCAGCTTTGCAAGCTTTTTTGTGCTGTGAAGAACTGCGCAGAAAAGTACTGCCACCAGGGAGCAAAAAATTGCAAAAAGGACCGTCAGTCCGCCCTGTTTAAATGAAAACTCCGGCACATTCGCGATCACCATGGTTTCTTCGGAACCCGGATTGATGATACCGGCAACAACATGTGCCGTAAGAGCAGCAACCACACAGGGCATAAATGCGGAGTAATACATCACTCCCACGGTACTCATCTCTATGGGCATGACCGAGGCTGCCAACGGCGTTCTGAACAATGCCGCAAAGGAAGCACTCATGCCACACATGATGGTACGTCTCCGGTCTTTATCATTAAATCCTATAAGCAGTCTTCCGAGGGCATCCCCAAGAGAACCGCCAACCTGAAGCGCCGCTCCTTCTCTTCCGGCGGAACCTCCGAATAAGTGAGTTACTACAGTTGAAACTATGATAAGCGGTGTCATGCGAAAAGGAACCTTCTGATCGTTATGTATGGAATCTATGACCAGGTTTGTTCCTCTCGGCGAATCCGCTCCGAGGATATGGTAATACCAGACGATGGCAACACCTGCAAGCGGCAATCCGAAAAGAATCGCCGAATGAGCTGTCCTCAGGGCGGTAACATAGGAAATGGCCTTACCGAATAATGCAGCCACAGTCCCTATTAAGGCTCCGCAAATAACTCCAAATATCATCCATTTCAGATTGATGAAGAATTTCTCAAATAAAATCCCGGTTTGCTTAGATAATTTAATAAACATTTTCTTATTCCTTTTTCTTGATACATACTCAGATTTTCAGGGAAATGTTATCCAAAACATTTCCCTGAGATAATAACAATGAAATAATCCTAATGGCTTCTTCTGAACCGCTCATATGCGCGCGGCTCCCACGATCAAAAGACAAATCGTGGGCAGATATTTATGATGATTAAACTGTCTGCTGAGCAATGCCCTTAATGTTGTCGATAGCCCAGTCTTCATTTTCTATGGTTATGATAGATCCGCAATATGGACATTTTGCTGTCTGATTGATATCAAGAGGTGCTCCGCAATGAGGACATACCACTGACTTAAGTCCCGTTTCTGTGGATGTCCTGATTCCGGTCTTTCTGCAGAGATCATACTCATAGGTCATGAATTTTTCTCTGTTCTTATCGCCTGAGATCAATGCTCCTGTCTCGTCATCAACCGTATAATCCACAATACGTGACCGTACTTCGCAGACAATGTGATCCATGCCATTTTCCTGATACCAGGTCATAGGTTCAACCGAAAGAACAGCGATTCTCTCGATATAATTCGTCTGCCTGTTTCTTCTTAAAGCATCAAGCTGACGATCCGCCTGTGTATAGAAACTGTCGGTAAGATATGGACGTACTTCGGAAATATCCTTTGACTGCCATGCGTTCTGAAGCTTCACATAGACATTGGAAAGCTTTGATGCCAGGGCCACGCTGTCAAAGTCAGGATCGATCTCTTTGTAGGTATCGACAGGTTTACCCTTAGGTGCCTGTCTCCTTGTATTGATATTAACCGGCTTGTTTGCGTGGACGGAATTCATCTTCGCATTCGCTCTCATAAAATATACTAAAAGTATAATGAAAACGATTACGGCAATGATGTAAACTGCGTCAAAACCTTCTGCTTCCGGTACGTTATAGTAGGAATTGTAGCCACCCGAGCTGTAGCCACTTGAACTTGAGCCGCTGTCCCAGCTTGAACCACTGTCCCAGCTTGAGCCGCTGTCCCAGCCTCCTGAGCTGTAATCGGAATCGCCTGAAAAGCTGCCAAAGTCTGCGCGTCCGGTTAATGCAAAAGCCGCTATAAGCATTCCCACCAGAAAAAAACTTATAAGCTTCCGTTTAAACTTATTTTTCATAAATCTCATACTCCTGTAATATAATGTAGGAAACAAGTTCATCGGATGATCAGGATAATGTTCAGGTTCCCTTCCTTCATGAATTCCCGGACAAAAACATTAATATAACCGCATCCGTAATCTACCTGCTTCTTAGTTTAGCATTTTTTGAATACATTATATATAACGGTTTTTTTAATGAATTATTTATCTCTTTCAGACTATCTAAAACAGACCTACGGTCAAAAGGTTTATAAGATTTCTCTTCAATCCGGCTGCACCTGTCCTAACAGGGACGGAACCCTGTCCGTGGGAGGCTGCATCTTCTGTTCCGAAGGCGGCTCGGGAGATTTTGCCACTCCGCTGCTTCCGGTAAAGGAACAGATAGACATTGCCATAAAAAAAGTTGAACAAAAGCTGCCTGCCGGAAAAGAACATAAATTCATAGCCTATTTTCAGTCCTACACAAACACCTACGGAGACACAGCTAAGCTCAGGGCTTTGTATGAAGAGGCTCTCAGTGATGACCGGGTGGTTGCATTATCCATCGGAACAAGACCGGACTGCATAAAGGACGATATGCTTGAGGCATTGAAAAACCTTCAGACAAAGTACGGCAAAAAGATTTGGGTGGAACTGGGGCTTCAGTCCATACATGAAAGCACTGCCAAACGTATAAACAGAGGATATCCTCTGCCGGTTTTTGAAGATACCTACAGAAAGCTGAAGGAAGCCGGTCTTACTGTCATCGTCCATGTCATCCTGGGGTTTCCCTGGGAAACCGAAACGGATATGCTGGAAACCATAAGATATCTCTCTTCTCTTTCGCCCGTGCTTGACGGTATCAAGCTGCAGCTGCTCCATGTACTGAAAGGAACCCGGCTGGGGGAAGATTATCTTCATGAGCCCTTTCATGTTATGGAGCTTCAGGAATACTGCGATCTTGTAGTCAAATGTTTAAAGCTTTTACCGAAAGAGACCGTAGTGCACCGTATAACCGGAGACGGACCAAAAAAGCTTCTTCTGGCTCCTTTATGGTCCGGAGATAAGAAAAAAGTTTTAAATACGCTTAATCGCGCGATAAAACTTTCATAAATAAATGGCGCTTTGATATAAAATAGGGCTATATAGCAACCGTATGACATATATTTATTAAAAATTTCGAAAAATCCTGTTGCCTAATCTCAATTCCTTAAGTTAAAATTAGCTTAATATCTTAATTATGACACTTGAGAATGGATTTTTAATATTTGGGGGGATATTGGAAATTCATTGGGGAAATAAAATGACTGAGAGTAAAATGAATAGTATGATTAACTTTGCAAAAATAGCCAGAAGTATCCTGGATAAATATCCGGATAGAAGGTATCTTTTAGTGCGCTCAAACATCAGGGATTTCAAGCTGGTCAATCAGTTGTTCGGATTTCAAAAAGGAAATGAGATCTTGTCCTGTATTGAGAATTTCTTATTTGATCACAGAGACTCCTATGCCGCTTACAGTCAGATAGCGGTAGATCAGTTTGTTATTCTGGTGGAGAAGGACAGATTCTCAACTACGGATTTTTCAAATTTACCGGTTATCTGTTCCCGGCTTATAACCACGACAAAATTCCGCATCCATATCCAGTTAGGCATTTACGAAATCGTCGATCCTCAGATGGAGATATATTCCATGTGTGACAGGGCAAAGCTCGCCCTTAAATCCATCAGGATAGACGAGCCTCTGTCTGTAGCATGGTATAACGAATCCATAATGGAAAGCCGGATCTATAACAAAAAAATCATCAACGAATTCGAAAGCGCCCTGGAAAATGAGGATTTTGTCATGTATCTGCAGCCTCAGGCCAATACCAAGGGTGAGATCATGAGTGCTGAAGCATTAGCCAGATGGAATCTGAAAGACGGGACTATCCTTTCTCCTTCACAGTTCATAAAGATACTCGAGGAATCCGAGCTTATATGGAAGCTGGATCTTTATATGTGGGAAAACGCCGCAAAGCTTCTGGCTCAGTGGAAAAACGATCCGGAAAAGAAAAACCTGAGCCTTTCGGTCAACATTTCTCCGAAGGATCTTTACTATATTGATATAGAGAAAAAACTGACAGAGCTGATTGAAAAATACGACATCTCTCCTGACAAAATGAACGTAGAGATAACCGAATCCAGCTTCGTCAACAATTCTGATCTTTACATCGACATGATCTCGAGACTTCATAATGCAGGCTTTGCCATCGAGATTGATGATTTCGGGAGCGGCTATTCATCACTGAATATGCTGAAAAATATCCGGGCGGATATACTTAAACTGGATATGGGATTTTTACATGACAGTAAGGATCTCATCCGTTCCCAGATAATCATCGATTCTATCATCGAAATGGCTAAACGTCTTGATATGCAGGTTATTTCAGAGGGCGTGGAGTCTCAGGAGCAGGCAGCCTTTTTAAAGATAAACGGATGCGACCTTTTCCAGGGCTTTTACTTCTCAAAACCTGTGCCGGTTGATAAATTCGAGACCGTACTTAAAGAATATAATCTTGAGAAGACTTCAACTCACGGATCTCATCCGAAAACCACAAGAGATCTTGTTACGGAAACCGCATAATACATAACACTAAAATTAACAGTTCAGACGGTGAACCAGGGGGGACGGGGTTGGTGGTCCATTTTAGGAAAATGGACCACCAACCCCGTCCCCCCGGCCCACCGTCTGAACCGATACCACTAAAAGGAGCCCGAAGGGCTCCTTTTCTATGCCTTGAGTTATGTCTAATCCAAAACCAGGAGAACCGTCCCCTCTGGTTTTGCAGTTCCCATCCGGGGTTGAATCGTCTGCCGGCGGGTTTTCTTTTACCCGGTCTGATTTCCAAGTATCATTTGAGAGGTCATGTCGTAAGCCCCATTCTGCTGGATTCCGTATGAGGGGTTATGTCCTAGAGCTTCCAGCCATCTGCCGTCATTTCCCACATAATAACCGTCCGGCGTCCATGAATTGGTCAGCATTCCGTAGTCCCCGAGATAATAGTAAACCCCCTGCCACAAAACCCATCCGGTCTGCATGTAACCGTTTTGGTTGAAATAATACCACTTATCTCCTATCTGCTGCCAGTTGTTGACTGTATAGCTGCCGTCGGAATTGAGATACCACCATCCGTTTTGGTCAAGCTGCCAGCTTCCGTTGGTATCCGCCGTAGGGGATAATGTTGTATAGGATGAAGCTGCAGTACCTTCTTCAGTCACTGTCTCTGTTCCGAAGATATTGGCCTTTATGGCAGCCGCCTGTTCGGAAGTCAGGTTAAGGACATTGGAAATGGCATAATTCCCTCTGTCATCGGAGCCATTGTCCGCCCTGACCGCCACAGAATAAATGCCGGCATCAGAGAAATAATTGTGGAAATCATATTTTTCTTTTTTGGTTGATACCTTTGTTATATTTACACCATCCTTATAAAAAATGATGTCGTACTCATCGGCATTTCCACTCCAGGTTACCCGACCGGTTTCTGCGTTCAGGGTTACATCCGTCACTTTTGTGCTCTTCGAGGATTTTTTGCTGCTTGAAGAACTGCCGGATGAGCTGCCCGACTTCTTTGAGCTTGTGGAGGATGAAACATTAACAGAATCCTTGTCGGTGGTTTCCACATATGCGGAGTTGCCTGCATCCTCAGACACATCAAGCTTGATGGTTATCTGTGAGCTTGAGACCCTTTCAAATTCCTCGATATCCGAGTTTGTATAATCACCAAAAATGCTGACTCCGCTCTTCTTCATTTTACTCGACCAGGAATTACCCGACCCGGCGCTCATTTTGATGGTCAGTATATCGTCGTTCTTACTTGAAGAAGAAACCTTATACCCTGAAAGAGCTGAATAATTTGACACTGAAAAACTGCTTCCGTTTTTAGTAACCGATATGGATACGCTGCTGTATTCCTGTGCCAATGCTGTAACGGAACACAGTATAAGCCCGGTCAAAAGCCCTATGGCTCCACAAAATGTCTTTTTCATTTTATTTTCCTCATCTATAAATGCATGTTTTCCGCCGCTTTGAACCGGCGGCACAAACAGTAATGAAAAGTATTTTCACTATCTACCTATATTCCCGTCATTACCTGTCTTTTAAAGTGACAACATGTCACTTGTAAGCTTATTTTAACATATTCCGGGGTTTTTTCTTTGTCTTTTAGGGTACGGTAATCTGACTTTTTATTACAAAAAGATAAATAGCCTATAATTTTTTTAATCCGGGTATAATCATTTTCGGAATATTGTCGTAAATAGATATATGTACAGTGAGTTTCAGTGTGGCAAAACCTGTCACACCTATAAATACAGTTTTACTATTGTTTCAGCAAGGAATTAATGTTCTTACGGAGGAACCCATGAAGTATGTTCTTGACCTTAGCGATGTAACAGATCGTGATGAATTATTTGACGCCATCGTTGATCAGCTTCCGGTGTCCAGCTATTTTGAAAGAAGTCTGGATGGTCTATATGAAGATTTTAGCGAAATCCTGGAGGATAGTGAACTTGTGGTGAAAAACTTTGAGGAGCTTGCTGAGTCTGAGCCTCAGTTCTTTAAGAAGTTTAAGCATACTCTTAAAGCCCTGATGGTGGACATACCGGATTTCGAGGTACGATTCTCTTCCGAAGATGAATCGGAGGATGAATATGACAATTCCGAGGAGGCTGAATATGATTCCAGCGGCGATGACTATTCCGATCCGGATGATAATTACAGCGACAGCGACAGTTATGATAAGATTGATATGTAAATGGGATTTTGCAGGGTGCCTTGACCGGCATCCTGCTTTTCTTTTGGCCCCTTGGATTTTCGCTGTTCCAATATTCGTCATGTTTTCTTAAAATTCAAGTATCTTTTTTTCAGTTTCACTTCAGCATGCATTGTTATCATGATGCCATCAGTTACAAAACCTGTGTGGGATTGCAGATCACTTTCCTGTATAGGAATATCGGCTGAGAACAAAAAAGGTTTGATCATATGAATTAAAAGATAAAACCTAAGGAGGCTAAAAATGAATACAAAACATGCATTAGCAGCATTAACAGCTGCTGCCATGATAGCAGGAACTTCCATTCCGGCATATGCAGACAGCAGAACTGCGATTTCTTCGGTAACCATCAATGTGGCAACCGATCTTTCCATCGGTTCGACTTCCAGCGATGTAGAGGTTACAACAAGTTCTTCATTATATGATGTTTACAGTGCGACCATTACAAATACACCGAGTGATGGCTGGGAAGAAGATGATAACCCAAAGGTACAGATCAAGCTCCAGCTTGAAGACAGCGATGATTATAAGTGGAATATCACGAAATCCGATGTCACGGTAACCGGTGATGACGGTTCAGTCACATCAGTTTCAGGCGGAAGCGGCCACGGATACCTTACTATCGTTTATACGCTTAAGGATCTTGATGAAGTTTACACCAACTGGTCAAGTTCTCTCGATCTTGATATAGATGATGCAGACTGGCAGTCCGGAAACGGTATTGCAGACTGGACAGCTGCCGAATGCGCAAAAAAATATGAGGTAAAGCTTTACAAAGGCAGCTCTCTTCTTACAACCGTAACAACCACAAATACCTATTACAGCTTTGCTAACTATTTTACATCCGCAGGTACTTACAGTTACAAGGTACGCGCAATATACACAAGCTCCCATAAGGGTGACTGGGAAGAGTCCGATGATATATATGTGACGGAAACTGAGGCAAACTACATTTACTCCAAATATAACTCAAGTATCAACAGCACTACCTCTTCTACCTCAAGTTCCTATGTAACAGGTCTTACAGGTTCAACCGTATACGGTCCCACAACATTGGCCAATACCCTGGCGAATTCAACAGGCGGCCAGTGGATACAGGATCAGTACGGCTGGTGGTACAGAAATGCAGACGGTTCCTGGACCTCCAACGGCTGGCAACAGATAAACGGTAAGTTCTATTATTTCAATTCCTACGGCTACATGAAGACCGGCTGGATCCTTTGGGACTACCAGTACTACTATTGCGGCGCTGACGGAGCAATGCTCACTAACACAACAACCCCTGACGGATATTATGTAAACTCCTCCGGTGTCTGGGTTTCAAACTACAGCCCCTACGGCTATACTGCATAAAATACAAAGCTGAAACAAAGGGGACGGTTCTCGCCGGCGAGAACCGTCCCCTTTGACTCTATTCTTGTAAAAAGCCGGAGGGCATCCATTTAAAACGTATGCCCTCCGGCTCTGACATTATACCAAATTCCAATGTATCATATCACTCATCAAAACCAACTATCCAGGTGATGACAAATCCAAGAACTGTTGCAAGTACTGCTGCAATGCAGGCAAAGACAAAGTTCTGCATTGTGCCACCGAGGAAGATCGGAAGTGTAAGGAATGAGCAGGATGCGGTAGCGTAGGCACGAACATCAAACATACCTACAAATACACCTGTGATGGCTGCTGCAATGATGGCTGAGATAAGTGGCTTTCTCAGACGGATTAGACAACCGTAAAGTGCAGGCTCGGTTACTGAAAGGAGTGCTGTTACGCCTGTTGAGATTCCTGTCTGCTTATTCTCTGCCTTTTTGGCCTTAACGCCCACAGCAAGAGCTGCGCCAGCGATGGCAAGGTTAGCTGCGAGGGCCTTGGTAAAGAGAAGTGATGAACCATAGGTTGTAATCTCGTTTACGATAAGAGGAGTGATGATGGTGTGCATTCCAACCATAACGAGAAGCGGATGTAATGCTGAAAGAACTGCCATGCTAAGTCCGCCGAAGCTTGTAAGCCATACGCAGAAGTTTGCAAGTGCCATACCGATGATAGTTCCGATAGGTCCAAGGATGAGAAGTGTAAGGATAAACATTACCATGCCAAGGATAAAGGGACGAAGGATCGACTTAACCGCATCAGGAAGTACCTTCATGATCTGTTTGTCAAGCGCTGCCATAACAGGCACCATGAGAAGCGCGGGAACGATGTTTGATGTGTAGCTAACCTTTGTGAGGGCAATGCCGAAAAGGTTCAGTTCCTCAACACCGGAGATGGAGCCGGAGCAAAGGGCAAGCATAACAAAGGCCGCTACATATTCATTGGTCTTGAGACGGCGGGCTGCCGCAAAGGCTACCATTACCGGCAGGTAGCTGTAGGCTGCCTGTGCAAGTGTATTGATGAGCATATATGTGCTGCTCTCTGCTGCAGCCGGATTCATGAACTTAACGATCGAAAGAAGCGCCGAAATAAGTCCGGAGCCGATGAGTACAGGGATTGTCGGAGTGATACAGCCTGAGATAAAGGCAAATATCCTGCTCACTACATTCTCATTTGTCTTTTCATCAAGATTCTCCTGAACAGGTGCCTCTTGGCCGCCGGCGGGAAGAAGCGGGAGCATCTCGTTGTAAAGCTGCTCTACTGACGGTCCGATGACGATCTGGTACTGTCCTGCCTGGTCAACTACGCCTTTAACTCCGTCGATTGCCTTAAGAGCTTCTTCGTTTGCCTTTGTCTTATCGTTAAGTACCAGGCGGAGTCTGGTCATACAGTGTGTGTGGGTTTTAATGTTGCCGGCACCGCCTACTGCTGCAACGATTGCAGGTGCCATGGTTGTGAAATCAAGTTCTTTCTTCATAGTTTATCTCCTTATTTGATATGAATCCCTTGCTTTTTCCTACGAGTTTTTCTTTCTATTTACAATTCTTCTCCATTGGTTTCAATAACCTTCTTGTACCAGTAGAAACTGTCTTTTCGGGAGCGCTGCAACGTTCCGTTTCCGAGGTCGTCCTGGTCGACGTAGATGAAGCCGTAGCGTTTGCTCATCTGGTTGCCGGAGGCGCTGATGATATCGATGGGTCCCCAGCTGGTGTAGCCGAGCATTTCTACGCCGTCATCGATTGCCTTTGCCATTTCTTCGAAGTGGCGTCTGAAGTATTCGATTCTGTATTCATCGTGAATGCTTCCGTCTTCTTCAACCTTATCCCTGGCACCAAGTCCGTTTTCTACCACGAAGATCGGTTTTTTATATCTGTCATACATCTCGATGAGTGAATATCTCAGTCCCACAGGGTCTGTCTGCCAGCCCCACTCGCTGGACTTAAGATATGGATTCTTTACGCCAAGTACTGTATTTCCCGGGGTTCTCGGAGCGTCCGGGGAAACCGATTCCGTCATACTCATGTAGTAGCTGAAGCTTACATAATCGCAGGTGTACTGTTTAATTACCTCAAGGTCGCCCGGCTCCATGGCTATCTTAATGTTTCTCTTCTCCAGATCACGAAGGATCATTTTCGGATACTCACCGAATACAAGAACATCTGTGTAGCTCAGATTCTCAAGGTTTCTCTTCTGGGTTGCCAATGCATCCATGGGCTCACAGGTATAAGGATAACAGGTAAGCTTTGTGAGCATGCATCCCATCATCGCACCCGGCACCATTTCATGAAGCATCTTCGTTGCCAATGCTGATGCCACGAACTGATGGTGAAGTGCCTGATAGCAGGCCTGATCCATACCCTCTGTACTGAGTTCCGGAATGATTCCCGCAGAGGTAAACGGGTGTCTTCCGCAGCTGTCGATTTCATTAAATCCCATCCAGTATTTTACATACTGACCGTATTCTCTGAAGCAGGTCTCGCAGAATCTCAGGAACATATCGATAACATTCCTGGATACCCAGCCGTTACCTTCAAAGGCAAGTGCCAGAGGCATCTCGTAATGATGGAGCGTAACCATGGGTTCAATGCCTCGTGCCTTCATGGCACTGAAAAGCCTGTGATAGAATTCCACGCCATTAGCATTGGCCTCTGTCTCATGACCGGTTGGATAGAGACGGGTCCAGGCGATGGATACTCTCAAAATTTTAAAGCCCATCTCCTGAAAAAGATCCAGATCCTCTTCATAATGATGATAAAAATCTATGCCGTGACGCTTTGGATAGTAGGTTGTATCTGTTTCCAGTGCAGCCTGTTTAAGTCCTTCCAATGTAACTGAAGTATGTGCTTTCAGATTCTTCTGATCAACGTTTGGTTTAAAGGCCTGCACGTCCTGGACGCTGAGTCCTCTGCCGTCCACGTCCCAGGCACCCTCGCACTGATTAGCAGCTAATGCTCCTCCCCAGAGAAAATTTGAAGGAAACTTCATTTAACGCCCTCCTTACTGAAATTTATGGTATGATGCAGACATCATGTTTTTATACTTTGCGGATGCCTCAATCAGATAATGGGCTCCGCATACATCTGCAACTGACTGTATATAGATTAAAAGTTTATAAATAATTAATCCATTCCATTAATTGCAAATTTTTAATGCAAAAAATGGAATGGCCGGAGCTGAACCCTATGGTATTGACAAACCGACAGATTTACATCATTTCATATCTTCTTAACCACTCAGGCGGAGTTGATGCGGAGAGACTTGCCGCTCAGAGCAATATCTCATTAAGAACACTTCAGAACGAGATAAAGGATATCAATGACTCACTTGAGGATGGGGCCTGCATTGTCAATGTCGGAAAGCATGGTTATGTCGCAAAGGACTTCAGTTCAAAGGCCAGAGCACTGATACTGGAACTCGCGGAGGATCGGCAGACCATGATCATGCCGGAGAAGCGGGTCAATGATATTCTTGCGGCTCTGATATTTGAAAAAGCTTACATAAGCATGGAAGCCCTTGCCGGAAAACTTTTTCTTTCCAAAGGAACCGTGTTCAGAACCATCGAAAGTTCGAAGGTTTTAAAAAAGATCATAACCATAAGTAAAACAAAGGGACTTCGGATAGATCTGCCGGAATTTGAAAAAAGGCAGTATCTCACCAAGGTCTTTGATATTGACTCTGTAAATCTTTATGCGCCTGAGGTGGGTGCAAAATACAGAGGGCTTGATAAGCTTTTAAAGGGATATTTCACGAAGCTTTTTGTAGCACATAAATATCATGTGTCAGGGGAAGCACTGCGGAATTTCAGAAGGTATGTGATTCTTTCCCTAATCAGAAATGATCTCGGATATGAGCTTGAAGAAATAACCCATGGACTCAGGATTTCATCCCTTATGGAGGAAATTCTGGACGGTATAAGGAAGGTCACCGGTACAAGCTTTTCGGAGTCAGAGAAGCAGGATCTTCAGGCAAAGCTTAATGAACTTCCGACTTTTCTAATGGACGTTTCTTCCGAAAAAATGGGCTGGATTCTGGAATGGGAACCTAAATATCTGCTTTTTCTGGATAATATCAAAGAAACCTTCGGCATCGTACCGAAGCTGAAAGAGGAGGATAAGAACCGACTGCTTCTTCATATCTGGAAGCTTTATCAGAGGACTGATGTGGGACACCACATAAGTAACTACAATAAACGAGAGATAAACAGGGCTTATCCCCTGGCGACGCATATCGTGGTGTCATGTTTTGAAAAAAGCTTCGGGTTCAGGATTCCTGAAACCGAAGTCACGCTTGTGGCCTTATACATTGCAATGGGGTTAAAAGAAAAAGCCGAAGGTATACAGTGCGCCATAGTCACCTCGAAAAATCCCAGCCTTGTCTGGCCTATGAAGCAATGGCTTATGGATAGATTTCCCGGAACTATCGAAGATGTTTCGATAATCGAGCATTACCGGTGGATGGACGGGACGGACAGCTCAACCAGCCTTCTCGATATGGAGCGAATGCTTATACTTACCGCAAGCCCCACCATGGCACTATCCTGCCCGGAATCTATACTTGTTAAACCTCTGGAGCTGGATAGCGAGTTCGATAACATCGACAGAAAAATCCGTAAGATACTTGAGAAACGAAGGACGGATACATTGGCATCATCAATAGAAAAGTATGTGACAACATTTACGGTGCCGGCTGAAAAGATAAAGAGCTGCAAAGGAATCCCGGAGCTTCTTAAGACTTTGGGTGAGAAATCCGGCGATGACAACCTGGTCAATGATGAAAGATACGAGTTCGTATTGGATACGGACGTACTGCTTATCCCCCATATTCATGCAGAAAATGCTTCCGGAAACTATCAAAACAGTATAAGAGTTTATAACCTTGAAGCTCTTCTCACTTATCGCGGAAGCAATGTGCACTCGCTGGTTATCTCCGATTATTACAGTGGTTCAAAAGGCATCGGGGAAACTACGTCGTATGATTCCGGGACCAACACCTGTCAACAGGAAATCCGACAATTCTACAGCTGCATAAAAGAACTGCTTTTGCCGGGTAGAATTGACGGACTCACCTGATACAACAAATAATAAGTTCTGACACGTTAAGTATTGTTAAATCGCTGAAATGACCCATTTTGAACATTATCACAATCGTAATCATACATTATTTCATGCAAGTATGACCCGGTTTATGTATTATGGGATTTTAATACAGACTTATGCTTTGATATGACTGTCACTCTTTGGCGAGTAGTATCACACCATTTCCGGCGCCGATGCGGTCAGCACCGGCGTTAATAAGCTCCATAGCCTGCTCATAGGTCCTGATTCCGCCGCTTGCCTTGACCTTTGCGCGGTCGCCAACAGTCTTTTTCATGAGAGCAACATCCGATGCAAGGGCTCCGCCGGTGGAAAAGCCTGTTGAAGTCTTTACAAAGGAAGCTCCGGCTTCAACCGAAAGCTCACAGGCCTTCACGATCTCATCCTTTGTGAGCAGGCAGGTTTCGATTATAACCTTCACGGTTCTGCCTTCACTTGCATCAACCACTGCCTTGATATCGGCTTTCACCATTTCATAGTTTCTGTCTTTCATGCCACCGACATTTATGACCATGTCAACCTCATCAGCTCCATCCTGAACCGCTGTCTTTGCCTCAAATGCCTTTGCTGCAGTACTCATGGCTCCGAGAGGGAATCCCACAACGCAGCAGACTTTTACGTCGCTGCCCTTAAGCTCCTCTGCCACAAGTGGTACGTGACAAGTATTAACACATACAGATGCAAAGCCATACTTCTTTGCTTCACTGCAATATCTTTTAATGGTTTCTGTGGTTGCATCTGCCTTAAGCATTGTATGATCGATCATTTTTTCGATATTCATATCTTTGTCTCCTCGTATTATGCTATTTGAAGCAAAATTTAATTATTCTGCCACCTTCCACCCTACAAGTTTTCTTGATTTTGAATCAAATGTTACACCAATCTTATATAGTTTTCTTTCGTCTGCAATATACGGCAGTGCATAATCCTTTGTATCAATCTGAGCAAGAGCAGCCTCGGCTGTATCATCTCTCTTAAACTCAAACAGATAGATATATTTATCTGTCCTTATGCACAAATCAATGCGCCCATCATAAATCTGTCTTTCGCAGTCAACATACCTTCCCAGAAGTATGGCGAGCAAATAGACAACCGACTGAAAATAATGCTCAAAGGGATCATCTTCTCTCGTATAGGTAATACTGGCAAATAATCCCGTTAGCACGTCTCTTATCTTATCCAACTGCCCATTTTCAATGTAATCATCCAAAGTAAAGATATCGAGACCATTGCCGGGTGTTGCTTTTGGGACATAATATTTTAAAAGGCTTTCGATGAAACCATATTTCACTTCATCATTCGGAAAGCATAATGTGTATCTTCTGCGTTTTTTATCATAATCAGCTATTGTAAGATATCCTGTTTGATAGAGAAGTGGAACCAGATCCAAAGTATCTCCGGTATAATCCTTTAGGGTAGCTTCATTTGCAAAAATAGTCCTGTTTGTAAATTTTTGAACTTCAAATCCGCTATCCTTTATCTTACTCAAAAGGAATGTTGGTGTTCCAGTTTCAAACCAGTAAGAACCAAAATCCTTTGAAAAGAATGCATTTAATAAACTGAACGGGTTATAAACACCTTCAGCCGAAGGATGGAAATGATAGCCATCATATTGTTGTTTGATTGTACTCAGACATTCATCAGTGTTTAGCCCCTGTCTATCCGCCAGCATATGAACTTCCGGGTCAAAGAAATCACTAATCTCACCATCTGTAATCCCACATAACGTAGCATATTCTTTATCCATAGAAATATCCTTAAGCTGATTTAAATCACTAAAAATGCTGACCTTATGGAATTTAGTTACACCGGTAATAAATATGAACTGGATTGATTCATCGCAGCTTTTCAGAACACTGAAAAAGCCCTTAAACACCTCTTTATTATGATCCTGAAGTTCCTTTTTATTAATTACATCAAGCAGTGGTTTATCATATTCATCAACCAAAACCACAGAACGAAGGCCTGTCTTTTCCTTTGCTTTTATGAGAAGCTTCTGAAATCTTTCTCCTAAAGCATTAGCTTGGTTTTCATAGCCATACTCCTCTTCCCATTCCGAAAGCATAAAAGATAACTTCTGCTCCAAAGCTCCTTCAGTCTGATAGTTTGCTCCGTTAAAATCAAAATAAAATACAGGATATTTCTTCCATGCATCCAAATTATTCTTTTCCAGTTCTTCTATTGCAAGACCCTCAAATAATTCTTTCTTACCCTCCCAATATGCCTTCATGGAAGAAAGAAGAAGACTTTTTCCAAATCTCCTGGGTCTGCTCAAAAAGTACGGAACGTTATTATGAGCAAGTCTGTATATAAACTCTGTCTTATCAACATAAAGAAAATTGTCAGTTCTGATTTTTATAAATCCCTGTATACCTACAGGTAATTTTCTGATCACTTCTCCCATATTGCAGACCTCCTTCGAAATAACCTGGCAAAATTATATCATTGCCAACGTCTATTCACAATTCAACCTATATTTAGTACTCACCTCTCATCTATAATCGCGTGTTTTTCAATGTTTATTTCTGACACACAGATGCAGCTCTAATTGGCTCCTTATTTAGCGGCATAAGAATACCGTCGGATGTCTTTCTCCAATCCGACAAAAAGGTTTGGAAATCCATGAATCCAATTGCATTGTTGTCATATGACACCAAACAGACTGCTTATGTCTTCGTCAATTATTCTGTCACTTTTGCATTCAGCATTTTGAAGCATCTTTTCTACTCTGTTTTCCAGAGCGACGCCGATAAATCTGTCAACGTCTATGCCTCTAAGACTGAAGAAATAAAAGGGGTTCTCATCAAATCGCACTCCGATTCCATACATTACAGCTGCTACATGCTTGCACATGAGAGCCCAGTCCGGGCAGCTGCAGCCGAAGCTTATTTCCCTTACAGTCGGAAAAAGTCCCCCTTCGGAAGTGAATACTTCCTTGAGTTCTTCCGGGAATTCACCACTTACCAGCTTCTCAAGACTCTCTATCCTGGTACTGCATTTATCGATGATTTTCTGGCAGTTTTCTTCAGAAAGTCTGCCAATCCTGATCTCAACATTGTAAGGTGAACGTCTTCTGCCCTGCACTTTGGCAAGCACCTTTCCGTCATGAATCTGAAGATCGATAACTGTACCGGAGCGTACATAGCCTTTTCCACGGTCAAGCCTGCTGCTGTAATCCGCATAGCTCTCGAGATTCCGGCACCAGGCCTGTCCCCACCAGCTGGTACATATCTCACCGCGTCTGGATTTAGGCATGATAGGTGAATAGTTTTTTCCTTTCTTTTTAGCTGTTGAGGCACTCTCTTTTGCCTTACGCCTCAATTCTTCTGCAGACGGTTGAGAGTAAACCGTATGATCGTCCCAATATCTCGCCATATCTTATATCTCCAGTCTCATGAGATTGAGAAGCTCTGAATCAGACATCTCCGTGATCCAGTTCTCGCCTGTTCCCACAACACTTTCCGCCAGGGAAACCTTATCTGTTATCATCTTGTCTATCCGTTCCTCTATGGTACCCACTGTCACAAACTTGTGAACAATAACACTTTTATTCTGACCTATCCTGTAGGCTCTGTCGGTTGCCTGGTTCTCAACAGCCGGATTCCACCATCTGTCAAAATGTATCACATGATTTGCGGCTGTTAAATTCAGTCCTGTGCCTCCCGCCTTGAGGGACAGTATCATATAGGGTACATAGTCCTCAGCATTAAACTGATCCACCAGCTTCTGACGTCTGGAAACCGGCACCCCGCCGTGGATGACAAGACCCTCGCACTCAAATATCTCTGTAAGGAACTTCTCAAGATACGGAATAATTTCTTTATACTGAGTAAAAATAAGCACTCTCTCACGTCTTGAATATATTGTCTCACAGAGCGCCCTCATAACTTCAAACTTGCCGCTGTCCTTTGGCGAAAATCTCTCCTGTCCAAGAAACTGATCCGGATGATTGCAGATCTGTTTAAGCTTTGTTAATGTCGCAAGCACCAGACCTTTTCTCTTCATTCCGTCTACTGATTCCAATGCTTTTTCAAGATCTGCGACCTGTTTTCTGTATAAAACGATCTGCTTCGGCGAAAGATTTACATAATCAATCTTTTCAACCTTATCAGGCAGGTCTTTGATTATCTTTTTGTCACTCTTCAACCGGCGGAGAAGGAAGGGACTGATGATATTTTTAAGCTTTCCATAGCCATCGGAATGCTGAGGAAGTTCCTTTGTGAATTTGCGGAATTCATCAGAAGTTCCGAGAAGACCTTTATTCAGGAAATCAAATAGTGACCAGAGATTCGTAAGATCATTCTCTATAGGCGTACCTGTCATTGCAATCTTATGAACCGCAGGAATCTTTTTAATGGCTCTGGTCTGTTTTGTAGCAGGATTCTTTATTGCCTGGGCTTCATCAAGGATGAGATAATCTGCCTTTCTTTTGGAAAGCCCTTCCATCCTTAGTGCCATACCATAGGTCGTGACATTAATAAAGGATGGATCATCCAGATACTGTTTTTCCATTACTTCCGCCTTTTCGCCATGCATGATCCTGAACGGAAGATCCGGAGCGAATTTTTCCACCTCTTTTTCCCAGTTTCCAAGAAGGGATGCCGGCACTATCAAAAGCGCGACCGCATTCTTATCCTTCTTGTAGACCCATGAAAGAAATGTGATTATCTGGAGAGTCTTTCCGAGACCCATGTCATCAGCAAGGCAGGCTCCGAAATTGATATTATTCATGTAGCAAAGCCATCTGAAGCCCGTCTCCTGATAAGAACGGAGATCGGCTTTGACTGTCTTTGGAACCTTTTCATTCTTTATATTCTGGGGTTTCTTGAGATTTCCCAAAAGAGTTCCCAGCCATTTGCCATTTGTAACCACGGGTCCGATGTCAATGTCTATCTTGTCAGAAGAAAGACCTGCCTCAAACTTCAAGGCTTCCAAAAGGCTCATATCACCACGGTACTTTTCAAGATCCCCAAGCATCCTTTCAAGACGTGAGTGATTGACCTCAACCCACTTGCCCTTCAGAAGGGCAAGTCCTTCGGTCTGATCCAAAAGGCTCTTAATATCACTTTCAGTCAGTGGCACACCATCCACTGTAAGCTCCGGAACCATTGACACAATGGACTCTGCTCCCAGAAGTGCAGGCTTGTCTTCACCAAGCTTTACCTGCATTGAAATGCTGCTCTGTCCACGCTTCCACCAGTTCGGAAGACGGCATACTACACCGCATTCCTCTATTTTCGGAACTGCCTTTAAAATTTCATAGGCTTCTTCCGAGGTCATTCTCAGCGGATGAAACATTTCCCCTGACTCCACAAAGGAAGCAATGAGCGGGGAAACCTCTGCTGTTCTTCCGAGACACGCAAGAAGTTGAAGAAGCTTGTCCCTGTCATGCTTATATTCTTCCAATGCATAGGATAAAGGCACATGCTTGACCCCGCCTTCTCCATCCTTTGTCGCATAGGTAGCAAGAAAAGCAAAGGGTCTTCCCGTATCATCCCTGGTATTCTCTACAAGATGAAAAAATATTCTTTCCGGAACTCTCAGATTCTGGTTAAGCTCCGTGAGATACATTCCGGCTGTTCCCTGATAATCCCGAAGACCGGCTGTGAATACTGAAGAAAGCTTCATGACCTGAAGAGCAATCCAGGCTCTGCTGATATTCTCCGTTCCTATCCCGAAGGGAATCGTCATCTCAAGTTCTTCGCAGGTCTCTTCTGAAAGTTCTATCTGCACCTTATCTCTCAGTACTTCAAGATCGGGATTACTCTGCACCGCCTTGATAAAATAGCCGGATAATCTTTTCAGAAACGCAAAGGAGGGGCTTTCTCCACCACTTGCAGGAGAAAGTCCCGCCTCCAAAAGAGCCTTGTATTTATCAGCTATGAATTGCTGCCTCAGTTTCTGTTCAGCTTCAGCGCCTGTAATTTCATCTTCAGGTCTGTCAACTATAAAACTGTCCTCCGTGAATATGAATGAAAGCAATGTAGTTCCTCCATTTTTGTATCAAAACTCATCATTGGGAATGATTATACATCTTCCGGAATGATTTAGCAAAATTATATCACCACTATGCCCTCAACCCGTCTGACAGGATGTTAATCTCACACCTGCTTAAGTGCTTCCTCCAGCGCTTTTGAAAGCTGGTCACCACAGGAGGTTCCCTTTCCTCCGCAGTCCACTCCTTTCAGGAGTTCTGCAATCTCACTTGCAGGATGACCTTCGCAAAGTCGGGAAATAGCCTTGAGGTTTCCGTTGCAGCCTCCCACAAAAGAAACATTTCGCACCTTATTTTCATCATCCAACTCAAAGTCGATCAGTCTGCTGCAGGTTCCGCTGGTTTTATACTGAAAATGTGTCATGATAAATCTCCTTCTTCAGACATCTCTTGAAAATCTTCACTTGATACTCTGATAAAATATACTCTGTTTGAATCATTTTTCAAGAGCCTTCATTCTCTCTAATTCTTTATCGTATATGCAGAAATGTCAAATACCTTTGAATCAGGTCGGTCATCGAACTCATGGATCATATAAACCGCATCCGTGGCACCCGGCGTATCTGAATCCGGATTTTCTGTGCGCAGGCATTTTGCAAGATGACCATCCTTATCATATAAGAAAATACACTCCGGTTCGTAACCTTCAGCCGGGAATATCTCGGCATCATAAGTTACTCCATTATGTTCCATGGTATCTTTACTGTAATTGGTTCTCTGACTGCAGACATATATATCATTGATCAGATCGTCTAACAGTTCCGGATCATTCCTGATAAAGGAAGATGACACATCGGTCACCATGATTCCGGTCATATCATCAGGATACAGATTGTAAACCTTATCATCACTGTAATAGGTGATCATGCGGTCTGTCAGACTCTTCACCTTCATAGTACGAAGAGAATGATACTGACCGTCAAGAACCTGTACCTCATATTCCTGTGTGACATCCTGAGCCTCAAGATACACATCGTACTGTAGATAGATTCCGTCAGCTTTATCCAAACGGTTCCAGAGATCAGCTGTATGTGAGTCATTACCGCTATTCGGCAGATCAAGTTCACCGTTATTTACCTTCTCAGTATACTCTTCCATTGTCATGAGTTCATAGGACGAAGTATCCGCGTCTTCTTTCGCAAAATATATAACATCCCCGCCTGTATCCGGTATTTCAAGTTCGATAATGCCATCTCTGATTATACAATCTGCCGTTCCTCCGTCATCAACCGTAACCTGCAGCTTTTCTCCGTCCCGGGTCCATTTTTTTACAGTAGTCTTATCTCCGTTTAATGTCATGTACCCGGTGCCGTCCTTTTCCAACATCAATTCAGATGTAAGCTCTAAGGATTCCGCATAGAAAGCATGACCTTCTGATAAAGCTCCGAAAGCCGTATATGTGCCTTCCACCGGTCCCGTATATTCCTTTTTCGTAGAATTTGAACCACCCAGAATCTCCTCCTCAATATTTGCAATTTCCTCCTTAGCGGAAGCAGACTCTTTATCCGGTGCCGGCTCTGTTGTATGCACTACAGGTTCCGCCATTGCAGCCGTAGTTTCATGAGCCATAGTAGTTCCCGAAACCGTCGTCTCTGAAACTTTATCCGGTGCCTTCCCGGCATCTGCCGCATCAGGCTTTCCTCCACAGGCACTTAAAAATGTCACCATCAATAATAATGTCGTAATAGTTAATCCATTCATAAAATAATTGCCATTTCTTTTCATATTCATCCTCCTCTGAAATAAATAAGTCCTTAGTTCTTCTGCAATCATTCCGCACAGATTATCTTGCACATACATTTATGTTTTTATTTTACCATAGCCTGTCTCACTTTTATATGGATAAACTAAGAGGTGCACAATAATTGCTTATTGTGCACCCCCACTCAGGAACGTACTGCCTTAATTAAAAACTCTTTTATACTCTCTTCACTGAACTTTTCAAACTCCTCCACCGGAAGCGGCTTACAGAAATAAAAGCCCTGCATATCCGAGCAGCCATTCTCCTGAAGGAATCTCGCCTGGATTATATCCTCTACACCTTCAGAAATAAGCTTCAAGCCGAGGTCATTGACCATCCTTATCATATAGGACACGATGATCCTTCCTTTTTCCGGGTCACCGTTTGCGGTAAGGAAACGGAAATCCAGCTTTATACGATCCACCGGAATTTCTTTCAGCATTCGAAGTGATGAATATCCGCTTCCGAAATCATCCATCTCAACTTCAAAGCCATATTCCCGTAGCCGCCTTGAAGCATCAATGATATAGGATGAATTTTCCGTATAGGCAGTTTCTGTTATCTCTATATGCAGCTGGTCCGGAGTCAGTCTATAGGTTGTTATCAATTCCTTAAAATGATTTGGGATATCTGCCTGTTCCTTTATGTCATTTCTCGAAACGTTTACAGATACAGTTCTGTGGATTCCCTGATCGTTCCATCTCTGAAGATCCTGACACACCTTTTCCCAAACAAAACAGTCAAGATCGTAGACAAGTCCTGCTTCCTCAAGGACAGGGATAAACTCACCGGGACTTATCCATCCTAGCTTTGAATGCTTCCACCGGCATAGTGCCTCGGCACCGGTGATACTTCCTGTTTCAAAATTCACCTGAGGCTGATACCACACCTGTATCTCACCGGATCCGATGGCAATGGGAAGATTTTCTATGATGTCCGCAGACCTCATTCCTCTTTCCCACTGATCCGGATTATAGAAGCCATAGCTTTCTTTAAGGTTTTCCTTAACCTTTTTCTCCGCCACCCTGGCATAATCCACCATATGGTCTACATCGGGATTCCTGTAATCTTCAGGCGTAAGAACATAGATCCCGCTGCAGATCCTTATCTTATTGTCTTTATTCCTGCTTATAAAGAAATCCCTTACCTGATTGATAACATCATTTTCATCCTGTTTAAGCTGCTTATTTCCTCCGGCATGCCTGAAAACGACAACATGATCTCCTTCTATCCTTCCTATGGCTTCGTCATCCCCCATTACCTCCATGGATTTTTTTACCCAGAAGCTCAGAAGCTCATCTCCTGCCTCCTTCCCGTAACGGTCATTGATATACTTGAAATCCCGGATATTGTTGTAGGAAAGAAAGT
This sequence comes from Oribacterium sp. NK2B42, assembly GCF_000424445.1. GTDB lineage: Bacteria > Bacillota > Clostridia > Lachnospirales > Lachnospiraceae > Oribacterium. Next base: position 43,741 of record NZ_AUJX01000010.1, read on the forward strand.
ACTTGGTGTCCGGATTGTCTCTCAGGATCTCAACAACCTTTTTTCTGAAACCATTTATACTCAGTGCTCCGGTCAGAGAATCATGATCCAGAAGCTCCCGCATTTTCTGTTCCTGCTGCAGTTTGACAGCAGTGTATCTTTGTTGCGAGATAATGATTATTGCGATAAAAAGTAATACTCCAAGAAGAATGACAGCACCATACTTATGGATATAGTCAAAGAAATTATACTTATACAGATTACGTGAAGTGTAATCAAGCACTATACCCTGGCTGACGGTATCCGGAAGGTCTGAAATCCCCCGGTTCAGATGTTCGATAATGTCACGGCCTCTGTCAGTATCTCTGGTTCCTGCCCTGAAATCCATAGAGAATATGGTTGAAGTCTGTGGAGAAAGATCCTCATAAGAAGGTTTCTGAAGTATGAAGCTCCAAACATAGGAATTGTGAAGGAGGGCATCAACATCTCCTGAGCGAAGAGCCTTGACGCAATCATCCATATCATCATATAGACTGATCTCCATGTCGGGATACATCCCCTTTACTGTCTCAGCCACACCGCCCAGGGATCTGAACATCCCCACCTTAAGCTTATTCAAGTCTGAAAGGTTCCGGTTATTCTCTGTAACAATGGTAAAGGGTGTCTGCATCAAGTTATCAGAAACTATGCTGGACTGACCTGAAGCGCTTTTTATGGCGCTGCCGAATGGCATAAGAATGTCGTACTCTTCGTTATCGAGAGCATCCTTCAGGGTCTCTTCCTTCATAGCTACGAAGTTCAGCTCATACCCGGCATTATCCGCTGCCTCCCTCAAAAGATCCGCACCGATGCCTATGATCTCTTCTTTTGAATCATCGAGATAAAAAACCGGGCAGCGGTCAACGGGAACACATACCGTAAGGATCTCTTTGCCTCCGGCTTCCGGACCGGCAAAGGACATAAACGAAAAACAGAGCACAACAAAAAGACTTAGGATCAAAGCCCTTATCAGATTAAAGTTTCTTTTTGCTTTCAAAACAAAATCCCTTCCTTTTCTTTACCCTTTATATGAAATTTCGACCTTGTTGCTTTTTTTATAAATTTTTACTTATAGAAATCTTCAAAAGACCAAAGATTTTATGGCATGCCAAATAATCAATGTATTTTCCTATAATGTAAAAAGGCGGCCGGGATTACCCGACCGCCTTTAAATACATTACTTATATAAACGTATGCTTTTTGGGAATTAAACCTGAATTACTTGACCAAGCCTGATGGCTGTCAAACTATCATCCAACATACTCTACAGCGCTGTTTCCTGCGATCTGACCAAATACGATGATATCAGTTACAGCAGTTCCGCCAAGACGGTTTCCGCCGTGAACGCCTCCGGTAACCTCACCGGCTGCGAAAAGACCAGGGATAACTTCGCCTGACTTGTTGATAACTTCTGAATTAGTATTGATCTTAAGTCCACCCATTGTGTGATGGATACCGGGAGTTACAAGGATTGCATAGTAAGGTGCTGTTGCAAGGTCGTTCTCATTAGAGAATGATGTACGTCCGAACTCCTCATCCTTCTTGTCAGCCCAGATCTTAGCCCAGCCTTCCATTGTCTCCTTGAATGCATCTGCAGGGATACCGATTGCCTCTGCAAGCTCCTCATAGGTCTCGCCCTTGTAGCCGTAACCGGAATCAAGGTAACCCTGATATACCTTAGAACCATCAATCATCTTCTGATCAAGGATAAGCCATGCAGTACCGTTTGTCTGCTCAATTTCTGCTGCAGAAACCTTATCTCTTGTTGAAACCTCATCGTAGAAACGCTTTCCTTCGTTGTTTACAAGGATAGCACCGTCACCACGAACACCCTCTGTGATAAGGTGGGCATTGCCGCCTTCATCGATATGAACTGTAGGATGGATCTGTATCTGATCAAGATCAACTACGTCAGCATTAACATCTTCAGCCTGTGCCATCTTGATACCCTGGCCGAGAACGCCGTCAGCATTGGTTGAACAGAAGCCCTTGAGATCAGGCCTGAGCTCTTCAACCATCTCTGAGTTTGCACCGAAACCACCGGTTGCAAGAACAACAGCCTTGGCATTAACAGTGATCTCGTTTCCGGTCTCACCCTCTGCAACAACGCCAACTGCCTTGCCGTCCTCCATGATGATCTTGTTAGCTGTGGTATTGTAGTAAACCTCGATACCGTCTCTGTCCTCTACGTTCTTTGTAAGAGCGGGAACGATGAATGCACCAACTGCAAGTGTCTTGCCCTCTGCATCTACAGGTCTGTGGATACGCTTAACTGAAGCTCCGCCGGCTGCACCAACGGAAGGAAGCTCTGCATTGTGCTCCTTAAGCCATGTGATGGCACCTGCTGAATTCTTTGTAAGTGTATCAACAAGCTCAGGATCGTTGATCCCATGTCCGCCAATGATGGTATCCAGAGCCATAAGCTCGGGAGTATCGAAATATCCGTCAGGTGAAGCCTGGTAAGCATCCCACTGCTGCTGAACTGTTGCAGCAAGCTTTGTGATAGTCTCATTATCAGCCCACTTCTCAGCTGCTGTCTTGAGAGTCTTCTCAACACCATCACCCTCTGTGAACTCATTCTTCTTCTGATATTCTGTACCTGCAGCATTGAGACCACCGGTTGAACGGACTGTATTTCCTCCGCCCATTGCCTGTGACTCAAGGATAACTACCTTCTTACCTGCGTCAGCTGCTGTAATGGCTGCTGTCATACCTGCGCCGCCCATACCAACAACAACTATATCTGTATCGATGGACATATCCTCAGCTTTTTCAACTGCCGCATCGATCTCTACTGAATCAAGATCCTCAGGCTTAAGTCCTGCCTCTGCCAGAGCTGCTGTTGCTGCCTTAACGATGGCATCTGACGTGATGGTTGCGCCGGAAACAGCATCAACCTGAACTGTGTTTCCTGCTATCATCTTCTCAGGGAAATCAGCGATAGGCTTTGAACCTATACCATCAGTCTCTCCCGGACCTTCAATCTTAACGTCTGCGATCTTTCCATCTTCAAGTGTCAATGTAACTGTTACAGGGTTGCTGTCACCGTGGATTCCCGGTGCTGATCCTGTAAATGTTCCTGAAACCGCTCCTCCCTCTGCTGCCGGAGCTTCTGTTGCTGCGTCTGTCGCAGCTGCGGTTGTTTCTGCCTCCGGTGCTGCTGTTGTTGCTGCCGGAGGAGTGCTTCCGGCACATCCTGCAAGGGCTGTTGCTGTCATGGCTCCTGCCATAACCACTGAAGTAATCTTTCTACCCAGTTCAAGTTTTTTCATAATTTTCTTACCTCTCAGTTTGTTTTGACAATTTTGTCAATTAGATACGGTTTTCTGTGGCAATATTATCATCCGGCTATAGATAATGCAACGGGTTTTTGATATATTATTGACAACGTTATGTTTTTTTTATAAATGCCGGAGCAGATTAATGAATATCATAGAAAAAATGCATCAATTTAAGGATTCATACACCTCAAATGAACAGAAACTCTATCAGATGATCATTAAAAATCCTGACCTCATACACACCTTCACCATCACACAGATCGCAGGTTTTGCTGACGTCTCTACTTCAGCCATGCTGAGATTTTGCAAACGACTGGGCTTTAACGGCTATAAGGATTTCAAATTTGAAATGGATGCCTGGCTCCGTTCCGAAAGTGCACAGTCAGCTTCCGACAATCCTCTTCAAAAAATCGCAAGCTCCTTTTCCGATGCCATAATGTCTATACCGGAGGCATGTGGTGATGGACTAAACAAGCTTTCAACTGACATACTTTCATCTGATAAAGTTATGTGTTTTGGACGATACAGAAATAAGATAGTCTGCGATAAATTCCGGATGAATCTCACAGACCTTGGCATCCCCTGCCTTGTTGCCTCAGATCTTCTGAGCTATGAGCATTCCGAAAAGCTGGTAGATTCAGACACCACAGTGATCATCTTCAGCGTCTATCACGATATGAAAAGCTACCAGAGCATAATTGAGGAAATCTCCTCAATCACAGATAACCTCTGGCTTGTAACCTGTAATATTGAAAGAACCAAACATACTCCTATTCCAAATATACTTCTCTTACCGAACATCTCCAACAATTACATGGCCGTGGATCAGCAGGCTGTAATGATAGCCTTTGTTGAGATGCTGACATATATGTTGAGGCAGCACAAATTATGATGTATTAATTTTGATATGGCAGCTGCATCCATGGACCAACGGGAACCTGCGGACCCGGGGATATAGTTCCCTGGTCAACTGTTGTTTCAGGAACAGTGACAGAAGTATCTCCTCTTGAAGGACCGAACTCATAGGCATTTTCATTTCCTGCAGAACCTGAGGGAACGTCATTGCCTTCTGAATCTGCATTATATGCTTCATTAATCTCTGCTGCAGCTTCTATCGGATCTTCACCGAAAGACTGTTCCGGTAATGTTTCCATCTCAGCCCAATCACCTGTAATGAGGTTTCCGTTTACATCATACATTTCTGGAACCGTCTCCGGCTCAAAGCCTTCAACAGATTCATGAGTCTCATACTGGATGTCAAGGTTACTGATGGATACCTTGCCATCATCTTTCTTTAATTCAGGAGCTTTGTACGTACCCTTTACGGCACCGACACCCTTCATGAGATCCTCTACGGATGCCTCCTTATAGCGTTCCGCAAGACTCTTGTCGATCTGTATCTCTGACGCTCTTTTTTCTACCGCCGCTGTATCCGTCTTATCGGATGGCCTTACGGAATTTCTTGCCTCAACAGTACGTATAGCCTGATATCTGCCCGTTGAGATCGATAGATTGGATGCCATATTATGCTCCGTGAGATCAGCCGTGTTTATCAGATAATAACTGCTGCCGGTTCCGTTGCTGTCCGAATTGGTAGTCACATTGGTCATTCCTGAAATTTCATTGAGACTTTCTTTTATCTCATCTACAAGCAGCCCGGTTCTTTCAGGTTCCGATCCCGAGACATTGAGAAGGATACATGCTGTCGATGTATTTTTCCCGTTCCCGGATATTTTATCTTTGGTCGCTTCTTTCCCTGCTGTATCACCTTTGCCCGTTCCTGATGTCGCATTATTTTTTGAATCAGCAAAAAGCCCCTGCTCCTCCATAACATCAATAGTCTTTTTGAGCGCCTGCCCAAGAGTATTACCTATAAGATGTTTTGTTTCCAGTTCTTTTTCCAATGTGATGGCTTCATCGTTTACGGAGTAAACCTTTATAACTCGGTTAAAGCGGTTTAACGAGAACTCCAGTGACGGATTTACATCCACAGACACATAGGAAACTGCAAATGCCGCGTTGTAGGTATACCAGACCACAAAGGTCAGAACCACCACCATAAATGCTGCTGCCACGAGACGTTTCAATATCTCTGCCGCAATGGGTCCGGCTCCTGTACCGCGGGTGGTCCCGATAATATCGATGGTATCCCCCGCCTGTAACTCATTCTGTTTTATTCTGATAATGTCACCGTTCTTCTTGAGAACCGCCGCCTTACCGTTTTTAACTTCCAGAACTACTGCTTTCATGTATCATCACTTCCTGTTTTCTATATCATTTAAACATTTCATTCATATATCCAATCCGTATTTTCCGAAACAGATTTATAGTATTATCGGTTATTTCCTGATAACTTTACTGATATATGAAAAATATTCTCCAAGCTCCGGATACTCTCCGTTCAGTATCTCCGCCGCCGCAATGATATATTTCCTGTGTTTCTCGATAATCTTCCTTGGCGCTCCACTGTATTTTACAAGCTCCTTCATGGGAAGCTCGAGATTTGATCTCATCATGGAAAAGAAGGCTGGATTTTCAACCAGTACTGCCACCGAATCGGCGACAGCCCCCTTAGCCTTGGCTCCCTTCGGAGAACAGGCAGCAAGCTCAAAAAAAGAAAAGCCATAGGGCTCCAGGAGCACCTGAACCTTATCTATCTCATCCTTTATAAAAAAATGACCTTTTTTTATTTCTTCGCTCCCGTCTTCTTTTATTTCTATGTTTTCTTCTTTTATTCCAATGTTTTCATCCGTCATAATTCCCATGTGACTTGCAGGTCGCCCCTCCTGTTCTGCTTTATTGATAAAACTAGACCGTCGCTTCATAAAGAAGCTTATCTCCTACATGAACCTGCTTTATACCTTCTTCTTTTCTTTTATTAAAATTAAAGCTGAGCATATAACCGGTGGTCAAACCGAAGTAGTCAAGATACTCGCTTATTTGTTTTTCTCCGGCCTCGTTATACCGCTCACCGTGCCAAATTTTTAATTCAATAATATATTGCTTCTCAAGATAATCGATAATTATGTCCGTTCTTTTCTGGTCTCTTGTCTGAGCCTCAATATAGTAATTACCTGTACCATTGATAATGGGCTTCAGATACAGAAGGAACTGTTCTCTACCGTCCTTCTCCTTGAACCTCTCCTTAAGTGGTCCATATATCTGATGATACGTTTGAACAAAACGCTCCAGTATAAGACGTACATTCAGGCGCCCGTTTTCAACAAAAATGTTTTTAGCCAGGTCACCTTCTCTGAAAAATACGCTGTTTTTCATCTCTTCCTCTGAAAGGAAAAGATTATATAATCTTGTCTCAAATATTCTGTTGTCTATCCTTACACTATTATTATAGTTTCTTATAAAACCATACATCTGCATAAGGACAATGTCTCTCTGGTCAGGATTCCATGTAAGCTTAATCCCTTCCATAAGGATACTTCTGAGCGAAGCCTTTAATTCCGGAAGATTGTTGAGTTTCCCTGTCAATGACTGAAACAAAGTATTGTCCTCTGCGAGAATCAGCTTTACAGCTTCGTCCAAACCTCTGACAGACCATCTGTCTTTTATGTTATCAATCTTTTTTTCTACTTCTGTATCCAACAGTTCGCATATACGGCTGACAAGAAAGGGATACCCATTTGTATATTCTCTGATGAGCTTTGCCATCTCGCCGGTATCCATTCCGGTATGATGGTCTGCCTCATATTCATCCAGCATTCCTTTGATTCCGGCAGCTGAAAGACTCATATCGATAGTAAAATCTGCTGCTATATTCCACGGACTATTCTCTTTGTGTTCGTCCTCATCCCTTATTTTTATCTTAAGATGCTTAACATCAGTAACCCCTGATAATATGACTGATTTAAATGTCGGAACCCCGCTGGATTCCCTTGCGATATATCCATCTCTCAAAAGTCCGAGAAAATCAAGGAACACCTGATTATTTGTTGCACTATCAACCTCATCGATTATCAAAACTACCGGCTTTTCACTGACAGCAATCCATCTTCTGAATACACGATAAAGTTCATCCATCTTAAGCTGTTCAGCTTCTTTTTCGCAAAAACCTTCCAAGGCACTAATAGTCTTTTCAGGAATAGGAACCCCAAAGAACTCTACCTGATCCAACACCAGTCTTGAAAATGTTTGAACAAACTCACCCTCTGTCTGATATCCGGCCTTTGTTATTCCCTCAAAGCTGAGACTTAAAACAATATAATCATCGACAAGTGCCTGCTGCAGTGCTTTCAGAGTTGTTGTTTTTCCATACTGCCTTGCCCGGTTAATGGTGAAATATTTCCCACTATAAACCAGCTTCTTTATCTCCTCCACTCTCTCGGAGATATCAACCATATAATGTTTTGACGGAATACATACCGCTGTAGTATTAAATGATTTCACGAATAACTCCTTTGCCGAACCATGTAATTCACAACTTCCAATCAGGTTTGCCAAAAAAAATAAGCTACGATATAAGGAGTAAAAGAACAATGTCTTTAAACCTGCTTATATCGTAGCATATTCTAAACTTTTAAAAAACGATGATTTTTCCTATTACATTATTCAAGCTCATTACCATTCCAACCTGTTACAGTTGTTTCAATACGTCCCGAACGTTCATAACATTCATAAAATCCGGCAAGAGTTTATATTTTAAATCGTCATTGGAACGACTCGCCACCTGACACGGGATTACTATTCTGGCCTTCATCCTGAAACAGATAAGATCGGAGGATACGGCAAATATTCAATCCACTATGTAGTACCCTTCAATCTTTACTCAGCAACTTCCAACAGGGTAATGTCGAAATTCAGCGCCTTTCCCGCAAGTCTGTGGTTTCCGTCAAAGGTAACAGTCTCCGAAGTCTTCTCGGTCACCGTAACAGGGAAGCGCATTCCCATATCATTCATGAGCATGATATCCTGTCCGATCTGAAGATTCTCTGACCCAGGAACTTCTGAAATATTTGCGACAAGCACTTTCTTTTCATTATATTCACCGTATGCATCTGCCGGCTCGATATGGATGCTCTTACTCTCTCCGACCTCCATATCAACAACCACCTTGTCAAATCCCGGGATCATCATGCCGACACCGGCAACAAAGGATAACGGCTGATTGCGGTCATAAGATGAATCAAACTTGCTTCCGTCATCAAGAGTTCCTGTGTAGTGAACGCTTACTGACTTACCGGCATTCTTACCCTCGTAAATGATGCTCATTTCACGGCTTCCGCCGCAGCCACCGCAATCGCCTTCGCAATCATCTCCGCAGTCACAGCTTTCTTCATCATGATGTCCACAGCCGCAGCCACTTGCTTCTTCACTCTCTCCATTATGATCGTGATGTCCGCAATGATGACCCTCACCGTGATGGTGATCTTCTCCATGATGGTCACAATTTACACCCTGGGAAACCAGATTTCCTGCAAGGAACTCCTCAACAGCTTTATCTGTATTTCCGGTTGCTCCCGAAATAACCTTGATACCCATTTCTGCAAGAGCTGCCTGTGCACCGCCTCCGAGTCCGCCGCAGATCAATGTATCAACCTCTGCATCCTTAAGAACTCCTGCAAGAGCCTCATGCCCTGCACTGCCGGAGCCAAGGATCTCACTTGCTGTGATTTTTCCATCCTCTACTGTATAAAGCTTAAATTCTTTAGTCTTTCCAAAATGCTGAAAAACCTGACCATTATCATAAGTAACTGCTATCTTCATTTGATACCTCATTTTCTCTTATTGATTTCTAAATAACCTCTAAAGTATAAGGTATTTGTCAAATTATTGAAAGCATTACTTTCCTTCAGCCGCAAGCTGTCCTGCAAGTCTTCCAAAGGTTGCGATCCTTCCTGCCTGAGCTCCGGCGAGATAGTTTGGATAGCTGCCATTGTAATATCCGCCGGCCTGACGAACACCGTAGAAAGGAGCCTCCTCCATGGATGAAAGTCTGAAGCCTGCCTTACCAACTTCGTCCGGCTTGATGGCACCACGCTAGAATATCATAGATGTATGTGTGGTATCCATAACCGCACCTGCCCAGAGACAAGCCTTGATTCCGCTGCCCTTTGCTCCGGGCTTTGAATAGTTAACACAGGTCTTCTCCAAGTCCCTTCACAAAGTCTCTTCTGGACACTATATTCTTTGCCATAATTTTCCTCCAACATCAGAATCACTTGTTATAAATAATCAGCCAGAAAACCCATGACCTTTTGGTCGTGGGATGAATGGCGTCACTTTTAGAAGTGTATATTTTTTTGGGGTGTCACTATGAATATGGCACGTAATGTGCTATTATATATATATGAGTGATCCGTGTCTTACGAAATGAAAAAACTGTATGTATCTAACCATTAAGCAACAGATAACTGAAGAATATCGCTCGTATCTATTCTGTTGAAGAAGGTAAAACAGCTACTTTTCTTGATCTGATGAGACGTGGAATCCAGTAAAAGTACCAGTTAGGGACTAAAGATTATGAATGACAAACAGTATCATAGTGCTTCGCATTGAAAATACCTTATACAGTATCACATTATATGGTGTCCTAAATTCAGATTTTCTGTATTAAAAGGGAATGTTGATGTTGCCCTGAAGAAGATATTACAGAAAATATGTAATGACTATGGATACCTTATAAAAGCACTTGAAGTAATGCCGGATCACATACACATATTTGTAGATGTTCCGCAGACAGTGGCGCCTTGTGGAGTAGTAAGTACACTCAAAAGCATAAGCGCTATTGAACTCTTCAAAGCATTCCCACAACTAAAACAGTTCTATGCAAAATGCGGTGCTCTATGGTCAAGAGGGTATTTTGTATCAACAGTAGGTCACATAAGCGAAGCAACAGTAATTAAATACATCAAGGAACAGAAAAACCATGACAAATCAAGAATACAATAAGCTTCTGAAACAATATCATAAACTTTCTGACAGACATATTTTAGTTGCAGAGACTGATATGCCTTATTCTGATGTACAAAAGGTTGTTGCTCTTTCTGATAAGGTCCGCAAAGCAGGTAACGAACTTGTTGGCCTTATGAGAAAGAATCATGACCAGCTTATACGCACAAAGAAATACCGTAAACTTCTCAATCTATACGGAAATACTGAGAATAAGGTACATCGTAAATCTCTGGCTAAACAGCTTAACGAAATGCAGAAAGTCTATAATGTAACCTGGGATTTTTGCAGGGCTTCCATGATACCTATCGGCAAGAAATACGGCATAGATGCAGTATTCGCTCTCACTAAAGCCGAGGATGTATGGCGTGGTATGGAAAAATGTCTTTATAGTAACGGAGAGATGCTTCATTTTTCCAAGTACGGAGAGCTTCCCTGCATCAGAGCAAAGCAGATAAATCGTGGAATACCTGTCTCTATAAAAGATAATAAAGTGCAGTTTAAACTTGGTAGGATAATGTTTGGGTTGCAGATAAAGGATAGATTTCAAACCGATGAAATAAATGCTGTCATGTCATATCTTGCCAATCCTGAGATTATGGATACAAAAGCGGTGGATACATTTATAGAAGGAGCCCGTTGCATAGACACATACAGACCCTGCTATGCTACTCTTGTTCCCAAATTCATCAGGGGAAAATACAGGGTATACCTTCATCTGACCATTGAAGGCAAAGCGAAGCCTAAATATGATAAGTTTGGCAATCCAAGGCATAAATATGGTAAGGGAATTATAGGTGCTGACATAGGAACACAGACTGTTGCCTATACCTCTGATACGGAAGTCGGATTAAAGAACTTATCTGAACGAGGTAACAGTATACAAGATTCAGAGCGTTTGGAAAGACTGTATTACAGAGCTATGGACAGATCAAGGAGAGCAACTAATCCTCAGAATTACAATGATAACGGTACAGTTAAGAAAGGCAGGAAGTCTTGGAAATACTCAAATCATTACAAGAAACTGCGGGCTAAACATTCTGAGTTATGCCGTATCAATGCAGTAAACAGGCAACTCGCAATAAATGAGGATGCTAATCATTTGAGAAGTCTTGGCGATACATTCATAACAGAACCTAAAAACGCAAGCAAATTGATGAGACAAGTAAAGAAAACAACTAAAAACGCCAAAGGTAAATTCAATAAGAAAAAGCGGTTTGGCAAGTCCATAAAGAATAGATGTCCGGACGGATTCCAAACTACGGTGAAAAATAAATTCAAGGTTTCAGGTGGTACATATATAGAAGTACCAAACAATTATAGAGCGAGCCAGTATGACCACACTGCTGATGATTATATCAAAAAGAAGTTGTCTGACAGAATTTATAAACTCCGAGATGGGACTATGGTTCAAAGAGATTGGTATTCATCATTTTTACTTTACTGTTACGATTGGAAGACTAAAAATGTAGACAAAGACAAATGTATTGCGACTTTTGACAAGTGTCACACAAAAGAAAAAGCCCTGATCGCATGGATCAAGGCTAATAAGATTAAAATACTAAACAGCGGAATTAAGGTAGCTTAAAACAATTAAATATGGGCGATTGACTGTACGTCCTTGTCACAAGACAGAAATTTACCGCTAATGTGGTCGTTGGACTGCTTGGTAATGAAAGTCCTGATTCAAATAGATTTACACCTGTAACTCCAAAGTCTGAAAATGATGTACGATTACAGGCTAGGCTTGGTAATCAGAACCCCACGGGCTTGCCCGTGGAAGCAGTCAGTTATGTGACGATACCATCTTTACAGCATTCCCAAAAGTAAGTATTCTTTAGATATATCGCAAGTTCAGCTTGCGTTTTGCTTAACAGGAGAAAACCATGACCATCCAGCAGATGCCCCACCTCTCTGCGCCGCCATCATCGTAAATGAAGATACCCTTACAACTCCCGGATTCAGGGCTTTTGTCACACTCTTTGCCAATGCCTTGAAATACTACTACAAGAACGAGCCTTTTATCAGGCAGCCGCTTCCGTAAAAAACCCGATTCCGATTTTAACGATTTTTTTGCCGATCAGATCGGTGTCTATATGTCTAAATTAAACTAAAGAAATATGAGTTCACAAAGGAGAAAGCATTATGAACCTGATCAAGAAAAATATATCGATATTGCTGCTGATAATGTCTATGGCGGTGCTTCAGACCGGATGTGAACAAATAAATACACCTGCAATAGAGGAAACCGTTAAAGAAAGCTCGCCGGAATCTGTATCGAAGATCGAATCGGAGTTCGTAAGTGAATCTGTATCCGAAACAGCATCCGAACCTGCAAATGATTCTGTATCGAAAATCGAATCTGAGCCGGCAACTGAATCAGAATCCGCAAATAAATATGATTCCGCAATTGTAAGTTATCTCGGACCCGAGGGAACCTATACCCAGGAAGCCTGTGGTGTGTTTTTCGAAAAAAAAGGAACGTACGCTCCGTATAAAACAGTTTCCGAAGCGGTAGAAGCATTGATCAATGGCGAAAGTAAATATGCAGTAATTCCGCAGGAAAACACCATCGGCGGAGCCGTGACAGACTATGTCGACATCGTTATCAACCAGAAGGAAGTTTCCGTTGTCGGTGAAGTGGAATTGCCCATCAATCAAAATCTCCTGGTTTTGCCCGGGACTGAAGCCGGAAATATAGAAAAGGTATACTCTCACAAGCAGGGCATTGCCCAGGGAAAAGACTGGCTGAAGGAAAATCTTCCGAAGGCTGAGATCATCGAAGTATCCAGTACTGCCGAAGGCGCGAGACTTGTGGCTGAAGAAGGTAATGCCTCTAACGCTGCCATTGCATCTGCTGCCTGTGCCGAGGTCTACGGACTTGAGGTCCTGGCAGCCGGCATACAGAATAATGACAGCAATAAAACCCGGTTCTACGTTCTTTCAAAGGATAATCCGTCTATGGATAAGAACGAAAGAATGGCATTTGTGGCTTCCGGAAAAGCTGAAGGTCTTCCTGGACTTTTGGCTCATCTTGAAAATGCAGGAGCAAAGCTTGTGACGATCCATGACAGACCAAGAAAAACCGAACTTGGTGAGTATAATTATCTCATTGAGTGCTCAGACTTAAGTTATGAAGATTACGAAAAGCTCACAGGAAACCATTCCTTTGAATTCAGGTATCTTGGTGAGTTCCATGTGAAATGATGTTGGTATAAGTGAAGCCTCATATAAAAATATGTGGTAAAATATGCGATATGTATTTCATGAAAAACAATAATTGATTTAGAAAACACATTGATAAAGTAAAGAAACTACATAATTTCAATGAGTACGTTATCGAAAAGATAATGGCAAAAGACTATGACGCTGTAGTTAATTATGAAACTATCAAGGATGCAGATTATGCTTTACCTACGCCTGAGCATTATCTTCCGCTTCTATCAGTGTAGAATAGCAATCGCACTAAAGATTTGGTACAATTATAATAATTATTACTCTGTAGCCTAAAAATGAATGCAAACGTCTGCATTTATAGAGTAACATTTAATATGCATCGTAATATATAAACTTCCTGTAAACATGGAGCACATGCTTTTTGTTTATAAAGCTTTTATTTGAGTCAGATGCCTGTATTACATTACATTGTAAACCAGAGTAGTGTATAATATGTACACAGGAGACACGTCTATGTCAGATCAAAAAGCAAATAATTCTCTGCAAAAATCACTTATCCGCATCAGCGTAATCATTGTTATATTCATATCCCTTTCTGTGGGTTCTTTGTGCTTTGAAATTTACAGAAGAGATATGATAAGCAGATATCAGAACTACGCCGGAGATGCCATCAACTTTCTGAGCAGCTGCATAGACGTTGATGACCTTGAACAATGTATACGCACCGGTGTCAAATCCGATAGTTATAATGAGCTTCAGACTCTTGCCAATGATCTCAAGGAAACCCATGACCTGTTTTTTATATATGTAATTAAGCCGTTAAGAGCTGATCCTCCGGACAACATGATGGATGTCTTAGCTGCATATACTTTATACGAAAAGACATATGAAGCAGATGAACTTACCGATCTTGGAAACTATACCGGAGATGCTTATCCAAGGGATGTAGCCCTTGAGTACCTGCATCGCATGGACACTGATACAACTGTCACTTATTTTAGAAATGATACTGACTTTGGGAAGATATATACCGCAATTCGTCCTCTTATAAATTCAAAAGGAGAACCCGTTGCGGTAATTTGTGGTGATATCCTTATTGATGACATATATAAAGCAGCCTATACATATGCACTTGCGACATTCATAGTTGCACTTATCGCAGGTCTTCTTCTTGTTTTAGCGCTCAATAGATGGTATAACAAGCGGATAGTCAAGCCTATACGAACCCTTGAAAATGCAACCGGCAAAATTGAAGAAAAGTGCCGAAAGCGTGCTCCTGTATCAGAACTTGTTATGGATGAACTTGATATACATACCCATGATGAAATTGAGTCCCTGTCAGTCTCCATCTTCTCTATGGTTGAGGATATCAGAGATTATGCCTCTGACCTGATTAACAAAGAAAAAATATTAAGTGACATGCAGGATAAGAACTCTCAGCTGGAAGCTCTTGCAAACCGTGATTCTCTAACCGGAATAAGAAACAAAACTGCATACGACAATGAAATCAAAAGCCTTGAACGAAACCTTAAGCTTGGACAAACTGAATTTGGAATCGGAGTCGTTGATCTTAATTATCTAAAAAACATCAATGATACTTATGGTCACGAAAAGGGTGATGAAGCTATTAAGAACATTTGTCATATAGTTTGCAATATATTTTCCCGCTCTCCTGTCTTCAGGATAGGCGGTGACGAATTTGCCATAATCCTGAAGGACCAGGACCTTAATAATATTGAAACCCTCATTGAAAGATTCAACAATAAGCTTTCAGCATTGGCAGAAAACAATAAGCTTTCTCCTTGGGAGGCTGTGTCAGCTGCGATCGGCTATGCCACGTATGTATCCTCATCATTTTCTTTTTTTAGTTCTGAAGGACTCGCCTTATCCAGTGTAGACTCATTTCCCTCATTTTCTGATCCATTTTTGGCCAGTGCCGGTTGCATTGTGCTTACGACCATTGCCAAGGACAGCAAAGCCGCACAATACCCCCTTAAACTTCTTTTCATACTATAACCCCTTTCTTTGTACAGAAAATAGTGACCACTGCTGTACAAACTCTTTCATAATTTTACTTTGTATACACAATAAACCTCAATCTGTGTCTGTTATTGTGTCACGATAATTTTGCAATATTTATAAGCTCATCAATATCATATATTTTGCTCTTCTTTATATGTCCCGTTCCATAGTCAAAATACAAGGTATCGTCATATACGTCACATAAGTTAGGCAGAATAGCCAGTTTTTCAAGTTTTTGGTTCATAAGAACCGCAGTCTTGTCTAGTATCGTTTCATCTGACATGATTACATACTGAGCTACTATATAATCACCCATTTCCGTGACATAAGTAAGGCGTGAATCTTCTTCTAAGGTACCTACCAGTTCTCCGGTGGATTTATCGTATATCTCTGGCGCATTTTCCCATGATGAAATGAATCTGTACTTGGAAGTTTCAAATTCCTCATACAGAGATTTGTCCGGTTTTTCATGTTGTTCTTCAGATATCAATGTTCCGTCCTTGGCATCATATTTTTTATGTATTCCGTCATACCATATTACCTCCAAATATGATGTGTCACCTTCTCTTCTGAACTGCTGGTCATACATATTGTCCGGATTATCAAGCTTGACTTGTTTTACGAGCTGATTATTCATATCAAAAATGCTGAAGCTTTTATAATCAAATAACATCAACCCGGATTTATCCGGAAGCACCCGGGCTTCTTCATGAAATACCGAAGCATCATAGGAAGCAAACTCGGCTTCATCATGCAGATCTCTCCTGAGAACGCGAAGTACATTCTCATCTCTGTTTCCCAATACTCCGAATCCATCAGATGTGAACAGGAAATCATTATTTATTTCACCGCTTATACCGGTAACAACATGCCCACCCTTGTCATAAAATGTGACATTCTTATCATTAGTTGAAACAAGGATATATTCATCACCTGCGAAGAACGATGAGATTTTCCTCTCATCGATATAAATAAGCTCTTTTTCGGATAAATCTTTTGGGTCAATAGTTTCCAGAACATTTCCGCATGCTAAATAAACCTTATCTTTTTTTACATTAAGTTTTATCGGATCATCAGTATCAAAGGCACCTTCAAGAGTCGCGGAACCTGCATCAATAACATGAAGTGTACCGCCGCTTTTATCGGTATAATCAGCTCCCATGAACAGAGTGTTTCCAACAAATCCGCCTTCAAAGTGTCCATAGTCAGACTCATCATAAACAAAAATGTCGTTATCTTCGCTTGTAAGATCCAGGATACTGACAGCACCATTATCATAACTGATTGCCAGTTTTGACCCATCTTCGTTTAATGCAAAAATATAGTCTTTAACATTGGTCAAAATGTTGTTTACATGCTTCTTAAGAGTATGTTCTCCCAAAGATTTGGAACTTAGCATTCTCCCATCCTGCATAGAATAAACAAGGCATTTGTTTTCATCAGTGTTTAAGGCCGCAACAATTTTTCCATCACCTGATACTGAAAGAGTAGTTGCCTTGTCTCCCGTCCAAAGAGCTTTTTTATTTTTCAGGTCGTATGCAGTTACCCCGTCATCTCCCGCATAGACAATGGTATCCTCATTTACAAAAGCAACATCTGCCAAAGCAGAATTGATAATCGGTAATTCAACCAGCAGGTTCTGTGTCTTTGTGTCATAAACCGCTGTTTTATAAGCGTAGGTAACCGCAAACTTATCTCCGGAAGGAGAGCCGATAATCACAAATGGAACTGAAGGAAGCGACAGCATCTGTTCATACTTGAACTTGTCCGACAGTTCATAGACCTGAAGTGCATCCGTCAAAGCCTTTTGGGCTTCCGGTGCTAAAGAATCATTAAAAATCGAATCATTTGCCGGTATTGCCTGAAGAGCATAATTCACGGCCTGTTTAACGTTTCCATCTCTCATGGAATCCGCAGAGTATTCCGCAAGGGTCAATGCCTCCTGTCTCTGATGCTGACGTTTCATTCCTATATAAAACAGTCCCGCACCCAAAACCAGTCCTGCTCCTAAAACCGCATAAGAAACAATCATTCTCCGTCTATGCTTTTTTGTTCTTTCATCATCCTTATAAAGATCAAGAAATGCCTTAAGCATTTCGGAAGCAGACTGATATCTTTTATCAGCCTCAGGATGCATTGCTTTTTTTATGATTCTGCATATTTCAGGTCTGCAATAATCAGCAGTTAAAGCTACTACATTCGGAGCCTCAGGATCAGGTCTTACTCCGGAAATGATGTGATAAAGTGTCGCGCCAAGACTATAGATGTCTGAACGAACATCAAGCATCACCTTTTTTCCGTGTTTACCGGTACTGCCATTTGACTTAACTCCGGGATCAGAATTGACGCTGTCTTCAATGATGGAAGTTTTGACTCCATCGAAATCCATATGCGTAGTAAGAATCTCGGTTTTTTCATACGCATCATCCTCGGACCTTATCATCTGACCGTCTATGTAGCTTATTCCATAATGCTCAGGTGATGCATAGCCTCTGCTGTATCCAACCTGAACGGAACCATGTTCACCTAAAGCCAGGGCGATATTGTAGTCTATCAGGCATATATTTCCGTCAGGTTTAAGCATTATATTTGCCGGTTTGATATCGCCGTGTAATATTCCGTAAGGTGGCCGTGTATGAAGATAATTCAAAGCATCAAGTAGCTGACATGCCCACTTGACAACATCTGCCTGCTTTGGAATATTTCCACTTTTCAGGATTTTGTCAAAGCTCTGCCCTTCTATATAATCCATTACGGTATAAACGACTCCGTCTTCTTCTACGTAGTCGTAAACCTGAGGTATATATGTATTGGAAAGTCCCTTTAACAGATCGACTTCTCGTCTCAGGATTTCCTCGCCAACACTCAAAGTTCTTTTATCTGCTTTTAAGACTATCATTTTATTCAAGCGAAGATGTCTGCCAAGATATACAACTCCACCACCGCCTGAACCTATTCTTTCTAATACTTCATATAAATCTGCAATAATCTTCCCCATAACCAAATCCCCTAAAGATTATATCGCCATGGCTCACCATAATCATTTTTCAGCTTCTTTTTTAACGAATGGCCTGTGAGCAAAAATATAATCGTAATGATTAATGCCAATACAGCCGCAGCAATCATTATGACCATACCGCCATATAGAAACTGTTCTGTTAATGTAAGTTCATTCATACTTAATGTACCACCCTATAAAAATACCGATAAACAAAACAATTGCCAGAAACAATAGTTGGATAATCAGTGTTTTGCACCCTTTTTTATTGCCTTGTATCAAACCATTACCATGTTTAGTAACCTTAATAATAATACCGGTATTATCGTCCGGAGATCCCTTTTGGGAAACCATTTCGTGTATTATTGAAAGAGCCTTTTCCGCGTCCCTGTTATCCTTAATATTTCTAAAAGCCGCAGGGATTCTCCTGATATAATCTTCTCCAACCACTTTGTAAATTCCGTCGCAGCAAAGGAAAAACAAATCTCCCTTTTTAACTATCCCGGCGAATCGGTTACAGATTAGATTGTCACTTGTCCCAACAGCTTTAAGTAGTTTGCCATTATTGTCCGCATTAACCACAGGACTAATCTGGTTTTCCCAAATATCATCCCTTGTAACCTGCAGCATTTCACGGCCATCTTTCCTATAAACCCTGCTGTCACCTGCAGAAATAATGCAGAACTTATCTTTGTAAAACACAATGACTGCTACTGTGGAGCCACAGATTGAATTCCGGTTATACCTTAAGAAAATGGTTTTATTTGCTTCTTCAATCGCCTTTTCAAATCCGTCAAAGAGTTCTGTTGGACTTCCTTTATAGGGGCTTAGTATCAAGTCAGCGTGTGACTTGATACTATTCACAACTTCACCGGAAGCAAAATCCCCTTTGGAATGTCCCCCCATTCCATCAGCCACACAGAATACTGCAAAGTCTTCTCTGTTTATCGTAAGCAAAGAGTCCTGATTCGTTTCGGATCTGTCCCCCTTGTCTGTGTATGATGCGTAAATCAATTCAGGTGTTTCTTCGTTATTTCGAGAAAGAAACCACATATGTGTGTCTCCCTATGGTAATCTTCGAATTATTAACTATCAGCTGAGGAATTTCAGGCTTTAACTTAACCCCATTTACTGATGAATGATTTTTTACTCCCTTTACGTCAGTGTAGTAGAAAGTATCATTTGTTACAGACACAATTGCCTGATGTCCATGAACTGTTGTATCATCGCTGAGAACTATATGGTTATCAGGCTGTCTTCCTACCTTTATTTCGTTTATAAGTTCACATCTGAATGATCTTGCAGAGTCAGCTGCATCAGTCAGCATAAAGCGGTATCTCTGCACATCTGCTTCTCCACCGTCCGGTGTCATATAAACCGTTGAGCTGTCCTGTTTCCTCGGTGTAACACCAAGAATTTCTGTCTTTTCATACTCGTCAATCACTTTGGGAGCTACAGGTGAACTTGATGGCACAGGCTTTTTCTTTTTAGATAAAACAACTATCAATACTGTTATAAGAGCAGCAACAGCCAATAAAACCACTCCGCCTATTATTATCATCCCAAATGGGAATTTAATCGTTTCTTCCTTTACCGCCTGTGTTTCAGTAACTTCAACAGCTGCCGTTGTTTGAGCTACAGTTTCAGTCACTTGTTTTTCCTTAAGTGAAAATGGCATGTTAACATTAAAAACAAGAGCTGTACCATCCGAAAGTGTAAGCTTGCTGCTTTGACGTCCTCCTATCCTTGCATCTTCAGGAATAGATGCTTCAAACACGGTTATATCGGTATCTTTTTTTGTGATTTCTGAAACTGTCTGCGCTCCACCCTCTTCCAGAATCAAATACTCACAACCTGTCAGCCTTGAAAGAGCAAACATATTTTCAAGTTCAGAATCATTCTTTCCTGTCTTAAATCCAATCGTATAAACCGGATAGGGTGTATCATCCAGCTTTTTGTTAAGTTCTTCTCTGGTTACACCAATCGGTTTATTATCTACACCATCAGAAAAGATCACTATTCTTGTATATCCAGGATAGTTTTCTGAATTAAGATCATCTATTACATCATAAAGAACATCCGTAAGGTATGTCTCCTGATCTATATTCTCTATTGAATCCACAACATTTTTAAGTGCCGTATAATCACCGGAATACTGGTCCGAAAGATAACCAATCTTATCCGAAAAAGTTGCCAACCTGAAGGTTTCATTTTCCCCATGCGCATCGATTATTCCCTTGATCGATTCTTTTACAAGAGGTCTGGAACTATTGGGAATGGACTTTGAATTATCCACCATTATCAGAGTTCTCATGCTGGAGGAATCTTCAGCTATTTTATAACTTTTTGGATTCTCAGCCGGTATATTTGCTATCTGATAAACAGCTCCGTCATCATTAGAAACGCCGCGAACAAATGCTTTCACCATGTCTTCATCTGCTACGGACTGCATCACCTTCACATTTCCATCTGAATATGCAAATACACTGTTAAGTCCACCCGCTGATAGCACAAGAGCAATCACCATAACTATCAAAAACGATAATCTTTTTTTCATCCCTCATCTACTCCGATCTAAAAAAATGCTAAGGACAGCACCTTTCGGCACTGTCCCTCATCAGAATCATATCCTATATATATTACTGGATCAGGCTTACATCTGCCTTAAGTCTGCTTGATGTTGCAACGTTATCATTCTCAGCTGTTTCGTAATTCTTTGCAATCTCAATCAAATCTGCTGAGTACTCATGACACATATCGTAGATAACCTTCATATCATCATTAAGTCCCTGGAACTGTGTGTTGTATCTCTGCTGAGCCTCGCCTCTCCAGAGTCCGTTTGTAGACTCAACTAGCTGAAGCATCTGATCAGTAACCTTTTTTACTTCATTTGCATGCTCATCAAAACGTGTAGCTTCCTGTCTTAAATCCTGTACATCACTTACTCTTAAAGATGTTAAAATCATAACCTGCCTCCTTAGCAATTAATATTATTGAAACTATTTATCTGTTAAAAAAATCGTTTTATGATTCTTATTGCTGCGAAATCGACTTGTTTGTATCTTCTGCTCTGTTGTATTCCTCAAGGATGTGTGTAAGTCCTTCGATATACTCATCAATGGCAGTCGCAAAGCTCTCAAAGTTAGGCTCTTCTTTTCTGAAATGCTCCTGGAATGCTGTGCTTGCATCACCTTCCCACTTTGTTGTAAGGTTAGTCTGCTCTGTTCTGATATCGTTTGCCTTATTTCTGAAATCTGTATTAAGGGTTCTCAGACGATTGATTACCTCCTGAATATCGTTACTGCTCTTAACATAAATCTCTGCCATTTTTAATTCCTCCTTATTTTTGAATTGTTTTTTAAATGGTCTTTTGAATGGTTATATTTTTAATCATCAGCAACTCTTATTGCTGCCATTTCTGCATTCCTGGTTCTTATCGCGATTTCCTCGATAGCCGCTGCAACTCTTCTTATTCCATTTGCCGTTGTCGAGATATTGTTCTGAACCTTTCTTCCCTTTGCAAGATATGCTTCGGAATTTTCTCCATCCCAGCATCTGTTGATGGATCCCATGGTATTTCCAAGATTACTTGCATTATTATCCATACTGCTGGCGATGGATCTGAGTTTTCTTACGGCATTCATCGCACGCCTAAAATCCATTTGTATCTGCCATGCTGTTTTCATTTTGCACCACTCCTTCTTAGATCAGCTGTACATCAGCTTTAAGCTGTGAAGCCGTCTGGGTATTATGTGTTTCGGATTCTTCATAGATACCTGCCATCTGAAGGATCCTGGTTGGATATGTTCCAAGTCTGTCCAACATGCTGTTTATCTTTTGCTGACTGTCTTCATAATCATTTCTCTGCTTGTTTCCTGCCTCTCCCAGCCAGTAAGCTCTCGTACCCATGATCTCGTTTGTTATCTGAGTTATGTCGTTCCTGATATTTGTAAGATCTGAGTCAATAACCTGTTTCTGTGTTCTTAGCTGTTCAGGTGTCACCCGGAGTGATATGTTAATTGCCATTTTTACTTCCCTCCCTTTACACCGGCATCTGGTCTATCATGTTTGCTATGTTGTTCTCGCACTGTGTATATTCTGAATGTGCGAATCTAAGTTCCTCAAGTATCTTCCCGAAATCTTCGATCATCTTGTTTGTCTTGTCTCTGTCTACTTGAAATGTCTGCAAGAACTCATCATGAGCCTCACCCTCCCACATGTTATTCAATGCATTCATGTGATTAACCATCTCACTGAAATGTCTTATCAGGTTCTGGTAGTGACTGTTATAATCACCGATATCTCCCGAAAACCTTCCCAATTCATTTGCCATTCTCTCAGCCATATTACTTCCTTTCTGGATTTAATTAGTTAAAAAGTCCAAGCAATTCCTGCAATACCTTTGTATCTACCCTGTTAACATTTACATTACCTGATCTGAATAATGAAACTCTGGGGCTTGTGACTTCAAATCCAAACTTACCGTTGCCCATGTTCTCGATGATTTCATCTTCGCATTCATCATATTTTGAGACTATCATTCGGATAGTTTCATAAAGGACCTCTTCCTGTCTTGCCTCTGTCCGCACATTGCTCTGAAGCCTGCTCAATGTAGTTAATACCTGATTCATGCCGCTTAATCCACGAATCATGTGCATTACGTCATCTATTTCATGGTATTTTCTATTTAGTTGATTACTGCCATCTCTTATGGAGTAGCTTGCGCTTCTTACGCCATCTGTACTTATCTGAAACATCTTGTTTTCCCTCTGTCTGACTGTATACTATCACAGCACTCACTTCTATGTACCGGAAGCTGACAAACTGCAATTTAAATCGGATGAGTTGCGCTTTTGATGTTTCTAAACCAGAATCAGGCGGCTTCCGCTTGTGATATAACAGTCAAACAATGAATTACTTTTGGGCAAAATTTCTGCCTGTTTCATTTCATAAAGATTTAAATCATCTTTTTCCCCTACAAGCTTTGTCCTCTCCTTCTGTTCGATCATCTCTGTGATTTCCAGAATAACCTCACCTATTGATACATTCTCATTTAAATTAAAATTGTATGTTTTATCTACCGATGGTACGAAAACATCTACAAAAACCATCCTATACCTCCAGCATTTCATCAAGCATCATATCAACTGAGTCATTGTCTGTTATAAATATGACTTTATCAGGCTCATTATCCCCGGTCCTGAAGCGCTGTGCCTTTATATTGACAAGCGGATACTCAAAAAGCTCTTTAATGTATTCTTCAAACCTCACCATTTCAAGCCTGACCCATCCTTTATGATGAACATCCATTTTTAACGACACAGCTTCCATATTTACTCTGTATAAAAAACAAGAATCAAATTTATGATTCTTCTCATCCAAAAGATAAACTGTCGAAGCTTCCGTTAAGACATCCATTATTTTCACTATTTCGTGAGACGTTTCATAAAGACCATTTTGGCCGGGCATCAGATATTTATCAGTAATAAGCTCACTCATTGCTGTTTTTAATTCTGCCTCATTCGCTGATAACTCAGCTATCTCCTCCGGAAGAACGATTCCTGCTGCTTCTCTTTTAAACAGAAGCAGCAAAAATTCATGCCCTGATAAAAGCACCGCCTTGTTACCGGTCATTTAAGTACCTCCCGCATCTTTCCCTTATAGCTTCTTGAAACGGGAATCATAGAACCATCTGTCAGATAAATAGTGTTCTCACTTCCTACATACTTTTGTATCTTTTTGGTATTGACTATATATCCTCTATGACATCTCTCAAAAAAATCAGGAAGCATTTTTTCAAGATTATCAAGAGTATCATAGTAGCCATATTCTTCTTTCCTTGTCCTTATGTAAACCTTTTTAGAACAGGCTTCAACATATGATATTGCATCAAAAGGAATCCTGGTAACGCCTTCCCTGGTGTCAATACATAAACATTCATCCTCCTTGTTCTCAGGTTTAAGAACCGAGTCAAGAAAATCAAGAAGAGTTTCTTTTATGTCCTTTTCATCTGAGGGCTTAAGCACTATTGCGGATGGCATTATGTCCGGTCTTACGTACTCTTTTGGCGATATTGTCATATCCACCAATAACAGTAACGGACTTTGCGGAAAACTTTTTCTCAGAGTTAAAACACACTCTCTCCCATCATTCTTTGCAAACTCCAGGCAGCAAAAATCGTTAATATCCATCTCATTAATGGCATCAGCAAATTTAAGCCTGTCCTCACATTCAAGGATTCTGCTGCTGTCATCCATCATAATGGCTATTCTTTTCTTTATATATCTTAAGATCAGCTGCCTTTCGCATACATCACTATCAAATATGATTCCGGACACCATATCATTTACCTCTGTACATCGGAAGAACAACCTCAAGTACATTGGTATCATTATCGATCGGAAGCATTCCTCTTCCGGCAGGTCTTACAGCATCCAATGATCTTCTTTCATGATTGTCAAAATTCATATTTGCAACACCCGTCGTGTGAACCATTCCGCCAAAATGTATTCCCTTCTTATCCCTTACAAACATCTTGTAAAGGTCTATAGAAGTTGCAGTTCCGAGGTTATCCTTGTCTACAGTTGCAAACCAGTAAATGTTATGAAGGGCACCCTTATCTATGATCATCTCCATATTTGCCATAATATTTTCCGGCACTCCATCTTCCTTAGGTCGTTTCATCCTCTCTACGAAATCAGGAAGATCTTCGATGAAGATACATACCTTTTTATACTTCTGCATAAAATCAAATATTTCACTTTCCTCAGCATTCTTCCTGATAAGCTCTGCCTTTGCAGCATTTCTTTCAACAAGAACATTTCTGAGAAGGTCGCTAAGATACATACCCCACTCTGCTTCACTCTGGATACATTTTGCTCCTATATCTTCTGCAAATCCTCCAAGGTGTTTTCCAAAGTCCACAATCACAACATCTGCATTCTTCTCCGCAGCTGATGCAGCAAGAACCTTGAGAGCATTGGTCTTACCCTTCTTCTTTGCACCGGTAAGAAGGAATGTATAGATACTGCTAAGGTCTATACCATAGCTTTCTGCAAATCTTGATTCATAACCTACAGGAAGGAATCTGTCGGATTCAAACTGTTTAATTGTTCCAGGCAGCTTTCTGAACTCAGACCATACAGGCTCTGCAGGAATCTCAGGAATCTGTCTTGCAATCTCATTTCCGCCCGATGTCCAGCTCTCCCTCATCTTATCAACTATACCGGCTGCCTCTTTATTCATCTCATTCTCGTTCTCGCCTTTGAGAATAAGTGCTGTCTGGAACTCAAGTATTCTTTCTCCTACCTTTCCGACACCTCGTCCCTTGACACCTGCCTCCGGACTTATACGGACTCTTGAAGCTCTTAAGTAGTTACCGTAATCATAACTATTATTAAGCTCAAGACAGATAGGTGTTTTGATGTTCTGAGCTATGCTGTTAGGAATCTCACCATTTCCTGTTCCTGCAGCCGAAACGATCAGGAATATACCACAGCTGTTTCCTTCCTTGACAAGCTTTTGTATCGCCGCTGTAAATGCATCATCCGTTCTTGAAAGAAGAGATGCAAAGTTATCAATCACAACAAATACAGCAGGTATGGAATCTTTTCCATGTGCCTCTGTATATTGAGCAAAACCGATATCTCCGAGAATGTCTTTTCTTTCTTTCATCATGCGAAGAAGTAAGGTGAAGAACTTCTCGATTCGCTCATTATCATCTCCGTCCTTGATGATTCCACCTATATGAGGTGCCTTTTCAAGCACAGAGAACTTTCTTGCCGAGTACTCCATGATATAGAAGTTCGCCTCTGAAGGTGAATACTTCATCATCATGCCAAACACAAGAGTCTGGAGGAAAGTACTCTTTCCGGTTGTAGGCGCACCAAAAAGAATGATATTTCCATCTCTTGTAAAGTTGACAGCAAATGCCTCCTGTCTCTGGTTCTGAGGGTCATCGTAAAGACCCATGCAAATCTCAATATCCGCAGAATTGCCATGGCTCTTCCAGACTTTACCATCAAATAACTGATCTTCATCAAATCCTGAACCTTTAGGCAGATCTGCAAGTGTCATCATCTCCGGAAGAAGTGGCAGGAACAAACTGAAGTCATGGTCGTAATGGTTCTTCTTTGCCATATAGCCAAGATATGAAACCACAGCCTCTAACTGAGTTCTTTCAGGCTGCTGAGGAAGCTTCTTTTTTGCATTAGTAAATGAACTCTCAGCAGAAACTATAGCTTCTGCATCAAATCCCAGATCCGCAATCTGTTCAAGAAGAGTTATCATATTTTCCCTGTTATTGTCAGTGTCAGGGTAATCAACACCCTTAGACAAAAGATGAGCAATAACCTTCTCCGAAACCTGTCCTTTTCTTGCTCTCTCCATCTCTTTAAGAGATGCACTATCAGCACCGTAAACAGATTTGATCGTATCAAGAAGCTGCTCTATCCAGCATACTTTCTTTTCTCTCTGTTTCTGACTCCTTGCATGATTTCCTTCGAGGGATGAAGTTCCGTCAATATCAAGCATTTGTGCGATATCTGTATTAACATCTGCCTCGTCATCATAGTAAGTTGCCCCTGAGTAACCCGATTGAAACAATTCGTATAACTCATCGTTACCTACCTGAAGGTAACACCTTCCGGACTGTGTAAGATATGCTGCGTCAGGCTTATGGAGCATATCCGTACTATCCTGTCTGCTTTGAACACGAAGACAGAGCTTGAATCTGGAGTTAGCCCATATATCATCGCTGACACTTCCAGCCGGTTTCTGCGTAGCCATAATGAGGTGAATGCCCAGACTTCGACCAACACGTGATACGCTGACGATTTCCTGAATGAATTCCGGCTCTTCCTTCTTCATTTCAGCAAACTCGTCAATTACCATTATCAAATGAGGAAGCGGAACTGCCGCCTCATGATTTTTATACAATTTTGTGTAATCTCTTATATCTTTTACACCATAGCTTGCAAAGAGTGCTTCACGTCTGTCTTTCTCACTCTGAATAGAAAGAAGCGCTCTCTGAATCTGATTTCCGGAAAGGTTGGATATCTGTCCGACCATGTGCGGCAGATCCATAAACAGGTTTGCCATTCCACCGCCCTTGTAATCGATGATAAAGAAACTTACATCATCAGGGCTGAAGTTTATGGCAAGAGAAAGAATATATGTCTGCAACGTCTCCGATTTACCCGAACCGGTAGTACCTGCAACAAGTCCATGAGGGCCATGATATTTCTCATGTATGTCAAGAAAACACGGCGCACCACCGGCCTTTTGACCCACGAGAGCTTTCATGGACTCATAAGTCCTGTTTTTCTTCCAACGGTTTTCAACGTCAAAGTCTTCAAGCTTTTTGGCATTATACATCTCGAAGAAGGTTATGGAAGTAGGAATATCTCCACCTACCTCTACTTCCTGTACTTCAACATTCGCAATCCTCTCTGCAAATGATGAAACCTCTGACACAGTGATTTCATCAAAGTCTATTGCCACTCTGTCTTCAAGATCATCATTGGTGTGATAGCATCCACTGAAGGTCTCGTCATTTTCTATAATAAATTCACACTGATTTGGAAGCTCTTCATAACGCTGTACCATATAAATGGTACTAAGACCGTAACTATCTTCAGGATTCAAAACATACTTAGAAACAAGCTCACCTCCGAGAAATTCCGGTGCTGCCACAATAAGTATATAATACGGTTTTTTTATCTCCTCCCTTGACGAATCATAGTTTGATGCATTATCTATTCTCTGTCTGATTATTTTATTGAGCTCATATAGAACATCGCTGGCTGATTCCTTGTCGCACGCAACATAACGGAAAGTCTTTGTCTCATTCCATACATGAGGAAGCCATTTGGCAAAATCCCACTCATGCCCTATTCCGTTCTTCTTTTCATCATATATGAATACAAGCTTTACATCCGTATATGAATTATTTGCAGCAATCTGTGCAATGAGATTTCGTACCGCAACTATTCCACCATGCATTCTTCTTCCGCCGATAACACCTACCAGTTTCTCCGTCAGAAGATCAACGCACACAGGAACTCCACGCAGTATTGAATATGTCTTTTTTATGTTTGCCGGTATATCGATAAGATTATTATCTGTCATCGAAAATTTATGATCCGGTATCGCTATATCAACTTGAAACGGAAGATTTCCGATACCAAGTCTATGTGTAAGAAAGTCTTTCTGAGAAGAATTTCTACACCACAAAAGAGGCTGGTTCTCATCGTATCTGCAGCATTCCTGCGAAGAAACATACCTGTCTCGTAATGCATAGCTGTTTTTATCATATTTTTCTTTGATTAATTCTTCCTGTTCCTTAAGATATTCACCATACTTAACATTTCTCTTAGTTTCATATTCTTCGTATTCTTTTACAGCTCTTCTCATCCCGCTTATGGCTCTGATAGATCCGATAACTGCTGATGTAACTGCTGTTACAAGTCCAACATACATGAATATTCCTCTGCTCATGCCGGAAACCTGAGAAGCATAAATCATAAATGCACAACCAAGAAGCATGGGCAAAGCCATGCTTATCGCTGAACCAATTGCAGCCAGTACACCTTGATTTTTTATTTCCTCCTTAGGTGCAGGTGGATCATCAATCTTAACTGTGTCCTGCTCAATCTTATTTAAACGTCTTGGGGATCTGTGGAATATTGTAGTAAGTTTCTTATGGCTGACCTTATCGAGAGCAGGAGCCTCGATTTTAATCTTCCTCAACAAATTTTTGTTTATTCTTGCGCCGCTCTCAAAAGTATTAACCGCAATCTCGTTGCCTAAATAAACTATGCGAAGGCCAAATATGTCAATAAAATCACCAAAGCCAAGTCTTACAGCACTCGCCACTCTTCTGTTATTTACGAAACTGCCATTTGCAGAACTATCGTCCTGGAATATATATCCGGTTCCGTCATTATACATTTGGGCATGTGACGAAGATACAAACTGTTTTCCCAAAGTGCAATACTGGATATCATTACCCTCTGCTCTTCCGATCTTTATTGGTGCAGAAATGCCGTTAAGGCTGTAATGATCGTATGTCGAAAAGTATTCATCACTTTCTTTTACCATTATCGAAAGAATATGCCTACCCTCTATCAATATACGAAATTCATTATTTCCTTTTCTTACTGCATCATCCAAAGACGATGCATAGCAATTTCCTTTATTGTCCAGATACTCTAAGTCATATTCATCGGAGCGAACAAAGAACCACTTATTGTCCCTTACTTCCATCTTAAGCTCAAGATCTTTTACCGTATTATAAAGACTCTCCGCCAAAAGAATAGAGTAATCTGCATCATTGATAGCAGGCAAAAGATGGCTCTTGAAAGCATCATGGCTGTATACGGTTATTATTGTGCTCATTTGTTCCCTCCGATATCAAGCACTGCACTTGTCAAATAATCATTTTATCCATTAATAAGGCTTCTAAGCTTCTCCTGGAAGACCTTTTCCTCATCATTCTGAAGCCCCAATGCATAAATCCTATCAATCTGATCATGATTAAAAATAGCAGTCTGGTCAGGACTGATATATCCATCTGGATAAACGCATCCGCAATAATCATATACCTTATCAGCATCATCAGCCGAAGTTCTATGATATCCGAGAATCATAAGTCTCTTTGTAGCTCCTTTAAGAAGCACAACCGTACCAATTGGCAATACTCTATTATAATCAAACATATCATTCCCCCTCAGAAATCTGCTTCTTTATTTCATCCATTGATTCTTCAATCTTTTCGATGAAATTATCTGCCTCATAGTCTCTAAAGCCATACTGAATAACCGTGTCTATCTGCTCTGCATCAAAGCAGAAGACTTCATTATCGTTCACATATCCAATCGGAAATCTGAATCCTGAATAGTCCCAGGCATAATTCTCCCTGCTCTGTGTTACGGGAAGATAACCGCTTATCATAACTCTTCCATCCGATTCCTTTAATACTACAACTGTTCCTATTGGTAATAATTTTTTCGCCATATACTATCCGCAGAATACTGCGCCTCCTTTAGAGATTATTATTTTACTTTTTATTTCTGTATTCAAGAGCTAATGTCCAAATAATCCCTTAAATCCATCCCAAACTGCTTTGGCCTCACCACAGACCGCGTTAACTGCACCGGAAACATCGATATCTAGTTTTACACTTCCTCCAACACCAAGAGTGGCACCTATATCTACTGATAATTTTCCATCACTGTAACCGACCTTCGCATGAGCTCCAATACCATAGTTAAGACTTCCGGTGAGCCCAGCATCGATACCGGCAACTTTAATTCCAGCTTTTCCTGATATTTCACCTGCAATTGCTTCTAACGATGCTTCTGCCATTGCATTCGGCTTAAAATTTCCATATTTATCAAATAATCCAACTGATCCGGTCGCTTTTCCCTCAATCTTCCCTACAGTTACTGTTCCTTTTAGATAACCGCCAAAATCATCACTTCCAAGTTGGGCAAGTCCCTCAGCGTTAAATGCTGTATAGGATGCACCTAATGTGCCTCCGGCTGCTAATAATCCAACATAGCCGCTTGCTTCGGTCTCCCATTTAGAAACATCTACGCTACCCTCAAGTTTTCCATATTTTCCTTGAAGAGTGCCTTTGCCTCCCCAAAACTCACCACTTGGAGTTGATGCCTTCCACTTATGGATCGTTACCTCCTTTTCCATTCCTGCGAAGCCCTTCTTTTTAGCTTCTTTTTCAGACTCAACCCATTTCTTATTTTTCGAATCCCATTCGTGATCAATTAAACTATATTCTTTTTTTAATGGATTTTTCTCTTTTCCGTCTTTGCTCTTTTCTTCGATAAATTTCTTTTTTTGTAAATCCCATTTATATTTTGTTCCTTCATTTTTCCTCAACTTGATCTTCGCATTGATTACATCATTCGGAACTATCTCTTCCGCATTCAACGCTCCCAAGCCAAATAGATATCGAAAGTAAAGAGCGCTAATTGGAATAGCAAATTGGACAATGCTTATAATTTTAGGAAGCCATGATCCATCAA
This sequence comes from Oribacterium sp. NK2B42, assembly GCF_000424445.1. Lineage (GTDB taxonomy): Bacteria > Bacillota > Clostridia > Lachnospirales > Lachnospiraceae > Oribacterium. Next base: position 75,183 of record NZ_AUJX01000010.1, read on the forward strand.
AAATGTCGGATATAACCGAAGCTTGCGCAATACGATTACCACTTGTAATATTTCCGAATTTATCAAGCTTCATTTTTCCTGAAATTGTATTTTCTGTGTTAGCGTATTCATTGGCAATCCTCATGCCCACATTGCCATACTGATTTACTTTTGTACTGCATCTTTTAGCATTAGAATAGCAGGTGTTTAATGCGCTCATTACACCACTATACTTACCTATTGTTCCATAAAGTGAAGCCCGAACATCATTTATCTGATCGCCTAAGTTAGAGATATTACCACTTATACCATCACATATACCGGCTGCCGATCTAAGCCCATCCGTATCTACATTAAAATTGCTCATATATTTACCTCAACTCATGTTTTATGGTTACGTTTTGTATAGTCATAATATACACGCATACTCGGCGTGCCACCCTTATTTCTGATAAACTGCGATTCTGATTGGATGAATAGCATATACTGTCCTCAATACATGTCCCGATTGACATTATATTTTACAAAATTAATTATCAGAAAAATTCCAACAAACAAGAATATTGCCGGAAATAGTGCAAATGCAATTCTTACACCTAACGATATCTCGGATACTGGTACTAACTGCGGAACTCCGTTTATGGTCACATCTAATACTCGATCGGGATCTATATATAATACACAATACTCTATAACTGAAAATACAGTCCCAATAAATAAAAATAAAACACCCAATGATATTTTTGTAGTTGCAGAAATAGCCTTGATATCTTCTCCAAAGGAATAGAAATTATATTTTAATCCTAGATTTTCAAAGTATTTTCTTACAGGTACCTGAATATCAGATGTTGAGAATCTATATGTAAGTATCCCCGTCTCACCTGTGGCATTATCGTATCCCAACTCTTTTTCATAATGATAATTCCAGCTTTTACCTGCAAATGACTCCTGTGAAATTCCAATACTACCAAGTCCGATAGATGATTCATCTGTGGTATTAACATCTATCGTCATGAACTTTCCATTTGGAAATACCTTAACGACATGTCTATATACTCTAGCTACATGAGATACCCCTCTGCCATTAAAATATGTCGAATTCTGCCAATTCAGTTGTATTACCAATACGCCCTGTTCTATAGTACATGCCCACTCAGGATGAACAGAATTAAAATAATCTTTTGCCCCAATATAAATATGTTCAATCTTCTCTTTACTTAAGTTCATGCTCTGATTATTTCTATTAATAACCCAAAATAATTATCACTATACTGTAAAAAAATTCTTAACATATCATTCCCTTTTACGTAACATATCCTTATTTTATCCGATTAACAAACACTCGCTCAACGTGTGTCACCTTTTGTGTCTTAATAAAATCGTAAAGAGAGTCGCCGATGCCATCCAAAAGTCGGCATTGAACCGCTTAAATTATTTGTCTTACATGTAACACATATTCCATGACAGAATGTTTTAGAAATAGTATAATTCTAGAAAAATGTATGTTTTATGGAGTTGATATTATGAATATACGGACATCCTATGACAGCTTTCGGGATCTTATAGAAAATGATTCATACTATATTGATAAAACCGGCATTATTGAAGAGTATCTGGTAGACAAATTTGATAAAGCAGTTCTCTTTGCAAGGCCACGCAGGTTTGGAAAAACATTAACGATGACGATGTTCAGAGACTTTCTGGATATCAGACAGGACAGTCATGACATTTTCAACAATCTGGAAATAATAAAAAAACAGGACGTTGTTGATAAATATATGAACAAATATCCTGTAATTTTTTTATCTTTAAAAGAAATATACGGAGTTAGTTTTGAAAAAACATATCGAAATTTACAGCTGTTAATAGCAAATTACTGTAAAAAAATCGAAGACATTCTTAATGACGAAGGAGTTAACGATGCTGATAAGGCAGTGTTTTCGGATCTTGAGTATCAGAAGGCTGACGAGACAAATACAGTAGCATCCCTCGATCTTCTATCAAGGATGCTTCATGACCATTACCATAAGCAGGTGTTCGTAATAATAGACGAATATGATGTCCCTATGGCAAAAGCATTGGGCAGGCCCGAGTATGACCGTGTCAGTGACATGATAGAGCATATGCTGAGTTTTGTATGCAAAACCAATGATAATGTCAAAGGTGTCATTCTCTCAGGCTGCTTCTATACAGTAAAAAACAGTACTTATACGGGAGTAAATAATATTATCCCTTATACTGTTCTTTCGCCGAACTTTGCAGGAGCAATTGGTTTTACAGATGAAAATGTAAAAAGAGTACTTAAAGATGCAGGTCTCGAAGACCAGTATGATATTATTTCTGATTGGTATGACGGATATATTTTTGGAAGAGAAAAAATGTACTGTCCATGGGATGTTCTTCTTTATGTCCGTTCAAAGCTTGATGGTACCTATAGTGAGTCCATGGGTCCGAAGAGCTATTGGGTCAATACATCTGAGACCTCTCAGAATCTGATACACGGTTTCCTTGGCAAAACAGAAGCTGTGACAGAGAACTTTGAGCAATTACTTTCAGGCAACTCTATTGATTGTATAGTAGATGACACTATTCCATATAATAGAATATATGAAAGAGGCAATAACTTATGGTCTGCCCTTCTTGAAACCGGATATCTGACTAAAGCGGTTACTGAAGAAATGCAGCTTATGCCTCTTCGAATCCCAAATAAGGAAATACAGGTTGTATTCAGGCAAGAAGTATGGAATTATTTTCAGGATAAGATTGACAATGTATTTGTAAATGATTTTGTTCAGGCATTATGGTACAGAAATATCGAAAAAGCAGAACAATCCTTAAATCAGATACTTGAATCAACTCTTTCTTTTTATCACGAATATAGAGAATATAGCTATCATTTGATATTGGATGGTTTCTTTACCGGAAAAGGATATATTGTTCAGTCAGAAAGAGAATCCGGATATGGCAGAAGCGATCTTATCATACTTGATCCGTCCAGAAAACGAGGATTACTGATTGAGCTTAAGCATGTTGAAAACATTTCAGAATTGGAAAGTGCGCTTAAAGAAGCGTCCAATCAAATCATTCAAAAAGAGTACGAAAGCCAGCTAACATATGAAGGTTATGATAACCTTATAAAATATGGAATGTCCTTTAAAGGTAAGAAATGCCGGATCGCACTTGTTAAATAGATCGAATACCAAAAAAGCTGCCGATGCACTCTGGCATCGGCAGCTTTTCATTATCCTTTGCTTGAAGAATAGTCTTTGTGAAATTTCAAAAAAACCTCTTGAAAAGGGACTCAATAAGCCTCACCCGGAATAATTTATAAGTTAAAATAACCGTTATTAAATATTAAGAAGCTTGCTGTACTCTGCAAGTGCGCCCTCTGTTTCATGGGCAAGAACCTTCTTTGCGAGAGTCTTTCCAAGCTGAACGCCTTCCTGGTCAAAGCTGTTGATATTCCAGATGAAGCCCTGGAACATTACCTTGTTCTCGAAGTGAGCAAGAAGTGCACCGAGAGCCTTGGGATCAAGCTGATCACCGATAATGATGCTTGATGGACGGCCGCCCTCGAAATTCTTGTTCTTGTTCTCGTCAGACTTTCCGCAGGCAAATGCTACGATCTGGGCTGCAACATTGGCACAAAGCTTCTGCTGGCTGGTGCTGCCCTGGATGTCTACGTCATTCTCACACTGGTTGTTGCGGAATCCGATAAACTGAAGAGGCACGATGTCTGTTCCCTGGTGAAGGAGCTGATAGAAGCTGTGCTGTCCGTTTGTTCCCGGCTCACCGAAGATAACAGGACCTGTTACATAATCAATAGGCTCACCGAAACGGTTAACGCTCTTACCGTTAGACTCCATGTCAAGCTGCTGAAGGTGTGCAGGGAAACGGCTGAGTGCCTGAGAGTAAGGAAGAACCGCTGTGCAAGGGTATCCAAGTACGTTTCTCTCATAGAAGCCGATAAGTGCATCAAGCATTGCAGGATTCTTTAAAGCATCCTTGTTTGTTGAGAGCTTGTCTTCTGCTGCCGCACCATCAAGGAAGTCTGCAAATACTTCCGGTCCAAAGGCAAGTGAAAGAACTGCACCGCCTACTCCGGAGGTACTGGAGTAACGTCCGCCGATATAGTCATCCATGTAGAAGGCTGTAATGAAATCATCACTGTGAGCAAGCGGTGATGTCTCTGAAGTAACAGCGATCATGTGCTTTGAAGCATCAAGACCTGCCTTCTTTAACGCATCCATAACAAAGGACTGGTTTGTAAGTGTCTCAAGAGTTGTTCCTGACTTTGAAACAAGTATGAAAAGTGAATGAGCAACATCGATTGAATTAAGTACAGCTGTTGCATCATCAGGATCAACATTACTGATGAACTTGGCCTCCATCTTGAAGGTATCATGCTTCTTTGCCCAGTTCTCAAGTGCAAGGTACATAGCACGAGGACCAAGATCACTTCCGCCGATACCGATCTGAACTACTGTTGTAAACTTCTCGCCTTTTGCATTGGCAATCTCACCTGAGTGCACCTTGTTTGCAAACTCTGCGATCCTCTTCTGCTCATTAACATAAAACTCACGCTTGTTCACCCCGTCTGCAATAACGTCTTTTCCAAGCTGACCTCTGGTGAGATGATGGAGAACCATTCTCTTCTCGCCTGTATTGATAACCTCTCCCTCATAAAGAGCCTGATACTTTTCGGTAAGCTGAGCCTCATCAGCAAGAGCTGCAAGTGCCTTTAATACATCATCATCAACCTCTTTGGAAGCATAATTGTAAGTAAGACCTGCTGCCATCGGTACAGAATACTTGCCGACTCTCTCAGCGCCCTTTGCACCTGACATAGCCTCCACAAGATTAATGTGCTTAACATTTTTAAGTTCCTGATAAGACTTTAAAGTATCAAGATTGTTCCAGTTTGTCATGTTCAGATTCCTCCTTAACCATGTACCTTCACGGATTAAATTTGTCTGGTTTTTTATTAAAATCCAATAGCTACATTATCGCTTTTATTGCGGCAAATCGCAAGAAATAAATGCAGCTGAATACATTTGTTTAAACTGTCCTGCATAGCCTCTTTTAAAACGTAAAGGGCATTCGTGATTACTTTAGGCTTTCAGCAAGTGCTGTTGCAAGTTCCTTCAGCTGTGCCCTGGATGCATCATCCACAGAGGATGTCAACTTAACGGAAGGCTCCAGGATGGTCATGTCCTTCATGGTGCCGAGGAGCTCTGTCATCTTCTTCCCTGCCATCGATGCCCAGCTTCCGTTTTCGATGAGTCCAACCTTTCTTCCGGACAGATTATGGTTCTTAATGTCTGTAAGGAATGTATGCATATGGTCAAATATCTCTGCATTGTAGGTTGCACTTGCAAATACAAGTGTTGAATACTCAAATGCTGTGGAAAGCAGGTATGAAAAATGTGTTTTGGAAACATCAAAAACCTTTACGTCCTTAACACCAAGCTCCGCAAGATCCATAGCGAGAATGTCGGCGGCATTGGCAGTATTTCCGTAAACCGAGCCATAGAAAACAGCAACTGAATTCTTTTCCGGAGTATAGGTCGCCCACTTGGTATAGAGATCAATTATCTTTCCGAAATCGCTTCTCCAAAGATGGCCGTGGAGAGGGAGAATCATCCTGATATCAAGAGCTGCTGCCTTCTTAAGAAGTGCATTGGTCTGTACCCCGTATTTTCCGACGATATTGACATAATATCTTCTGGCTTCAGACTTCCAGTCCTGATCCCAGTCAACCTCATCTGCGAAAATGTTTCCACTCATGGCTCCAAAGGCTCCGAATGCATCTGCCGAGAACAATGTTCCTGTAGAAGACTCGTAAGTAACGATAACCTCCGGCCAGTGAACCATAGGTGCCGTGAAGAAATTAAGTGTATGATGTCCAAGCTCAAGTGTATCCTTTTCCTTTACTGCGATACCTTCAACCTTGATGTGATAGAACTGGTCGATCATCTGTATGGCTTTCTGAGATGCCACAATCTTCATCTCCGGATATCTCGAAAGGAGTTCAGGAATGCAGGAACAATGATCCGGCTCCATATGCTGAACCACCATGTAATCAAGGGCTCTGCCCGCAAGGACATGGTCGAGATTATCCAGGAACTGACGTGAAACGGCATCATCTATTCCATCCATAAGACAGGTCTTGTCGTCAAGGATCACATAATTGTTATAAGACATGCCCGCCGGCACGGGATAAACATTTTCAAAAAGCTCCAGCCTTCTGTCGGAAGCTCCCAGCCACCAAATGTCTTTCTGTACTTCTCTCACATTGTACATAATGTTTCCTCCTAAATATGTATTTTTCAGGGACGTAGAAAATACATAATCTAAACTCTTGTAAGACTCTATTCCCTCTGTCTCTGTTTAGTTGCGTCTGACCACAATTATAAACCAACGGAAACTCATTGGACATTAGTTTTTAATCAATTCATCTAAGTTTCTATGGTTTAAACAAGCATTTACAACTATTAATGCTTTTCCTTTATCCTTTCAAGGAGCTCCTTATTGCGCTCCAGCATGTTATAGATACCGTCCTCCGAAAGAATACCCCTTTTCAGTCTCTCGGGAAGTTTACCCTTTTCGTCCATGGCGAAGTCATCCTTCCATTGCTGACTTGTATAATACTTTTCCAGTACCTGTATCTCAGTCTGGAATTTTTCATACTCAGCCATCTTCTTTTCAAGAGCGTCCATCCTCTGTATCGCCCTGTCAAGGATTTCTTCCATCTCATTAAGGTGCTTTGGAATATTCTCGGCTGCAAAACGATCCCTGTACTGCTTTTTCTTTTCACTGTACTTCTTTTCTATCTCTGTGTAAGGAATCCGGATCTGTTCTGCTTCGATTTTACCAAAGACATATTGAAGGGCTTCATCATCGGATAGTTTCTCCTCTGACTGTTTCTTATATGCCTCATACATCCAGCTGCCTATCTTTTCTTTCTGTACGGTCTTTAACTGACTGTACGTTTTATCCACCTGTGAAATCTGTCCCTCAGCCATATTTTGTTTGTTCATAGCCTAATCCCCTCATTTCTTCATTCCTGACCGTATCAATTTTACCATAGAAATCTTAAATATTATCGTCTTACTGAATCTGATTTGTTAGAATAAATATACTATCTTCTGATATAGGACGCGTTCTGAAAAAGAACACAATATAGTTATAAAGGGCACTCAGCATTCTCCCACAGAGAAAGGAATCACCTAAACATGGGCACTTCACAGAAATGGTTCATTGCCATCGATTTAAAATCATTTTATGCCAGCTGCGAGCTTACAGAAAGAAAATACGATGCTCTGACCACAAACCTTGTAGTAGCGGATGCATCAAGGACCGAGAAAACGATATGTCTTGCTGTCAGCCCATCCCTGAAGGCTTACGGAATCAGCGGCCGCGCCAGGCTCTTTGAGGTCATAAAGCGCGTGAAGGAAGTCAATGAAGAACGTCTCAGAAACGCAATCCGGCTTGGTGTGGCAGTGAAAGATGAGAGCACAGGTAAATATGGTTTCTCCTCTGCCTCTTATGACAGAGAGGCACTTGAGGCTGACCCCTCTTTGGAACTATCCTATATCATAGCTCCTCCGAGAATGAAACTGTATGAGCAAATAAGTACCAGGGTCTTCTCCATATATCTCCGCTTCGTTTCCGCAGAGGACATCCACGTGTACAGCATCGATGAATGTTTTATCGACGTTACCGGTTACCTCAAAACCTACTCTCTCACTGCCCATGAACTGGCAATGAAGATGATTCGGGAGGTTTTGGATGAAACCGGGATAACCGCTACCGCCGGCATTGGCACCAATATGTATCTTGCAAAGATAGCCATGGATATAGTTGCGAAGCACGCTCCTGCTGACGAACAGGGTGTACGTATAGCAGAGCTTGATGAAATGAGATATCGGAAGCTCCTTTGGTGCCATACTCCTCTCACTGACTTCTGGCGGGTGGGACGAGGCATATCTAAAAGGCTTGAAAGCATGGGGATTTATACCATGGGTGATATAGCAAGACAGAGTGAAGTGGATGAGTCTTCCCTGTACAAGGCCCTGGGTGTTAATGCCGAACTCCTGATAGACCATGCCTGGGGATGGGAACCTACAGAGATAGCAACCATCAAATCCTATAAGCCTGAAACGAACAGTTTGTCATCCGGACAGGTTCTGATGGAACCCTATGACAGCACAGATGCCCGTTTGATCGTACAGGAAATGACAGAACTTCTGGTTCTTGATTTAGTGCGTAAGGGTCTGGTAACAAAAAGGATCGAACTGACCCTGGGCTATGACAGGACAAGCATTGAATATGAGTATAAAGGAAGGTCTCCTCAGGATTCGACCTTTAGGAATACGAAGACAGGAAAAAGATATTCCGGGAAAGTGACTATGGATCCATACGGCCGCCCCCTTCCATATCATGCACATGGAACAGGAAATATAGACCGTTGGACGAGTTCCACAAAGCGGATCATGGAGGTGATGCTTGAACTGTATGATCGCATCGTTGATCAGGATCTTGTGATCCGTCGTGTTAATGTTGTGGCCTGTGATCTGATACCTGAAGATAAGATACCTGCCGGCGCACCTTTCCAGATGGATCTCTTCACGGACTATGAAACATTGGAGAAACAGAAAGCTGCAGAGGATGCAGAAGATAAACGGGAAAAAAATCTGCAAAAGGCAACGCTGCTTTTGCAGGAAAAATTCGGCAAGAATGCTGTTCTCAAGGGAATGAATCTGAAAAAAGGTGCCATGACGATTGCAAGGAACGGCCAGATCGGTGGTCACAAGGCAGAATGAAGTATGTAGTGTAAATAATACTATTCATTATTTTTTATGCACCCGACTCAAAGCGGAGGAATGGAGAATTATATGACAAAAGGAATAACAAATAAAGAACCGGATCCGGAGATTGTTTATGCGGACATATTCCACCACCCGCACTGGCAGAGTCCCACCAGACCTCACATGAGTCTCTATGACCGTGCCGCTCAGTTTGCTCCGTTCGCTGCACTGACAGGATACGAGGACATGGTGAGCGAGGAAGCCAGGAAAGCAGAAAAGGAAGCAGGTTTTTCCGAAAAAAATCCTACTTCAGTGACTTTTGATCCGGGGTCTGTCCAGGATCCGCTGTGGACAGTTCCGACGATGAATAATCAACGATAGCCTGCAAAACTTGAACACCCACCCGTATAGCGGGTGGGTTTATGTGCCACAGGCTTGATCGTTTTGCTGCCCGAAATACCTGAAGCAGCACGTGGCACGTAGTCTCGACCTGCAAAACTAAAAGACCCTGCCGGACTATTCCGACAGGGTCTTCTATTTGCGTAGGATTTATCTATAAAGGAGAGGTTTTTCCGTTATATTTGTTTTAATCAGATTCCGAATTCCTGTGCCCAGTATGTTCTGCCGTTCTGAGTTGTTGTTGAGATTGCACATGTATTAAAGTCCGGCTTTAAGATGTTTGCTTTGTGTGTAGGTGATGCCATCCAAGCGTTTACTACTTCGTCTGCTGTGTTGTAGCCTTCTGCAAGATTCTCGCCGTACTGAAGATCTGCATTTACTGTGTACCAGTCTGATCCGTCCGGTCTTGTGTGTGAGAACTTAGTTGTGATCTCGTTTGCTCTTACTACTGATGTTGTCTCAAGTGATGCGCTGTACTGAACTGCTGAAAGTCCGTTTGCTATTCTTATCTCATTAACCTTTGCAAGTGCCTGAGCCTCAAGGTCAGTCTGTGCAAAAGATGTAAGTGTCATCATTACTGCGAAGAAGATTGCTACGAATATTGTTCTAACAAGGTTTCTCATTTTCTTTTCCTTTCAAGTGCAGCTGGCTGACCTTTCGGTCCCTATAGCTTTGCGTCGCCGGATTTCTCCGGGTTTGCTATTTAAGTGAATCGGGATAAAAAAATTGGCACCGGGTTTTGTACCCTGTGCCAGTTAACCTAGAACCTTCTTGAATTAATTCTGATTCGAGAACTAACCTTCGGAGCTCTGCTCCATGAAGATTGCAACTGGCTGGCCTTTCGGCCCCTGTAGTTTTGCGTCGCCGGATTTCTCCGGGTTTGCCCAACTAAGATCTAGGTTGGATCTTAGTTTAAAGAGAAGCGAACCGTTTTTCTGATTCCTTTCTTTTCTCATCTCCTCTTTACAATACTAATTATACTATAGATTTTTTAAATCGCAAGCCTTTTCCTTAAAATTAATCAATTAATTTTTGATTTTAATTTGTGTTTTGATGCTCACTTTTTAATAATATCAAGCCCCACATATTTTGTCATCTTAAATATGACTATAACTCATCCAGATATGCATTCAGGAACTCGGCGGCAAGACTTCCCGGTTTAATATTTTTTCTTGCATCATCAAAGGCGAACCAGTTAAATGAATCGATTTCCTTATTGGTGGAAAGCTCGCTGTCAGAATCAACAAATACTGTAAAATTGCACATCAAGGTGTTTGATGGCTCAAAGAATTTAGTTCTGTTGAATCGGATATGTGATGCAGTCATACCGGTTTCCTCTTTAAGTTCTCTTACTACAGCATGCTCTAACTGTTCACCTCTGTTGACATATCCGGCAACAAGGATATAGACATCCCTGCCATATTGCTTGATGAGGAGTATCTTGTTTGTCTTTTTATTGATAACGATCATGCTTACAGCCACATTGTACATGGGGAACCTGAACTCATTGCAGGAAGGGCAAAAAGGCACCATGCCTTCTCCTTCCAATTCCTTCTCAATTAATTCAGAACCGCATACCTGACAATATTTTTCGCTCATACTTAACTCCTATCGATATTCCTATATTCACCGTTCTTAAAATATTAACTATATCGTAACACAGTTTACTGATAATAGGATTTATAAAAGAAAAATTAGCGGTTAAAAATCCGAATGTACCGGATCTTAACCGCTTAAGTTCTATGACAAAGATGATAGAATGCATATTATCTGATCATTGATTCTCTGAGGGTTGCCGGCCTTCACTTGCCAAGAATTGCATCACGAAGAGGTGCTGCGATTTTCTCAAGTTCAGCCTGATCCTGTATCTTTTTCAGGTTCGGATCCATGGCGAAGGTTCCGCCCCACTCGAACTGATCCTTGTACTTTGGAACCAGATGCATGTGGAGATGACAGCCTGTATCACCGTACATTCCATAGTTTACCTTTTCCGGCTTGAAAACCTTGTGGATAGCATCAGCAACGGTTGCCACGTCTGCGATAAATGCGTTACGCTCCTCGAGAGAAATGTCCAGCATCTCAGATACATGATGCTTTGATGCAACTATACATCTACCCGGATGGCTCTGTTCCTTAAAAAGATAAACTGTTGAAGAAGGGAGCTCGCAGATTTCATAACCAAACTTTTCTACCAGCTCGCCCTTTGCGCAATATGCGCAGTCCGGATGCTCTTTCGCCATATCCTGTGCCATAAAAATACCTCCAAAATAGTAATAAACATGATTTGTGTAATCGCTTACATTTTTGGATAGTATAGCACTTCATGTCACATTATAAAAGGATATTTTAAAGGATTTACCTGTTATTATTATATTCATATCCGTATAGAAAACATTAATAATAAAAGCCTTCCAAAGATGAATAACTTTACATTCATCTTTGGAAAGCTTTTAATCAACTGTTGTGCTGCATTATACCCTTATGAAGTGCAGCTGTACCGCCGGATAATCTCCCATGGATAAATTCATGGCGTAACCACCGTACATCAGTGCGGCGCCGGTCATTTTCTGCTCTGTTCCTTCCAGTACGTATACAGCCTCCTCGTCAAGGCCTCTGAGCTTTATGTTCTTGATCTTTGCATTAGCCTGAGCTTTCTTGACTACAACATTGACAAGAACCTCAGACTTATCGGCTGCCGCAAACTCCCAGGCTTTATAAATCTCACGCTGACTTTCCGGTGTGATTCTGTAGTAATCTCCCTTTTGTATAAGCCAATAGAATCTATTGAAAGTTTTTATCTGATCCTTTACTTTCTCACGCTCCTCCTCTGTAAGCTTCGTTATATCAAGCTCATAGCCAAAGGTTCCGGACATGGCAACAATGCCGCGGGTCTCAAAAGGTGTGCTTCTTCCTGTCTGGTGATTCGGAACCGCTGAAACATGGCTTCCTACAGTGCTTACAGGATAACCAAATGAGGTTCCCTCCTGGATCTCAAGTCTTTCGATGGCATCGGTATCATCTGAGCACCAGATCTGAGGACAGTAATACATCATTCCCGCATCAAAACGTCCGCCGCCGCCTGAGCAGCCTTCGATCATAAGCTCCGGATAAGCCTTTAAAAGTCGATCCAGCAGTGAGTAGGTTCCCAGCATAAATCTGTGGCCAGCCTCCCCCTGACGGTCTGCCGGGAGCTTGTTGGAGTAAACATTACATACAGATCTGTTAAAGTCCCACTTAATATAGGAAATATGAGCACTTGCAAGGATTTTGCTGATACAGTCGAAAAGGTAATCCTCCACTTCCTTATTGCTCATATCCAGCACCATCTGGTTTCGTGACATGTTCGGGAGTCTGTCCGGATCCCTCAAAGCCCACTCCGGATGCTTTCTGAAAAGCTCCGAATCCTCATTGATCATCTCCGGCTCAAACCAGAGACCGAACTTCATGCCAAGCTTATCGGTTTCGTCTGATATTCTCTTGAGTCCGCCAACAAGCTTCTTTTCATTAACAAACCAGTCACCGAGACCTGAATTATCATCGTCACGCTTTCCGAACCAGCCGTCATCAAGGACCATCATTTCTACTCCCAGTTCCGAAGCAGATCTTGCGATGTCTATGATCTTCTCAGCATTGAAATCAAAGTAAGTAGCTTCCCAGTTATTTATGAGAACAGGTCTCTTCAGGTCTCTATACTTCCGGTCGCAGACATTATCACGGATAAGGTTATGGTAATTGTGGCTGAGCTTTTCGAGACCCTGATCCGTAAAAGTCATGATAGCCTCAGGAGTGTCAAATGATGTACCCTTTTCAAGCATCCAGGAGAAGCCTTCGTCATTGATACCGGAAACCACACGCACGGCTCCGGCCTGATCCTGCTCGATCTCGAACTTGTGATTTCCCGAGTACATAAGCATCATGCCAATGCAGTCGCCCGTTGTTTCTGTGGCCTCATGATCACAAAGAATCACGAAAGGATTCTGATGGTGGCTGCTCATGCCTCTCTTCGAGCTGATGACTCTGATATCCTGATCCAGTTTATGACGGGTCATCTCTCGTTCCATGGTATGCTTTCCCACAAAATGTATCTCATCCCAGCTTCCGTAAAGAATGTCAAGGGTAGCTGAGGAAGCCTTCTCCAGACGGATAGCATTGTCCGAGGCATTGATAAATCTTGTATGTCTAACGATGATATCTTTTTCAGCAAATACAGAATAGTAAAGCTCAACTGTCAATCCGATGATCTCATCTTCCATAGTAATGACAAGTGTGCTTACTTCATCATCATACTGTCTCACCGAAGGAAGCCCCGGTATCTCAGGCTTTTTCTCAAGTATCTTATATGATTTATATCTCAGATCACAGCTTCTGCTGCCATTTTCAGCTATGAGATGTAATGAGCTGACTCTGAAATCCCCGACTCCGCATCCTGAAAACTCCTGAGGGAGTACATCTATGGAACGACCCCTGTCAAGACGGTACTCATAAAGATTTCCTGAAAATCCTCTGTCCACAGGTATAATCTGGTAACTCATATCAGTCCCATAGGTCGGTCTTCCATAATATGTATGTAAGAGGAGTCCGATGTCATCTATCTTCATCTGGTACTCTGTATTCTCTGTAAGCAGTCTGAAAAACTTTTTTGTTTCATCAAAAACTATTGCCATAATGACACTCCTTTTGCCTTGCAAATTATATTTCATAATATTTGGACATGGCTATACTACGCTATTTTTGCATCTTTTAGTATGTTATAATGCGTTTAGAATTTGTCTTTTTGTGACTTATCAAAGGAGTGTTTATGAGAGTTCAGACAACTGCGTCCGTCGGAAGATTTGATGATCATGCCTTTCTTGATTATGACTGGTCCGATGATCTTTCACTTTATGAAATAGGTAACTTCAACTGCCCTCCGCTATATTCCTATGGTCCTGTTGCACGTCCCAGAGATATATTCCATTTTGTTCTTTCAGGCAAGGGTAAGCTTTATATAAAAAACCGCGAGTATACTGTAGAAGCCGGTCAGGGCTTTCTCATCCCTCATGAAGTCAAGGCTCTATATACAGCTGACAGGAATGATCCCTGGTCCTATTTCTGGCTGCATATAGGCGGTGCAAGACTGGCTGAAATATGGACAAAGGCGGGTCTGTCAGAGGATAATCCTGTATTTGTCTCAGACGTCGACTCCTCTCCTATGCCTGAACTTTACAGGGATATTTCTGAAAAACGAGACAGAGAACTGTATTGCATTTCAAAGCTATTTGAAATCATGGATCATGTCACATCAACCTCCGTAAACCGGCAGCTTTCCAGGCCAAACACACAACTGGATTTTGTGCAGCGTATCATACACATCATCCAGATAAAATATTCAGAACCTCTGCAAGTCACTCAGATTGCAGAGCTTTGCGGGCTCAACAGAAGTTATATGTCCAGAATCTTTAAAGATGCCACCGGTTCAAGCATCCAGGAATATCTTATGAATTACCGCATGAAAAAAGCCAACCGGCTTCTGAAAGAAACGGGCGAGTCCGTTCAGACTATTTCAAACCTGGTTGGCTATAAGGACATATTCACTTTTTCGAAAGCATATAAAAAAGTATTCGGCAATTCTCCGTCCATTTACCGTGCAGAATCAGAAAATCGTAAGGGGGGCTGACCCCCTTACACGATACTTCAACAGCCGAATAATAAACTTTGTAAATCAGCTATAATACGACAATAAAAACAATAAAATAATTATAAAATCTCTTAAAAACTAATGCTGAAAGCAAAATGTTGTGATATTATAATATTGTAAATACAAGATATAGTAAATAGAAACTTGTTAATGCACTGTGACCAATCCAATGGCGGTGCCGTGAAAAAATCCGCAATCCATTTTCTCCCCCTCCCCATTCGAGAAAATGTTGCGGATTTTTTGTATAAGTCCGGTATCAGGCGGCAATATGTCCAGCAGCCATTTTATATCCGAAACCATCTTTTAAGAGATCACAATATTTTCTGTTAACCATTATTTATCTTGCAACCTCAAAGATATTGATAAATCCGGTTGTTTCCAGTATCTCCCATACAGTGTCATTGACACCGGTGAGACGAACCTTGGCACCGCCTTTTTGAAGTATCATCAGTACACGCAGCCCCGCAGAAGAAATGTATTGAAGCCGGGCACAATTGATTTCTGCCTTTGTTATGGTATTATTTGACTTTTCAGTCTCCCAGACCTTCAAAAGCTCAGGCGCAGTGATGGTGTCCATTCGACCGCGAAGATTCACTCGTAAGACCCCGTCCGACACCATATGATCCATGGAGAAGGTGCTGTCTGTTTGCCGGACATCAGAGGCTTTCCAATGCTCCTCAGGTGTGATAACCCAGTAATGACAGCTGCGCATTGCTTCCTTGAATGCATCTGTCTGTTTTCCCGTCAGCTTTTGATAGACCGTCAGCTCCGGCATGTGCTCGGCCAGATTCACACGCCTTGCCTTCAGTCCATGTACTGCCAAAAGAGCTGTTACTCTGTCCAATGATGCCGGAACGTCCATTGGGTTGATGATAAAAGCATTGGTCAGGCTGCCGGCGTCGGACTGCCCCGATGCGGCATCTCTGGATGCCATCAGTTTCTGAAGGGCGTCCTCTCCAAGAACAGACTTGAAGGTCAACGTGAATTGCAGGATATATTCCGGGTCCGGAGTGATCCAGCAGCCACCGTGTGCTTCAAGGAGGCTGCGTACATTGGTGATGACTGCATTGACCTCGCTGTCGGTGAAGTACATCATCATCCCCTCAGTGGTCAGGCAGATGGGTTCATGAACATCCTTAAGTGCTGCTATAAGTGAATCCGGATTGGTGGCATCCACCCCCTCAAAAAGCATTCTCTCGGGATGATCGGTGAGATCAGAGAGAATCGGACCCACCTCATTCGCAACGATCGGCAGGTCCAGACCTATGAATTTAAGACCCTTTGCCGTTAAATGCAAAGCCTTAGGAGTATATCCACAGGGTAGATCCACGTTGATTTTATAGCCGGATTCTTCGATCAGACGGCACATGGTGCGGTACTTAGCCTCCACCACAAGCTCATTTCCGAGAATAGTTCCGGAATCCTTCATACCTGAAACCTCCTCGGCGCTGCCAAGCCCCAGCCTATTGACGATTTCGGCGGCATTCGGGATACCGGCCTGCGCCATCAGGCATACCGCCGTCTTAGCCGTCATAAAAACGGGATTCGTCCGTGCCTGTACACTGTAGTCAATGGATTCTTTTTCCATGCTGTTCCTCCTCAAAAAAAATTGATATTTCATATATCGGCTGCACGATAAAAATAATAAAAAAAAGAACGCTATGGGTGTTTTCAATAGCGTTCTTTTTTAATACGTTAGTTTAATCTTTTTTTCAGAAATTCCTTTTCTTCAAATTCACATAACGATGGATTTATGTTAACCGCATCTAGTCTAATGAATTTCGAGTTTCCTTATAAGCTCATACTCATTCTCGAAATACTCATCCAGACACTGAAGGTTCATGACTCCGTCCACGATAGATACCTTGAAGGTTGAGTCCCTGAGGTTACTCTTCTCGAAATCTAACTTGAGAGTATCTTCTTCTAGCTCATAGTCGAAGCTGTAGCTGTGCTCCGGAAGTACCAGAGCCCCTGATCCACTCTTTGTGAAGCGGTAGGAAGTGATGTCATCGATGCTCCAAAGTCCTTCCAGGTCTTCCATGGTGAGGTACTCCTTTTTCTTTTCTGCCAATGTCTCCGCCGGTGCCGTCGTCTCTGCAGGAACAGTTTCTTCTATCAGAGCTTCTGTCTCAGCTAATGTTTCCTCTGCCGTTGTCTCTTCAAGGTCTTCTGTTGATGCTACAGTTTCTTCGGACTCAGGAACTTCGCCGGATTCATCTGTTTCACCATCGGTTTCTTTATCTGAATCATCCTTGTCTTTATTTTCTGAATCTGATCCATCTTCCGAAGCAGCTACTTTACCTTCTTCAATCTGTTCCGTATCATCAGTTGAATCCTTATCTGTATCTCCTGATTTATCATCAGTTGAGTCCTTGTCTACATCCTTTGATTTATCATCAGTTGAGTCTTTATCCGCATCTTTTGACTTATCATCAGACTTACCATCTGACTCATCCTTGCCTGACGTGTCTTTTTCACCGGCTTTATTATCCGATGTTGAGTCAGACTTATCTGAGCCTTTATTTGAATTATCAGTATCCGTACCGGACTTGTCTTGGTCTTTGTTTACAGATTCTGAGTTGTCTGTATCAGAGCCCTTTTTATCAGTATCATCATTCCCGGTATCAGTATTCTTCTCTTCCGACTTTTTCTCATTCTGCTGAGAACTGTTTTCTGTATTTTCATTGACCTGATTCTCGGTGGCATGGGCATTACTTCCTACAGCTGTAACCAGGAAGCCGGCCATCACGAGCATTTCAAGACCTTTTATTAATTTTCTTTTCATTCTAAACTCCTTACTCCTGCCCTACAGGTGTCGCACCAACGCCGTTCCAGGCACCATCGGCACCAACTGTATGTCCGTCAGGTGTCACTGTAGACCTGTAAAGTCTTCCCTGTGATGATCCCGGTACAATGTCGAAATAGTACCACTTGTTTTCGATGTTCTTCCAGCCGGTTGCCATTCTGCCACGCCAGCCATCCTTTTCCGGCATCAGGTAAAACCTCTCGCCTTTATAGTCAAACCAGTTAGTCTGCATGTTTCCATCCTCATTGAAGTAATACCAATATCTGAGACCATTGTAGTCGAGGCTCATCCACTCGGATTTAGCTAAAGTTCCGTCTGACTTTGTGTATGTCCAGGTGTCAGCATTAGCATTATTACCCCATCTTCCGCCTATGTCACTGGCAGGTACTCCTGACTCAACCTGATGGTTCTCGGGAATGCTGTATGTGCTTACGTTATTGATCTGATCAACCTTTGCCTGAGCTTCTGTATATCTCTTAGAGGAAGAACCGCTGCTTGAGTTGCTTCCGCTGTCACTGTCATCTGAACTGCTGTCATCAGAATCATCGTAACTGCTTGGTCTCTCCTTCTTTTTAATGGACTCCGTTTTTGTTTCTCCGCATATTGAACATGTATAAGTCCTTATTCCTTCTTCATCATAGGTAGCTTCCTTTGTGATCTCGACCTTATCCCACTTATGACCTGTAGCTTTGATACTGTATGAAGACCCGTCAGTTATTTCCTTTGATCCGGTCGCATCTTCAAACCACCTGCCACATTCCGGACATACATAATATTCTTTATTACCATCTTCCGTACATGTCGGCTCTTTCGCTTCAACCAGCTTGAACGTATGCGTATGGGCTTCTCCCTTTTTCTGGATAGTTACTGAAATGACTTTAGCTTCGCTGTCACTGTGAGCATTATCACCAACAGCCTTGTACCATACATAGTAGGTTCCGGCGTCGGTTTTTGCAGGGATGGATGTGGTATAAAGGTTATCCGCAGGGGCTGAGTTCGTAGTGGTCACGGCGTACTTCATGGTGTAGCCTGCCGGAAGCGCGGTCGTCGGCGTGTTGATCAGTTGGATCGGACTTCCCGAGTACGTCATGCCTGTTTTTGCTGAAACCTCGCTCATGACCTGCAGGATCACAAGCTTGTCTTCAGCATCGGTCAGCTTCTTTAACGTATCAGCAGATATCTTCGCCTGCTGATCTGCAGTCAGGGCGTTGTATGCCGCTCTTGCCGCTTCGATGGCCTCCTTGTCAGTTATGGTCACTTCATCGGCTGCCGGAAGGGCGTTAATGGTATCGCTTACATCAGTTGCTGCTGCAGTGTCAGCTTCTTCTTTTTTCTCTGTTGTGGTCTTCACGGCATTCGCAGCTGTTTCCGTATTGCTCTTTGCTGCGGTCACTTCATCAATCGTGGTCGCATTGTCGATGGCGGCCTTGCCGTCTGTGATTGCCTGGTTCAGTGCTGCCCAGTCATCCGCGTCGTAGTCAGCCTCGGCCTTGCCGTCGAGCAG
>NZ_AUJX01000011.1 GCF_000424445.1 Oribacterium sp. NK2B42
TACCGTCTCAACACACTCACAACGGAACGCATAGGTTCTCCCCAGTTGACACTTCACTTTTGTACTGCATGAGCAGGTCTAACCGACACCGCCAGAGTAAAGAGAATCTCGCCTATAACGATTCACTCCATATTGACTTCCGCGCACGGAACCGCGTCGTCCTCTGAAATTATTGGTCTTTCGGTGCTGAATACTGCCCCTACAGCCATGCTGTTTACGCTTCGCAATATACGTTACCGCATACCACGCAAAACTCGCTTCTGATGTCGTGGCTTACGACTTATCAGGTGGGCGTTTCCTACCCACTATGTGAAGCGCCCTTAGCTGGGCGCACTCCGCGGCACCAATGTTTTATCTGCACCGTGAGCCGGATCCCACTGATTTAGGAATATCATAACAAGTTCAGCTTTTGTTGGTTTTGCCATTTTCAGATGCATAAATCTCACCAATCAGATCTTGCTCTAAGAACTATTCATCTCCCTCAGCAGTCTTCATAGACTGCTTTTCTATCCTGTCTTTTTCCTCCCGCAGGCAAACACACAAATTACTGTGCCTTTCAAGCGAATGGCGTTCTGTTTCTATGTATTTCCAAGAATCTTTATATTCCTCATTGACTGAGAATTCGGATTCACACATAAAATGGAGAAATCCTTCTACATTGCCTTTATACCTGGCTGCAAAATCATAAGCATCGGTTTCCTTCTCTTCATCGGTACTGTTGCGTTTGTCATACAACACATGATCCATATTACAGGACACATAGTAGACTCTATAAGGTATTGCCCGCACTTTTCCCGTTCCAATCAACCTGAATAGCGCCTCCCTCTTCTGCGCGTTTCTCTTTTTGATACGATCAACAGAATCAGCCCTAATCTCTGTATCTGAGTAAGAGCATTTATCGCATTCAGGATCATCAATAATAACTTCATCCGGGGCAAATGCACCGTCCATGTCTACAATATGAATAATTCCTTTGAAATCCGATGCTTTAAACGGATTATTATCCAGAAATTTCTTAACCTCATTTCCAACCATGGTTACTATGTTAGAAGCTGAAACGCGATCTTTTGTAGTTATATCACCATGTACTACTTGAATATATACCTGTTCCCTGTCATACACCTGCGAAAGAGCGTACCCGAGTGCTGTTTCATCCGACGGTCCTTCAACTATTACAAGAAGTATTTTCTTACGTGTCATATGTTTTCCCTGCTTCCTTAAGCGCAAGCATTATCTCATAATTATTTGTAGGGTCGTAAACAGGTTCCGTCTGCTCTCCAAGTGTTATGTCACGGTAATAGAAATCCCTCAGGTTATTGTTTCCTTTTACATTTACAAATCTGATATACCTGTTCTCAGGATTAACTGTTGTAAACGCAATGAAGCCCTTGTCTATTGTCTCAAGTGGGCGCAGATTGTGGGACGTAAAAATGAGCTGCCCCTTTCCCTTTTCCGAAATGACCTTTAATAATTCCCCAAGCAGATATTCAAAAAACCCTGCATCCAACTCGTCAACCGCTAAAGTGATTGATTCCGAATTGTAAACAACTATAAGTAGCTGAAGAATTGAAACTATTTTCTTGATACCTTCAGACTCGTACTTAAGTGGAATTTCCTTTCCATTTCTCTCCGACATCAATTGCAAACGCTTTCCTGGTTTTGAATCCTTAGACAGTTCAGTGTCCAATTCATATACCTTTATGCTGAGTCCAGGAATTATTTGTTCCAGAACAATATTCATATTGCTCATCAATTCTCTAACAACATCTACCAGCTCCATCGGCACCAGTACTGATTCATTTAGTGGTATAGCAAGCTGACCAAATGTCTCTTTTGGCTCATCATCATATTTATACTTAAAGGCAATTGGAAGAGCATTTAAGCTTATCAACCCAGATGTATCTGTATTAATTACAAACAGCTCCCTAGTACCGAATGTTAACAGACTATTAATCAAGTCTGTATAGATGACATTACTACAATTCTTTCTAACGGTATTGATCAACTGCCTCGAAAAGATAAATGAGCGTGAACTCTCCTCTGCCAATTTATAAGCAACATAAATATCTGTTGATGTCTTTTTATCAGTTCCTACTAGCTCAATGTACCTTGATTTAGGCAAAAAAACTTCCTCGGTCTTTGTATCAATCAAAGAAGCCATACGGATTTTGACCTTCTCATCACAATACTGGAACCGCAGGCATTCATCATAGAGGGTCACTCTGAATTTCGACATAGGATCCAGAGAGTTTTCTATATTTTGAGGAGAATAATCTTCCTGACGAAGATCCCGCCTGATACGGAATTCATACCATGCATGATACTGAGCTTCTCCTTTTTTTACGAGAAACTGAAATTTCAGAGACGCGTAATCTGCACCTACATTTATATAGTCAGCATACTTGGCAGGAATTCTACTTCCTGAAAGAGCCAACTTCAAAATACCAATACTATCAATCAGTGCCGTCTTTCCAGACCCATTTTGACCATACAAACCAAGAACGCTTGCCCTGTAAGCGCTCTTCTTATTCTCCAGATTGATCTCGCCATGCTTGACATTCTTGAAATCATCGAGAACAACGCTTTCTATACGCACCGACCATCTGCTCATATGTAATTCCTCCGTGTTGTGTAATATTACCACGTGCAGGGGTTATTGTCAAGCTCAAAACTATATTCTATACAAAATGTTCCGTTTTTTGATTTCAAAGTTGATTTTTTGCTTTTTTAGTGATACTATACTTTTACAGAAGAAAAGGCAACCGTCTGTAAACGATTGCCCTCTCAGAAAAGTGAATTTGTTATGTGATAACAATTCAACTGGTAACTGAAATACTATCACATTTGACAAGGTACTTTATCGTTGTGTAAACCTCTTAATAGTCCTCTAGCTCTCTATTAATCCAAACCTGCGAATAGCAAATTTTAAAACAAATCAAATCATAACAACCTTATACTTATGTTTCAGCGAATTTAAAGATTTATTGTTATATCCAACACGTCCATCATTCTGTAATCGTCCAAGTACAATTCCAGGGTCGCGATCAATTTTCTCCGCAAATCTCTTTATCGATTCTGCATCATACCTCCTAGCTCTTATAAACTCTTTATACTCCACTGGATCGATTAGCATATTTTGAGCGTAAGTGTCTGCCATTTCCTCAGTCTTTCCCTTTTCCTCTTCAAAAGAAATACCATAATCTCCATTGTTAACATGCCCTATTTCGTGAAACAAAGTAAACCAAAATGTATCTGCATTCAGTCTTCTGTCGTTAACCATAATCATGATATTGTCTCCGACCTTTTTAGTTGCACCATTAGTATTAGATCCAGGCATGTTTGGAAGTATCACAAATACAACCCCTGCATCATAAAATGCTTTTCTTATATTTCTGTAAAAGCCTTCATGGTTAGTTGTCTGAGTAAGCGCATATTCTGTGGCTTTTTCAAATTTCTTTTTATCAAATTTAGGAGCATCCTCATTTAAAGCAATATTGGTTGCAATCTGCACCATCGCATTTGCTTTTACTATACTTGCTTCAGATACTTTTGCAGTACTTCTAAAGTTTACGGCCATGTCTTTCTTTTTTAATGCACACAATGTGGATACATTCAAAAACTTTCTTGTCTCTATAGCCTGCTCATCTTTATTTCTCGGACAATCCTTGAGCTCAAAATTGGTTCTAAAGTATTTGTAATCGAGATAATCAAAAACTTTTCTTTCTTCCTTTAGTTCCTGATCCGACGCAAACTCAGCGACCAATGAATCATAAGCTTTTTGTAAATTGAGCCAATAACCAATTGTTGTGCCAGTTAGCCTCGAAAGTTTCATCGCAATATCATTAGATAAGCTCTGCTCCCCTCTGAGCAAAACGCTTAGATTCTTAGGCGTTGTATCCAATCTTTTAGCGTAATCTTCCTGAGTCAATCCACTTTCCTCAACAAGTTCTTTTATATAATACCCGGGATGAAATGCCACTTTACCGTTATACTTCATATAATTACTCATAATGTTTACTCACTTCCTCTATCTCAACAATCTCAACAACACTTGCTATCTCATCAATGTTACACGGATCAAATGGTTCTTTATTATCATCAAGTGGTCTTAGTATTATCCTCCACGGATCCTTCCTACTCTTTACATCAATTGCAAAATAACCCTGATACTTACTCTTCCCTTTATCATGAAGGTTGTGAAAATGGAAATTTGTTTGAACTATAATATCTTTGAGTACTTCAGCAGCTTTTAAAGCATTTATTCTAGCTAATAGGCTTAATGCTAAAGATTCGTTTCCACCAAAAAGCTTTTTAGCATCTTTTTCATTATTGCATTGCTTCTCTAATTTAGAGTTGCTATATATTATTTCCACATGATAAACCTCCTTTCAAATTACCCGTTAGGTAATTTTATTATAGCACTAATTAATATAATGACCATAGTTTTTTCGTAAGCGTCAATGTGATTTTCCTGACCTTTTAACTCTCCTCGCTATCCCCATCCATGTTCTCCGTTAAGAAGGCCATTATTTCCTCAAAACTCTTATTACTCTTAGTTATAGCGCCGAGGAGCTTCTTGTTCCGGAGCTCCTCCTGTTTTTTTCATGAGATCATCAAGGATTGCTATATCCTTGCCCATCTTTTCTTTATCCTTAAGAACAATCTGTTACTGCTTCTCAACCTATTCGTCTATTGATGATGCCGGTTTTCTTCCTCGTTTCATTTTCTTTATGCCTCAGAGTATTTTAAACATGCGGTGATCTCTCTGACACCGGATTTGATCTTTGCATCGTTGATCCCAAATGCCTTGAATAAGGTTTTACATGTGGCTGTTACCGCATGGTCAAGCCTATAGTTACCATCAGCCTGCCTTATCATTTCCACCTTGCTGAGTTCTCTTATCGCAGCCGGAACCGAGAAATAATTCTGCTTGCTTTCAGTTTCTATCTTGTAGTCCTTCAGCATCTTATAAAGCTTGTTTCTGATGATTAGCGCCACAAACTCTATGAAAATCTTTGCATGTATAGATTCCGTAGAGTGTACCCTGAAGCTATTATCCCCCAGGTAGGACTTATCCTGACGGAAAAGCTTCTCCGAAACATCTCTGCCTTTATACAATTCCAAGGCTTCCTTTGCAGTCATTTTCTCGGATGTGATAATGACGAAATATCCGCAAAGGTCAATCACCTTGTTTATCTCTTCATATTTCTCTTTGGCGAACATGAACTTTTCATCCGGTTCACCCTTCTTGCTGTATATGAGATCAAAGTATTTCTCCAGTTCCTTTCCGAGAGGTATCTTCTCATGCTCATGCTTCTTCAGGAATGCCGCCAGTTTATCGATTATATCCTCGAAGTTTTCTCTGTCAGCGCTTTTCTTCCTGTCGCTGTAATAAATATGGAAGTATCGGTCCTTCGTATCTGAAGCATACAGCTTTCTCTTCACTGTTATGCCACTTACCTGATACTCACGGATACTGTTTTCCCTTCTGTTTTCGAACAGTCCTTTTCTCGACAGGATCAGTTCGTTTACGAACTTCTTCATCCCTTTGACCATTATCACGAACTCATACCCGCACTTGTCCATGTAATGGATGTTCTCTTCACTGAAGTATCCACGATCAAGAATGAATCCGACATTCCTGTATCCATATCCCTTTGCCTTTTCGAGCATTACCTGAAGCTGTGCTATATCTGTAATGCTTCCGGGATAATCCTCATAAAATAGAGGTAATGAATTATCGCAGTCATAAGCTACGGCATAATTAACTATCGGCTTACCCTGGTCGTCCTTTGCATGGCCGTACTCAACCAGATCAATGTCCCCGGTATCACAATTCTTGTTTGTTGAATCGTAGGATATATAGATCTTCTGTCTGTGATCATGCTGCAGATTCCACTGGTTCAGAAACTCTACAGCCTGTGACTGGCTGATACCATTGATAAAATCGCTCACTTTTGAATCGCTGTATATCCTCATCGCTTTAGTAAACAGAGGATGGTCAAATGCATAGTCAGGATAATACTGATTAGCGTTGTTCTCAGCTATTATGCTATATGCGGCAAGATCCAGAAAAAGGCCGGCATCGTCCCCTATGATATCGGCCAGCATATCATCGAGGTGATAATCCTCAGCTACCTTCTTTATAGCAAGATATGGTCCAACCTTTAATACACCGCTTCGATCGGATATGTTCTTAGTCTCAGGGATATACGCATCCGGAAAGTACTTGAGGTAGTTTGTGTTGGGATACATCATGTCGCTGTCGCGGCTCTCACATTTGCCTATGGACGTGAGACTTCCAACCGTATATTTCTTCTTAGGATCATAGTGTCTCTCGTATGTGTAATAAACGTAAGTTATACCATCGATGGTTTTCTTCGAAATCCCCTTCTCGTCTTTTGGTATCGGAACAAGCACCTTTAAGAACATATCAGCCTCCTTCATAGGGCGTTATTTAACTCTCTATAATTCTACCACGGATTCATGCCAAAATCCAGGTTTTTCGGCGTAAATCCGTGGTTTTTTCGATATTTTTTTAGCCGTGAGTTAATCCTTCAGGAAATTCACATTATGTGTTCATACCTTCATCGGTACTATCCGGACCTCCGACTACCTGTAGACCATTTACCGTTCTCCCTTTTTGGTCGTTCGATATTCCATCCCTTCACACTAGGAACGGAGTCTATGGGTTCTCCCCTGTTGACACTCCATCTTTGTATTACATGAATAGCTCCTTCCGACACCGCCAAAGCATCTGCCATCTCGCCATAACGAAGGCAGATATATCGACTTCCGTACTGTCAACTACGTCGTCCCTTGGATTTATAGTCTTTCGGTGCTCAATCACTATCCCTGCAACCATGCTGTCTACGCTTCGTGTAGCACGTTACCATGCCACACGCAAGACTCGCTTCCGATGCTGCAGCTTACAGCTTATCGGGCGGACGTTTGCAATCCGCTATATGAAGCGCCCTTAGCAGGGCGCACTGACAGGCACCAATGTCTCATCACTTCTGTACCGCAGAAATTATTCATCATCATCTATCAGGAAATCCTCAAATTCCTTATCTACCGCTGCGCCAATTTCTTCGATTATCCTGTCGTGCTCCTCTAGAAATTCCTCTTCGGTATCAAATTCAGTCTGTCTTAGATCTTCCACCGCCTTAAAAGCTTCAGACACGGTTGGAACGAACTCCTTCATACGCTTTTCCAATTCCCTTTGCTCTTCTTTAGACAGCTTGTCATAATCTTCTTCAATCTCTTCGCCAATCGGTAACTCCCACCAACTTTCAGGATATCCATCTTCAGCATGTTGAACCATATCTTCAGCCATTGCCATTTTGTACAAATCACTTCCTGAGAACACTTTCTTTACCATAATAATTTTCCCCTTTCAATCTATACATTTTTTGTATAACACTACACTTGTGCTTCAAAAAGCTTATGCTTAAGCAAACATGTATGATGCTATCATAAAAAATAAAACTCCGAATTTAATAACCCATCTCAATGTCTTTTCTTCCCCATTCCTGATTCCACAACGCTTGTCTCGCACCTATGACTGACATGTTTCAAATGAATATACCCCAAATCTGTGGTACTTCATCGAGAGAGTTTGAAATAAGCTTTATTCTGTCCCACTCTCTTATGTATGAATAACACCGAGCCGGGGGTCGTCAATCAGGAGCCATAACCCCACTGTTGTCAACACCTACAACTACAAGCTATAACTCATTCATTCTATCATTATAACATATTCTTTTCAATTAATTGGCGCCGTCAATTTCAACCAAAAAAGCTCCATGAATGTTAACTTCCAGAAATTTTAGACCTAAAAAAGCCACTGAGTCGTTTTTTGATCACACTCAGTGGCTTTTATTCACAGAACTTCCGGCTCTGAATTTATATAGTGTAAGATATCTTCAAAGGAGCGTTTGCTCTTCATGACTGCAGTCATTAGTTCTTCTGTCTGTAACGATTTCTTCTTATCCAACAGTTCCTTTAAATGGTCCGTTGCAGCTTCATACTTTTGCTTTGTTTTTATTACCTTCTCCTGAGCAAGCTCTATTTGCTGATTAATCACATCTATTCCTATTCTTTTTCTGCCTCTTGCCATTATTGATTTCTCCTTTTACTCATTGACGTTTTTAATTCATCGCTGATCCATGCAGCTCGATACTCGATGTTCTTCTCCGTAAGGTCAAAAGCATTCAAGATTTTTTTCTGCACTGATGTAACCGCATGGTCTAATCTATATACATTATCTGTCTGCCGCGTCATTTCGATCTTTTCAAGTTCTCTGATAGCTGCCGGTACTGTCATATAATTCTGTTTCTTTCCAATTCTATTCATTTCGTCCAGCAGACAGGTATATAGTTTGTTTCGGATTATCATGGCTACAAATTCTATAAAAATCTTGGCGGAAGTTGATTCTGTAGAATGTACTCTCAGGCTTTTGTCTCCCGCATTTCTGCAAGAAAAACCTCAGAAATACGGGCTTTTTAAGTCTTATTATTGGTCCATTTTTGATTTAGGTCTAATAATCACTGGAAGTTAACATTAGTGCAAAACTTATTAAAGCTTGTAATAATCCACTCCGGCCAAATTACATATAAAGAAACAAAATCATCACGCTGGTTCCGAGAGCTTCTATTTCACCATAAACATGACCTTGTTATCCTTCCTCTTCAGACAAAGGTGATGTCCAATATTCTCCAAGTGGACGTCCTAATTTTTTTTCAATATAGTTTCGGAGATCCGGATCTTTTATGAACATGTCCCTAACACGAGCATCTCTTTCTATATATTCTTTATCAATTTCATCAACTTCTGAATTCCCATAGTTTAAAACATGGCCGTCCAATTCTTCAGTAGGTCTTTCATATGTTCCAAATACTTCAGATAATTCCACAAGCTTTACAATATCCTGAATAGAATCCGTTGTATATTTTAGAAACAAAGATTTCATTTTCATCATAAGATCTTGTGCATGCATTATTTGGTATGTATATGGGTACGATCTAAGATTAAATTCCAGCATATCAACGTATTCGTGAATATAATCAAACATGCAACGATACCCGTATTCAGTGATACGATCAAGCATGGACATAAAAGCTCCAACTTCATCTTCTGTATATCCAGTATCTACCAGGTACTTATCTAATGCTTCAAACATTTCACTAACCTCAGAAAGTGATACTGATTCGTCGGGATGACGTTTGTCAGCAAATTTACTTAGGATACCGTCCTGATAATACAATTTTATAAGAAGAAACTTTAGACCTGCGACTTCTGTCTCATCTATCTCATAATTACCCTTCGCATTCATGAAGTGATCTTTACTTCCTCCACAAAGAAAAAGGAAATCATCAAATTTACGAAGCATCTGCTTTTTGATCGAATCAATGTCATTACACGCATCACAAATATCATTTGCTGCTTCAGTAGCAACTTTATTCAATGTTACTTTTGCCATTATATTTACATTCCTTTCTAAGTTTATATTTTTTATCGGTCCCGATGTGATAATACTACAGCAATTCATCCAAAAAAGATAAGACAGATAAGACATATAAATCGTCCTTGACATTTATGTTTTTATATGCTTATGCCAGCAATGATACTTTTGATACATTTTTTTCATGTTTTTCATGTATTTCATCATATATACTTATTTAAACGTGACAATCAACCATGCCAACTACATATAGACAATATCCTTCCATAGTATATTGCTGACATATTCATCTAGAATAAATAAGTTATCTACATTTCAAAACGTGGCAATCAACCAATCTATATTTCAATTTGAGGAGCATTTCTTTATAATGCCCCGCTTTAAGAATATTGCATATATGTTAACTTCCAGAAATTTTACGACTACACACCTGCATAATTCACTCAAACGGCAGCTCCTCGTATGCCTTCATCGCCTCTTCGACATACTCCAAGGCCTCGTCATAGAGGCCTTTTTCTGTAATGTAGTTTTCTATAAACCCTAGACGCTTCTCCAACTCGTTGATTCTTGATTTTAGTTCCGGCTTTGATATCCTCCGGTTATTGTTTTCTTCACTGACCATCTGAACCATCCTTATCCGGGTCACTCTTGATGTAACGTATGATGTCCTCAAGGCTCCTCTTGCTTGAGGCATAGGCCTTGAAAAGCTCATCGCTCTGGATCGATTTCCTCATATCCAAAAGCCTCTTCATCTCAGCTGTCATCTTTTCGTATTGCTGCCGGTTTTTGCTGATCGCTTTTTCAAGCTTTGTGATCTTATCGTTCAATGCATCCTTGTTGACCGTACGTGCCATCTTATGCTCCCTTCAACGCATCATTTATATATGCGACTTTATACTTTACGTGACTTGCCTCTATGTTAAACGCACTCAGAATCTCAGTCTGGGTTTTCGTCACCGCATGATCCAGCCTGTACTCTCCATCAAGCTGCCTTGTCATCTCGATCTTTTCCAGCTCCCTTATCGCTGCCGGAACTGTGAGATAATTCGGCTTCTTCGTCATTTCCTTTGCCTTGTCCTTAAGAGCAGTATATAAACGGCACCTAATGATAAGAGCAATGAATGCTACAAAGATCTTATTTGCAGCCGCTTCCGAAGATGCCACACGAAGTGTATTGTTGCCAAGATAAGACTTGTCCGCACGGAACACCTTTTCCGAAGCATCACGACTCTTGTACAGATCGATAGCTTTCTTAAAGTCCATCTTCTCAGATGAGATAATGGCAAAGTATCCGCACATCTCCAGTTCCTCACGTATCACATCAAGCTTTGGCTCAGCATAAACAAAAGTATTTTCGTTGTAGTGAATGTGGAAATAGTGGTGGAATGTGCTGCTGAATTCACGTTCCTGGTCCCTCTGTTTATCAAGCCAGGCCTGCATACCCTGGATTGTCTCCTCAAAACGACTCCGTTCACCGGCTGCCTTACCTGAATTGTAAAACAGATGGAAGTATCGTTTCTTACTGTCTGATGCATAGACAAAGCTCTGTACTGTCTTCCCGTATACTCCGAATTCTGACACATAGCTTCCCCAGTCACTTTCGAAAGAGCCCTTATGTTTTTTGATGATGTCCTGGACAACATCCTTGATGCCTTTGACCATGATGATAAAGTCATATCCGTTTTCATCAAGGCACTTCAGGTTATCATGGCTGAAATAGCCCCTGTCGAGAATAAACCCAATATCCTTGTAACCGTAACTTTTCATCCTGGTGACCATGTACTTTAACTGTGATACATCATTGATACTTCCCGGATACTGCTCATATACCAGAGGCTCACGGTTATTCACATCGTAACCCACAGCATAGTTAAATATAGGCTCCCCCATATCAACCTTCGCTTTTCCGTACTCGACTATGTCAATGTCTCCGGCTTCACTATTCTTATTTGTTGAATCATAGGAAATATATATCTTTTCACGCTTGGATCGTTCTTCATTCCATAATTCAAGAAAACAGGCTCTCTGGTCTTCGGTAAGATCCCTGAAGAAATCCGAAATAGTCGAATCACTGTACTGTCTCATGTTATCCGTAAAAAGAGGATGGTTATACGCGTAGTCCGGGTAATACTGTGCCGCATTGCCTTCTGTAATGATGGAATACGCAGCGAAATCAAGGATGAGTCCACGCTGTTTTGGATCAAAAACTTCATCCAGTTTCTTGTCCAACCCATACTCCTTAATGACTTCACGGATAGCCATAAATGTACCCGAACGCAGGCAGCTGCTCCTTGCAGCATCTTCACGCTGTTCCGGAGCTTCAACTTCAGGGAAAAACTTTTTAAAGATTTCATTGGGTCTCATCCTTGCGGGATCGTCTTCAACAACCTTTCCTATAGTCCTGCGTTTCACTGTAGTATATTTCTTTTTCGCATCATAAACACGGTCATACTCATAGTATACATAAGTTGCTCCGTTCTTCTCGCGATAGGTGATCTTCCCCTTGGATTCCGGTATTTCAACAGTATAGTCCAGATACATAAGATTTCCTCGTTTCGATAGTAGTATTTACGACTAAATATAGTATAACAAATAATCCGCATCTTTTCAACCTCAAAATGCGGATTATTCCAGTATTTTCAAGGGGTTTTGACCGTTTGGTTGTTTACAATCCATCGCTAGTTGCACAAAAGTTTTGGAAGTTCACATGCCAAAATCCAGGTTTTTCGGCGTAAATCCGTGGTTTTTTTGATATTTTTTTAGCCGTGAGTTAATCCTTCAGGAAATTCACATCGCATCCTATCAACTCCAAAATGCGGATTTTTCCTGTATTTTCAAGGCTTTTTGCCCGTTTGGTTGTTCACAACCCATCGCTAGTTGTACAAAGGGGTTGGAAGTTCACATACACGGTACCAATGTGCAGTTGTGAAAAACACTGCTCACACAGTTGGCCGGAACCTTCGATATAGTAGAGGCGCGTGGTTATCGGAGTGTGGATGTCGTAGGGTGTGGGTTTGCCACAGCGGATGCATAACTCTCTCAATTATTCATACCTACGCTTTCCTGCTTGTAAGCAATATGCTGCACTCACGGCTTTCCCAGTTGACATATAGTCAAAACGTTCTTTTTAATACTCAGATATTTTCAAAATGACTCATAAAATTGCCGCCAGCATATTAGAATATAAGGATACTACCTTATCGATATCGCCTATCCACCCAGTCATAGTGTTTCTTATCTCATAGAATAATTGAGACGAAACTTTCATTGCGATTTCTTGATAAGAATAGTCCTCTATATAATCCACTGCAAACATTTTGCAAATCGATTTCAAACCCAAAAAGTTGTAGAAAGCTCCTAACCCCTCAATTCGTTTCTGACGATTTTCATCATTTATCAAAATTATTGAAGTTTGGAGTTTATTACCCATATATTGCTGAACAGACCAATTTAATCCGTACACACTGTCATTCATTGAAAAAGAGATTGAGTCTTCAATTGCTTTCGCTCCCATCATAATCAACAATTCTATCTGAGATGCATGGTATTCCATAAAACCGTTCAAACAGAAATCGTGATTCTTTTCTCCTGTTTTATGAATATCCATATCATAAATGTGCGTTAACTCATGGTAGAGAAGGAAGCGAGGAGTCTCGATATTTGATGGTATCCTTAGCATATGGCTGCCAGACTCACTGTCATACATCGCTTGTGCGACCTGTATAAATTCTTGGTTTAAATCCACTTTAAAAAAATCTATCTGAAAATTCGGGAAAGATGTTATTCCCATGAAATTCTTATATTCTTCAATATCAATCACAAAACAACCTCTTAGAGTTATCCGTAATCCATCCGAACATACTTTCGGCCCGTAATTCAGAGATGCCAACCACTAATTTATTGAGTTCTTTTGCAAGCTCCTCTGTTGTCCTAATCTTCATCACAAACGGTGCATCCGTTTCAAGCAATAACCTATCTGCGGGAATTGCCTTGATTGTCTCCTGTCCTGACTTTGTTTTTAGCATCCTTGGATTTATAGAAAACCACGCGCCTGCTTCAATCGCTCTTCGCCGCTCGGCTGCAGTTCCTGTGAACCAATGAAAGATGCAAATGTTATTCTCAAAGGTTCCCGCCTTCTCTAGTTCGTCGATAACTGCTCCAGCTGCTTTTACAGAATGGATTGAAAGCACCTTATTACCTTCAGCAGCACAAGCCTTACCAATTTTTCGAAAGCTGAAAAGTTGCTGCTCTTTGGATGCTATGTAAGAAGAATTGAAATCAAGTCCGATTTCTCCGATATATCTGCTGTTCTTTATCAACTTCAGAAACAGGTCAATCTCCTGTCCTCTTTTAGCTACCAGCTGAGGATGAAAACCTAAACCAACTCTTATGTTATCCACACCGAAGCAGAACTGCCTCTCTCGTTCATATGCTATTGGTGTCGTGCCTACAGCAATGGCACATACATCGGAATTGCTGAACTCACGAATCAATGCTTGCATGTTTTCCATCAAATCTAGATGGAAATGTGTATCAATTAGCATTCTCTTTCTCCAGACTATCCTGAATCCACTTGTCAACTTCCATGAGGCCTCGATAATACACATCTGCTAATTCATTCAGATAGGCATCATCCATTTCAAGTGGCCCAGGCTTGTGAATCAATGCATCTTTAGCTTCTGGATTGTTCTTCAATCTTTCTATTGCATACTGGAAAGAACGAATCTGCTCTCCTTTTGTTTCTCGATTGTTCACCAGCTCGGTGACATTCGAATCCATATAAACTGAAGGATCAAAATCCCCGAATGCCTTATGCATCGCAGCCCGGCGAATAATACACGGAAGGCAATGACCACAGTGGTTTGATTTCCCACTGTGAATGCTGACTGTATTTACCGATGAACATGAATATGATTGTGCCATTGCAACTTTCAGCACTTCTCTATTAAGACACTCAGCCGCCATCTCTCCCTTTGTTTTGTTCCAGTAAGGGTTCGAAATTGAAAATCCAAAAATGTCGTAAGCCACTTCATTCCACAGTTTCAAATAGAATGGATGCGTAGTCCTGGTACTGTGAGAACCCAGTCGTAAATATTCTAAAGGTACATTAAGAGCTATCAGCCCGTTTTCTGGCATCAACAGCTGTGTGCATTCTTCGGTTCCGCTCATAGAGAACAAAGCTATGGCAATAAAAAGAAACGATCTACTCCGCTGATTTAAATCCGAGCCAGCTTCAGGAAATTCTATTCCATCTAAGTTTGTCCAATAATAAGCATTTTCATGCGGTACATCACCATATTTCTCGTTAAGAACAGAAAGCAGATCAGTCTGCCAATGCCTCACTCGGCTCTCCCCAGCATGGCTGACCAAAAGCGTTGGCTGGTCTTTTTCCATATAGTTGATTGCGGCTATGAGGCTATCCATTCCGCCTGAAAACAGTGATGCCACTGTGTATTTAGTTGTTCTGCTACAAAACTTGTCTTCCTGTGCAAGTTTTGTCTCTCTCCGTGTAAATCCGACTGTCCACAAGTCTCCCGTGAGGAACTTGAGCATGCGCTCAAAGAGACCATTATATTTGCTCCATCTATCATCAAACAATGGAACAGTAAGAATAATTTCTCTTGACCACGAATCTTGCGCCTGCTCTCTTCTGGATATCTTCATGTCGGCCATGTACACGAGGATGCCCAAAATAATAATGTCGAATCCGGTTTCTGATGGATAGATATTATACCTTCGTAACTCATCAACGGTTCTTTGCAATCCATATCGAAATGAACCTGTTGATGTAAGCAGAGGGATTTGAATATTAATCGTACTTGTTTCCTGAACTGTTTCAGAAGCAAGAGCATGAAGACTTTTATCAAATGATGCAATTAAATGATATCTGTACATGCTCAGTCACCTACTCCTTCCAGGATTTCAAAGACTCTCTGATAAATACTATCTGTTATCTCCTTTGCTCGTTCGTTAGTCATCTCTATATTTTCCTGTTTCATCTCAGCACATGCATCAGAAACACTTTGATCTATTAATTGCTCTACTTTCTCTTCAATATGGGCAATTTCATCTAGTGATTCAGAAAACCTGATTGCATTATTAGCAATGCCATTCATAATCTGCTGCATTACGACCTTAGACATATATCGTTGATTTATAGAATCAATCTCATCTTTTGTCAAATTCTCAATTGGTTTTCCCATCATTTCTGGATTATCAGCTACAACATCATAGTAGGCGGATCTTGATATACCCTCATCCTCTGTGCCACCATCTGGGCACACAAATCTAGCCAGACGGATGAAGAACTCCTTAGCGCGAAGTCCTTGAAGGGTATCTAGCGAAAGAAGCTGTGCAACTTGTTGAAATCCACCTGGTTCTGATAGTGTGTGAAGAATCCCATACAGGCGAGCTGTGCTTGTTCTGGATGAACCGAGTCGCTTAGTCGCATTTGAACTGCCACCAAGTGATCTGCTGACATAATGTGAAACACCATTTCTCATTGAGTTCCCATTTCGTCCACCACCAGAAACGAAATGCGTAAATGACGTTCTAGGTCCTCTAAATCGATTTGGATCTGCTTCGGAAGGAATTGGCTGACTATCAGGCCGCGTAGGTAACTGTGTGCTATCAGGTACAGTTTGTGGATTTGCTGCTACCTGACCGGGAGTTGCGGGAATTGGATCCCCTTCTAACCATGTTGGAATCAAAGGGTTATGACCACTTTGCCCACTGTTTCTTGTCGATGTCCCCATGGTCTATTACCTCAATGCATTTGTGGCAGCGCTCTTAACGAATTGGTCCTTCGTTTGCTCCTGTACCTTTCTGACAAATTCCTCCAATTTTGATTTAGAAGCCGATGTCTTAGGAATACATTCTTCCCATCCACTTATAGCCCAGACTCCTATCTTATCAATAGGTAGCGTTAGAAGAAAATCGGTCAAAGCTGATTGCAGCTCTGGTCTGTACTTAACAAATATACGTAGTCCTTCAACTATCTTTGGTATTCTCTGGGTCAGCTTTATCTTTCTAAATATTTCATCTGATATCTTCTTGAAAATATACAGAGCATCTGTATTATCAAGTTTTTTTATCTCCTCACCTTTGCTCCCGGTCGTAAACTTTCCTGAACGAACGGCATATATTAGTTCCCTCAGGCGCTCCTCTTGTGTGCTAAAGAAGAAATCTTCTTTCTCTGTACATGCAAAGAAATATGGTCTCAAGTCTTTTCCTGCAAGAGATGGCTCAGATTCTAACCATTTTTTAATTGTCTCCTCTGCCAGCCTCTGTCCGAATTTTTCATTCCTGTATTCTGGCACTTCGGCCTTAGTTGCATCAGCTTCTGATTGTTTAGCAACTTTATCTTTTTTCTTTTTTTCAGAATCAACTATTAATCTGGCTTCCGACTGTCCTTCTTCTTTTGTTTTTCCGGGCTCTTCTTGCTCTACTATAGCGTCAAATGCAGGACAACTTCCATCCTCTCTGAGTTCTTCAGCTATTGCCTTGTAAAAATCATACTCATACTGTTCAACCAGCATCAGCTTAGCGAGTATTGCAATT
Source organism: Oribacterium sp. NK2B42 (assembly GCF_000424445.1). Classification (GTDB taxonomy): domain Bacteria; phylum Bacillota; class Clostridia; order Lachnospirales; family Lachnospiraceae; genus Oribacterium. The sequence continues at coordinate 17,024 of NZ_AUJX01000011.1, forward strand.
TCCAAATCGTTCTCATCGAACCCTCTATTTCGTGCCACCTCAGTCCTTAAGAGCAGCATATTTACAAAGCGCTTGATGTTTCTTGGATTTCCACCAGTATGTTCCGCAAGAAACTGATCTATGTTTTTTGCAATCCAAATCTTATCAACTACATTATCATAGTATGACCCAAGTTTTTCCTTAATTTCTTCAGTTGTTATCTGTTCCAATGCCCAAGGCTTGCTCAGCTTTTTTATTACAACATTCGCAAGAGCCTTTAATTCCTCAGACTCCCCTATCTGAGATTCAATAAACAACATAAGAACATAAAGTTGTGCTTCAGTAGTACCTATACGAGGGATATGGAAAGGGACTTGTATTAGTTTCTCCAGGTATTTGTCAGAGAAACGGCTATAGTCTATTGCATCACCGTTTTCTTCACCCTCTTTTTCAATCACACGAGGAAAATACTCCTTGACCGAATAGCGAATCATCTCGTCATCAGTAGCAATGATGAAAACTGTGTTTTCCATAGAGAGAAACATCCTGACAGCTTCCAAGGTTTCAATTGTTACCTTAGGCAAACAACGATCGAGATCATCGATAAGCACAACCAATTTTTCAATATGTGCAGCCTTAAAAAGTTCTTTGTAATTTGCGCGGAAATCCGCCATCTCTTTATAGCTAGAAGTCTCGGAAGATGAAGGTTTTAATAATGCCCCTGCTTTGCTGATGAGATCATTTCGCTCTGATTCATCTGTGAGGATTTTCTTTACTTGCTCCTCTCCTATATTAAGAAGCGCTAGAGGTGCGGTCCCCGTAGCTAAAGACACACCAATCTTTGCTGCATTCTTTACCAAACTGAGTTTATCAATGTTCTTCCAGATATTCTTACATGTTTCTTTGAGTTTCTTGAAACCACCTTTAACGGGATGATTCTTATAAAATACCTTTGCTTCTTTTTGAAGCTCCTTAACGATAGCACTCATCAAAGCAATCTTTGCATCTTCAAACCCCTGATACTGCCAGCTGTTGAATCGAACCGTTATGCAACCTGAAATGGATAATCCGGTTTCATCTTCTGCTGCACCCTCTGGGTCCTCTGCTTCCCACTCATCCCAGTCAAAGTCATCTTCATCAGAATCCTTTGGATCTGTATCATCCTCAGAGTGCTTTGGATTCAACAGATCCTCTACCATCACCAGAATACTGGATTTGCCGGCACCCCAGTCACCATGAACACCGATAGAAACAGATTCTTTACTATCCCGGATGATAGACACAATGGTCTTAGCGATAGCCTGGTTATTAAGAAGATCAAGTTTCGTTTCGTTATCGGATAAAATCAATGTGTATCACCTCTATGCTTCATATGTCACAAAAGCACTATAGATTTATGCTTCATGATTAAATTTGAATGTGGCATAACCTGTAATTCTTCAATCTAGAAACAGGATGGACATTATCCGCCCTCTACAATCACACTGAAACCATGGCTCCGCCACCCGGGTCTTTCATCCAGCCTTGGCTGCCTTTGCTACTCCAGTTCACCATCTGGTCTTTGTGTCCCTCGTCTTATCTGTGGCGCACCCCACGACCTCCAGACAGTGGCAGGATCTTGCTCTCTCCATCAAATGGGCAGTGATGGTGGAGAGGTCGAGATTTACTGGTCCACGGCTTAGATACTCACAACGTCCTCAATCCCGCAGTCCAGGTAGTTGCAGATTTTGAGGATCACATCCAGCCCTACTGGATCGTTCTTTCCCATCTTTGTGATAGTCCCCATGGAGAAGCCTGCCTTCTCAGCCAGTTCCGTACGGTTGATTTTTGCATCAACCAGCTTCTTCCAAAGCGGATCGTAAGAAATAATCTTCATAATCTTAATCCCCATTGACCATTATACGAGAGTCATGCGAATTCCGTCAATCATTATGATCAAATCGTGTGCATGATGAGCAGTGGAGTGTGCACAACTATCCTTAGGCTTTGTTCTGATAATCATTATTTTCTGAACACATGTCTTTGGATAAAGGAACTTCAAATCCATACTGTTCCATTAACAATTTATTTGCTTCTGCGTAGATTTTATTTACAATTTCAGTTGTCGGAAACAATACTGTTGGCTCTTCTGTTCGTTCTGTAAAGCAAAAAGCACGATAAGGTGGCCAGTGGTCCTCTATGTACTTTATCGGGTCCTTGTCATCTGTTGCAACTTCGACTCCCGCACTGTGTGAAACTTTATGGCAGCTTTGATCATAAACCTGAATAAGTGCAATGCCATGCGCTTTTGCAAATTGAATAGCCCCACTCTGGAATCCACTCGTTGAAAGCAAGATTCCCTTATGCATACCTAAACTCTTCAAACGGCTTTCGAGCAGTTCTACTCTTTCGCGTTTTACAGGTGAAGTATATTGTTTGCATTCACATAGAACACGGAATTGAACCCCGACTGCTGTAAACCTAGAGTAGATATCAATTTGATAAGTACCATCAGCTGCTTCCATTTTTACATTGTGATCAATACTAAATTCTTTCAACCCTTCTTCGATTGCATAGCTCTTCAATAGTTCCATGCAGAACTCTTCAAACTCTGTAGGGCTTATTGAGCACACATAATCTTGTGTATTCTCTGTATCATTCATTTCAATTTGCGTCCTCCGATGATACGGAGAGAATCTCCCCTATAGCAATACCAAATCATCACATACCAACCTGTGCTTGTCCATCCGTAAGCATGATATCGCTTTTCTCGTTGTGAATGCTTCACATGGCTACAGTATATCACATTGCACTTTTCTTTGAGCACATGAGCTATCTCTTATTTGGAACGTTCCTGTACTCTTCCTCGGAATCACGCCACCACCTCTATCTCCCTCCCATACCTTTCTCCGCTTTCTATCGTGGATCTCGTTCCACTGTTTCTGCCTGCATCTATTACAAACAGCTTATCCGACAGCGCCGCTATCAGGCGGTTACGCATGGGGAAATAAAAGTTTTTTGGCGTGATTCCGGGGGGATATTCTGAAAGCACGCAGCCGGTTTTGATGATCTCTTCGTAGAGTTTTTCATGCTCTTTTGGGTAGCATATGTCTGCGCCGCTGCCGAGTACTGCTATGGTGTAGCCGTTTCCTTTTATGGCTGCGGTGTGGGCGTAGGAGTCAATGCCTTTTGCCATACCGCTGATTATTGCCGAATTATTCTTTACTGTTTTTTCGGCTGTGATGATGGATTTTTCTTTTCCTTCCTGAGTACATCTCCTGGCGCCGACTATGCCGACAGAATCAACGTATTCATTTATCCGGAGTCTGCCTTTGACATACAGGAGCACCGGGACATCCAATAAGCCTTTGAAGCGTTCGGGATACCGGATGTCTTCATATGTCACTATATCTATACCGGAGGCATCTGCTCTTGAAAGTATTTCCTCTGCAGAATCCCGGATAAAGCGGTCATTCCTTTGATCGAGAAATGCTTTTACCTTTCTTTTCGCGATAATGCTTTTCGCCGCGCACTGAAGAATATCTTCATCCGAAATTGAAAAGCAGGCGGTGATATCGCCACATATATTTAAAATTGAGTTGTCAAATACCGGTCCTAAACCTTCCATTATTGTGAGCATTATGTATTTTACTGTTTTTTCTTTATCCACTTCTTTCATTTCCTACGCTATGGCATACATCTGGCTGCTGGAGACATCAAGGTCACGGCAGCCAAGTACCCTTACTATATCTTCCCGTCTTATATTTTCTGAGCCATCAAGATCTGCCGATGTCCTGGCAAGTCTCAGAAGCTTATGTATGACTCTGGCACTGTAGCCGAATTTCTCACTTGCCCTTTTCAGGATTCCTGTGCACTCCTCATTAAGCTTGCAGTACTTTTGGATCATGGTGGTGGTCATCTGGGCATTGCAGTTCACCTGATCATCATTCCTGAATCTTTCCTGTTGTATCTTCCTTGCTTTCTCGACCTTTTCCCTTAACTGAGCCGATGTAAAACTACTCTTTTGACTGTCAAGGTCAAAGTAATCTACATGTGCAACACTCTTCTGTATGTCTATCCTTTCAAGGATCGGTCCCGATATCTTGCCACGATAGTGGATTATCTCATAATCTGTGCAGCGACACTTCTTTGAAGGATAGTATCCACAGGGGCAGGGATTCATGGCCGCAACAAACATGAAGTTAGCAGGATATGAATTAGTACCGTTCACTCTGGAGATCGTGACCCGCTTATCTTCCATAGGTTGTCGCAGGGCGTCAAGAGTGCTTCGTGAAAACTCTGCAAGCTCATCAAGAAACAGGACACCGTTATGCGACAACGACACCTCACCGGGCTGTGCATAGCTTCCGCCACCGATCAAGGCATTGAGCGAGACATTATGATGGGGTGCACGGAAGGGGCGCATTTTAATGAGTCCCTCCCCTGCATCCAGCAATCCGGAAATACTGTGTATCTTTGTCACTTCCAATGACTCCTTCTCTGTCATCCTCGGAAGGATAGTGGGGATACGCTGGGCTATCATGGTCTTGCCGCAGCCAGGCTCACCTATCATCAGAATGTTATGACCTCCCGCAGCACCAAGCATGATCGCTTCAATGAGTTCATCCTGCCCTTTAACGTCAGAAAAATCCATGCCTATTCCGGCAGATTCTGTATCAGTCAGGTTTGATGCATCTCTGTTTGATCCTTCCATTCCCCCGGATGAATCCTTATCATTTGCCCCGGAATCCATGAGCACTCCACTCTCCAAAAGCTTTACTGTATCCGAAAGAGTGCTCACAGGATAAATATTGATCCCGGAAACAGATTCTGCTTCCTGTCTGTTTCCATAAGGAACAATGACTGAACTTACACCGCATTTTCTTGCTTCTGTTATCATAGAAAGAACGCCTGTACAGGGCCTTATCCTCCCGTCCAGGGAGAGCTCACCTATAAAGGCATATTCGTTAAGATTCTTTGGTGCTATCTGGTCTGTCTGATACAGAAGGGCAATGATCATCCCAAGGTCAAAATGTGATCCTCTCTTCTTTTTATCACCGGGTGCCAGGCTTATGATAACCTTATCCTTTGGTATGTCATAACCACAGGACTCTATTGCCGCCTGTATCCTTTCCCCTGCCTCTTTTATCGCCTGGTCAGGAAGGCCTATTATGAACATCCCCTGCTGCTGACCTCTTATAGTACTTGCCTCTATCTCTACCATAAAACCGTCAACGCCGGAGGTTGCCATACTTTTTACTACTATTGCCATTTTCAAGTTCCTTCTTTGTTATTATTCCTTTGTCGTTTTTCCGGCATATTTATCTTTTGGATGCTGGCATCACTCACCATGGAAGCCACATGTCATCTTCCTTCATGTCCTTCTGTATCAGCATTTCCTGCTCTGCATGGGATATCTTCCCCTCTACGAACATGCGGTACTGTTCCCTGCTGTTGTTCCTGAAACAATCCAGCACCCTTCCGGTATCTACTAACTCATCTATCATCACATCCGTCTTCCGTTTCCTTTCATGTTTTCCATCAACATATAAACCGTAACTGCTGTACTCATAATCAAGTGGTCCTCTCACCATCTGCGCTTTCACGGGATTCAGATGGATATATCTGCTAACTTCCAGAAAATACCTTTCATCCTCTATAAGACACGATGTATACCTGCTTTCAAATAAATGACCTGTAAAATCGTACTTATGATTAAAATCCATGCTGTAAGGATGCAGTATCTTCTGCATTATCTTAGAAAGATCAGTCTTTTCAGTCTCTATGATCATGTGAAAGTGATTAGTCATGAGACATATTGAATGCACTTTGAATCCATACCGTTCTTTTGACGATTCTATACAACCCAAAAAACGTATATAATCCGAGGCATCCTTAAACAAAACTGTTCTCCTGTTTCCTCTGCTCATCACATGGTAGGATGCCCCCGGATACCATATTCTCTTCTTTCTGCTCATATTTCTCCTACTATACGGATTCTGACTGCAAAAAATCTTGGTTTAAGAATCATCAAATCACTGTTTTCCCTCTTTTTTCTCTTTCATCATCTTTGACATAGCCTGAGCATACCCCAGTATCCTGGCCTGCATTGCTGCATCGCAAGAATTATAGTTAGCAAGTAATTCCCCTGCATCTGTTCCAACATCAACAGCAATGATCGAAGCCGGATTACTCCTTGTCCCATTCACTTCAATACCACTCAAAAGCCATTCCGGTGTAACGTTAAGGACCTTACATATTACAAGGATCTTATCTGATGTCGGGTTTGTCTTTTTCTTCTTCCAGTCACTAACTGTTGTCTCAGGAATACCGGTTTTATTTGCAAACTCCTTCTGGGTCATATTCATCTCAGTTAGCTTTTGAAAAATTCTGTCTCTTATATTCATTTTCGTTTTCCTTAAGCCTTCATTGCTTTATCCAAGTCTTGCAGATCATGAAACATTCTATCAACTATTGCATTATTTCCCACGACACGGTAAAGAAAATAATAATCATGCTTTGTTAGTCTCAATTTTCTATATTCTGATAACTCCGGATCCTCAAGATGTTTAAGAGAACCAGCCACCTCAGACAATCTATCAATTGAGGCATCATAGTCATCAAGCAAAGCTTTTGCTGCCTGTTCATTTAGTTTTTCTACAAGAAGATAATATACAAAATTATCTAAGTCATTTTGTACATCATCAGTTACGATTACTCTATAGTTCCCAATCATAATCCGTACTTTTCCCTAATATTTGAAGATGCCCTATGTCCTTCCATGACTCTGCCTTCATCAGCGTGTTTTTTTGCAATAGACAATTGTTCTATTACTTCTTCTCTGGTTAAGGGTTTATATGGATTATACATTTCCTTCCTAATCTCATCTTTTGATGTGATACGCTTAATAAATTCTTTAACGAGTAACAACTCATTATCAGGAAGATCCCGAATCATAGAAACAGTTGCCTCATATGTACTCATTTCCATCTTACGTTCCTTTCACTCATAACTGATTCATCTGTTGTTTTATTCATAACGTCATCCAAAAGTAAATCTATTCTAAATTATACTATTTTTCGGATTCTATATCAAAGCAATTCCTTCGTCAATAGCCCAAAACAAAAATTTATAAAATTTTTATGGTGACAGGCACCAATGTGGGAAGATATTCGTGAAGAACCAATAATCGTTGATAATTATGCCGGTAGTTCGCTGCAAGTTCTACAGCAATCGATACCAACCCCGATGCTACAACACCTGTGAGGATTGCAAATGCTATGTTGTAAGTAACTGATGTAGCCGGATTACGAATCATCAGAATAATGCAATGTATTGCAGTAGTAACTGTCAAAAAAATGCAGATTATCAACGTTGATGCCGGACGGAGAGATAGAGACAGGTAGAGAATTCTATCCTTTAATATCTTGTTTTCTTCATGTTTCAGATAATCATCTAAGTGATAAACTTGTTTCATAATACTTGTATTATCTTAGTTTCATTGCAAATCGTCTTTAATGTTTCAACCGGGCACTATACATTTATTATTCACCTCGGTATTATCAGTGCGTAAAGTGTGTAAAGTTTCGACACTTTTCACACTTTAGAAACTTTTCACACTGCAATCTGTTTAAGTGTCATTGTTTCATGAATACGCCACGGGCTCAAGGATACGTAAGTTTTACTACTTACGGCAAAACCTTGTTTGAAAGAAAATATAAAATTAATGTAATTGGAAGAAAACAAAAAATGAATATATAACTATTGAATTGCACAGCTTCTTCTAATCTATCTTTTGGTTTTGTGGATTTATAAAACCATCAATAAACAACTACTATTATATATGGAACCTATAATAGTTATTACTTTGCATATATAAGCCCCACTAATTATCAAAGTAGTTTTTTAACTACAGGAGTGTGTTTTATTATTAGTGTGATTGTTCCTCCTAATAAAATACTTATAATTATCCATATGAAAGAAACAATCATTGTCGGCATAATAGGTTCCGCATACTTTTCAATAATAGGATATATTGTCATTTTTAAGCATGGGTCAATGAGATATATTCCCATAGTTAAGGATCCAATAAAACAAACCACTCTTGAAATTCGATTGTTTTCTAATGCTTTGTAATTAATACATATGTGCTTCACTAAAATAAATATATATATAGCTAAAACATAATCGAACATCTGCACATAGCCTTGTGAATACTTGCCATATGTTCTAGCATCGACATAAGTACACACGTTCTCCAAAAAAATACATACGAGTGACACCACCCCACCCGTAACTAAATGAATATTCTTAATTCTCTTAATATCAATAGCATGATCTAAATAGTAGCCAACTATTGGAAAGAAAAAACAATTAACAAAAGCAAAAGGGACTTCCAACTTTGTTGTAAAAATTATAGGCTTACCGCCTTTATTCTCAATAACAACATTTACAAACGCCAATAAAGATGCATTGATAAAATGTAAAAATATCAACCACCACACCTCGTGGTCAGTTAGCTTTTTGCAAATTCGTTGCATAAATGGCAGAACCAACAATACTCCTAAGTAGGAATACATATACCAGTATGCATAAGCCCCCCTAATACCATTGGTAATTAGCATTCTAATATAGTTTCCTACCGAGTAATCAAAATCCCATCCATCACGTATTGCTTCAACATGATTAAGCATAAACATAAGAAATTGAAATATCACTATGTCTAAGAAAATCCGCAATGCCCGTTTTTTTAATACTAGATTAATGCTCTCTTCTTTTTCGAATAATAACGCCCCGCTTATCATAAAAAAAAGCGGAACATTTATTCGAGTAAACATTGTTAAACTCATGTACATGAACTGTTTCCAGCCATGAGAAACCTGATACAATGTATATCCAGACAAATGATTAAATATTACCAATGCACAAGCAAGACACCTTATATACTCAATATAAACTTTCTTCTTTTGCAACATATTATTATCTCTTTAACTACACTTTCTGATTCTACCGTTAATCATTTCACAAATTTTTTCTTATTCTCTGAATTCTCTTTAATGGGTCGAGTAGACAGGGGGATTGCTCCCTCTGCCCCTCACAGAATTCCGGACGTGCGGCTTTTCCGCATCCGGCTCTTTACGAAACTAATCATTCGTGTATCACTGCGCATAGATACTTACGTATATTTTCGCTTTGGCTAAAGGGTAGCAGGAGTCAAGCATATGTAAGAAACTATTCCATGAATAGCTTTTCTTCTGACTTCTTCTGTTGAGCCAATAAAATAGACTCTTAACAACCTCATACCTAAAAGATTTAATACTTCGCAAGTTGTCTGTAATCCCGTAGTAATGAAAGTAACCAACCAAGATTTCGTTCAATTTCTTCACGATGTCCTTAGTCTTGAGTAATCGCATCTCGCCAATCTTTCTATGGATTTCCTTCAGCTTCTTGCTGAATTTCTTCCTGCTGGTTTTCCTCTTAACTCTGAACTTTCCGTTCTTGCTTTTGGAACAGTAGTGTGTAAAGCCCAAGAAAGTAAAAGTTTCCGGTTTTGTTCCTCGATTACGGCAGTTGTCCTCCGCAAATTTTCCAAACTCAATCAGACGGCTTTTCTCTTCCTCGAGACATAGTCCAAAGTTTCCCATCCTACGTTTCAGTCGCTCATAAAATTTCTCAGCTTCATCCTTGTGCTGAAAACAAACTACAAAGTCATCAGCATAGACTATGATACCGCTGTATCCTCTCAACTTCGGCTGTATTCTCTCCTTGAACCACCATAGCAAAACATAATGCATATAAATCAGTGAAATCAACAAGGTTTGCATCCAGATTTCTACCGTAATCCTCTTTGGTTATCCCATCGATACCTACGGCTTTTTCTCCGTCCATCATCATGTGGAAATCCCTTAGGAAATTGACATCAATCAAATGTCCGATGGATGTAAACACCATCTTAGGATTTTGCGCAGATAATTCCGCTATTCTCGCCAATTTCGTTTCCATTTGTTTTCTCTTCTTTCTTCCATCTCTGTGTATGGAGAAGCACACCTCTGCGTGTAGCAAATGTTTCCTCTTTGATATTGTCTCGCAGGTCAGGGCTGTGAGGAACAGCCCACTCTCGACTTCCCTCCGGTATTTATGTGTTCATACCTTCATCGGTACTATTCGGACCTCGACTACCTATAGACCATTTACCGTTCTCCCTTTTTGGTCGTTCGATATTCCATCCCCTCACACTAGGAACGGAGTCTATGGGTTCTCCCCTGTTGACACTCCTTCTTTGTATTACATGAATAGCTCCTTCCGACACCGCCAAAGCATCTGCCATCTCGCCATAACGAAGGCAGATATATCGACTTCCGTACTGTCAACTACGTCGTCCTTTGGATTTATAGTCTTTCGGTGCTCAATCACTATCCCTGCAACCATGCTGTCTACGCTTCGTGTAGCACGTTACCATGCCACACACAAGACTCGCTTCCGATGCTGCGACTTACAGCTTATCGGGCGGACGTTTACAATCCGCTATATGAAGCGCCCTTAGCAGGGCGCACTGACAGGCACCAATGTTGTCAAATTATGCTCAAAACCCCTTGAAATTACTTGATTTTTTAAATTTAATATCGTAGCTATCAACCCTGAAGCTTTTGCTCTGGGGTTTTTTCTTTTCTCATAGAAATTTAATATTTCATACTTTCATAAAGCACTTGACAAATACACCAAAACCTGCGGCCGCTTTCGCTACTTATCGTATTTTAGAAGTAGCGAAATCGGCCAATCAGATAAGGCATATGTTTAGTCTCCGTTGTGAGACATCACAACTTCTTTTCTGATTGGAGGTGCTTTATGCAAAAGCTCGATATCTGTAAACTGATTGTTTCTTCGGTCACGGAGCTGATCTCCTCACCGGAAACACTTGAAGCCTACAGAGCTTCGAAGTTCTTCGTCCGGAAGCGCAAGCTTTCAATGCTAAATATGATCTACTTCCTGCTCTATAACGGCAAGAGTGCACTGCAAGGCAGCATCTCGGATGTCCGGGATATGCTTTGCAATGTGACTTCATTCCCGACAAAAGTCACCAAACAGGCCATATCCCGTGCCAGAAAAGGGATCAGCTATATGCTGTTCCTCGAACTGTTCTCCCTCTCCTCAAAAATCTTTTATGCCAATCTTAAAGAGAGGAAGCTGTGCCATAAATACCACATTTTCGCCATTGATGGTTCGAAAACGGAACTCCCAAATTCCAAAGATAACTTCGACCACTTTGGCGAAATGTTCGATCATCATAATACAGACCGTAAGTTCACTCAAGCACTTACTTCAATAGTTTATGACGTACTTGATGATTATATCATTCATGCCACGTTCTCACGTTACCTTGCTTCCGAGAGATCACAGGCTTTACTTCACATGAAAGAACTGGAGGAACTTGATATCTACAATGAATCCATCATCATATTCGACCGGGGTTATTATTCCGAGAATATGTTCCGTTACTGTGTAGAACACGGTCATATTTGTGTGATGCGGCTCAAGCAGTCCCTCTGTATTGCTAAAAACCTTAAGCCTTCTAAATCTGATGCTTACGAAGGATTCGACACTTTGCATGGTGATCCGGATGAAGGAACTGACGATATCCGTGTGCGCGTAATCGCTGTTAAGCTGGATACCGGCGAGATTGAATACCTTGCCACAAACATCTTCGACGAAGAGATCACTCCAACGATGTTCCGTGAGCTTTATTTTCTGCGTTGGACCTGCGAGAAAAAGTATTACGAGCTCAAAATCACCAGTCTGCTTGAAGAATTTTCTTCAGCTACACCTAATTCCATGATGCAGGAATTTTTCATAACACTCCTTTTGACAAATCTTTCAGCACTTGTCAAAGCCGATGCTGATAAAGAGATAAAAAATAAAAACAGACCGAAAAATAAATTCAATTATCAAGCAAACAGAACATTTATAATCGGCAGGATGAGAACACTCTTCATCAAACTTGTTGTTGGTATTTCTGAGATGTCCGACCTCGATATACTCCTCGATGATGCCACTCACTCAAAATCCCAGATTCAACCCAGAAGGAAATACAAACGTGATAAGAAAATAGGTAAACTCCGCAAACACATGAGAAATAGGAAAACAATGCCTACATAAGTTGCTCTTTTTTATACTGTTACATAAATCTAAACACACCCATGGTCTGGAACCTTACTTTATCGAAAGGTTTATTTAGTGTACCCTTTTTTCGTTCCTCTACATAAAAATCACTCTGTTTGTATAACCTCATAGATTTCAGTATACTAAGTTTATGTAATGTCAATTTGAATGAATCTTAATTTGACCTAAACTGTACCACATTGATACACGGTACCAATGTGCTCGAGGGTCACATCCTTCAGTTTGTCTTTTCTTTCATATGAATCTGCTTTGCCATAAGTAAATCATTTACAGAATCAACTTCCGTCCAATCATAGTTTGAAATATCCTTATAGTAGAGTCTGAAATCATGCTTGAAGATCAGCTGTACCAAAGCATTCTCATACCACTGATCATAAAAGCCTTCCTCAACCATGCTTTCAAGTTCAGTTCTCATCAATAATGAGCTATCATGATCCAGTTTTGTGACCCCTGCATATTCTCCAAAATATGATGTGAGATCCTTGCTCATAACAAGCACCTGATCACCGGATACTTCTACATTGTAATCTCCGTCAGTCTTGATAGAACTGTCAACAAGGACTGTAGCTCTATCAACAGGCTTACACAAAACATCTCTTATCAGCTCATCTTCCATAACGATATCACCATCAATAAGAACGATATTATCAGCATCCATATGCTCCCTTGCAAACCAAAGAGAGGCAATGGAATTTGTGGCTTCATAAAACGGATTATAAACAAACGTCACTCCCGATACTTGTTCCTCTATCGCCCTGTGCATATGCCCTGTTACAATTACAATATCTGCTTCACTATCATGCTTTTTAATTAGAGCAACCATCCTCTGAAGAAGTGTCGTATCCTCATCAAGTTTATACATTGACTTAGGATGCTTTAGCGTAAGGGGTTGCAAACGTGTTCCTTTTCCAGCTACCATAAAAATATACTTCATATGTCATACCCCCCCATTTTAGTTTCGGCGTTCTGCCACATAATAAGTCCAAGTCTCATTAGTTTCTCCTCCGTTGGAAATGTTATATCTATTCCAAACTTCTTTGCTGTTTTAACTATGTTCACTCCAGTTGCTTCCAATGGGCTGCGCGACATATACGGATTATTGCATCTGTCTTTCCCACAGCCACCCTTACAAAGTTTGCATGATCCAGCCCCAAAGGAAATAGCAGTCGACATGTTGTGGTTATAGAACCACTTTTCGAGCTGTAAAAGCGTTTTATGAAGAGTAACACTTGATTCAGTCCTGATACTCTCAAATTGAACCTTGTCCTTCACATCGAAAGTGAACCATACAAATAGTCCATCATCATACTCCCCGAACATTCTTGGATAATCAATGTCTGGAAGATTAGGAGGACATCTCCAATTCCGCCCATATTTGCCACAATAGAAGCAGTTCATCTTCACGCATTCCTCAAATACAGCCTCCTGGGGAATCATAAAACTCGCCTCAGCTGAAGGAGCTATTTCATGAAGATATGATAACAGGTTGTCTTTATCTTGTTGCTCCATACATTCTTATCCTACCTTATCGAGGTCTATCAAAGCATCAATGAAACGTTGCATGTACTCTTTTTCACCAGTTGAAACTCTCAAGCATTTTCCATATTCGCCGAGGTTATTATAAGATTTAACAAGAATCTTCTTTTTCTCATACATTAGAGAAACGATTGCATCTGCATCAAGACACTTAGGCTTTACAAAGATGAAGTTACCTTCTTGAGCACTGACAATGTAACCATTTTTCTTAAGCGTATCAATAAGATACTGTTTTCCATCAAGCTGCTTTTTGATTAGAGAATCCAAGAATCCTTCCTTCTCGAGAATCCTTTGTGCAAAAAGCATAGCTACTGCATTTGTGTTATGCGGCGTACATAGATGACTTACAGTCTTAACATCTTCTGGCTGTCCGACTACATAACCCAGACGAAGGCCTGCTAATGAAAACAACTTAGAGAATGTACGTACTATGAATACATGAGGATTCTCCAAAGCTGCCTTTATAAACGTATTGTTATAGAAATACATATATGCTTCATCGATCATCACAGTTATCTGATGCTCTTTTGCTGCAGCCAGTATTCTTTCAAACTCCTCATTTGAATAAGCATTACCAATAGGATTATTAGGATTCAGCAAAATCAGAAGCTGAGTGTTATCTGAAATAGAATCAATGATAGAATCTACTGAAATGGTCAAATCCTCATTATATTTTACTGGCTTAAAAACTCGGCCATACATTTTTGCATAAACTTCATACATCGCATAAGAAGGGGTTACTCCTACAATCTCTCCACCAACATTTGTGTAGGCTTCGATGATGTGTCTTACTCCTTCTGATGAGCCGTTCACAAGGCAGATGTTTTCTCTCTTTATTCCAAGGAAATTAGCCAAGCAAGTCTCAAATGGTTCTGTTTCCGGGTACTGCGAAACAAGTCCCGGTGTTACTTCTGAAATAACTTCATTCACGAAATCCTCCGGAAGTCCTCCCGGATTCTCATTCAGGTCCAATCGAAGAAACGCTTTTCTATTATTCTGGTAAGTAATTCTCTCCAGATTCTTAATATTTTCATCAATGTAATACATAGCTTTTATCCTCCAATTATTTTAGTTCGATATTATTTTCGACATAGAACTTCTCCATAATCTGGGCTATGGAGCATGATACGTTTTGGTCAATATAAGAGTTATTTCCGCCTCTTTGGATTGCCTTCACAAAAGCAACAATTTCATAACGAATACCCTCACCATCAAGCTGATAAAAATATCGCCTATTATTCTCAGGGTTCTCATACCGAACCTCAAAATAATCTGTTTTCCACCATGGTGCCGGAACATACACATATCCATCCGTACCAGCTACAACAAGTTCACCTTCTGCTTTCACACCTCTTCCAACCTTTACTGTGGCCGTAGCGGATTCATAAACGAAATCTATCTTTGTGAAAGCGTCCAGTTTTATTTGTTTATCAGTGAACAGGCTGATAAGTCTTATATCCTTATAGTTAGTTCCAAGAATTTGAAAGACCGGAAGAAGTGCTGTCGGTCCCCAAGCCGTGATACTGTTCCAGACCTCTCCCTTGTTTGTTTCAATGTCATACAAACTTGTACACACCGCATCTACAGATACAACTTTTCCGATCTTTCCACTTTTTATCAGAAGAAGTAAGCGATTATATGCCATAGCATACGCAGTCTTTACCGCTTCCATCAGGATGAGTTGCCTCTCCTCTGCAATAGCGAACAGTTCCTCACACTCGCTTTTAGATAATGTTATTGGAGCTTCAACGAGAACATGTTTCCCCGATGAGAGAGCCTTCTTAATCTGCTGATAATGATCCTGCGGCTGCGATATAAGATAGACGGCATCGCAGGCACTTAAGAGTTCCTCAAAATTATCAGTAATGTAGGGCACCTTCGTGGACATCGTTTCTTGGAGGGATCTATTTGTCGTACAAAGTCCAGCCACATCTGCTCCATTAACGAAAATAAATTCATCACAGTACTTATTGAGAATCCTTGATTCCGTGTTGCCTACAAGTCCGATTCTGATCTCTCGTTCCTTACTTCTTATCTCCGTGCTTGAAACACCTTGTGTTCGATCTAAGTAGACTACTTTACAATACTCATTAAGATAATCAAACTTTCCCACCCAGTCAGAGCCGACAGTAAAGATATCAATATCGTAGCGCCTTATATCGTCTATCTTCTGTCCCTCGTACTCTTCCACAATGATTTCATCAGCAAGGCCAGTGTCTCTCACTGCCTGGATGCGTTCGGTAAGCGTCTGTTGATTATTGATTTTTCCTCGTGTCTGGTCATAATCATCTGAAGTCACTCCCACAATCAGATAATCGCCCAACTCCTTAGCGCGTTCCAACAGTCTGATGTGACCATAATGGAGCATATCATATGTTCCATACGTTATTACTTTTGTCATTTGTGATGTACCGCTTATTTCCTATATGCTTTATAATAGTGATGCCCGATTCTGTCCTTTTCAGGAGGAAGCTTCATATAATCACCAAACAGATGCTTAAGTACAGCGTCATATTCTTTCGGTATCCTGAATTCATATTGTTCAAATGGAGCCATAATATAATCATCAAGCCATTCCCTTTTAAATATTTCGTTAGCTCCACCGGAAAGCCAGATCAAGTCCCCAACCCATTCACTCGTTTCATAATCATATTTTCCAGTATGCTTCTCTATTTGATTCATGAAAAAATCCTTCCCTATAGCTTTGGATAAAAGATATACAGGAAATTTTACGGCTTTCCTAAACTTTGATTTTGTAGTTTCAATAGCGAAATGCTTCCTGGTAGCCTGGAAACAGAACGATGACATTCTATCGTTGTACATTCCATATCGAAGAGCTTCTTCAAGTGTCGCCCCCATGCCATCCATTGGGTATATGTCAACAAACACACCCATTCCAACAGAGTCTTCATTTTCAAATTCTAAGATGTATCTATCATCAGACATTCTGCTGATCATGTACGGATAATCTTTACAAGTATTCCTGTTAAAAAGAGTAAGATTTGGAAGTTTGTGATTATATAGATACTCAAGAAACCTGTCATAATCTGGACGCGGCATCATAATATCAATATCATCGTCCCAAGGTATAAACCCTTTATGCCGGATTGCACCCAAAAGGGTACCGCCTAACAGGAAATACCTTATGTTCTGTTCCTCGCATAAATCTGCTATTTGTTTAAGTATTTCCAAGGAAATGTCCTTGATTTCTTGGGTTGATAGCGATTTCCTATTCATAGTATGGTCCTCTACATTAATAAGTTTTTTCATCTGCAAGCCTTTTATTTATTATCTCAAACTTCCCACATTAAAAGTGGGCTTTGTACCTTGAAAACTCTATATTCTAGACTATAAAAAATAATCTTAGGCCACTTTATAGTTGCTCGTTAGCGCATCCTGCATTCAGGTTACCTAAAGAAGAAATCCTTATAGATTTCCCCAACTTTCTCATCTGTGATGTGAAGTATATTTTTTATGGTTATTCGTCAAAAATAGAGGGTAACCATTGATTCTTTTTCGGAAGTTTAGTTGCGTGACATATGCATGTCAAGGGAGCTTTGCTCCACTTCGTGGAAACCCTTGACATACATATGCCACACAACTAAAGGGTACCTAAGGAATCAATAATTAACTCTGTTACGCATTGGCTATAACTGCATCAATATCGAGCTTGCTACAATTCAGGTATATCATAGTCTCAAAGTACTCGTTATTCCTGTGTATTAGGCAACCATAACCTACCCTGATTTGGTCCCGCAAATCTTTTTATTTATCGAGTTCTACTAGTGATGTCGTAAATTGCTCCATATATTTCTGCTCGCCAATGCTCACACGGAGACAATTACCAAATTCCCCAACATTGGGATATGTCTTTATAAGAATCTTCTTCTCCACTTTCATTCGATCCACAATGGTCTGTGCATCCGTCCTATCATAATCCCGTCTCGGCATCATAATGTCCACATCATCATCCCAGGGGATAAATCCCTTGTGGCAGACTGCTCCAATGAGAGTTTCCCAGGCAAGGAAATAACGGAGGTTAAGTTCCTCACAGAGATCTGCGACCTGTTTTAATATTTCTAATGAGACCGCCTGGATCTCTTGCATCGTTAGTTCTTTAGGCATATATCGCACCTCTCACTTTATAAGCTTTTGTTTTAATACCACAAAATCATCTTTATTAATTACAACAATGTCCCATATCTTTGTCCCTGTTTTTCTGGAAAAGAATATCAGAAAACCAATACCACACACAAAATAGGAAACAAGCGAAGCAATAGCTGCTCCATATGAGCCAAGAAGAGGAATCGTTAATGCATTTAATATGATATTTGCTAATGCAGATATTCCCAGTAAGAATAGATTAACATTTTTATCACCATTGGCCACATTAAATGAATAAATCATTTTGTAGAAGACCATTCCAATAACACCAGCGCATATGATCAAAGTAATAAAATAGGCACTATCGTATTCGCTTCCGTAAAGAACCCTTATAAGTGGCTTACCAAATATAATTACCAAAATCTCACATATCATAGTAATAAAAAAGCTAATTCTACTGACCTTTGCAACTTCCTCTGCTCCTTTTCCTCCAACAAGTTTTGAAAGCAAAATATCTTTTAGCGCGTCAGGAATCATCCAAACCTTTTGTGCCAACATGACTCCTAGGGAATAGATTCCAATTGTTGCATTGGAAACACGAAACCACTCAAGCATCAATACATCAATTTTATAATTGACCTCCATTAAAATGATGGTAATCATTGGAACAATCCCATACCGAATGTATGGCATAATACCTTTCAAAGTAGGTCTAAACCTAAATTTGCGAAAACAAATATTCTTTATACAGATTAATAGATAAATAATCTGCTTTAATGTTACGACAACTATGCACCATTTGAAATCTACCTTTGTAAAAATCATCAAGAGGGCAAGTGTTAGAAGATCACTCAGATCAAGTATCATGCTTCCGATATTGCTTAATCTAGGATTTTCAACAACAACCACATAATTCAATTGTCTGCTTGCCATCCAAATAGGTGCTATTAAAAGAGCTACAACTAGATTGATGTTTAAAGGAATCAGAATTAAGATAGGAACGAGTAAAATAAAATAACTGATCAAAAGGCCAAAAACATTATTTATGAAACTTTCATATATGTCCTTCTTATCTCGCTGCTTGAAATATGGATATGCTTGAAATGCTCCTAAACAAAGAACAATTGAAAGAATATCTGCATAGTTATTAATTATAGAGGCGGTTCCTCTCAGTTCCGCCCCTAAATACCTTGAATACAGAATAGAATATATTATGCCGGAGAGAACACTGAAGGCCTTCGCTATTACAGAAAACACATACGCATTATTTACCAGCTTTTTAATCATTGATTTTCCTCAATTCACTATCTAAAGGCAAACTATCTGAATGCTTTGAAGCTTCATTCATCAGTTCATAAATAGCAAACACAGCCATCAGCATTTCTCCTCCGGCAGTTTTTATAGAACCCGCCATAATTGCCATACCACAGAAGCAACTAAAACAAGCTATCGCTATATACTTTGCTTTGTTATCAGTATTTGAAGGGCCGAATATACTTCTTCCAAGTTTTACAAATACGTAAAAAACCAACAGCAATCCAAAAATACCAAACTGTCCAGTTATCATTCCAAGATAAGCATCATTTAAATACGTTGTTGAGCCATATCCATCATCAAATACCGTTAATGCTTTTCTCAATTGAAATCCATATGAGTAATACAGTGGTGAGTAATGAACTGCAGCCATGTTTGACCCATAGGTGGCAAATCCTGAACCAATAGGGAAATATTTAAACGCAGTGACAAATCCGTAGTAGATAAGTATAGCTCTGGGTGCGGACTTATCTAGTATATAGGAAGTAATTTGAAACTGAAGAATATATGCTAGAACACCTAATGCAATAAGATAATGCCACCATCTAATTTTTCTGTGTACAACAAATGTTAGGATGAAATATACTGCAGCAATGATCAGTCCCATTCCCTTAAAAGTCATAACAAGACATGCCAGAGCCATTATTTCATAAATCGTCCTACTTTTTCCCCCAAATATTAATATAGCCAGTGCACATCCAATAAATATTCCAAACTGTGAGGAATTTCCGAAATAGAAATAATAATTACGAAGCCCAAAACGAACAGTGGAATACATTCTTACAATTCCCAAAATATTAAGTATTCCAAATACGAAAGCAACAGTAATAAAAATCTTCGAATAAAACCCCAGTCTTTTGGTTAGCGCCTCCAAAGCTTTAGTTTTTCCTCGCAATAATGCTATTAAGCCAAAATAAACGAGAAAGATTCTCAAAAAGCTAAAAACATCATTCAGAATATAACTGATGTTAGTAACTATTCCCGCAAGAAAGTTGGATGCGATACCTAATAAACATGTCACCCCAAGCGCAACAAGCATCCTTATCTCAGTTTTATTATATTTCTTTTCTGCCAGGCCAATTAGAAATGGAATTGTCAATAAGCCGGCAACCAAATCGTCAAAGATACTACTAAACGGAAGCTTTGTCGCAAAAAATAAATATAGGAGAAGCACACAAATTATGCAGAACTCCGCACGAGTATTGAATAATAGTCTTCTCTTACTCCCCATGTAATTGATTCTCCTCATCAAACAAGAAAGCACACACCAGTTCTAGCTTTTTTTTAACGCTTTAACCATAGAAAGAATACCTAACTTTTTCATTATGACTTTAATATCTTCAACCACATAATCTTTTTTTGTTATCGGAAAGATCTTTTCTACAGTTTTTTCAATTCCATATTCTTGAAGAAGTGAATAAAACTCTTCTCTAATTTGAGGCCTCTTTACAGAATTGATTGCCATGCGCCCATCAAGACTGATTGCTCTTTCTACATTAATTTCGTATAAATTGAAAAGGTCTCTGTATTCTGATAAAGCCTTTTTCCCGCGCTCAGATTGAACTAAAATTACAGTATAACCTTTGTCATCATCCTTCAGCCCGGGAATATACTCAGATGCATGCCAGCCATCAAATATCGTAATATCACTA
Organism: Oribacterium sp. NK2B42; assembly: GCF_000424445.1. Classification (GTDB taxonomy): domain Bacteria; phylum Bacillota; class Clostridia; order Lachnospirales; family Lachnospiraceae; genus Oribacterium. The sequence continues at coordinate 37,765 of NZ_AUJX01000011.1, forward strand.
CACCGCGACACCGTTTTGAACGGGCATTCATAGCAGATCGGTCTATCCGCTGCATTCTGAAAGAAACACTTTGACATAAGGTTTGTTCTAGCAGAACCTATCTGTGTTTTTCCACTCTCAAATCTCTCCTCCATTACAGAGACATGATATCCAAGTCTCTTGCTCCTGAAATTTGCAAATCGAAGTTTTCCATGTTTCTGCTCTATATAGTCAACATATGCTCGCCACAGTTTTGGAGACGGAACACCGTGGCATACCAGATCGACAAGCAACAGATTCCTATACTCTTTACCAAGGAAATTATTAAGTCCTGCAACCTGACACGGCGTTCCACAGAAAGCAACCTGATTCCCTGCAATTAGATCATTTTTTACCTGTGCGAATGTTGTACCTACATCGCTCTGTACATACTTAGAGCCAGGAAATCTCTCTATTTCAGTAAGATTGGATATTCTTTCATGCTGGATTTTAAAGCTTTCTCCATAAACAACGCCGTACGCTATGCCACCATTCTTCACTATTTCCCGAGCAAGTTCTGTGAACACCCCACCAGAAGTACATTTGCTAAGAAGCTTAATATCCCGAGTACGAGCAAGATAAGCTACCGGTTTTCTTTCGTTTTTGGGGTTATTAATAACAGGGCATACTTTCTCACAATTGTGGCAGTTGACACAACGTTCTCTGTCAATGTGAGGGTATTTAAATCCCTCTATATCCTCCTGCATCTGGATGCAATTAACCGGACATGCGTTCACACAGGCAGTACATCCACAGCAGTCTTCTTTTCTTTGAATCTTTATCATTTCACAATTCACTCTTTAGCATTTAGTGCATTATTCAGAAAACCCACCGTTTCCTGCCTCAGCTCAGCTAGTTTTTGATCCACAGTATCAAAATCTATCGATTGGTCAATCACGTTTTTCAGTGTGACTCCACTTCTATATCTCCGCTTTTCCAACCCCAGAAGTCCAAACAGACTATCTATTCTTGAATTTCTTGTCTGCTTGTCACTACTATTAGTCCGATCAAAGGTCATAAATTGCTTATGATTCAAGATTGAGAACACCGATCCATGGAAGGAGTCTGTACAAATATATTCAGCTCCTCTTATAAGATTCAGGAACTCAATCGGCCCTACCTCAAACAGTCTTTGATCTCCAAATGTGAGATCACGCTCAACAAACACATCCATAAAGGGGATTGTAACCACCTTTAACCCGCTTTCCTTCTTCAGCTGCTCAACTGCTTCTCTATGCTCCTCATTGCTACCAAGGAAATAAGCAAATATATATGGCTCATCAATAATTCTTTTCTCTGGGAAAATTTCCCTCCACTCATCTCTTGTATAAAGTAGCGTTGGATCAAGCGCAACTGTTGCATCACGCCCTGTAAGCTCTTTTACAATCTCCGCTCCGCGTGTTTCACGAACAGAAATATGCTCTATCCGCTGCAAGTATTGTGTGGTCATTTTCTTTTGAGAAGCTGGTATCTCTCCTACACCGAAGCTTGTTGCAAAAGAAACTTTTTTGAGATAATCCGGGGCAAAGAGCAAGTTATAAAATTTACTCTTTATCCCTGCTGGCGTCCAAAGCTGATCACTTCCAACAACCATTGCATCATATTCTTCTGCCCCTTTTACAAGATTGGCATATCCCTTATACACCGGTGAATAAGGACCTATATATGCTCTTCTATAATCTGCAATCCACTTGTTTCGAATACTGTTTTCCTTCTGAACTTCCGGAAAACCTTTCAACTTTCTATTTTTTTCAAAGGTCTCGATTTTTCCTTTCATAAAATAAGGATTAAAAAGCCGAGTTACATTCGAAATGTAGAATAATGGGGTTCTTTTATCATACCGGATAATTTCATAATCCCAACCAATGGCTCTTATGGCCTTTTGAGTTGCAAGGATCTGAAGCATACTACCGAAATTATCACAGTCATACCGTACACATAAGCCAGCCTTTTTCATTAATCAAAGCTCCTAGAATTACTCAAACAGCACCTTATAAAATGTGCCTTTTTTATTAGTTTCTTCCTTGACGAATTTATAGGTCATTTTATGGAATGGCGTCTGATCTTTTATATCATTCCATAAATCTTCATTATAAGCGTCGAACAATCTAAGTAATAAAATATGAGGAGTAGCATTATCACGAGGAATAACTGCATTCCATTCTTCAGGATAATAATCAAGAACTATGGAAAAGAAAGCGTGAAGCAGGAAGTAATCATCCATGCTATTATTTGTCTTCCAGTATTCGTAGCATAGTTCGCGGGTGGCCATTAGAATCATATTATTGGTCTTTGCACTCATTAGCCAGCTTGAAATATAGAAGGCATCCCCATCCCTTCCCGGCTTTAGGTTCTGATAGAAGAACAGGTCAGAGTTAAAAAAGTAAGGCGGTATATTCTTCTCTTCCTCTGTGCAAAAAACTGTAGCATCAAGCCACATCCCGCCATATCTTATTAACAGCTCCAATCTCAGCAAATCCGTAAGGTGCGTATGAGTAATTATACCGGCTTTCCACTTTTCTATAATGTAATCCGGGAACTGAACATACTGCTCCATATTATCAGAGGTGATGAGAACGATTTCTCTGTCTGTCAGATTCTTCTCCACAGAGTCATAACATTTCTGAACAAGGGACGGGGCATTTTCGATTCCTTGAAACCAACAAACCCAAACTTTATTACTTGATTCATGCGGGAGACTTTGATCGTATGCTCTATCAAAAGCTTCCAACGTTCCCCTGTATTTTCTTTCTAGCTTCTGTTTTGTTTTGAGTTGTGTTGAGAGGCGCAATATTTCAAGCGCAGTCCTGCTCTTTCCAAGAAGGGCGAACTCACCTACAGCAGTGCCGAGCGCTCCGCTCTTTGCATATTGCTTTATTAGATTCATTCCGCCTTGTTTCTGGAATGTTTCTTTAAGTCCCATTTTAACTCTCCAATTTTCGCTGAGCTAAAGTCCACAGCCATTTCCATATTTCAATGAACATGATCAATCCAATGACCATTCCTACCCAGACAAGCAGAAAGCTCACCCACCCGTGTCCCGTAAGATACAAGCAATGAATCTTCTCAAAAACACGAAATATGACCATCTGTGCCAAATAAAGCTCCAGACTTATTCCGCTAAGATACTTCATAACTTTGTTGCCGAGTACCTTGCTGTCCACGCTTATTGCGTACATTAACCATGACATGAATAGTGCAGTATTCTTTATCATGGTAATCGCGCCGTCATCGTTCGGCAGAAAATACCAACCCACAGTAAAGATTACAGAAACACCAAACCATACCCATCTATATCGCTGCACAAAGTCCTTGATAGCTTCTCTGTTGAGGTATACAATACCGCCTCCTATTATCCATGGGGCGCAGTATAGGAAGTTATGACGAGCTGCAAATCCCTCTATAACAAACTTGTCCGTAAAATAATAGATAGAGCAGAAAAGGCTGATGATTATGGATGATATAAATGTTAGCCCTCCTCTTCGCTTCGTCCAGCATAGATATACAATGAACGGAAACAGCATATAGAAGAGAAAGATGACACCAAGTGTCCAACTTACCCCAATAACTTCGGGCTGATTGTTTGGAAGCAAACCGAAAACCAAGGTAGCTTCTGTTATTCCTTCAATCACATGCGACAAACTTCTGTCCATCACAATATCAATCACAATCAGCGTGATAAAAAATGGGAGGAGTTTCTTATATCGTTTCCCATAAAAGCTGTTGAGGTCAATGTTGCCATTCTTAAAGCGCTCATAATAGCCACAGAACATACCGAAACCGCTGATCATCAGAAACAAAGGAACAAAATGTGTCCATGATGCAACAATTGGGTTACCTACTGTTCCAAGGTTGTAATCCGCATTTGCTCTGATATGCATAGCTATGATGCACAGGCAAGAAATTGCCCGCAAGCCATCCAGATTATCGTACCGCTCCTTCATTCCAAATCCTCTTATACTCGTCTCCAATAAACGCCCAACTGTAAGCAGTACTGATTCGCTGTTTAGCTGCTGTGCCGAACTTACTTCGCCACTCAGCATCCATCTCATCTGCCCTGTCAATCAGCCCAGCCAGATCGCCATCCTTCTTGCTCCAGTACAGAGCAGCTTCTTGTCCAACTTCTTTATTGAAGCCAACGTCGAGTAGCAGGTTCAGCTCCGTACTTCCCAGTGCCTCCAAAAGGCTTGGATTCGTACCTCCGACTTCATGACCATGGAAATACCCATAGGCGTTCTCTCTGATCTTTTTCAGCAGTTCCTTGTCATACACAGTACCAACGAATTTGATGCGAGGATCAGTGCTGAAGTGCAGTGTCTCTTCCAGATACGATCTGAGCCTATCGTTAATGTTTGTGATTATCGCGAAGTCCTTCTTGCTGTGGCTCTTCATAAACTCGCGGATCATCGTCTCGTAATTATTCTCCGGGACAAAACGGCCAACCACCAGATAGTACTCATTGGTCTTCAGACCCTTCTCCTGTAACCAGTTCACAAACTTCAAATCATCATCCGGCATACTGCTCTTCTCAACATCCGCGCCATAGGCGATGTAAGTTGTATGCGGATGGTGATATTCCTCTTTGATGTACTTCTCGATATTCACGGAGTCGCAGATAACTAGATCGGCATCCTTGACCATCTTTTTTTCAGACCATTTCCAATATTTGCGGACAGGCTTGGGCCACTTAGCTCGAAGAAACTCATGTCCGTCCGGATTCAAATAGTACATACCACCGATAGCCTTAATCTGCTTTACTAATCCATCAATGAACAAGCCAATGCGGCATGTGAGAATATAGAATATTGGCTTTTCTATACCATTCTCCTTGCAGTACTGAATGCTATACTTAACCGCTGCTCGGTCATAATAAATCGCCACAGCCGGACCAATATTCGGGCAAGGGATCTTGAATACATGAGCGTTCTTATATTCGAACTCTGAAACGCTTCCATCGTCGTTCTTCTTCAGAACTCTCACGCCATCAAGCTTGCTCTCATCCATGTGTCCGTCACCATTAGCCTTGCAGGCCACATGGTACTTGATACTATCCTCGTGCTCATGCTCACCGATGAGCCTATCTACAAACGTCTCATAACCACCATACTGCCCAATGCTTTTTGAGCCGATGATAAAGATGTGGCTTGTATTCTGCTGTTCCATTTATCTAACCAACCTCCTCACGCCGCCATCAGCTCTAAATTTTTTCGGCTTATTATCTGTGCATCCCCATCAGGATTAACGTAAACCTTGGCACCTAATTTGTGTGCCTTAGATACTAAACTCCCGAAAAAAGGGCCTATCCTACATGCCAAAACATAGATGATTGCATTTTTAATTCTATGCGTAGAAATATAATACAGGCACCACCTAAAAGCCTTAACATCATACGCAATGGCCTGAGCTGAACCAATCTGAGGAACACGTAACTTAACTACATTTGCATTATGATATTTGAAGGAGCGTACACTGCCATCTTTATTCTTCTTCACATCAGAAATCGAGGACAATTTCGTCTCATCCATTGCGCCGTCGCCATTTGCTTTTGTGGTAATATAGTATTGAATTGTATAATTAGATGCATGTACCTCCGTCAACTTGTCAAGGAATGTCTCAAAGCCTCCGTACTGGCCAAGATTCTTTGCGCCGCGGCAGAAAATCAAGTGTACACTTTCGGTCTTATTCTCTATTCCATCGTTAGATTCTTTTCTATTGAATCCTTCATAAGACACATTCAAGTTGACATCATTTTGAACAGCCGTATAATTCTTCACCATCATAACCTCGCAAATCTGATTGTCGAATTGGTTGGATTGGAGAGCCAGATTTCCGTATGGTTATATTTAAAAAGTAACATTCAACAAACTATATTTTCTCAAGACAACCATTTGCTCTTTTTTTGATTCAGAGTTTATGGTTGACGCTATTCCTATCTGGTCAATAAATTCTTTTAAAACGTCAAATAGCCCTAAATGAGATCTGGATCTCACAAGGGCATTTGACTTTCCTCCTGTTAAATTCCCCGTCTTCTTTTTGTTTGGGTCAAAATAGAACTTTCAAGAAACCTGTTCCACTTTACGAGACTTCCGATGTCCATCGGACGCTTCTCTCGACCCAAAAAGGGAATTTATGGAGAAATGTCAAATCCTTGATCATCACCCATCCCGCTTGTTTACTGGATTCTTCGGGGTTGACCCTATTATCTCTCTATCTCCGGCCATAATTACTGTTTTCATGCAATATTCTTATCCTCTATGTATTAATCAATTGTAATCATCGTGGCGTCAGCCACGCATCTCACGGTTGCTCATCACCCCATAGTTTCTGGATATCTTATCAAGAACCATGTGGTTATCCTCATCCAGATTGCTTACCAAACATTTCAATCATGCCCCGTAATCAAGCACATGTTTTACAGATTCAACATACTCAAATAGTTTTTCTGCAGCATTAGTCGGACCATGACTCGTATCAAACCCTTCATCTTCAATGTCTTCCCATGTAATTCCACCACTTGGTCCTCGAAAAATCCTATTATATTCACACCAATCCATCGAAGAACTTAAAGAAACATCTATGTCAGTTAGCGAAATTCGGAAAGTCTCTTTATCGTGCTTATACTCTTTCATCACTCTATAGAAGTGTCTAATATCGTCATCCGTAGCATTCTACAATGCATGAAAGATGATGTTGTCGTCCTGATCGTACTTACAGCCATCTTTCACGTGCCTTGCCAATATCCTCCCCATAACAGTACATGCGATCAGAGAGTCTGCTAGTAGTGCCTTTCTCAATGTATTAGCCACATAGAATGCATTTTCTTCGCTCTTTTCGACATATCCGTACAACTGGTTAATTTGTTTCTCCTGATTCAATTCAGTTGATAAACCTCTGATAACAGCATCTATTCGCTTCTCATCTGCAAGTCCAGCAATCTCATGAACGGCAGTTAGAAATAAACCTGCTACAGGATTCGCAATAGATACTCCTGTAATTCCAACAGCAACAACTGCATTCGCTTCGTCTGATTTCAATACTTTTAAAAATTTCTTCTGTATCCCCATCTATACTCTCTTTTCAACTGTGCCCATCGTGGAGTCAGCCACGCCAATCATGGTTGCTTATCAAGCAATTACTCCCGAATATATACTCAATCACAATGTGGTCATCACTCTCCTGGATTGCTTATCTACATCTATATAAATTGGTCAAGATCATACTCGTCTTGAATATATCTTCCAGTTCCGTTTTCTTTCCACAGTATTTTATAAAACCATCTGTCATCGTGCCGACCTATTAACTCATAACTCTTAACACCTACAGCATGTATTATCGGAAGTCCCATTCTGTTGAACCTGACGGAGGATAGATACATTTCTATCTCATATTTATAACTTGCTTCCTGTTGTCTACGATATTGCTCATCGTCTATTCCTTCAAAATACAAAGCCGATTCGTCATCATATTTCTCCGAGATTGCTATCAAGTTGCTATATACGCTAATATCAAAGTAATCCTCATATATAATCTTGCATCTACATGAACATGTTCTTGCCACATCTACCTTGGTTTGATAATCTCCACATTGCTCCATTAACAGCATATTAAACATAGGTAATCCGCAATATTCACATATATCCGGATTCCGAAGTAGCTTTCTGTCCTCATTAGACAGTTGCCACATTCCCGATATTCTTTGCTTATATTCAAGGATTACATTCAATTCGTCAGAAATGGTTATATTCTCATCATTATTTGTATCTGCGTTTTTGGACCAGTTGAATGAACCAAACAAGCATTTCTTATCATCGACTATGCATACCTTTTGATGCATATACCCATACGGATATTTGATGAGCATTATACTTGCCCCTTTATTGCAGAGAGCATTAATCAGATTTTGATATCGTCTATTTGAATGATTGTCATCAGCAATTATTTGTATATTCACGCCTCTTGTTAGTAATTTTACAAATGTATCGTAATACCTATCAAAGCTAATCCAAGCAACAGCTATATTTAATGAATACTCAGCTTTTGAAATCTCAGATATAACCTTATTTTCAAGGTCTTCAAAGTAAACTTTTGTCATCTATATCCTATTCCTGCAAATGCATTTTTCGTTTAAGCCTTATGTTACTCTATATTTCTTTGTGGCCATCGTGGCTTGCCACACCCATCATGATAACTTATCAACCTTCAGTTCCGTATCTGCGTCTCACCCCTCATGTGGTCATCAAGATCATGATTGCTTACCAGGCAACCATTTCCTAATCTTCTTTATCAACTTGCAGGGATTGAAAGCAGCATTCAAAATCCCATCGTCATCCTGTGCCGCTACAAACGATAATCCTGGGACTAACAACTTCGGAGCATCCACAGCAGAATAAGCTCTCAAATAATCTTTCTCGGCATACTCCTTCTGCGTAGCCTCCACAATAAACAAACAGAGTTGATATGCTGCAAGCATCTTTATCTACCAAACTATGCTTCACGTTTGCATATACATCCCACCATGACAACTTCTCTTTATCCCAATCTTCGAAAGGTTGAAGTCTTCTTTCACTTCCCCTCATAGCACAAGTAAGGCTTACAATACCTGGATATACGCCAAGGATTATTTCCTTATACTGACCTATGTTTCCAAGTGCGGATCCGTCAATATTACTGCATATCTTCTTAAATGCTCCTTCTATTTCAGCCCCAAGTATGATTACTGATCTGGTGAAGAATTCTGAATAAGTATTATCTTGTTCAAACGACACATATTGTCTGGCAGTAATGAATTCCTGTTCTATGCCAAGATATCTCTGCCATCCATAAATTTGATCACTCATTCTCGATTCCTTTATCTATTCCCCGATAGAAAGCGTGCTTAATCACCAAACTTGTTCTTGGTGTGCGGCTTGCGCCGAAAGGATCATTAGTACACAAAATCCTATGAACCCTTACTCGTTTTCCAATCCACATCTGGCCTCGCTGCGCTCGGCGATATCCACAAGAGTTCTCTCATTTCTTATGAAGGAACAAACGCTACAGAACTGATCAGTGACTTTCATAATGCTATTGATGACTACCTTGCGTTCTGCGAGGAGGAAGGATCATTTCCTGAGATAGCTTACAAAGGAAGCTTCAATGTCCGCTTTAAAAAAAGAGAAAATCATCGCTGGGCTGCTATCTATGCTATGACACATGGGCAGAGTTTAAACAGCTTTATTGAGGAAACCGTTGAAGAACGTCTAAATGCAATTCATGCATAACTCTGCTTTCTCTATGCTCCCTTCTGGGAGCTTTTTCTTTTTCCCTTACATCTTTTTTACAAACTCTATTCCAAGATAAAATACGGTTTTTCTGCCCATGAACTCAACCTCAACTTCTGCCTGTCTTCTGTGGAGATCCACCTTCTTTACATAACCTTCCAGTTCTGTAAGAGGTCCTGACAGGATAGTAACTTTATTCCCTTCGGCTATATCTATCTCCGAAACAGGAACTTCTTCTCCTTCTGCAACCAGCTTGCTGATCCATCCTGACTCTTTTTCTGTCAGAGTTTCAAACAGATCCACTTCTCTTCCGATGTACTTGGTAAGAAGCGGTACGGCAAAGCTTGAAAGGTATGTATCCAAAATATCTTCTGTTTCTACAAATATATATCCCGGGAAAAGTTTTTCTTTGACTGTCATCCACTGACCGCCAAATTTCTTTCTCATATCCCTGGTAAGACTGTAACTTTTAAGTTTTATTTTAGAACCCACCATCTCGTCTATGAAAGTCTTCGTAATCTGTTCTTTGGCAGGTGCAGTTTGTACAACATAGAACATTATTTTATCTCCTGTATTTTGGGTAGGCTTCGCCATCAGTGTTGATACAATCAATCAGCACTGTTCTGAAAACGATATGTTATATTCCTGATAAACCAGGTGCCCACGCTTCAAGGTTCAACTTAAGAACATTTTGTAACTTTATCATAAATATAGCTATGTTTAGAACATAACTACTTGTTTCCACAAATACAATGTATTCTATCACATTATTTCAATAATGCAAGCTTTGAGTATCACTCCGACCCTTTCCTCATCACCACAGCCATCACGGTCTTCACAAGTATCTTCACATCAAGTCCCAAGCTCCAGTTATCTATATACTTACAGTCAAGCTTTACAACTTCTTCAAAATCCGTGATATCGGATCTTCCGCTGACCTGCCACATGCCGGTGATACCCGGTTTCATGCTGAGTCTTCTCTTGTGATAGTTTGAATACTCCTTGAACTCACTTACGGTAGGCGGTCTGGTTCCCACCAGTGACATGTCGCCCATCAGGACATTGAAGAACTGAGGGAACTCATCGAGACTGGTCTTTCTGATGAATTTCCCCACCTTTGTGATACGCGGATCATCCTTCATCTTGAACATGAGCCCGCTCATCTCATTCTGTTTCATGAGCTCTGCCTTACGTTCCTCGGCATCTATATACATAGATCTGAACTTATACATCTTGAACCTACGTCCATTTTTCCCGATACGTTCCTGTGCAAATATCACAGGCCCCGGGGAATCCAGCTTGATAGCGATACCCACTATCACATACAGTATCACTGCAAAAACCGCACCCACCAGGCCTCCAAGTACATCTATCACTCTCTTCAGTAGCTCATATCTGAGTTTCACTGTAGGTGTCTCAAATATAGCCATAGGGGATTTCTCGATAAACCCAAGTCTCGTTTCTATCTTCGGGATATATGCCTTTGTTTCATCATTGAGATGTCTTTCCAGCTTCTCAACATTTGCAAGATTCAGATGAACCGGGAGTCCCATCTGAGCAAATTCCTCGATCAGCTCTTCAACCCTCGACGCATCTCCCTCCGGTGAAAAGATAAATACCTCATCGATAGCACTGGCACGAACACAGTCAACGATTTCCTTGCCGTACGCAAGCACTGGTACATGATCAATCTCTTCCGGACTAAGCTCCGTATCTTTCCCTGATATACGACTTTTTATGCCTTTTATAGAAGTTTCTGTCTTGGCAACCGCCTCACTCAGTCCCTTCTTATTTTTGCTTCCTCGTTCTTCCCCGCTCAGCATGATTCCTGCTATCTTCCTGGACCAGTCCTTCTTGATAGCACATGACGCCTTCGCCGCACTTTTTCTGTCAGCGATGATCGCCACCAGCGTCGCGGCATCAGTTTTATAGAAATTCATGATCATGTAGTTCTGCACCGCATACAGCAGCACTAGCAGGATAATGAAGTGAAACGCCATCGTCGTAACAAAGAAGTATCTTGAATCCGAAATGCTGTTCTTTTGTATCAGAAGCATCGCCCCCCAGACACCAACAAAATAGACAGTCCCCTTGATGGCTCGTCCTATATATCTGAGTATTCCCATACGTTCGAAACTATACTGCCCGTTATACAGCGACAGTACCATCGCTATACACTCTGCAACCACAGCCGGAAATACTGCGCTGACCCACATATTTCCCTGCCGGAATGCAGGCGTCAGCTTGGAAAACTCCCTCAGCAAGAAAATAGCTGCTGAACTCGAAAGAAGTGCCGTCACAAGAAATATGACGATTGTGATTGCTAACTCTAGTTTTTTTCTTTTCATAATCCCTTACATACGAAAAAGCGGGAGGCTCCTGCCAGCCGCTTTTTACTCCCTTACTCCCTCTTTAATAGTAAATCTATCGATTTCTCTTCATTTTTAAGCAGTTTTTTTACTAGCTTCATTTTAACAGAAATTAATAATTTGACAAACTATATACAAAATTGTAAGAATTATCAGTTTTATCGCCATATCAAAAGAAGCCGCGAGATCATATCCCAACGGCTTCTTAATTTAGATGTATATATAAATATGCAGCAGCACATACATCATGCCCTTACATCATACATCCTGTTCTTCCACCACCTGTCCGGCGATGTCTTTGAGAATCTTCTTCACAAGCTTTCCACTGTCATCATAGACGAAGTCGATCATCGCGTATTTTCCTCCGACAAGGATCGGTTCACCGTCTGTACCGAAGTACTCTTCATGAACATTCTTCTTGTTCTCGTTGTAGGTACGCTGCACCTTCCAGAAACTTCCGTTTACGAGGATCCTTTCATCCGAGAGACCAAAGTACATGTCATTAATGCTATTGCCTGCTTCATCGTACTCATGCTCTACTGCAAACTGTCCGCCTGGACGTGTCATCTTCTGATCATCGACATCATAGTACTCTTCTCTGATGACCTGCTTCTTTTCATTGTAGGTTCTGTGCCATATGGAGAAGCCGGAATCCGCAATGACCGGCTCGCCCTCGAGTCCGAGATAGGTGAAGTGAACAACATTACCTCTGTCATCCTGACTCTGTTCATATCCGGCATAGCCCCCCGGTATCAGGATAGGTTCTTCATCGAGTCCATAATACTTCTCACTGGTGCACTGCTTCTTCTCATCGAAAGTTCTCCTGATCATAAAGTACTTATCATTGAGCAGCAGCTTCTCACCATCAGCGCCGTAGTAGCACTCCATCAGAACACATTTGTTCCCATCATACTCCTTGCGCCACTCTGCATAACCCTTGTCTATGACAACCGGCTCCATATCCGTCGACAGGAATACCTGCCTGATGACATTACCCTCTTCATCATACTCCCTGTCGATTCCAGCATATCCGCCTGCCAATGCTATAGGCTCCATGTCAGTGCCGTAATACTCTTCGTGGATGCAGCGATTCTTCTCATCGAAATCTCTGATTATCACATGGAAATTGTTGTTATATATCACAGGCTCCCCATCCACTCCATAGTAAGCCTCTTTTATAACATTTCCTTTGAAATCATAATCCTTGACTACTGAATGCTGACCAGCAGGAAGATTAACAGGCTCGCCATCTACTCCATAGTAGCTTTCCTTGATGAGTCGCTTGTTGATATCATACTCCCTACGTACTTCAGCATAACCATTACTTATGACTACCGGTTCGAAATCAATTCCCAGATACCGTCTCATGATCGGAAGGTCATTGTCATCGTAAGCATACTCCATGCCATAGTGCCCTTCAGACATCTGCTTCGGATTGCCCTCCATATCATAGTACTCTTCATGTATGGTTCTGCCCTCGCCGTCTACTATTATATGGATATCCATGTCCGGTGTCCTTGCATAGGTTATGGATGAAACGAGACATTTCACGCCATCTTCGGTGAAAACCAGGAACTCATAGCCCTGCCCGTTCCCCCAAAACGGAACCTTATAGGTGACTTTTCCATCTTCATCAAAGTCACTTTCATAAACATTAACTTCAGCCTTTACAGACTGACCATAGTAAGATGCCACTCTGAGTCCGCAAACCTTCTTATTGATGTCTCCCGTCGGATTCAGTAGCTTGAGTTCAAATTCCGCCGTGAATTTTCCTGAGGCAAGCTCGAGGTATGGTCCATGAATGATTTGGTGCTCTATTCCTTCAAGGAGAAGCCCATCCTCTGTCTCCTCAACATCATTCATTCTCGCCATATTTTCCATGTCAACCTGATGAACATAGGAATTGTAACCCTTGAGGACATAGCCCTCCTCCCTGAGCGCTTCTATGACACCGCTGTCGTTGGTGTATATGGCATCGTTTTCCGATATTTGGAGATACAGGAATCCTTCTCCCGTGAGACACGCCGAATCCCAGTCAGCGTCTGTGAGAACCGTCGCGTTGCTGTACCTTCCATAATCATGTCCGTTCATATAGGATCTGCTGAGTCCCCGTATGCGTCTTATGTAGGCTTCCGGAAGCATATCCACATAAACCTTACCATCTGCATGGGCTACTGCAATCTCCAACACCTTTCTGTTTTGCTCAATTCTGTCAGCATTTTCAGCCCCCACCTTGTTTATGAGGCTATTGCCGGCGGCAGCAAATGTAAAGAGCACGACAACGCCAACCAACAAGAACATGATGTTGCTTCTGATGCTTACATCAATATTGCTTACTATTTCCTTGTTTGAATTACTATTATCTGCCTCGCTCTTGTCTTTATTTGTATCCTCACTATCATTTAGATAACTTTTTCTTGATTTGTCCCCGTTTGTATGGCTATTGTCTGTCTCACGAACTAACAGCGTTTCATTAATTATGAATAATGCTACAATTTTGCTCAGATTCCATATCACGAGCAGTGTTGCACCCAGGAATACTGTTATGATCGCAAAAACAATCTTTCCCTTTTCACCGCCGCCGTAGAGACCGCATCCATGGAAGATTGTCCTCATCCAGGAAAAAATCACCGGGAGAATCAGGAACCAGGCCACAAGTAGTACGAAAAAGACTCCCCAAAATGCTGCTCTATATGGCAAAGACTTCGTACCATCTTCATAAAGTCTGTTTGGAATTTCTACATTTGTACCTCCGGCAGGATCACCTTTGAGATTTTTTCTCAGTTTGGTCCATCCATTTAAGCTTGTCATATTTATGGCTTTATGCCCAACTTCCCAGGTGAAATCTGCAAATGCCATGATTATGAACGGATTGTAGCAAAGCTCATACCAATGGTGTTCCATGATGAAGTCTACAGAGAAAAGTGCCATAGCCACGGCCATCCGCCTGTGTCCAGCCTTTATAGCTCTCCAGGTTGTCCACACCCACAGTCCACAAGCTGTTATATATGTGACCCAGCCGTATCTTATGAATATCTGTGGATAAGTGGAGTCAAGGAAGTTATATTGTCCACCATTGGCTATAACTGATCCTCCAGCACCTATCATATCAAAATATGTACCAAAGGCATGTATTCCGTACTCTGCATACATTTCTGCTGGATATCTGAGTCTGGCATGCATAAGTGTATCAAGCGCCAATGCCCAGCTTTTTTCTTTCACATACGCAAAAACCAAAAACAGCATCATCATTCCGAAAACCGGAAAAGCCGACAACATAAGCACATTGTTGATCTTTGGAATCCACTTAAGTTTCCCTCTCTTTTCTAACACCTCTCTCCCCAGAATCCTCGCAAGGATCACAACAAGAAACAGCACAGTGATATACTCTGAAGTGAAACTTCTGGTAATATAAGTAGAAATGAAATATGACACCGCTGCCGGAATCAAAAAGAAAACATCTGGAACATCTCTAAACATAACCCATATGGTTATGGCAATAAAAATTATAGCCGTTCCAAAATCTGTAGGATAGATGTGTCCCCAGCAGCTTCGCATATCTCTATAAAAATAACTCATGCTGTAGATTGCGCCGCCTAAACCTGCCATGATCATAACAGGTATCACCACAACAACCGGAATAATGGCCGCATATAATATTTTCTGAACTTTTATACCCACACATCCTATGATAAGTGGTGCCAGGAACTGCTGATACAGGTAGTGTTCCGACGGAAAGGCAAGGTAAAATACAAGCGCTACCGGAATGCTTAGGAGAAGATTTTTATTCCTGAATGATGTTTCCTTAATAAAGTCAATTACCTTTTTCCTGTTCGCTGTCAATCCTCTAACTTCCTGACTACTACCATCTGTAATTGACTTATGTATGTCAGAAATAGAACCAGCAGAGTCCTTATCTGTCAGCAGCATCATAACTTTAAAGGCTGCTGCAAGGCATGATACTATATACAGATTTTTATACACCTCATAAGGTAAATTGAAGTAAAAAGTTGTGAGGCCAATCTGCGTACCAAAACAAACAACAGAAATCACAAACAGGAAGTAGTAGTCGAGCGTGTTCTTCACCACTTCTCTGTCACTCATGTGGAATAGTTTTGAAGAAAAAAGTGAGAATAACTCCAAAAGTTTAGGAAGCACAAATACCGCAAGAATCATGCCTGCCAAAACATAACACTTATTATATGGCAGCTCTATCCCTACGATGCTCCTAAAAAACTTTCCTATTATAGTAAGGCCAAGTCTCGTTCCGACTACATTTCCAACCATAGCCAATACAAAATACATCAACAAATCCAAGCTTCCGATAAGCTTTTGTTTTCTTTTTCTGTATAGTATGACCACTGTCACCATCGGTATAAGTACAAACTTAAGCAGCCTTATCACTGCATAATACACGCTTAAACCCATATTACTTATCCATCTTTCCTGACTTTTATAATCTAAGATGGCGGCCTGTCAGATAAATAAAAATCCGTCTTTATCCGAAAGCCGCCACCTCAGTTTATTATTGTCTATTTCTCTAAAATTGTCTATTTCTTGTTAGATTCCAAGATACTTTCTCCAGAACTCCTCTGACTTCAAATAGTCAGATTTATCCCTATATGCTTTGATGATGCTATTCCTATTTTTCTTATATTCTTTTTGAAGCTCCTTGCGTTTCTTTTCCAACTCTTTGAACTTTTTTCTATCAAGCTTACGCATAACTCCCATATCATTATAAGGGTTAACCGCAAGAACCTTATCATGTAAAGTTATTGTGCCAGGTAAATATGGATTATCAAATCCTACTATAGCCGGCTTCTTTTTCAACAGGAAATCCGGAATCCATCTTTGTCCGTTATAAGTAGCTTTATATATAAGTGAACTTATAGGTTTCCTCGGTTCATTCTGATAAACTTCCCATGGACCCATAAAATGAAATCTTCCATAATTAGTTAATGGCTTCATTTCATCATTGAATTTGGAGTTTTCTTTTATTATCTCTTCACCGCGGTCTTCCATTATAAATGCAGGACCCTTCATAAAATCCTCAAAAGCCTTTAAGGCAAGTTCAGCCGCACCGTAATTAAACTGTAATAAACTCTCTCTATAACTTCTGATAAATATCAATCTAACCAAATCGGAAGATTTCATTATGTCTGAGGTTGCTTTTCCTATCAAAACATTCCTACAATTTTGATAAATATTCATTGCAGCATTAAATTTCGTAGTAAAGCCCATATGCCATACAGCGACACCATTCATAGTTATATGATGTGCCTTGCATCTCAAACTATACTCAACATCATCACCTCTGATAAACAAAGGCAAAGGTAATCCATATTTGTCAATCACCTTTTTTGGGATGCAACAATACCACCATGCACCATATTGGTTTTCGTCTCTGTTATACTTCTTTTCATTGTCAAGATTATCATTCAGAAAACAATGATTAAATTCTCTTTTTACAGGTGAAAAATAGCCATCAGGTCTTACGTATCCTATGTCTTCATGTTGTAAATCTGGATATTCATAACGAAGCATCGCTCCTGAAATAAAATAGTCCTCATAATTTTTCTTCATAAGCCTCAACAGATTATATGTTCTCTTTATACTTTCAGGAAGCACCAACACGTCATCATCCATCAGTAATACATGAGATATCTTAGGCTCTTGATGGATAGATTCTATCATTCCTCTCGCAAAACCACCTGCTCCACCAGCATTTGGATTTGGATGTAAAAAGACATTCTTTCCATATATATCTTTATCGGAAAGTGTTCTTCCATTATCTACAACATGCACAAAAAAATGCTCTGCGATATTATCCTCTGATTCGATGATCTCTTTTTTCAATAAACTAACATTCTTTGTTATGAACTCTTCTTTTTTATGAGTTGTTGTTGCAATAGACAGATTAACATCGTTCAAATCTTTCTCATCACACTCGACTGTAAAGTACCCACCATATAGAGTGGCATCACCTAATGCAGAAATCTCAAAACCGTTCATAGTTTCATTGTTTTCTGAATACTCGAAACTAATCTGATGACGTCCCTGCTCATTATATGTCTTAGTCTCATATTCGTTACGCACAATCTCAATTAAGTTTTTATGAAACCCGACATAACATATACTTACAGGTCCTTCTATATCCAAAGTAAGTTTCAGTTTCCTTGCATTAGTATATAGTTTCCACTTCTCATAAGAACATGCGTTGATATATGTGGTGAAATCACATTTCTGGCCCCTTCCGAGAACAAGTTTTTTTTCTTCTCTATCAAGATAGCCTACATCACCTCTGTAAAACAAATCTCTGCACTGCTGGTGTTTAGCCTCTGTAGGTAGTATAATCGATTGAATCTTATATTCCATAACAAATCTCCTCGTTTTTGTTTCATCATTACAATGTCACATTGTACATTAATAATCTATGTTATACATCTTGTGATTATATATTCTTTTTCTCTCACACTATTTATATATCAATAAGTAACAGTATGACAATACCTGTAGAATTATATTTTAGATTACTTATCGTAGTTATCTTTCTAATTTCATATACTCATCTGCAACCTTATCAACAACGCCAGCATCCTTTACATTGCCTTTGTTAAGCCATAATGCATGGTCACACACATAGCGTACTGAGTCGATATTATGAGAAACATAAAGAAGAGTGGTTCCCTTATCCCTCATATCCGTCATTCGCTTTTCGCATTTCTGCTGGAATGCATAATCTCCTACAGCCAGAACCTCATCGCATATGAGGATGTCGGGTTGCACAACGGTTGCAATGGCAAAGCCGAGTCTCGCCGACATACCTGATGAATAGTTCTTGATAGGCATATCAAGGAAATCTCGAATTTCCGCAAAATCTACGATTTCGTCGAAGTGCTCTTTCATGAAATCTCTTTTATAGCCAAGAACTGCGCCGTTAAGGAATATGTTTTCTCTTGCGGTAAGCTCTCCGTCAAAGCCGGCGCCAAGTTCGATAAGTGGTGCTATGGATCCGTTTATAATTACTGATCCCTTGTATGGCTTGAGTATTCCGGAAATAAGCTTGAGGAGTGTGGACTTTCCTGAGCCATTTGTTCCGATGATGCCCCAGGACTCACCCTTTTTAACTTCAAAACTTACGTCTTTCAGTGCCAGGAATTCCTGAAACATCAGTCTTCCCTGAATAAGCCTCACGAAATATTCTTTTAAATTATCTATTCGTTCTGTCGCCATGTTAAAACGGACGGTTGCGTGGTCAACCTTAACGGCGATATCATCATTTACTTCTGTCTTTGCCATTTTCCAGTCACATTCTCCAATTAAATATAAAGAATAAATTTATCCTGTGTCTTACTAAACACCCAAAGTCCGAATACCGACATAAAGATTGCTATCACTACTCCATAGAAAATAAGTCTCAAATCCGGACAGATTCCCTGGAACACCACTGTTCTGAACTGCTGGATATAGGAGTACATGGGATTAAAATGTTTGATCACCCACTGAAGTTTTTCCGGCAACTGCTCAATCGGATAGAATATTGGTGTCGCGTACATCCATGCCGTAAGGAAAGCTGCGTAAATATACTGGATATCTCTGAAAAACACTGTAGCTGCCGACAAAAAGAGTCCCATACCCACACAGAAAACAAATACTTCCACAAGAATTACAGGTATAAACAGCATCCAAAGATTCCAGTTTACTCCGCAAACTATAAACACTATAAGTATAGCCCCTAGTGAAAATACTAAATTCACACAGGAACTGGTAACTGTTGACAAGGTAAAAATATACTTCGGAACATAAATCTTCTTCATCAGAGGCGCATTTCCGAGGATTGCCCACATCGACTTGTTGGTAGCCTCATTCATAAAGTTAAAAATCGTCTGTCCAATAATAAGGTAAACCGGGTAGTTTACTATATCAAACCTGAACATATGAGAGAAAACCATCACCATGATACACATGATCATAAGCGGATTCAGTATACTCCATATATATCCAAGGAAACTGCGTCTGTACTTAAGCTTTATGTCCTTCATAACCAGCTCTTCGTACAGATTACGATAGCCCCAAAAATTCATAACTCTTGCTTTGAATTTTTCCATCTGCAAAATATCTCCAAAAAATCTATATTATCCTCTAAAACTCTGCCATTATAACATAAGAGCCGGGCTTTTACGACTTCTGTCTTCGTAAAAGTCCGACGTTTTTTCTTTTATGTTTCCAAATAGCTCACACAGTAATCACCAAATTCTTTTGTATTTAATCCATTTAAATGAGCATACTCTTTAGCAGTCGAATTTGAAGATCTATAGACATATGTATCGCCAACTATCGGAGTATTATCTCCTAATTACCCGAAAATTATATTTCCAAATGACTTTATTGGCCTAAATTCCGCTTCTGAATCAAGCCACTCAACTGAATTTACAAACTTATCCGTAGGATACTCAAGAAAGAAAAGCGTATTTGGATACCCCATAGAAAAAACTTCTGTTAATAAAATCAGGCTATTCAAATGCAATATTTGTTGGTTTACATGAATTAGAAAATCTATAGACATAACCGCAGTATAGAGCAACATTAAAAATAGACATTATAAGTGATGGGTATTCTACACCAAAAAGAAAATATCCATATGTCATACATGACAGTAGAATCACTCCTACTCCATAAAAGAAAAACCTTTTATCAAAAAACACTAGCAATATCGCTGTAATTTCATAGATAAATCCGTACCTTTCATGCATGGTCGGCAAAAACAAAACACAGGTATAGGTTGTAATATGTAACAATAAAATCAATCCATATAAATCTAATGAATAATTACTACTAATAACCTTCATAAGTATTCCGCCGAGAATCGTTGTTGTGAAAACGACTGCCATTATCTTAAATTCTGCAAAATCACTTTCACCCCCGGACCATCCGCCAATAATATTCCAAAAGCTATTATAATTCAGCGAAATAGTGTTGTATGTCCCTGTTTGGTTCATATAAATACTAAAGGGATCCATAATACTTCTACCCATAATAATTCCAGGTAACGCTGAGACAACAAGTGTAAGTGGAATAATGAAAAAATATGCCAGTGAAAATCTTTTTTGCATTACATATAAAATCAACAAAAACGGCAAGATAAATATTGTCTGAAATTTAAAAGAAAAAGCCATTCCTAACAGCATAAACATCATTCCATATTTTTCTTTATTGTATGAATATAATGCTGCAAAAACAAAAAATGTATATATAGAATCACACTGTGCCCAACATGATGAGTTCAAAAATACAATTGGACTGAACAATACTACACAATATACTTCTGCAAACTTATATGATTTTAATAAATCAAGTTTTTGACCCTTTTTATCATCGACCATTAAAAATGAAACGATTATTGCCAATGCATAATCAAATATGACTGACAATAATTTATATGCATACAGCGACTTAATCGGCAATAACGTAAAAACATAAATAATAAATTGATAAAGAATATTATAATCACCAACTTGGCTTGCCAGACTATTAATTCCTTTTTCTTTTATTTCATCATACCAAGGTAATAAAAAACCTTCTGCATCTATTGAAATAAAATCTCTATAGCAAAACCTTATAAATAAACTCAGTATCGTAACCATGCACAAAAAAAACAATATTCGGTTAGCTATCAAGATATCTATTATTTTTTGTTCAAATTTCGACATTTCAACCTCTTAAGTATATGCTTCCCATTGCAGGATCTATTTTTCTTTCAAAGAATATGTTCTTTCACTAATTATGTATCTTGGTCTTGCTTTTATCTCAATATATGATTTACCTACATATTCTCCAATAATGCCGAGAGCCAGCATATTTGCTCCGCCAAAGAAGCAGATGAGACATATCATACTAGCCCAGCCGGCTACAGTACTGCCATTGACGAATCCAATAACCGCCCAGATAATTCCTATTAAAGACATGAACGTAACCAATGAACCAAAGCCTATTATAAGTCTGATGGGTTTTATGGAAAGGCTTGTTATCCCATCAAAGGCTAGTGCCAACATTTTGGACAACGGATAATGACTCTCTCCGGCCATTCTCTCATGCCTTTCATAGAAAACACTGGTGCTTGGAAATCCGACTAGCGGGATAAGTCCTCTGAGAAACAGATTTACCTCGTGGAAATTTGCAAACTCCTTCAGGACCTTTTTGGAAATAAGTCTGTAATCCGCATGATTATAAACAACTTCAACACCTCCGAATTTATCCAACACCTTGTAAAAACTTTCCGCTGTGAATCTTTTAAAGAACGTGTCCGTATCTCTCTTTGATCTGACACCATAAACTACCTCATATCCCTCTGCATATTTATCAACCATTTCATCCATAGCATTGATATCATCTTGTCCATCGCAGTCTATGGAAATGGTTATGTCACAGTAATCCATGGACTCCATAAGCCCTGCCAGGACGGCATTTTGATGTCCTCTGTTGCGACTTTGGGAGATACCTATAAAGTGTTTATCTTCCTTTGCGTATTGCTTTATGAGATTCCAAGTATCATCTTTGGAACCATCGTTCACAAACATAATTCTGGACTCATCGCTTATCTTCCCTAAAGCCACAAGACTATTAATCTTCTCCAGAAAAAGCTTTGAAGAAATCGGAAGAACCTGTTCCTCATTGTAGCATGGAATCACAATATATAGTATTGGCTTAGTTCTATCATTTTTACAATCCATCATTTCTCTCCTTTAATTTGATAATCCACCATTTAATAAATAGTTTTTTTCAGTTGTTGCTACTGTTTCAATAACTTTTAGTCTATTTGATGTCAAGCCATACGCATATGCAAACTCAGCAAATCTTTGACCTGCATATGTACCATAAGGCCAATTTGAAGGACCATCAAATTCCGGAACAAAGACAGTTACTTCAGTACTATTGTTTCTATCAATTTCCTGTAACTGTTCTATGATATCATCACATATTTGATAGGCTGCTTCCGGTTCCAAATCCTGTCTGACCATAGACTCTTTATATGTCTTTCCAACAGTTTCGCAATTGAACAAAATTATGATAAGCGCTAAAAGATATAATGATTTTAATGGCTTGTATTTCTTACTTATGACATATAAAGAAAAGATTTCGATGATCATCAACCAAAAGAAACCACCATATATTACATCAAATCTTTGTATGTAATTTGGTTGTACTTTTGTGCAAAGCATTATCTCATACGTTATAATCAAAATTGCATTTAACGCTCCAAACGCAATAAAACCGGTCAACCGTTTTTCCCCATTTCGGAATAAAACGATCAAGCCAGATACCGCTATGATAACAAAACTAATAAAGCAAGCCTTGTTCACTGTTTTTACAAGTCCAAATAATAGTTTTGTCGTTTCAATCAGGCAATCCTGATAATTCCCAAAATCATAATTATAGTCGGCTCTTCCTCCTGTTGCCTCCATTACCTGCGAAACCGCCCATGCCGACAAAATGATCAATTTCCAATATCTTGATGCAAAAAATTCTTTCCAGGACTTACTCTTTGTTTTAATCACTTTTATTATTTCAAAAAGCAAGCTTGTGCCTACATAAACAGCAAGGATTATTGAGGAAAAAAGGTTTGAAAACAAGCACAGATAAACTGCTACGATTTCAATATTGCTATACACTAATCCATGTTTAATACCATTTTCTTCCGAATAAATCATATAGCAGACAATTCCACATGCTAAAAGGTTCGGTATAACATAATAAAAATAAGTACATGCATCAAGTGAATGTAACGCATAAATATTGGGTGAATCCGAAGAACTTCTAAAAACCCAAAAACCAGCCAGAATATAAAACGCCAAATATGCCAGAATCTCTTTTAACTGCATATTGTTGTGTTTCAATAGTTTACTTAATTGAAAAAGTAACAATAACTGAAAAAGCGAGACTGTGATAGCGTATGTAACTGTTAAACAATGAAAAATACCTGTGCTTTTAAAAAATGGATATATGCCATATGCGCAAATTCTTGTCACAAAAGGCATAAGTATTTCAGGCAACACTCTTGTCGGATTCCAGAGATGCACTATAGGGATGGCATTTCTTGCCTCATAACTATATAGCCAATCATCAGTATCCGAGATTACAATCGGATGTACTGTAGAAAAAAAGGCAACAAAAAAAGCAAATGCTATTGCCCCAAATAGTAATATCCCCATGTTTTCTTTCATCCTCTGCTTTTCCATTATTAATTCTCCTTTAATATAATCACTTAACTAAATACTTGTATTATGTTTTTTAATCTTTTTAATGCCTAACTCAATTCCTATTTCTATTATCATAGAAATTAATAGTTGAATCGTTATACATATAACCATGCATACAAAATGATTAGTGTCAAAGTACTTTGACAACAATTTAAGTACCATTTGGTTCATAAGTGTATATACCACAAGGACAATACAAATCGTTTCTCCAACATTGCTTAATATAAGTTCTAATATAGCGATATGTTTTTCAATATGATCAGCCAGCATCATGATAATAACAATTGCTGCCATTGCACCAGTAAACACGTAACCATATGGTTCAAGATGTTTTGTCTCAACATTCAGCCCACCAATATAAATCACATATACCCATATAGGAGCTATTGCAAAATACAGAAAATTTTTATTTATAACTCGATCATACAGTACATTCTTCAGACTTTTACCAACTGCATAGTATAACAGACAATATAAAACCATGTCTGCATTAAACGGAATATAAAACTCTGTTATTTTGCTTAAGTATAATCCACATATTGAGGTCAAAAGAATCACACTCATTTTTATGAATTCATTACTTATACAGAAATCTATTATAGTATAAAGAATTTTGACAGCAAATAATAATAAAAGAAAATCTACCGGCCATAACGGTATGTTTCTTAAAAAGACTATTTCTGCACTTGGATCGCACATAAATAAACCATTCCAAATATTTGAGATCATTTCTGAATCAAATATCTTATGATTTATTAATACGAAGCCTAGTACAAAAAACAAATATGGAACTAAATACTTTGTAACACCTTCTTTAATCCCGTAGATAAATCCTTTGACTCCAGAACTCGCTATTCCCTCCACGAATAAGAGTGCTACAAAATCATATGAACAAATTATATTTCTTAATCCTTCATCTATTGCAAAGTACTTTATCATGATGCTTAACACAACTATGCCTTTAAAGACATCTGTAATCGTTGTATCACTATTGTCATCATTCCGATAAATCAACTGTTGCGATAAAATATCTCTGATTTTTATTTTTTTAATTCCAATTACTATCGCAGCTCCAAAAACAGCAAAAACTATTTCCATAATCATCCTGATATAGATTCTTGTATCACCTTCAAAAGGGGTTCTGTTAAGGATGGCATCATAATACCGGCCTAATGTTTCAAGAGAATATAGATGAAAACATAGAATAATCAATGAGTTCTGCCCTATCCAGTTTAGTAGCCTACCTTTATAATTCTTCGCTCCAAAATACAGAACTGTACTACCAGATAGTCCGACAATCAAAGATATAATAACATCTGCCATGCTGACGCCACAAAAATCGGACCAACAATAATTATTTTTTATTCCTATCACCAATACTATAATTGCCAGAATACAATGTGGCCATTTTATCAGGCTCAGCAGTTCCTTCTTTTTGATTTCATATCCAATCCACAAGAAAAAAACTGCCATCATTCCTGACTGAATGCTGAATGGGACCTCAAAAAACCTTGATGAAATCATTCCTAATATTGAAATTATGGCGCTTACCAAGCCCAATGCAAAATCATCTTCACAAATAAAATGTAGTATCAATTGGAATAATATAATCGAAAAGTACATTGCAGGCAGAAACCATATTGCTCCGATACGTGTATTTAACTCGATATTTGCGAAAGTGGTCTTTGCTCCAGACGCAAAAAAGCTTCTAATCAAATCTGTTTTAATTATGGAGGTTATTACAGCGATATCTTTCTCTGCGAATAAATAACTATTGATTATGTCAGTAATCATTATTGCCAAACAGGTATAAAAATATGGAACCATCAATTTTGAAAATCTTGCAGATAAAAACTCTGCCGTTAGCTCTTTCTTTTTACTCGTATACCCAGCAAGTAAAAAGAACATCACCAAATGGATTCCAAAGACAAAACGAAAATTCCATCTGCCCTGAATCCATAGTCCGATATGTCCAATTATTACAAGTAGAATCGCTATTCCTTTAGCGTTATCTATCCACTCAATTCTTTGACTTTTATTATTACTTTCATTCATACTATGCCTAATCCCCTATATAAACTCATAAACCAAAGGATTATAACACAAGAGCCGAGCTCTTACTACACTATCTTCGTAAAAGCCCGACCAACTATTGTAAGCTCTGTCCTGTTCAAAAATGTCACACAATTCCTTCAACGAGAATCCTGTCGCCTATTTTTACTTCATCCACACCTGTTTTCTTGTCCTTGTTAAAGCAAAAACTCAACATATATCCCTTTGATAAGCCAAAATAATCCATATATCCCAGAACTTGCTTCTCACCATCCTCGTTATATCTTGAATCTCGCCAGATTTTGAGTTCAATCACATATATTCTTCCAAGATAGTGTATAACTACATCCATACGCTTATGGTCTCTTGTCTGTTCTTCTATGCTATATGTTCCTGTTCCATTGATTATAGGTGACAGATATGTAAGAAATCTTTCTCTTCCCTCTTGTTCAAGAAATCTCTCAGATTCCTCTCCATGGATTCTATTATGCGCTTCGATAAAATGCTCCATAATAAGCTTTACGTCCAGCATCCTATCCTATGTTACAAAAACAGATTTATCGGCAGAGGCCAATTGCTTCATATCATTATTCTTCTTGCTCTCACCGATAAAATAGTTATATAGGCGCATTTCAAATATCTTATTACTTACCGCAACAGTATTATGGTCATTAACGATAAAACCATACATTCTGAGAAGTCTTTGTTCTTCGTCATCGGGAAGGTAAGCAATTATTTCACCCTTCATCAAAATATCTCTTAAAGAATCTTTCAACCTCGGCATATTCACAAGCTTACCCATAACAGAATCAAAAAAAGTGTTATCTTCCTGAAGAATCCGTTTTATAGCCTCATCAACGCCATACAACGACCATGCTTCTGTGCTCGTTTCAAGTGCAGCTGGAACCAGCTTTTCATCTATAATCTGACAAATACGGCTAACAAGATATGGATAGCCATTTGTATACCTTCGGATATAGCTGGAAATTTCTTCTGTTTTCATTCCGGTATGATGTTCTTCCTCATATTCATCCAGCATATTTTTGATTCCCGACTGTGAAAGACTCATATCTATATCAAAGTCTGTTGCTATATTCCAGGGACTATTAACTTTATGCTCATCATATGAACGGATTTTTGCTTTGAGATGTTTTACGTCTGTAACGCCTGCCAGTATGACTGATTGAAACGCCGGTGCTCCATCAGATTCCCTTGATATATACCCATCTCTTAAAAGTCCCAGAAAATCAAGAAAAACCTGATTATTGGTAGCACTGTCAACCTCGTCTATGATCATAACCACAGGTTTCTCTTTTCCTGCGATCCACCTTCTAAAGGTTCTGTATAGCTCATCCATTTTAAGTGTTTTCGGTTCTCCCAGACAAAAATTTTCAAAACGCTCAACGGTTTTATCCGGAATATCAACTCCAAAAAACTCTTTCTGATCTAAGGTCAATCTTGAAAAAGACTGCACAAATTCACCTTCTGTTTGATATCCGGCATTCGTGATTCCTTCAAAACTAAAGTTCAAAACAACATATTCTTCAGATAGCGATTTTTGTAAAGCTTTCAGTGTAGTGGTCTTACCATATTGTCTTGCTCTATTTATAGTAAAGTACTTGCCTTCATCTACAAGTTCTTTTATTTCTTTTACTCTATCAGTTAAATCCACCATATAGTGTTTTGAAGGTATACAAACCGCAGTAGTATTGAACTTCTTCATATATATCCTTTCCTGTCAATTATCATAACAGAATTAATCTTTCAAATTATCAAAAAGGAGCTATCGCGCCACAGTAGCTTACTGTATCAGTCGATAGCCCCTTATATTTTAACACTTAAGTACTGCTACTTTATCCATAATTTTATTCTCCTATCCACTTACAACCTTTTATTAAACCAATTCTCTCATGATTCCAACAAACATCATGCAGTATCCTACAGTTCACTCTATCCCCAGATACTTCTTCCAGCTTTCCTTCGTGGTGTACTTTGCCAGATTCTTTCGATATGACTCTTTCGCTTCATCGAATCTTGCATCGATTGCCTTGTTGGCTTTGATGATCATCTTGATATATGAAAACAGTTCCTTGTAATCCTTCTTTGCCACAACTGCCTTGTTGCTTGACAGTTCATAGTAAACCACATTTTTGCTTCTGAATGTCTTGAAGCCCTTTTCGATACAAGAAGATGAAATCGTCTTTCCATTGGATGGAAGCAGCCAGCCGTTGAATGTTATCTTCTCAAGCAAATGCTTTTCCTTAGGGTACTTTTCATTGGTACGGTATACATGTTCAATTTCATCCAAACCATACTCCGATTTGTACCTTGATATTTCCTTTCTTACATTTTCCGGCATATCCACTTCATCTATGGATTTCAGCGGGAACCTCTCAGCATACTCTTTTCTGAGCCTGTTATTGAGCGCCTCTGCATCCTGCTTATACAGCCATTCCGGTCCTTTCAGGAAGTCGAGGAGACCCTGGTAGATGAACTTCACACTTGCATACTGATAACTGATTATATAAACCGTCATCATTCTGAAAATTTTCTTTTTAATATAGTTCTTATTTACATTTTCATAGTGCATGACAGTACTTATGAGCGGATTTCGTGTGTCATAATATGCATTTGTCCCTATAAATGCAAGTTCAAATCCCTTGTGCCATACACTTATTCCATTGAGAAATACTGTGCCCGAATCCAGAAACTGCATCTCAAAGTTCATGTCGTCATGATGGATGAACAGTGGAATAGGCAAATGTTTTCGTTCTATGAGCTGTATCGGATAACAGCAGCACCACCAGCCGGAATAGAGCTTGTTTTCTCCACTTGTTCCGAGCATCCCTTCTTTTACACAGTTTTCATACTTACTTATATCTGTAAGAAGATTGTCATTTACAACCCTGAAATCATCGAAATACTCGCCGCAGGCATGAACGATTCCCGGATAATCCTCCCTCAGCAGCGTCCCCCCAAGCCTCAGATCTTTGTATTCTTCCTTAACAGTCGCCATAAATCCGTAGGCTCTCACAAAAACATCCGGGTCAAAAACCGCATCATCATCCATGAGAAGCACGTGGGTCAGTCCATACTCTTCCTTATGGCTAAGAGCCTCCAGCATTCCTCTGGTAAAGCCTGCAGCACCACCGTAGTTTTTATTTGGGAAGATGTTGATGATTCCATCGCTCTTTTTCATGAGTTCTGTCATATCCTGATGCTGCCCGAGAGTCTGCCCGTTATCTACCAAAAAGACCTTGAGATGTTCAGAGACCTCTTTACATCCAAGTGTGTCGCCCTCAAGCTTCGCTTTTTTGGCGTCTTCTATCATGGTCATGAGAGACTTCATATTTCTGTATACGTAAGGCTCTCTTCTAAAGGTGCAGATATCTACAACGATATTTACATCTCTCGTAGTAGCGATCTCGCCACCCATGAAGCCTCTTACTTCAAGATGATCAGGATCTATATTGGATTCCTTGTCATAGTAGAGTCTGAACCAGAAAACTCCTTCATCGTAGTCGGCATAAGGAAAACTGAATACACCAAAAGCTCCGATTACTGAAGATAAAGCCGTATGGTTCTCCTTGGAACCACCATTATCCATATTCAGGTTATGTTCAATCCCTGGTATTTCATATACCGCCACTTCTTCCCGGTCATACATCAAAGCAATCTTTTTGAATCCCGGGGCGGAAAGATACAGCTTAAGCCCAGTGATATCCGTATACTTTTTATGTTTTTTTATCTGAAAAAGGTTGAAGTAACCGTCAAAATCGATTTGTCCATCTATATATTTATGGTAGTAAAGGTCACTTATGGGACATATTTCCTTTTGTGGCAATAATATACTTTGAAGTCTCATTTATTATTTCCTTCCCGGTTCAAACACTCATTGTCTCTACATAATGGCAATCCATTTATCTGTAGGTGGTATCCCAACATCTAAAAATCACCTCTAGAGCTAGCATGTAAGCACTTTTCATTCTATATCTAGATACTTCTTCCAGCTTTCTCTAGTCGTTATGGTTTGCTTTTCTTCCCGATAGCGCTTCGCCACTTGGTCGTAATTTGCTTTTATCCTGCCAACAGCCCTTATAATAAGAATCAGCGAAGCAAAAAACTTTCCGTAATCCTTCTTTAGAATTATGCTCCTTTGATCCACCGGATCAAACAGTACCACATTTTTTGCTCTGAAGGCTTCAAAGGGCGTATCCAGAAGTGTCATTTCTTTATATTTCTTGTTTGTCGGCAGAATCCATCCATTGAAGGTCAGTTTGTTAATTATATGACCTCCGGTCCTGTTTTCTGAGCTGTACTTTTTGAGATCCTCCACCGAATAGTTCCTCCGGTAGTTTTCTATTCTTTTTATAACCGCTTCCGGAACTTCATTCATACTCATGGAGTCTTGCCCACCGGATAGATCCTCAGATTTCATGGCATCCTTCGAAAACTCCGCTCTTACCTTGCTGTTTATCTTTTCTGCATCCGCATTATACAACCACTCCGATCCCCTGATAAAGTCCGTCACTGCCCTACTGATCAGCTCGATTTCCTTATATCTATAGGAAAGCAAAAGCGCGATCATGCATTTTGCAACCCACTTTGCTGCCCTCGTACTTTTGATTTCCGGCTCATATATAGATGAAGCGATAAGCTTATTTCTTATATGATAGTACTGGTTCGCACCGTAATTCCCGAATTCAAAGCCATTGTGCCAAACGGAGATGCCGTTCAGAAACATTAACCTGTTCTCTGCATGTTCCCTTTCATAGGAAATGTCATCGTCATGTATGAAAAGAGGCATTGGCAATGCTGAATTTTCCACCATATCAAGGGAATAGCAGGCGCACCACCAACCGGAATATAGCTTCTTGTCGTTTCGGTTTTTCGAAAGCATGGCTACAGCCTCTCTTCTGTCGCTAAGATCCACCAAATGGCAGTCGTTTTGAATAAGATAATTCTCGCTCCACTCACCTCTCGCATTCAGATACTGCGGGAAATCTTTTCTTAAAAGCTCTCCGCCCACCCGGATATCTTTATACTCGGAACGTAATGTACATAGAAGCCCATATAAACGCACAAATAGATCCTCCATGATGGTGACATCGTCGTCCATCAAAAGGATGTGAGTGTAACCTTTATCTTTTCTATCCCTGATAGCTTCCAACATTCCACGAGTGAATCCTGAAGCGCCTCCCGCATTCTTGTTAGGAATAATCTTAAGCCATGGGCTCTTTTTCTCCATTTCCCTAAAATACGGATCCTCCGCCAGTGTTTTCCCATTGTCAACAACATACATGCTCAGGTGTTCGGCTACCTCTTCGCTTGACAGCACCTGCATCTCTACAAAGGTCAGGTTCTGTTTTACATACTCTTCTCTTTTGAAGGTGCACATAGTGATGCAGATGTTAGTTTCTCTTTTGCTGTCGATGAGACCGTAATAGGCGGCTTCAAATATGTCCGCACAGTCTCCCTCCTCCATATTCAAACTTAAAGCTGGCTGTATTTTACTATCTGAAGGATTTTGGTCACTTTTCTTTAGTTTAAACCAAAACACTCCGTCGTCATATTCCTGATAGGGCAGCTCAATCTCAGCGGTTTCTTCATCACCAAGCTTATGCTCTGCTATCAGTTCATCGTCATGCATCAGAAACAGAGTATCGTATCGCTTGGCTCTGATTTCAAGAACAACACCCTTTAAATCTGTATATTTCTTTCTGCTGGCTATATCAAACAAGTTGAAATAGCCGTCGAGAAGGATTTCTCCTTCTTTCTCGTGAAAATATAGTTCAGGATTTTCCTTCCCGAAAACCACATTTTGTAGTTTGATTTTTTCCATTATCTTCTATTTATTCTGTGAGTACTGTATACCGAAAAATCTAAACGACGTCAGTTTACACGTCTAATCCGGCTTCGAAACATGGTGTTCTTTCACTTATTCCTTACTTCTTAAAGTGCTGCACAACGGCAGCCGGATAGTACAACCAGTATCCGCTTGTCCTGAACAGATCCACAGCCTTTATGACATTGTTCCTGTATATCTCCGGGTATTTCTTCCTGAGATCCTCTTCCATATCTATGAGTTCTTTCCTCGTGGCAGGCGAAATCCTGTCCCAAAGAAGTATCTTGATACGGCTTGCGTAAACTCTTGAGATAAGATGCTCGATATAAAGCCGCTTCTTATCTGATACACACTCCATAGCCGACGCTTTTTCATAGAACTTAAAAAGTTCATCCAGAACATGATCATACTGGGTTTTATTTTTCATCATCTGCTGCGGATTCATGCTCTGCCCCGCCCTGCTGATACTGTATCTATAGAGGTGATCATCCAGAAATACGACTGTATCTACATAAGGTATCGGATAAAGTATGTATTCAGTATCTACATAGTAGCAGTGTTCATCGATTTTAATGTCGTTTTTCTTAAGTATCTCCGTTCGGATTGTCAGGGAGTGCATCTTGATATAGGCTTTCTCCGCCACTTCATCGAACTTGTAAATGTGCTTGTACTCTACTCCCTCAAATGGCTTCTCAAATTCCGCCTTGTAAGGAGCTGAATCATCATGCCCATAAACCCAGTAGAAACCGCCGGCGATGATGTCGGGAAGCTTATCCGAAAGACTCTTGATATAACTGATCAGATTTTTGAGATCTTCCCCATTGGCCCAGTCATCCGCATCTATAACTCTGAAATACAACCCTGTAGCATGTTTGATCCCTGCATTAATTCCCGATCCATGTCCGCCGTTTTCCTTGTGAACCGGCACCACCGTTCCCGGGTATTTCTCAGCGTATCTGTCGATGATATCCGCTGTTGAGTCCCTTGATCCGTCATCAACGGCGATAACCTCAAGCTCCTCCAGGATCCCTTCAAGACATAGTGAGTTTAAATTATATTCAAGATATTTTTCTGCATTGTAGGATGGTACCACAATGGATAGTAATTTTTGCATGAAAAACTCCTCTTATCTATAAACACCTGCTTTTCGTTGTTTATATCTGAAATACAGATGCAGATTTAATCGGCTATATACGTATTTTTACACCGTTTAAATCTGTTTGCTGCCTTCCGACTTGATTTTTCTCCATTTCATGAACCCTCTCACAGCATAAAACATCATATAATAAACGCTCTCAAAAAACCCCATTTTCGCATATCGATATGTGTTCCAGTTCATAACTGCTGCCTTGCTTTTCTTTGATGACTTTGAACCGTCAGACACTCTGTATATAAGAAAGGGCTCATCTATCCCGTAGGCAAACGGTATTTCCTTTAGTATCTCTATCCAGACTACAAAATCCTCATGTATAGGCATGTTTGTTATGGGAAACGCATGTTTTGTAAGAAGCTCCTTACCGGCCAGAACCGAAGAGCAGGATATGACATTCTGTTTCAGGATATCTTTCCTCTCAACTTTTGCCGGCACATGTAAAGTATAGTCTAATCTTTTGTTTTTTTCCGTTATAAATGCGGATCCCGTAAAAAGCAGCACCTTGGTTTCACTATTCGAATCAGACTTTTCAACCAGTTTCCTGTAAAGTTTTATCTGCTTTTCCAGCTTATCTTCAGTCCACAGATCATCACTGTCGAGAAAAGCTATAAGGTCTCCGTCAGCCACCTTTACTCCAAAGTTCCGGCTATAAGCTACCCCTTTGTTTTCCGCATTTTTGTAAAGTTTGATCTTCAGATCTTTATTTCTTTCTATTATCTTATTTACTATATCCCCTGTTCCATCAATGGAACAATCATCCACCACGATAAGTTCCCAATCTTTATAACTTTGATTGATCACACTGTTAATTGAGTCTTCTATTGTCTCTGAAGAATTATAGGCAGGCATGATGATCGATATTAGTTTCATCTGTTTAATTCTCCTTTGTAAACGTAAATTTTCCGTTTTTCTAAGACATATAAATGCAGATCTAATTGGTTGATCAATAAAACCGGAATTCATAGTTTCTTACACAATACTTTATTCTACCAAATAGTTTCGAATTAACCAATCATATTAGCTTTCTTTATTTATGACAGATTTACACATAAAAAAAGGATGATCCTTTCGGATCATCCTGTAACGTTCTCCAGAGTTAATGACGGATCAAATGGGACACTGTCGCCTATCTCTATAACCTGATCCACCAGAACCTCATTGCCGCAGGTCACCTTATACTTATATGCATATTTTTCAAAAAGATTTCCAAAGCCCTCAGATGTATAGCTCGTTATGCGAAAATCCTGAGTTACGGCAGCATCCACTATGACCCTGGTTGCTTCAGTAAGCATATATTCGATGGCATCTCTGGATACATTTTCCACGATATCAACATTCAATACTATCTCTTTGCTCTCATTGTTTCCTGATACGTCCAGTTCCTTGACAAAGCCAAAAATCTCCTCATCCTGTAGCGAATCGATAACATCATTATTCATCTGATCAAAATCAAATTCATAGGGCTTATCTTCCGGCGCCAATGTCACATTGGGTGTTTCCAAAGGTGATACATATTTCTTTTTACAGCCTGCAGCAGACAGGATAGCCAAACATAAAATACCTAAGATGCAAATCTTTTTCATATCTCTCACATGATCCAATCGTAAAAGCACGATTACCGGATTGATCCTTTCTCCTTAATAAGCGCATGATTTTGCCATTTATTTCTAACCTATAGACTCGGATCTGATAGGTTCCTTATAACATCAGAGAGATCCGTCACTAATCTCACTTCAGACGATAATAACATTTTTGGTTCTGAATATCTATTCCTTAAATATTACAATAAAATTAATGTGCTATGATAAAAGACTGTAATTTTGAGAGCTTTGCCCTGCTGCAACTCCCACAAACATCAAAACCATAAGGACAGGTGTGGTTATAGGTATGGCGATATTAACCACAGCCTGCACGGCGTATGCGATCACTCCGGCTGCTATCATCCAGGATCCGTTTTCATGGCTTAGGAGCATCGTTTTTAAAGATGTATACAGAAGTGCCAGATATGCAATGAGACCCGCTATTCCCACCGTTATAAAATACTCAAGGTACTCATTATGTGCACTGTCGAAATAACCGTAATTGTTCTGGAACATGATATCAAAGAATCTGTCCATGGTTATGATGTAATAGGTGTCCGGACCATAGCCGAAAATCCTTGCAAACATAGTTGCATCATTTTTCCAGTATGTAAGCCCCATTTTCCAGATGAGACCTCTGAAGGTACCCCAGCTTTCGTTAAATATCAGAAGGTTACTGTAGGGTTCCCATAATTCAGAATACACTCCGGTATTTGCCATGACCAGTATCGCAATGACTATAGCAAGACCTGACAGTATCAGAGCCAGCCATCCTTTCCTTATGCAAGCTATGGCCTTATCGCTCAATTCCGTTCCTTTACAGCTATATATAAAAGCTGCGGAAGTGCCTATAAGCAAAAGAACTATGACGGCTGTCATGAAGCTCTTACCCCCAAGAGCTATAAGGGTGCTTGGGTTTATGTCATTCATGTTGGGAATATCCGTTTGGTCTATAATGAAAAGTCCCTTTAGCGCACCGGCAAAGATCAGTATCATAAGAAAGAATCTGTAGATTTGACTACGGTTTTTTATGAATAACAATGGAATAAGTGCCCATACCGCTGCTGTAGACAACAGGATATTATCGCTTTTTCCCATGATCTGTGCAAGTGTCGCTATGATAAGCACAGCAAAAGTATATATGTATTCAAACCCTTTTTTAGAAAGCATGAATGCTATAGCTACAACACCATATATTATGGCTGTGAAATTATTGTAAGTGTTGATATTGCCTATGGAGGATACAAATAAGTATTTATACTCGTCACTGGTCTCTTCAAACATACTAAAGGTGATCATGAAATAATTACATATACCCCATAAGCATACAATGCACGAAAAAAACATGAAAGCATAAAGATGCCATTTTCTATACCTGTAGAACCTTGTTATAAGGATATATGCTATATAAAACATCAGCCATAACAAAAGTCCCTGACTTCTGCCTCTGTCACCCCAGAAAGCCTCATAAGGATACTCAGCAAATACCGTTGAAATAGTAAAAATAAGTATAAGGAAAGTAAATGCTATATCTGTACCTGATGCACTTTTTATTCCGGCTTTAAGCTTTTGAGGCAGTTTTTTTTTAATTTCCCCTTTATTATACAAAACGTCACATAACAAATAAGCTATTACCAGAACAAGAAAGATACATCCATAAGCAAGGGTCGGCTTCCAAAAAAGCGCAAACCTGAAGGTCAATATATCATAGTACTTATCCCGTAAGCTTAGCGGAAATATGCACAGATAAAACAGTACATATATCTCCATAAGCCACCTTGTTATATTTCCGAATATTTTTTTTATCTGCATTTCGCTCTTTGCATTTTCCATAACTGTAGTCTCTACTGTTTTAACCATACAATGACAGACTAAAAACAGGTCTCTTCTTTATATTATAGTTCATATCATGCCACTATATGATACCACAGACGAAAAGTATCAACAAGGCAACATCTTTAAACACCATATATCCATACTATGTAACCCTTCGGAGGCATCATAGGGTACGTCTGCAACTACGCTCTTTATAAAAGCTCTCTATAACCTTACAGCATACCCGGAATAAAAAAAGGCCCAAGGGTATAACCCTCGAGCCTTAAAAATTACTGTTAAAAGAAATTAACTCTGCTTAGCTGCAATTGCTGCTGTACGAAGTCTCTCATAATCATCATGATCCACAGCTGCAAGCATAGC
Source organism: Oribacterium sp. NK2B42 (assembly GCF_000424445.1). Lineage (GTDB taxonomy): Bacteria > Bacillota > Clostridia > Lachnospirales > Lachnospiraceae > Oribacterium. The sequence goes on from NZ_AUJX01000011.1 coordinate 74,495, forward strand.
TGAAGATACAGTGATCTTCTTGTTTGTGCTTCCGCTTCTGTCATATGTAAGAGAATCGTTGTAAGCATCTTCTGAGGTGTAGTATGCAAGAACGATACCATGCTTGTTTACAACATAGTATGCATCGTTGTTGTCCTTAAGCTTAGCCTTGTTCTTGACAACAGTACCGGACTTGTTAACAAGTACATTATTTACAGTCGCAGCTCCAAATACCAAATCAGTAGGATTTGCACCAGAAGTTATGATTGTTCCATCTGCATTTGCTACGCCAACAACTGCTGCATAGTTAGAATCATCATCACTTGAAGGAGCAAGAACCATACCATTGATTGTATACTTCTTGATCTTTGATACATAACCTGTTGTACCTGCACCTGAAGATGTATTGAAGTAGAACTGATATGTACCGTCATCAAGCTCGATGTTCTGATAGCCCTTCTTCATTGAGCCATCCTTCTCATAATCCTTTGAGAACCAGTAGATCTTGTCGTTGTTAGCTGCATTTGCATCATCCTTATCAAAGTCACCAGCTATAACCCGAGCCTTTGTAACATCTCCGCCGCTGCCAAGCTTTACGATATCACCATTTGGCCTTTGAGCTACGAACTCCTTGAGCATACGACCATACTGATCAAATGCATACTTCTTGCCATTGATCTTCTTAATCGTGTTTGTGGTAAGCTTACCGCTGTTGTTGAAGTACCACCATGAGTACTCATCATCATTGTAATCACTCTTGAGAGTATCAGCGATTGTGTCAGAATCCTCATCTGGAACTGCCCATACCCACTTGTTCTTTCTCTCACCACCATCGCCGTTAAGGTATGAAATAGCGCTTGAAGTTGTAGCGTTAGAATCCTTCAGTGAAGCTGTTGCTGTGGCCCAGTTTGTGAGCATGTGTCCATCCGCTGCGAAATGATAGTATACACCGTTAATCTTCTTACGAGCACCATCATCCGGTCCTCTCTTCTTACCATCATTCTTGAAGTTGAACCAGTATGTCTTTGTATCGTTGTCATCCTCTACAGTAAGCTGGATCCAGCCTGTCTGCATGTGACCATCGTTCCAACCGTTGAAGTAGTAAAGAGATGTCTTCCAAGCCTCGTCATCGCCATCCTGCTGCTCAACGTTGTCCTTGTTGATCCAGCCATAGAGCATGTGACCCTGTGAATCGAAAGCATACTTGAGACCGTTGATTGTCTTGATCTCAGATGTTGTAAGGTCATCCTCTGATGTATAAGCCTTACCGTCTGAACCAAAGTAGTACCACCAGTACTCGGCATCAAGATCAGAAGAATCTGAATCATCCATAGCTACAGCCTTCCATGTGTTTGTAACCATAGCACCGTACTGATCAACATAGTAGTATCTTGTCTTTGAGTTGTTGTTATCCTCGATGAGCTGGTTTGTAGCCATAACTCCATCGCTGTCAAGATAGAACCAATTTCCGTTTGCTGACTTCCATGTGTCTGTTACAGCATCGCCGTTGTTGTCAAGATATCTCCAAACGCCTGTGGAGTTATCCCAGCCAGCTGCCATAGATACAGCTGATACACCAACAGCAAGAAGTGCTGCAGCAGAAAGTGTTGCGAATACCTTTGTCTGCTTCTTCATAATAAATGCACTCTCCTTTTTTGTGTTTAAGAACTTTTAAATCAATTAAAAGTCCGGATTACGATGAGGATTATACCCCTGCCTTTTTAATTATTCAAGTCCTTTTTCTCAAATAATTTACAGAGGATGTACGAAATTGTGTATCACCTCGTCGATTACAGTCTAAATATTAAACCAATCAAAATGTGATGTACATAAATAAAAGTTTTCCATTTCTTACGCAATTCTTAACATGAATATTAATCTCGAATTAAGAAATTCATAAGAATCTTCATTTTATCCTTCGTTTTCACTTTTTTTGCCGCATCCAATGAACATCAGGATCATAAATACCGGAGTTGTGATGGGGATGGCTATATTAACCACAGCCTGGAAGGCATAGGCGATAACTCCAACTGCTGCTGCCTTGATGCCGGATGCTTTAGATCTCAGCATGGTTTTTAATGCCGTAAACAATAATATGATATAGGAAGCAAGTCCCAGAATACCTACTGTTATTAAATATTCCAGGTACTCGTTATGTGCGCTGTCGAACATTCCGTATCCCGCATCCTGCATTATATTCATGAATCTGTCCATGGTTATGATGTAGTAGGTATCCGGACCGTAACCGATGAACTTCGAAAGGAGGGTGGAGTCATGGAGCCAGTAATCCATGCTGAGTCTCCAGTTAAGGCCTCTGCCGGTTCCCCATTCATCGCTGAATACAAGTATGTTTCTGTAGGGTTCCCATAATTCACTGTGTATGCCGGTGTTTGCACAGAAGAAGACAGTGACTGAAAAAATAACTGCTTCTGCCACTAGAATCTTCCAGAATAGCTCAAATTGCTTTACATCTTTAAGATCGGTTTTTTCTCTTTTTTTGTGAGCATATACGACTGATATAGCTGTGAGCAGTAAAACAAAAACCAGAAATGCGGTAAAGAAGCCTTTGCCACCCATTGAAATCTGCATGCTGGGGTCAGGATCGTTTATAGTTCCTACGCCGGTTGCTGCTATGGTGTAGGTTATCTTCATGGCTGCGAGGTAGGTGGACATCACCACAAAGAATTTCGCTATATGAGTCCGGTTTTTTATGATGCAGAGGGGGATCACCGCAAGGACGATAGCTGTGGACAGCGCTGCGTTGTCACTTAAACCCATGATCTGTCCGAAGGATGCTATGGCTACAGCGATATAGATGAGGATATTTTCAAGGGGTTTTTCTGCGAGGATAAACAGGACTGATGAAACGCCGAAGAACATTCCCGTGAAGTTGCAGTAGGTGTTGATGTTTCCGATGGAGGAAACAAAGGAGTACATGTAATCGTCCTTTGTTTCTTCAAACATTCCGAAGTTTATAAAGAAGAAATTAAATATACCCCATATAACAACGATGCTTGCACACATAAGGAAGGCGTACAGGTGCCACTTTTTAAATTCGTAGAATCTGGTTATAAGGATATAGGCTATATAGAACATAAGCCAGATAAACAATCCCTGCCATCTGCCACGTTCTCCCCAGAAGGCTTCGTAGGGGTACTCCGCAAGGGCTGTAGAGAGGGAGAAAATCAGGATCAAGGCTGTAAAGGCAATGTCGGTTTTTGTTATATATTTTTTCCAGCCTTTGTTTTTGAGGCTTGTGATGAAGTTTTTTCTGTTTTTTCCTTCGTTATAGAGGTTGTCTGCAATAAGGTAGAAAAGGCCCATGAGGGAGAAAAAGATACCGTAAGCAATGGTCGGTTTCCAGAACAGGCCGAATCTGAAGGTGAGGATGTCATAGTAGTGGTCGTGCATGCACAGTGGAAATACCGCAAGGTAGAACAGGACGTAGATGGTCATCAGGTTCCTGGCCATCTTTCCAAAGAGGGCGTTCAGTTTTTCGCCGGTTTTGCCTTTTTTATCAAGCGTTGAATGATTCATGTTTTATATGCCTCAATTTTCTTTATTATTGCAAATTCCGTTACATGATACCACAGGTTATCTATGGCAACAAGAATGTACTTCCGAAGTGGATGACAACATAATATGCGTTTTGACACTAAAAAATCGACCTCAAAATCGAGGTCGATTTTTCTATGGCTTGTTTTTTACAATCCACTTATCTTTTATTTTCACTTAAGCCGGACCGTCTGATATTGCTCCGGGGCCAAAGCTGTCATCGGAGCTTGAACCTCCCGGGCCTTCCAGATCATCCAGTGAATCGATGGATCCGGGTCCGCCTGAGTCTGCGGAAGATGATGAGCTTGATGAGCTGCCGCCGCTTGGGCCTGCTCCTGAGTCATCTTCGTCAGCGTCTATAAGACCGGGCTCGATAATGTCTGACAATGAGGTGGTTTCCTTCTTATTGGAAGCCTTTGTATCAGATGTTTCTGATCCGGAACCGTCATCCACGTCATCTTCGTTGTCAGCCTCGGTAGTTTCCTTGCTGCTCTTTGACTTGGTGGTTTCTTCTGTATCGTCTCCGGGGCCGGGAGCTGTAGGCTCTATAACGTTTCCGTCCTCATCGGTCTCTTCTGTCTCGTTTTCGTCGGTCTCTTCGCCTTCTTCGGTTTCATCTGTTTTGGACTTGGTTTCCTTTACGGATTTAACCTTATTGCCTTCAGGGTCGGTTTCGTAGATGTAGTTTCCATCTTCGTCCGTAGCCTTGATCACATAGCCGTCGGCGTCAGTTTCCTTTGCGGACTTCTTCTTTTCGGTCTTCTCTCCGCTCTCGTTTGTCTCGTCCTCGTCTTCGTCAGTCTCTGCCTCTGTTGTACTTTGCTTCTTGCTGCTCGACTTGGTCTCTTCATCCCTATGGCTTGCATAGTAGCCTGAATCGTCGGAGATCTTCTGTGAGTAACTCTCTACAGCGTTTGACACCTTGTAGTCTTCATCGTCGAAGAGCACGCTGTGAAGCCACTTAACATTGGAAACAAGGGTTACAGGTATGACACAGTCGCCCTTCTTGCCCATCATCTGATCCTTGAGATCCTTGGGGAAACCTGTAGACTCCTTGATGTTATATCTTGAGATACCCTTTGCAAGCTCGATAATGTCTGCGGTATCGATGTTGAATGCTACCTGCGGGAGCACTACGTCGATAACCGAGGTAAGTGTTGCCAGGTCTGCCTTCTTCGCATGGTCGAGGCACTGGGAGATAACCTCTCTCTGACGCTTGGTTCTCTCGAAGTCGCTGTCCATGTAGCGGAGTCTCGCATAGGCAACTGCCTGAACACCGTTAAGGTGCTGAGGTCCCGCACTCTTGATATAGTTGGCCGCCGGGTTCTGAGGGTTGATGCCTGCCTTGACTGAGGTCTCATGGATGTAGGCATTCATGTAATAGAACTCTTTGTCCGTGATGTCAATGTCTACGCCGCCCAGCATCTCTACTGCATCCGCAACTGCTTTCCAGTTGAAGGTTACGTAGTTCTCGATGTTGAGATCGAGGTTTGAGTTAAGAGCAGAAACTGCCTGCTCAGGTCCGCCGATGGCGTAAGCCTCGTTGATCTTTGCGTAACGGCTGTTGCTCTTTCCGGTCTTAAGATATGTATCTCTGTATACAGAAACCAGCTTAATGTCGCCGGTAGCCATATCTACGTTGCAGATGATCTGGACGTCAGCATTGGCACCGCTGCCCACTCCGCCGTCTCGGGAGTCTACGCCGAATACCGCAACTGTCCAGTAGCCGGACATCTTCTGTTTCTGTGTGATGTCAATGTTGTTGTTTTCTACCTTTGATTTATCGAAGGTTACGTCCTGGGTCATGTGCATGTACCTGTACACTGAGCCGAAGCCGAAGATACATACAAGGGTGATAACCTCCACAGCCACCATAAGGATGATCCTGGTGCGGAAGGCTTTCTTTTTCTTTTCACGCATCCTGCGCTCAAACTCAAGATCCCTTTCCACTTCTGTGGTGTCGTTAAGGGTCTTTACCTGCTGACGGTTTTCCATCCTTAAAGGATCCCCGGGAACAGTTCTTCTGGGTCTCTCGGTTTTTTTAGGTTCCGGAGCCTTGCTGCTGAGGGTTGCGGATCTTTTTATTTCAGATACTCTCTCCGCTGCATCTTCAGGGAGTCGTGAGTCTCTTACTGTATGTGAATGGGAGACAGTTCTTGCGCTGTCTGTCGCCTTCGATATGAGCTTGTCGCCCACGGCTTTGTCATTAACTATCTTGTCTTCAAGTTCACTCTGATGACTTTCAGTTCCTTCCATGGAGTGTGGTCGTCTGGTGTCCTTGCCGTTATCAAGTGCCATTTGCTATATCCTCATTAATATACTTTCGAAGTATAAGTGAAACCTTTGGTTTTGTGGCATTAAGAAAAGTTTTCTTCCTGCCATGTTCATATCCATCTCATCATCTATTAACGCTGTTTTCGGAACCTAAATATCTGACATACAGTTGCACATCTAACCGGCTCTATAAACGCTGCTTTTGGAAGCTCTAATCTCTGACATACAGATGCAGATCTGATTGACTCCATCCCGCCGCTTTCAGCCGGCAGCACAAATAGTGATGAAGAACATTTTTACACTATAAAACCAAGGGATTTTACCACATATATGTCGTTTCGGCAAATCTATTCTTATATTTTGCCTTAAAACACCGGAGCTTATCCATTGATTCTGTGTGTTTTTCTAATGAATCCTAATCTTTGACGAATCTTTTTTCAATAGGCATTTTTGTTAACAAATCCCTTGAATATTGTGAGGAAAAGTATCTTTATGTCCAATTCCATGGTCCAGTTCTCGATATACCAGATGTCGAATCTGATTCTCTCGTGGATGGAGGTGTCGCCTCTCAGACCGTTGATCTGGGCCCAGCCGGTCATGCCGGGGCGGACCTGGTGCTTGATCATGTAGCGGGGGATTTCTTCCTTAAACATTTCAACGAACTGGGTGCGCTCCGGTCTCGGCCCCACCAGTGACATGCTGCCGAAGAGAACATTGAAGAACTGCGGGAACTCGTCGATGGAGGTCTTCCTGATGAATTTTCCGATTTTTGTGACTCTCGGATCTCCCGGGGTGGTCCAGCCTTTTTGCTCGTCCTCAGGCTTCTGCTCTACCATGGAGCGGAATTTATACATCATGAAGGGCCTGTTGTGGAGTCCCACTCTTTCCTGTTTGAAGATGATAGGTCCCGGAGAGGTGAGTTTGATAATGATGGACACCACCAGCATTACCGGGCTGAAGAGTACGATGCCGACCAGAGCTCCGATGATATCTATGATTCTCTTGGCTGCTGCCTTTACGGGGTCCGTAAGGGGCACGTTTCTGATGTTTATGACGGGAAGTCCGTCCATGTCTTCTGTAACTGGGCGGGAGGGGATGACATTGTTATAATCCGGGATGAACTTTGTATGTACGCCGGATTTCTCGCATACTGCCACGATGCTGCCAAGCTTTTCATAGGCTGCCAGGGGAAGGGTGATGGCAATTTCGTCGATTGTGTTTGTGGAGAGGATTTTCTCCAGTTCCGAGATCCTGCCGACGATCTTTACTCCTTTATAAGAGGTGCCGGATTCTGTGATGTCATCTACGATTCCGAAGATTTTGTAGCCCCAGTCGGGGTTTCTGTGGCAGGCGTCGATGAATTTGTCTGATACGTCAGAGAAGCCTACCAGCATGATGTGTTTCTGGTTAAAGCCTTTGCGACGGAGTCTCGTAAGGATGAATCTGATGCCGAATCTTTCCACTGTGGTGGCGATGATGTCGATCACGCAAAAGGCTGTGATCATCCTGGTGGAGAAATTTGCGAAGTATCCTGACCGCCTGAAGGCGAAGAGGATTGAGGCGAAGATCATCAGGCCGACGACATTGGCCTCAAATATGTTTATGAATTCTCTTCTTTTGGTTCTGGTTCGTTTCGGCTCGTAGAGGTGGAACATCCAGTACAAAAAGAGGTAGCCCGGTACCACCGGGATCAGCGCACTAAAATAGACCTGCGGCGGGAGTACTCCGTGTCCCGCAGGGAATATGGGTGATGCTATCACCAGGAACCATGCCAGCGCGTATGAGCCTGCTATGATCAGCGCATCAAGAAGGACATGGAAATTGTTTAGGAATTGTTGGTTGTCTTTAATCATAATGGAAGTATACTCCCGAATTTGAAAAATTCCATAAAAATGAGTTTATTTTTTTCTTAGAATGTCGAGGGGGAGAATGGTGAAGAGGCTGATTCTTACTTTCGAGACCGAAAAAGACGTTTTAAACACAAAGATTGTAACTAATCTGGTAAATAAATATCTGATATGACGGATCGGAAATTTAATGTCAGACATAAGTTTTGATATATGGTAGAAATTCAGACTATAGGATAATTCTGTATCCTGTGCTACAATCTCATCCAGTGCTTGCCAAAGCGGTAGGCGGTTAGCCCTTTCATCACGAAGGGCATTTTGTAAGTCCCTTCTAAAGGAAAGGAGGGCGCCATGGTAAGTTATTCTGATTTATTCCAATTTGGGATTCTGATAGTTGCTATCATTGGTCTTGTTTATAAGATCTCAAAAAAATAACCGCCCACAAGCCTAACAACTTGGGCGGTTATTATTAACCAAGCAAAGGGCTAACCGTCTATCGGCGAGCACTTTCTACATCTATATAGTAAATCAATATTTAGTATATTTCAATATACATTTTTTATTGTTGTTTGACCTCAGATTCATACTCTTCAAAGCGAATCAACAATCTTAAGTTCTTGATCTTAAGCTCCTATATGACCCAATCTTATAGTTCTTATATGGCCCAAAACTTGCTTCCATCCAATTAAAGTCATACCACGAGACGTAAAGGTATGCCCTCAAACCCAGTATTGCTCTTTTTGAGTCATCTACCACTAGGTAGCGGGTTGACCTCATATCATGAAATATTCTTTTTGGGTCATCCGATGAGTGCTGTAGGCATGACCTCAAGCTTAGTATTGCTCTATTTGGGTCATCTACCGCAAGGTGCCGGCTTGACTTAATTTCAAGGAATCTTCCTTTTGGGTCATCCGATGGCCGCTGTAAACGTGACCTAAAACCCAATATTGCTCTTTTTGGGTCATCTACCACAAGGTGCCGGCTTGACTTAATTTCAAGGAATCTTCCTTTTGGGTCATCCGATGGCCGCTGTAAACGTGACCTAAAACCCAATATTGCTCTTTTTGGGTCATCTACCACAAGGTGCCGGCTTGACTTAATTTCAAGGGATCTTCCTTTTGGGTCATCCGATGAGTGCTACAGACATGACCTCAAATCCGAAATTATTCTAATTGAGTCACCCGTCGTAAGGCGATTGCATGCCTCATATCAAATTTCATCCCATTTGAGCTTCCCATTGATTAAATATGGTGACTACAAATCCAAGAATAACAGATGCCCTTCAAAAATCATCATTCAAACCCCCAAATATCAGAAAACTTAACCAAAAATTCTAAAGAAACGAGGAAAAACTAATGTACAGATTGAAAGAAATGCTATTACAAGAGCAAAAACACTTGGAAGCTATACTGGCTAAGACAAGCAATAACAACAGCTCAACACCTGAAGGAAGGCTCCGCATATCAATGAATCATGGCAATGTCAGATATTACAACTGCACTAATGGTAGAGATGGAGATTATATCCCAAAGGAGAACGAACTTCTTCCACGTCAATTAGCGCAGAAAACTTATAATGATTCTATTCTTAAAGCCGCAGAGGCGCATAAAAAACTGATAGACGGCTTTCTAAAAGATTACAAAGAAAATGAAATCGAAGAACTGTTTACATCTTTACACCCTGAGAGGCAGAAGCTAATTACCCCTGTTGAACCAACCTATGCACAACTGGAACAAAAATGGTATTCAGAACCATACATAGGAAAAGATTTCAATGAAGGCACACCTGTTATTATTTCCGAAAAAGGTGAGCGAGTAAGATCAAAGTCTGAAAAGATACTTGCTGATTACTTCTACAGGAACAATATTTTATACAAATATGAAAAGCCCCTTACCTTAGCAGGATATGGAACTGTCTATCCGGACTTTACGTTTTTTTCGAAGAAACTCAAGAAGGAAATCTATTGGGAACATGAGGGAATGATGGATAACCCGGAATATGCAACAGCAGCAATAAAAAAACTTAACAACTATCAAATGAACGGAATCCTACCCGGAGAGAGGCTGATTCTTACTTTCGAGACCGAAAAAGACGTTTTAAACACAAAGATTGTAACTAATCTGGTAAATAAATATCTGAGATGACGGATTGGAAAATTAATGTCAGACATAAACAATGCTAAAAGCAACAAAAGGACTGTTGAAATAAATACAATACAATTCAGTGGGAAGAGAAAAATAGATTGGGAAGGTGTAGAAGAATATCTAAAACAGTATGTCGGGAAAAAGTATGTTATTGAAGAGACAGGTGAAACTGTGTATATCGGTTCAGATTTTCCTGATGAATACGCTAACAGTAAGGATTCTATTAAGTCCTATGGAACAACAGGAAAAGCAAAAGCAAATGCTACGCAGGCTATTCCACAACTGATACAATCATTATCAGAAATAAAATATTCCCCTAACTACGATGATAAACATGCGTCTGACGCACCTAATGGATGGTATCGTGGACCAGTTCATTTCTCAATACCTATTACAGATGATAAGGGACGGGTTACAGGAAAAAATGCTTTTCGTGGCAGAATGGTTATTAGATGTAATGCAGAAAATAAGTTGTTTCTATATGATGTCGTGACAATAAAAAAAGAAACGTAGTACCCCGCATGAGCATCTGCTGTACGGCTCGGTTTATACACCAACCACATTTCTTTCTCTGATGGCATACTACTCTAATCCCAAACGGTTGTCAAGAACAAATCTTATCTTCTCAAACGGAAACTGCCACCAGACTTAATCATGATCTGATGGCAGTTCTCATAAAAATGTGTTATGTGGGTAATAACGGAGCGGAACCTTTTGTCAAGGAAACCGCGGAATACCGGAGCGCGAATAGCGCGAGGATATGCCGCGAAAGTTCCTTGACAAAAGGTTCACAGATTATCCTAGTGTTCTGGTCAGCAAGTATGCTTGCTGGCCTGCTTCCGGCGAGGACGGGTTCGGGCAGAGCCCCGATTTCAGGGTCAAGGGACAAGTCCCTTGCGGGTTCTTAGGGCGGCGCCCTAAGCCCTCGGAGAGCCAGACGGGAGCGATATCTTCATTTCTAAGCTTCAGCAGAGCCTTTAATTTAAAAAATCTGTTCTAAACGATAGAAGCCGGAGGGCATAATACCCTCCGGTTTCTAATAATTTAGATATAACAAAATGAAAGCAATTATACTATCCCGTCCAGTATGTCCATATGGAACGGCTCGCCGACTGTCTCCTTCTCCAAATTCTTCAATGTGAAGTTCGACTTCATAAATGTAAGCGCCGGGTTATAATAAGGGTCGCCGTAACGGAGGCACTCAGGCCAGCGTTTTGCGAATTTTACTATTTCGCCGTTGAAGCGCTGTACTTTTTCCGGGGTGTCTTCCATTCCGCGGGACTTTGACTCATAGTGATAGAACTTGGCGTAAGGGTTGTAGACCACAAGCTTGCCAAAGGCGCGGACTTTCATGCAGAAGTCTACGTCGTTGAAGGCCACTGCAAGTTCTTCGGTGTAGCCACCTACCTGGTCAAATAGGTCACGTTTTGTGAGAAGACAAGCTGCAGTTACGCAGGAATAGTCCTGAACGCACTTTGCCCTATGCATATATGACAGTTCTGCGTCGTGGGTTCTTACAAAGGCAGCGCCTGCGATGCCGCCCATTCCCATGATGACGCCGGCATGCTGGATATCCTCGTCCGGGTAAAGGAGTCTTGCTCCGCAAATGCCTACATCTTCTCTCTGAACGTAGCCGATCATTTCGTCGATTGAGTCGGGGTCGATGAGTTCGATATCGTTGTTGAGGAACAGGATGTACTTTCCGCTAGTAAACTTCACGCCGAAGTTGTTGATGGCAGAGTAGTTGAAGGGTCCTTTCCACTTAACAACACGGACGGTGATTCCGACGTCAGGGGAACTTGTCACTGAAACATTATTATTTGGCGCGTCTGAGGCAGAAGCCAGTTTAGCGTCTGCATCTGATTCAGGTGCGTAATTTGCATCCTGAGCTTGTTCGGAAACAGAAGCCAATTTGGCTTCTGCATCTGATTCTGAAGGCTGATTCACTACACGAGTTTGTTCGGGGTCAGAAACCGCAGAAATGCTTGTTTCTGTTTCCGAATGAGTTGTAATTCCGTTTGATTTGGCTTTATCTGTATTTTCAGAAGAGACAGCAGGTATCTCCGTCTGCCCTTCACCCTTTATTTCTTCCGCCGTCCTCTCCACATATCCCTCTATAGGATACTGCTTCTGTATCTCAGCGTAATACTTCCATGTTTCTTCCTGGTCGGAGTTGTTCTCAACTACTATGAATTCAAGATTCTTGTAATTGCTTCCTGCCAGCGACTGAATAGCCTTATCCAGATCCGCAGTGTGATCCTTATTCGGGATGACCACTGAGATCAGGGGCTTTTCATTATCATAAATCGTATGATAGAAGCCGTAGGTGATGCCTTTTTCTACCTTTTTCACCGGAAGCCCCAGCCTCTTGCAATGGTCATATACCGCTCTTGCTCCGGCGTCAAAGGCATAAAGCTTCGCCTCCGGGTGCTGGGCGGTCGAAGCCTGGTGGGAGCGCCAATGATAAAGTGCCTTCTGTATATGGTAGATCCTCGAGCTGGTGAAGCGGCCTTCCCTGAGAAGCTTCTTGTCAGCATCACTTAAGTTCGCGAGGTCGCCGCCGATCTCTTCTCTTTCCCTCTCCTGTGCCTTTTCCGTTGCCCTCAGTATAAGGTCATGATCCTGAGCACCGTCATAAGCTTTTCTTTCATATATCTTGTGGCCGGCTTCGTCAGTCTCGGCGATTGCATCCAGGAGTTCTCTTTTCAGCACCAAAAGATGGCATACATAGTTAACGGATCTAAGCAGATCCGGGTTGTAGTCTGTCTTGAAGTGGGGCTCGAAATAGTAGGTGTCCTCGAAGTCGATCTTGTCTTCGTCGGAGTAGATCACGTCCACCTTCGGATGCTCATTTATAGCCTTTGCGCACTCAAACAGAGCATTGAGCTCCAGCTCATCGTCATGATCTGCGAGGACAATGTAGTCGCCGGTGGCCATTTCGATGGCGGCGTTAGTATTGTCGGAAATTCCCAGGTTCTTTTCGAGGATCTCGTACCTGAAGCGGGGATCCGCCTTATTAAACTCCTCGAGAACTTCCTTAGGAAGCTTGCCGTTGGCCTGAGAGCGGTCATACTTGTCGTAAGGTGTTGCGTCCGCAACGCAGACTTCGAAATTTCCGTAGGTCTGGTCCTGGATGGACTTAAGCATTTTCCTTAAGAACTTTTCGGGGGTCTCGTAAACAGGAATCACAATGGAGAACTTCGGCTGCACCGGGAGAGTTGTGTTTCTCTGCTCCTGAAGCTCCGCCTCTGTCACCTTCTGCTTTTTGTACCACTCGTTGTAATCGTAATCCTCCTGAATGCCCTTCAGGCGATGGATGGTTTTCTGGTAGAGGGCTCTGAAGCCGTGCTCCTTGAAGTAATCCCAGGCCACTTCCACTGTCTCCCAATGAAACAGCGCCAGAAGCTTTTCTCTCTTTTTGTGAGCCACTGAGTTAAAGGCTTCCAGGATCTTGTCGTCGAACTTGATCTTTTTGGTTTTTCCGTCGGCTTTGATGACCAGATATCTGACTTCGCCCTTCTGATAAGGGGTGTTAATGTCATAGCCCAGCTCCCGCTTGATGGGTCCGTGCTGCTTTTCGTAATCTTTAAAGAAGGCTTCCACCACTTCGTCTCGTCTCACGGACTCGACGATGGTGCCGGGCACGGAATTTCCCGCACCGTCCAGCACGTCGAATTCCACCGGCGTCTCCGGGTCGCTTCCGAAGGCCCAACCCAAAAATGTAATCTTGCCCTCTCTAGAGATGGCAACATCAACTTTATATCGCATCATATTTTATTCTCCGGGCAAGCTTTGCTTTTCTATGATTTAATCCATTTTTTCGCTTATTTCGACCATTTACTTTAGTGCTTGAGGTTAGCATTTTTCGTTCATATGCTTTTGATGCATTTTGGATCTAAGCATTAGCCTGCCTTTTTTCTTAATTTAAACCGTTGCTTATTCGGGTTTCACTTCCGGGGTTTGGGGGGCTTTCCCCATATCTTTGACTCCGCGGTAAATCGGCGCATCCCCAAAGTTGAGTCTTTCTTCCTCTACTACCAGAGGTCTCTTCATTACCCTCTGATTGATGGAGAGGATGTACTCGCCTAGGAGTCCGATGAAGAAGATCTGGATTGAACCAAGGAAGAGCATGCCGATAAGCATTGGCGCCATGCCGGCGGGGAAACGGTCCCACCAGATGAGCTTCATTACGAGGTAGGCTATGGCGATCAGCATGCTGATGGCGCTGCACACGCCGCCGAAGAATACCGCAACTCTAAGGCCGACTTTCGTGTAGCTGGTAAAACTGAGCATGGCGGCGTCGTAAAGGGAATACCAGTTGTTGTGGGTGATTCCGGCTCTTCTTCTGGGCTGGGTGTAGGGGATTTCCTTGCGGCGGAAACCGAGCTCGGCCACGATGCCCCTCAGGAAGGGTGTGGGGTCGTTCAGGTTTCGCATTACGTTGATGAATGCCTTGTCATAGAGTCCGAAGCCGGTGAACTGGGCGATCTGGTCTACGGAAGACATTTTTTTGATGGTCTTGTAGTAGATGCCTCTGATCCAGTACATGAGGGGATTTTCCTGGGACTGGGTCTTTACGCCGATGGCGATTTTGTAGCCTTCTTCCCAGGCTTTTACGAACTCGGGGATCATCTCCACCGGGTCCTGGAAGTCCGCCGCCATGAGCATGGTCGCGTCACCGGTTGACTGTAGCATGCCATAATATGGGCTGTTGAACTGGCCGAAGTTTTTGGCATTAAAAATGGCTTTCACGTCTTTGTCGGCGGCGCAAAGTCCTCTGATCTTCTCGCGGGTTTGGTCCTTTGAGTCGTTGTCTATGTATATGAGCTCATATCTGTAGTCGCTGAGCTTTTCCGCAAATATGGCTTTTATGGCCTCGTAAAGGGGCTCTACGTTTTCTTCTTCGTTGTAGCAGGGTACTACTATGCTGATGGTTTTCAAATTTGTTTTCCTCTGATTATTAATGCGGGGCTGATTGACTATGCTCACATTGAATTATCGGATTTCTGATTTTCCTCCAATAAATAATGCGGAGTTGGCTGACTATCAGCGCCTTAAATGTACTCGGTTTAGAATGTATCACCTACGAAAGGTGAATTCTTTCTGTTAAACACAGCGTCGATTGTACACTTAGGGGCCGTGTTTAGCAAGATGAACAGCGATTTGACTCTTATAAAAGGGTGTTGGCTTAATTCTTTGTCACAATGATCAGAATTTAACAGCTATTTTTATGGCTTTTCTGTCCTTCATGTCGTAGATGGCCTGTTCCACTTTGTCGAGGCCTTCGTATCTTTCGGTTATGAGCACACCGGGGTGGAGGTCATGCTCTTTTACGAGGCTAATGACTCTTTCCAGGTTCTCCCGCCCGCCTTTACTGAGGCTGAACTTCAGGGTTTTTCCTGCCATTCCGCGACCCATGGAGAATTTTGGGATGCGGAGGGAGTCGATGGTGGTGTTGAGGCGGTGTCCTGTGGTGTTTTTAGGAGCTCCGCTGCACGGCTGCTGCATGGTTACGGAGCAGTTTTCTTTAATTCGGTCGTTTATTTCTGTGAGGTTGCGGCATTCTTCGTCCTGAACTTCAGTGTCTGCGCCGAAGTACATGACATTGGACACAATGCCGGTTCCGTATTTCACCATGTCGATGGCCTGGGGGAGGCTGTAGTCGTCGCCGCCGCAGATGAGAACCTTGTCGGCGCCTTTTGTGGCGGTCTCCCGGAGAACATAGTTCACCACGGGGGAGCCGGTGGAGTTTACCAGGGGGTGCATGCCTTCCAGAAGAGGGCATGCTAATGTCTTGTAGTTGAGAACTTCCACCTTGCAGGTTTCGTCGCTCATGGACTCGGCGATTTTGACATTGTCGGGGCGGGAGCCTACGGCGTAGATCTTTTTTGCGCCGGCAAGTTTGCTTCCCATGATAGCGGCGAGGCCGATGGCGCCGATACCCATGACCACTACTGTATCACCCTCAGATACTGCTGCCTCTTCCACAGCTGTAAATCCGGTTTGGACCACATCAACGCACATTAAGGCGTCTTCAAGGCTCATGCCTTCCGGGATGCGGGCGAGGTTTTTGTCGGCGAAGGGCAGGTAAAAGGTGCTCTGGAAAGCGCCATCGATGGATTTTCCTATCATGTGGGCGCTGAAGTTCTGGCCTGCGTGGGCGTAGTTAATGTCTACGTCGGGCTGGCTCCAGTCGGGGGTTATGGCTGAGACGGCCACCAGGTCGCCGGGTTTGAAATCCTTGACTTCGAGGCCGATGGCCTTTACTTTTGCGATGACTTCGTGTCCGAGAGTCAGATCGGGGCGCTTGGGGCTGCCCTGCCAGATAGTGTGGACGTCAGAAGTGCATGGGGATACCAGCACCGGCTCGAGGAGCGCGCCGTGCGGGTCGATAAGTGTCGGCTCAGATTTATTAATGTATTCTATTTTTCCTTTTCCTTTTAAAACTAGGGCTTTCATTTGGTCTCCAAGTAATGAAATAAGCTAGTGTCAGTTAGAAAAAGGGTCGGTAAGCTGTATATAAGGCGCATTAAGGAACATTTTATACTCCTCGGTAAAGCTGGTGACACGTAAAAATGCAGATAAAAACAATCTGCGTGTCTATACAAACCTGTTTTGAAGGAATTTGACACGTAAAGTAACAGATATAAGCATTCTGCGTGTCATATACCAAGCCCAACCCATTTGAAAGCTGACATCATACACTATTATTTATATTCGTCTATCTTATCGGTTTTTAGAACTAAAATTCTAACGTCTGCACCATACCGCTCGCGGATGATTCCGGCGATTTCGTCGGTGTAGCCGGGGGCTACGATCAGGATTTCGTCTACCGGGTCTGTAGCGAAATGGTCAGGGGAGACGATGGGGATATGAGATGCCGGGGCATATTTTCCCTGTTTGAACTTTGCGGAATCTATGATGTATTTTACTTTTCCGCCAAGCTTTGTGGTGGCTGCAAGGGTGAAGCCCTGGTGGCTTGCTCCCCAGATGGCCATGGTTTTGTTTTCTGCTGAAAGTTGAGTCAGGTGTGCATTGACTTCCTCGTTCAAACGGTCATAACTTTCTTTTAAGAAAGAAACATCTATGAGCTGTCCGTTGTAGCGAAGATTTGTCAGGTCATCGGGATCTGTTTTTTTCACGATGATCTCGATGGTATCGCGGTTTACAAGGCGCATGTCCAAAACCTCGAAGCCGTTGTCCTGGAAAAGCTTCTGCAAAGTGAACTCTGTGTAGTTTGCGATATGGTCGTGGAGCAGCTCGTAGTAGCCGTTGTACTGAAGGATATACTCGAAGCTCGGCACAGTCACAAGCCCCAGAGCTTTCGGCTTCAGGTTATGCCAGATGTTTTGAAGCATATCTTTCGGATATGGCTGGTGTTCCAGGAAGTTGAACTGCACGAAAGCGTCGAAGGGGCCGTCGGGATAGGTGTAGTCGCCTTCGGCGAAACCCTCGTAGACGCGATAGCTCACTTTTGGAAAGTGCCCTTTATTTGTAGAGTGCTTTACTTTTGGGAAGCACTTCACTTTTATATCGAAATCGGAATTACGTACTTTTTGGGCATCGTAGTAATCTTCGGCATGAGCATTTGCCTCATCCACTAGTTCTTTTTTGTGCTCGATTCCGGTGAGCTTAAGCGGCAATGATTTCGGCTGACCTGACAGCGGATCCTTCTCCATATCTTTCTCAAGGGCTTCCGCGCCTGCTTCATCTTCAGCCAGGTTCTGCCACATGCGGAGGAACTCACCTCTGCCGCAGCCTACCTCCACTATATTTCTTCCTTTTACACTATGCTCTCTCATGTGTTCCAGGAGTCTTGCATATTCCTCGTGGCGAAGTTTAGTCATGGTGCTTGTTCCGCCGCCGGCACGGATCACATCTTTGTAATAGGATACAGGTTCGCAGTCAAACTGGACCAGACCGCATTCGGTGCATTGGCAAAGCTCTAAAGTGATGGGGTGGTCAGCATTGAGCTCATCTTTCGTCGGAATATCCTGAGCCGACGCCGGCATATCTTCGAAAGTCATAAGTTTCTTTATATCGTGCCCGCAGGCTAAACATTTCATTTTCATATGTATATATCTCCAATCAAAAACCTGTACTTGCCTTTCCCCATTCCTTCTACAGGAACGATGACTTTCAGATCTTTTTCCATCTTTTTCAAATATGAAGTTGCAGTAACCTCCGAACATCCCAGGATTTCAACCACACGGGAATTTCCAAAAACCTCTGTCCCAATTTCCTCATATAAATTCAATATGTTTTGTTTTGTTTTCTTTGAATATCCCGAATCCAAGATTTTACGCTTAAAATCTTTGGTTTCGGTTTCAATCCAAACTTTTTTCTTTGGTTTGGAACTATTCTTTATCTCATAGTATTCTTTATAACTTTATTAAATTACCATGATTTTAAAATTATTTCATCACTTTCATATTAAAATATTAAACAATACCTATCTTGCATTGTAACAGTTCAGCCGACCTTGGATTATAAATTCCTTGGTCGGCACTTTTTTTGCCCACCCCATCAACGATTTCATACACCCTCGGGTATATATATCCGGACCTTTCCTAGTCAGATTGACGTGCCTACTCTTGATAAACGTAACAATGGTCTTGTTTATGCTGCGGAACACATGAAGGGTTCACCTCTTTGTGCCATCATCCAGTTCGATTCCGGTTCCAGCGTCCGTTCACCTCTTGCCAAGGAAGCTATTCAGTGCATGAAGGGTTAAAATTTTTAAGAGGGAAGAATTTGATATATCAAATTCTTCCCTCTTAATTTTTTAATGATAAAAGGACACATTCCCCTGTTGAGTTTATAC
This sequence comes from Oribacterium sp. NK2B42, assembly GCF_000424445.1. GTDB lineage: Bacteria > Bacillota > Clostridia > Lachnospirales > Lachnospiraceae > Oribacterium. Next base: position 93,118 of record NZ_AUJX01000011.1, read on the forward strand.
TTTCTTTATTATCTGTTAATTTTTTTATCCACAATTTTACCCTTTTTATCCATTTATTTTATGCGGTTTTTCTGGTTAATTTTCGAAAAAACTCTTCTTGAAACGAAATAAATCGCCGGATTTCCACATTTTTTCGCTTGGATTCCCCTATTATGTGGATTTTTATCCCCATAATTATTATCTAAGTAAATAATCCCTTGTATTTCAGCATCTTCTCTATTTTCTTTTCTATCATAGTTTTACTCTTTCCACCTTTTTCTCTTTTCGCGACCATATGACTAATTTCACTCAGTCCAAAAAAGGGTTTTGACGTTTGGAAATGTTTTTTATCCATCTCCTTCTTGTCAAAACCCTAAATCAGCCGTTTCAAGATATATTTTTGACTGATACAGTCCGTTTCCCACGGATCCCAGCGGCTGCCCGATAACCTCTGCAGCAACACCGCTTTTCCATGCCATTCCGAGAGCCGCCTGCAGACTGCTGTTCCAAAAAGGATAAAGAGAAGGCAGATAAATGTATAGAAGCTTCCTTAGCATCGGCATCCTGAAGACCTCTGCCATCTCCAAAAGCTTAGGGTCCGTTGACTTAAGACCGCTTAGAGTATTCAGATAAAGAAGCGGAACGACCACCAGTGCGCTGACATAAAGGGATAAAATTTTGTTGCCTGCCCAGATGAGCAGAATGATAACAAAACTCGCAACAGGAATAGCCTTCAATGTAGTGATGAAAGGTTTCAGAACATCCTCCACATACTTCTCCCTATAAGACAGCCACGCCAGTAATATACCTACGATCGAGCCGATAAAAAATCCACCCATAATCCTTACAGCCGAAAAAGTTATCGAATGCCAATATTCCCCCGTTAAAATCATTCGTTTTAAAGCCATGATTGTGTTAACGGGGCCTGCAAGCATTATGTTGTTATGTACCAGAAGGCTTGTCATCTGCCATATCAAAAGCCAGAAAACCACGATTAAAGATTTCTTAAACATACCCGTGGTGTGTCCTTTTTACGCAGTTTTGTAGAAATCTTCTCCGGGAAGCTTTCCGCCTACTGACTTAGGATTCTGATCAAAGAGAACCTGAAGATATCCGGAAAGATTTGTCTTCATTTCATCACCTGTTATTGCAACGATATTACAGTTCGGTATGGCTTTTGCCGCAATGGGTGCCTTTGCTATGAT
>NZ_KE384188.1:0-73945 GCF_000424445.1 Oribacterium sp. NK2B42
TGATCTGTCATTGTAGCCGCCTTAATTATTGTTACGCCTTCCATCTTGCACACTTTTCCTAATAGCTGTCCTACCTCCGCTTGTAGTTTTCCATACATTACTTTACGTCTGTATTTCGGAATGAACACGATATGATATGTGCAATTATACTTGCTATGTGATAAACTTTGATTGTCCATTGGACCTAATCCTCCGTTTCAATTAGTGTGGTTTGCTAGACCTGCACTTATTGTACACCGGAGGTTTTAGTTTATGTTACTCCGTTTATCGCTTCCGCTTTTATTGCTCCCCCAGCTCAGCTGGGGGATTAAGACTGTTTCATTCAAAGAGAGCTAGTTTAATTTCATCTATTATCAGACTAGCTTATATGTATTTTTTATTCTATTTATATCCAATAGTATTTACTCCAATAACACCTCGTCGCACCATTGTTAATTTCACTGTCTTTAATTTTGTCTTTTTTAATTCAGTCTTTTTGATTCTTGTAGTTTTAAGATTAGTTCTTTTAATTTTTGTAATATGTATATGTGTTAATTTCAGACCCATTGCTGAAAGAGTTTCTTCTGGAAGCTTATAATCTTGTTTGACTAAGCCAAAACAAGTAAATCCTGTATCAATGCAAAATGAAATCAAACAATTCTCACCAACCCCTATAATCACAGCCGCAACACAACTTCCTAATAAGCTCCCCAGCATATAGCCCAAAACAGGTAGTTCTGGCGCTATGATTTGCCCTATAGTTCCACCAGCTAGAGCTGCCGAAGAAATTATTAGTTCTTTTGTTATTAACTGTCCCATTTCCTGCGGAGTCATCTTTCCCACTGCAACCAACAAACTACTTTTGGCAACATCCATAACAAGAACAGTCAATGCTCCTATCACACTCGGATCAACTCTGACGAATTGTTCTCCTAGTCTTCCAGTCATACAGGATACTGTAATGGCTGACGATATAGAACCACGAATAAATCCCTCAGCACTAGTCGAGATTGCCTTGGTTCCAGCCTCTTTTAACTGAGTTAGATCAATCTCTTTGTTATTTATCAAATAATCAATAGCCTTAAATATTTCTGGTGTGAGCTGCATTGTCAAAGAAATTACCGAAGCGGTATATCCAGCTTTTAAAGCTTGATGTATAATATATTCCTCTGTTACAACATCACTGAGCTTTAGCCCAAAGTCTTCAGGTTCAAACTTCCCCTCTTTTACAAGTGCGGCAATGGATTCTGCCTCTCCTTTTGTTAACGGAATTGATTCTGTTCCTTCGCCATCAGAAATTCTGTCAACAAGTTTTTCCAATGTTTCCTTGTAATTTCTAAGAACTGCAGAACGATTAGAAGTTTCTTTACTGCTCTCTTTAGCTATCTCTTGTTTAAGATAACTAATTGCATTTTTGAGCTGATCTGTTGGTATTAATCTATGTTGCCCATTATAAACAGACATTAAAAGAGTCTTGATATCATATTCACCAGCATGTATTTTTATATATTGTTCTAACGTTAAGTTTGTATCCTTGTTTGATTCAAGAACTTTCTTATAGTCAGATATAAGCTTGCCAATATTCTTATTTTTTGCATACCCATATTTTTCAAGATATTCTGCTAACGAAATAGCTTCTCCCTTACGAGGTTTTCTTAGATATTCATGATATGCTTGTAAGACATTTTTCGCTTGAGAGTCAACGCTCGCTTCTGCTGTACGGATATATTTTAAACTGTAGTCACTCCCAAAATTTGTTGAAACATCAACGGATGCATGTCTTATACTTCCTTCAACAGTGGCACGATTACTTGACTCACGTAATGCAGCTCTTATATTGAAAGTTCCAGCATGCCAATGCTCAGCGACAAATCCTTTTAATTGTTTAGTTTCTAATCCGTTCTTACCAAGAACATTCATTTCATCGACTAGTTTGCAAACGGACTCATCTATGGCTGAAATGAATTTCTCGCTCGTTTGTGCTGCCATACCAGCACCTAATTGCTTTGATGTATAATCCCATCCTGCCTTAAAGGAATTATCCATAATATGTCCTCTTAAACTTTCATAAAGTTTTTCAAGTCATTGTAATACAGTTCAGATATACCATAAAGTAATAGTTGCTGACGTAATTTAGACTTATCTTTAAAATAATCCACAAACAAAGATAAACCTAATCCAAATGGACCATATGCAAGCCCCTTAAGCACTATTTTTTTAGGGTTGTCACAAAAACCTTCATTTCTCTTCAGATTTTTATTCTCAGCATATTTACTGAATGTTTTTTTGAATTCCTTTAAAAACGCATCATAATGTGCTCTATCATTAACATAATCTGTGTCAACATTTATCAAAGCTTGTTTCCCAGCCCATCCATACTTAATTCCCCATTTATCATATTTAACATCAATAATAGGCTCCAATTTATCTGTGCCTTTTATTATTCCAATGAAAAGAACATTATTTCCATTTATAACACCCGCTTTTTTTTGATCTAACCACATCTTTTCATTCCATGGAACGATTTCAAAACCATCATCTTTTGTGCTAATAATCTCATTATTTGCTATGTCATCTTCGTTTGTTTCTACAAACTTCCTTAGCTGATTAAGTACAAGTTCATCCTCATTTTTGCATACTACTATTAGTGATTTGGGGTTGATATCAAACATCTTCATTCCTCCTCGTATAGTTTCATATCAGTATTCTATATTTAGTTTCTATATGGTTATTTATAGGATTGTTATACATGATTTGCTTATTAGTTGTATACAGCTGTCAGCGGTGTATTTAAGAATCAAAAACATCAGCACCACATTCTTCCAGAATCATATCTCTGATTTCCATACCTGTTTTATTATTCTCGTGTCCCCAAATAATAATTGTATCCATTTTTATTCGTGAATAAAGAGGCGAGAGTCCAGCACATTGTAATATATGATTAGTTTCGTCAAAATCAGCGTCAATAGCTAAACAAATATTGATCAATTTTATTCTTGAAGGTGATGCCTTTTTCTTTAGTGCATAATTTCTTAGCTCATCAAAATAAGTTCCGGAGATGCCTGTTCGACGTAAAATTTCAGCTCTAGAAATATTTTTACTGTTTATTAATTTGTTAAATTCATCCTTGAATTTACCGTCAAGCATATTATCTAATATTGCATCTTTAAAATTATTCGCGACTACCAATTTTTCAAGGTTAGCAGCTGAATTTACATGATGATTATTATATTCGAAAAATTTTTTTATATGTTCAAACATTATCTTTTCCTCATATTATGGATATCTAATAATCCGCTTAACTTCCTGTCATCGCATCAAATTAACTATGCACTTTTGATAACTATTGTTAATATTTCAGTATCTTCACCTTATCCCCCTGACTCCTCAGCCACATATCTATCCCTTCTCCGAATACTTCTGCCTGAATCACATACTTCCCGTCATCTTCACTAAGGATCTTTGCGGTCGGTAGTCGATCAAGAACTGCTTCAACTGAATATCCTGAGTATTCAAACTTCACTCGTTTGAGTTTGCCTCCAAACATAAACTGGATTCGTTTTCTGAATTCTCCTTCTTCGAATCTGTCTTTATAAGGAATTAAGAAGTGTTCGGAAGTTATCTTTAAATCCTTTATTCTGTCTATGCGATATATTGTTGGATTTATGTCATCAGGATTATCAAATTGTGTTTGGCGGTTAACATTCTCAAGAATAGCCACCAAATAGAAATAGTATTCTGAGAACATTATCGCTAATGGTTTCACTGTACGTTCGTGACCAGTCTTTCCCTGAATGCCTTTATAGAAAAACTGTATTTTTAGTCCATCTCTTATGGCTGTTCCAATTGACCACATCTTGTCAAGGAAATAACTGTTATGCATCGGTGGAATGTAGTGGTATATTTCATTAGATATAAGATCAGTCACCATCTTCTGACTTTCCTTTGGAACACAGCAATCCAAAAGTTTATCAAGAATGGTTTTCATGTCATCTTTTCTAAATGCCCGGCTGTCGAGGAGAATCTTACATATGGCCAGAACCTCGTCGTTTGAAAACTTCATCTTGCTGATATGCTCGAAGCGGTATCCACGGTCTTTATAATCATAGACAAGGTCGTTATGAACATCTTCGCTCACAAATTGGTTATCAAGAAACTGCCTTATGTCTTCAAGGTCACGTTGTATTGTCTTTTCATTGACATGGAACTTTTCCACAAGTTCCTTTTTCTTTAATACTTTGTCGTTTAAGAGTTCCGAATAAATGTATAAAACTCGGTTGCTCTTATTCTGATCATTTTCACACATATAGATATTCTCTTATCATAAATAGTTTAAGTGATTCTATAAGTAGTATACCGAACTTGTTGGTCACATTGTGTCCAAGTAAAAGTGCTGTTTATAAATATTTCGTAAAAATAAATACTTTAGAACTACGACCATACTCTATGTATTTATCGGCGAATTTTGCTATTATATTATGCTGCTTGTTATGGGAATGAATATTGTATACGTGATTGATGGAGGTGTTTGATGACTTATAGCGGAAACCACCATACAAAGGAATTTAAGTCACTTTGTATACATTCATGGAATAATTAGTTAAACAATATATTAATAAAATAAAGCCTTTGTTACATCTATTTTTTGAGCAAACATATGATGCTACAAATATCTAATTTATGCACTTTCCTATTAAAAGAAAAAGAACCGGCTTAAGGAAGCCGGTTCTTTGATAATCTGTGTGAATGAGACGGTCAGAGCAGCGCTGCATCTGTATGTCATAAATAAATGGAAAAGCCACAAATTTATATACAATAGTAAATCAAGTACGTCTGATTTTTCCTGTCATACGGTAAAAGTATTCTTTGTCCTCGTACATATGTTTATCAGCAATGTCCTGTAATCTTGAAAAATCCGAGTTGTAGCAGGGGGTGAATGCATATCCAAGTGAGGCACTGACTTTTTTATTCGACATAATTTTCCGAAGCTGTTCTATGGACTTTATACATTCTTCTTCAGAATGATCATACTGGATAGCGATAAACTCATCACCACCGGTTCTGAAAACATGGCTGTTCCCGAATACTTCTGAGAGACAGGTTGCAATGGTTACTATCAGCCTGTCACCTGCTTCATGTCCCTGGTTGTCGTTAACCTCTTTTAGTCCATTGATATCGGCAGCAATCACGGTCAGAGATTTGTTTCCGTATTGATGTGTAAGGACGTTTTTCAGACCGCTCCTGTTCATGATGCCGGTAAGAGGATCGTTCATGGAAAGTCGTTCAAGCCTTAAAGCCTCATCCATCTGGTAATGGAGACAGCTTTTCTTAATGTTGAATCCGTTATAAATAGCAACCATCATATCATGGCAGGAATAGTATCCACAGGCAGAGCAATCAATATGACGTGATGCGGCTGTTGTCTTGTGCATCGAATTGAATATTCTGTCAGCCTCCTCATCTGTGGGAATCAAAGATTTACATTGATTGCTCATATCAGTAAAGCTGCGTAAATAATGCGAAAGGTCAAGATCCTTAAACTGCTCGTTAAGATTATGAAGTCTCTCTTTGGGAGTGAGCTCCGGATTCCATGGTGAATTCCCTTCTGTCTTTTTGCTGTTTCTTCGTATTTTATTAATGGCATAAATGCAGCATCCTCTAAAAAACGCTGCGATTCTGAAGCGGTTCCTTCTATACAGCCCTCCTGACAGTTGAGGGCATCAATCAGCATGAAAGGGGTATTCCCTGAACTGATGCCTATTTTATTCTTTTTCAGCCATCCATAGAGGAAGGTTTTTCCGGATACAACCCGGACAGGTACATCATCACCCATAAACCAGCGAATATTATCCGCAAGTCCGCCAGGTGCAGGATAAAAAGAACCAAGACCGTGTTCGATCTCGTCAGTTACATCGGGACCTGTAATATTATGACTGCGGACATATTCCATGAATTTCAGGAATGTTACATTATAATGTACAGGGCTGTCCATGTAATCATCGGTTTCATATTTTTTGCCAATGCACGGGCCAAGAAATGCCAGCTTATCTTTAATGCCCAGAACCTCGCGGCAATAAATAGCCGCACACAGCAGTGGAGAGTATACAGGCATGAGGCTGTCAATCAGTTCCGGCATGCAGTGTTCAATATAAGAAACGGTTACAGGACATGGGGAGGAGATTTTTCCTACAAGGCCTTTTTCAGTAATACACTTAAGATAAGCCCATGTGCAGATATCAGCACCGAAAGCCTCAGATATGATCCTTTTAACGCCGAGTTTTTTGAGCCCGCCAAGGATAGTTCCGTATTCCCTTGGATAGGAGGCCTTAAATGCCGGTGCCAGTAAAAGAGTGATGTCTTCACCCCTTTTAAGGTCTTCAAAAAAATCTATCGTGTCATCATGATAGTCTCTGGCATTATGCTCACAGAGGGCAAAGCATGCCCCGCAGGATATACATCTTTCTTCATTAATCTGCACTACCGTTGAGATTCCATCAATGTGAACGAAGCTGGCTCCCGGAGAAGTGCATACTCTTACACATTTATTGCAGCTTATACAATTGTCATTGGTAAAAATAAGCCCCTTTTTCTCCATTCGTCTAACCTCCGAAAACATACCGGAACTCCGGATCCGGGATATAACCCGTATATATGATTCTATAATACATATTATCTGAATCAGTGACAATGAGTAAATCATGCTCTAATATATATCTGAAGGTTTCCGGACGCAAATAAGGAAAAAGCGTCCGGAAATCTCGCCGGGCGAGACACCTTTTTGGCTGGCGCCAAAAAACTGCATGTACGGATATAGTCAAGCGGATGTCTATGACAAAGGGACTGACTGCTCCCACGGGCTTGCCCGTGAGAGCAGTCAGAGTAGTAATGTTTTAAAATAAAATCATCATCTGATAATTGCATAAACCATATCTGTCGCATACATCAGAATCATCAGTCCGCCTTCAATTCTTGATATCTTTCTGTCAGATTTTGCAAAAACAAGAACAACGATAGTCACTAATACTAGAATGATCAGATCAATGCAGGAAGCAATATTCACATTCACAGGCTTAATAATTGCAGAGACACCCAGTATGAAAAGAATATTGAAAATGTTTGACCCGATAGTGTTACCGATTGCCATGGCTGCCTCCTGCTTCTTTATCGCAACAAGAGAAGTGACAAGTTCAGGAAGAGAAGTGCCAAAAGCTATAACCGTTAATCCGATGAGTGTTTCAGACATACCGGCTGCTTTTGCTATTTCTTTAGCACAATATACAACTATCTGTCCTCCAAGAATGATTGTTCCTATTCCGAAAACAATCATGGCTATAGACTTTAAAAGACTATAAGAAGGAGCTTCTTCAGATTCAGCATTACTTTTCTTTGCAGCTATTATCAGATTTACAATATATGCGGCAAGCAGAAGCACGAAAATAAAACCACCTGTTCTTGTTACGGTTCCGGCATTCTGAGATACATCTATATTTACAAAACCACCATTTATAAGTATCGGCCAGCAGCTTATAAAAAGTGCAAGGATAGTAATGATGATGGAAAAAGGGATATCTCTCGTAACCGCATCATTTTCTACAGAAACAGGCTTCATTACAGCACATATGCCAAGTATGGCAAGAAGATTAAAAAGGTTTGAACCAACAACATTGCTGATTGCTATCTCATTGGATCCCTGAAGGGCTGCAGATGTGCTGACTGCAAGTTCGGGCAAGCTGGTTCCGAGAGCTACAATGGTAAGTCCTATTATCAGTGACGATACATTGAACATTTTGGCAATGGATGAGCTTCCGCTTACGAAAATATCAGCTCCCTTGATAAGTGCGAACATGCCGACGGCCAAAAACAAAATATAGATTATAATCATTTCTCCTCCTGAAAATAAAAAACAGTCCAGAGCCTCACACAGTATTCTTAGTGTCATTTGCTGAAGTCATTTTTGTTCTAATGAAAAAAATTCCATAGACTAAAAAGCACCATAGACTCATCATTAGCACAAAAAAGAGACTTCTACTGCTGTTTGCAGTAAAAGTCTCGCTAATAAAACATATTCCGGGGCAAATGCCCGTAATGACGAAATATGCGACACAACATAAATCATGTGGAAGCTACTCCCTTTTGACTTGTCAGAGAATATAAACCACAGAAGAGGCACTTGTCAACACTGTTCCGAAAATGATTATATAATTGCGATAGATAGTGGTAACAGTTCAGCCGGAGGGCTCTGTAGATCAAAGCCGCTTAGAGATTCTGCTTTAGATTTTCCGTCGGAGCGACCCGGTTTAAGATGGATGACCTTCGATTCACGACCAAAAAAAAGAACCGGCGAACCGGTTCTTGAACGATATTATCTTATTATCTCATCGATGGTCGATACTGTACTGAAGCTCCCTGGATGATTTGATATAATTTCTTTCATCACCGACAGTTCAAAATAGCTTATATAGCAGAATAATGTTGTATTCTCTCCTGCAATGGCACCCCGGGAATTCATGATAGTACAGGTTTTATTGAGCTGCCTCTTGATATCACTTATTATTCCATCAGGATCCTGGGTAATAATGGTAACCTGCTTGATTGATTCAAAATGATCAGTATAGTGGTCTATTACGCTTGTGGCAACAACATATACAAGAAGACTTAGAAGTGCGGCTGTTGCATCTATCACAACAAATACCGTGAGGTACACAAGAGCATTGAACGCCAGAAGCACCGGTGTCATGCTGTAGTTTCTTCCTGTCTTATCGGATAGTTTTTTTACTATGATATTCGCAAGAATTTCTGAACCGTCTATACAGCCGCCATAGCGGAGGATTAATGATAATCCGAAGCCAAGTATTGCTCCACCGAAAGCTACCGCTAGAAAGTGTTCAGTATTTAACTCAAATAGAATATGCTCAAAAAACACAAGCCCCAAAGTGTAGACGATGGAACCAACCGCGGCTTTTATAGTGAAACTTCTTCCAAGAAAAATGTAACCTGCGATCAAAAATGGCAGGAAAACTGCAATCATCCAAAGTGACAGCTGAAGTCCGGTAAGCTTACTGATAATGATGGCCACACCGGCAGTTCCATAGTCTATAGCATCATTTGGAAGCAATATCAAAGCAACCGAAAAACTTGCCATTATGGCTCCAAGTATAATAAAGATATATGATAGTATTCCTTGAGTCTTCTTCATTTAGCTTTTTTTCCTTCTGTCATTTCTGCCCATTCAGTTACACTTTCCCAACCAAGTTTATATTTATCTGCATCTAAACAGTATTTGCTCTTAAGAAACGGATAGTACTCCTTCGCATCCACTATCTTTGAGCCTTTCTGTTTATTACACTTCTTGCATAGCGGAAGTAGATTTCTTTCGTCATCTGCTCCGCCTCTGTAATTTGGCACGTAATGTTCTATCGTTGTCTTCTCCAAGGTAATAGGCCTTCCGCAACGAGCACAAACTCCATCCGTTTTACTTAGAAGAATACGTTTGATTTCCGTTTTCCTTTGCTTAAGGACTCTCATACATCCTCCGGATATCTCTTAACAATATCTCTCAATCGTCCTTATGACCGCCGACAAATACGAACTTCCAAAGAGATTCAAGTGATTTGTCAGGTGGTATAAGTTATATAGATCCCTTCTATCATCATAGCCCGGGATAACTCCCATGGCTTTAAAGTACGCGTCATAAAACTTTCTGTTAAAGCCTCCAAACAGCTCAGTCATAGCAATGTCCGCCTCATTACACCCAACGTATACCGCCGGATCTATCAGCATTGGCTGCCCCGTTTCATCCGACATGAAGTTACCGGCCCACAGATCCCCATGCAAAAGAGAATGTTTCTCAGGTTCATAAAGGAATCTGTCCAGGTTATCAAGAAGCCAATTTGTCTTTCTGACGAAACTTCCGTCAAAGTATCTTGACGCCAGCTCAAACTGTGGTCGTAGTCTACATTCAGAAAAAAACTCTATCCAGCTGCTCTTTGGAGTGTTCTTCTGCCTGCCGGCACCGATATAATTGTCACTATTAAAGCCATATTTCCCATCTGTCACAAAAGATGATACATCCGCCTTATGCATGGCAGCAAGACCTGTGCCAAGCTTTTCCCAAAAGTCATGCACTGTCACAGCTCGTTCGATAAATTCCATCAAAAGAAACGAATAGCCATCATCTATGCCAATCGCGTGGATATTCGGAACCCTGATGGTTCCTGTTGTCCTTATGGCATCTACTCCCTCAGCTTCAGCTCTGAAGAAATCTTTGTTTGAAATAATGTTCGCTTTCAGAAAAAGAGCTTCTCCATTAGAAAGAAAAAGCTTATAGGCATCATTGGCATCGCCACCGTGAACTGCCTGCTTTCTCTCTACAGAAACGTCTTTCCCTGAGACTAATGAAACAGCCTCTTTTAACGAGTTGCAGACATGTACTTTATCAGAAATTGTTCCCATTCCATCCCCAATCATCTGAACCAAAGTACATAGGAATATCTCCCTCGATTGCCAGCATAAGCCAGTTCTCGCTCTTCCCAGGAATGATTGAAATAGCCTGTCCAAGGCGTTCCTTGAGCTGTTTCTCTTTTTCCTTTGTTACCGTAACGTTTGTTTTTGTTGAAATGAATGGCATATTCCTTCTCCTGTTCTCTGAAATAATTGTATCAACTACAGCCCCCCACAGATATCACCACGGATACCCTTATCAGCATTTTACACTATCTTTATTGCATAATTATAAGGCTTTTAGGCGTCCATTACATGATGTCAAGGGGGAAAATACATTTTCCCGAGCAAATGACACTCATTAATATAATGTCTCAGCTTAAAAAGCCGGGTCTTTAGACCGTGGGGTTTGGTTGAGACATTATAAAACAATACAGGGACGTCGATATAAATATATAAACATTAATGATTATATACAAGAAGACAAGAAAGGTTCATTCATATGGGAAGGAAAGGTTCATTCATATGGGAAGGAATTGTCCAAAGTGTGGGAAATATAATGAATCCGATAAAAGATTCTGCTATAACTGTGGTTCACCTTTAATTGATAATACTATTATTAAGAAATTTTGTAGGAACTGTGGCAAACAAATAAATGCTACAGCATCTTTTTGCCCCTATTGTGGATACCATCTTACACAGAACAATAAAGAGGGTAATCTCTTTAATAATTCTTCAAATGTAAATAACCCTATTTATTCAGGTGTAAATAACTTAAGAACCAGTGAATCCGATAGAAGAAAGAATAAAAGAGTACCAAAGACTATTGTGTCATTGCTTTTAGTATTTGCTATTTTGTTCACAAGTTTAGTAAAACCAGGGTGGCTACGTAAGAAAATCTCACCACCTGTAAAAGATAATCCTGTTGCTGCATTGACTTCAGATTATAATGGTCTTCCTGATACAAGTGTATTGGAAAAAGTAGCTTTAGCCGGAAAAAGCAAGGCTTTTAACATTTCGCCAATGGATGGAATGCAAGTTAAAGCTGTCGAAAATGCCCTTGATCAAGACAGAGAATTTAAGATTACTGATATTGATGACGAAACATTTGATAAATTCGAACAGCAGGTTGCAAATACACTTAAAGGTGATCTGATATATGCATTTGATATAGATGCCGGGCTTGAGTCCACACAAGTACTACCGGGAAAATTTCAAATTGAATTGGATTTAAATACATTAGGTATACCTGAAGAATTGCAGCCATACACTTCTGTTGTGCGTTATGTTCCGGAGATAGATGAACCCATTGAATTAGCCGGAAACTTAGAAAAAGGAGTTCTTACCGTTTCATCCAGTCAAAACTCTGTGTTTGGAGTAGTAATAAACGTTATAAAAGCCATATGTGCTATAAAAGTTACATTATCCGGGGCAATTGTTGCTATAGTTGTTGCTGTTCCGTTAATTATTTGGGGGTTGAAAGAATGGCATGTAAACAGCTATTTTATTAAGAATCCTTTAGGGACATTAAGTTTACAGACAGATCCAAGATATATAATGTATTTTAAATATAAAGATGTAGCTATGCCATCTGAGAGATTAGATACCGGGTATAGTAGTAATCTTTATAATAATTATGTTGAAAGTGAAGTGTTCAATGAATGGGTCACAGAATATCAAAAACGTGTAGAGATAGTTCGTACAGAGGCTGAGGCTGAATATGAAAAAGCCATCAAGGGTCAGATTAAGGACGATAAAAATGTAGAATCTGTATTAGCTAAACTAATAAAGCGAGCACAACAACGTAAGAAAGCAGTCAGCAAACTGGATAAACTAAAGTTTATACAGGAGTATGCAGATAATGACAAGGAATTAACTACTATAAAATCACAGTTTAAACTTCCGGAAGTTTTGAATGTCATTTCAGATTCCATAAATACTTCTTTGGCTTATATGGAGGATCAAAATATTAAACTGCCATCATATGTGATGGAATATCAGCTATTGCCTCGTAGTGAGTTTTCAGATTTACAGGATTATGGGTCTCAGGATTATAAAAATTTGCATTCAGGATTTATGAAGGTTAATGTTGACTCACTCTTTATAGATGGAAATAAAGCAAAAGGTATAGGTGAGCCAAATAAAGAAAGTATGCTGCTGACATGCCTGCATGAAACATTGCACATGGTTCAACCTGAGTATGTTAAAGAAAGATTCTTGATTGACAATGACTATATTGGATTTGGAATTTTGAGTCTGGGCACACAATGGTTTGTCAATCTTAAGTATTGTGAAATGATGGCGAGCCAATTTGAATTTGATGCTGCAACTTATTATTATAATAATGGAAAGATCAAGACTAAACCAAACCATGATGAGGAATCTGAAGAGTTTAAAAAACTAGGGCTTGTATCAAGAAAGCATACCATTAATTATGCTGCCGAACTGAACTCTCAACCACATAAGCTAATGGGTAAATACGATACTACTCCTTCTGTTAGTACCGGGTATGCTCTTGGTGATTTTCTTGACTATCTACGTGAGAATAAACGTAAAACCACATCAGCGACTACATTACTTAATGCCGGTTATGTTAATGACCATAACATCGTTGAATCACTTAAGAGTGCTTATCTAATAGAATCAGATGAAGAATTTAGTAAACTATGGGCAGGATATTGTGATGAGTACAGAGATATAATTTTAAACCTACAATATATGCAGGATTTATATGATTTACCTTCTGATCTTAGTAAGCTATATAGTACGTATAATTTCAACTATCAGATAAAATTGAATTCTCCGGTTTCAATAGTCAGAGCAAATAACCAGCCCTATTCGCTGTTATCTTATAGGTTCATTGCTGATATGAGTACTAAGCTTAAGGATAAGGGAGATCGTAGCACAGACAAAAGGAGATATAGTATCTATGCTGTGCCTCGTTCTGTTGCGGCAGAGGACACTTCTGTCATTCCTAGAATGGTCGAAAATTTAAATGATTATAGAAAGTTTGATGTTCATAATAATCTTTATATTTCTCCAACAGATACAGATATAGACTCTCAAATGGGCATAAATATACATCGAGTACTTCAATTAATCTGCACTTCTAAACCGAAGGAAAACTCTGATTATGCTGTTGTAGTTATGTTTGAACCTGACAAACCCAATGTAGAATTAAAAGAAGATTTAGACTCAATGGGAATTGTAAAGACGGCTACATTAAAGATCAAAGTACCGGAATTACCTACACAGGCTACTGAAAAAGGATATTTGTTCGGAATTAAAACGGTAATTAAAAATAAGATTACCGGCAAAGAGTATATAATAGACAGTAATAAAACCACTGATGACTTAGGCAAAGAAGTAGAAAAAAATTTAGGTAGTTTAGGAGTGAACTGGAAAGACAAGTCTAAAGCTGTTGATATTGAGATATTTCAATATCAATATGATTTGGTTAATGATAAAGAAGTCCGGTCACCTTATTCTGTATCCTGGAGATTAAAGCGTAAAGCTGAAGATATCAGGGAAGAAAATGAAACACAGGGAGAACCAGTTGATACACCGGACTATGGAAAGCGTGATCATGTAGAAACAATTGATGCTATTATTTCTTCTTCATTTTTAAAAACTGATGACACTAAAGATATTCATGCAACAATCCAGCTTAATAACGGCAACTTCCAGATTGTAGTTCCGGAACAGCACTGGGTTTTATATATGAATGGTGATCCCAGTAGAGGAAAGAACCTTGAACGTTGGGTTGATGGATATACTATTTCCGGAACATACAACTCCATCACGACAAATTCAGGTCCTTATGGATATACTTCCGGTGGACGTGAAATAGATTTTAATCAAGATTCCATTCGGATTTCCCCCGGTACTATCAATTATAAAGCATCAGAGTGGTATACAGACATTTGGGGAGAGAAAAAGGCAGGTAAATTGAAATCTGAAATAACAGAATCATTTACACCTTCAGAAATAAAGGTTTCCTGGGGAGGCACTTCAGATGCACAAATAAAAACAATATCTGCTTCAGCCAAAGGTAAAAAGGTCACAGAGTATGATTGGGTAGATGATGAAAAATCTAAGGAAATAAATACCTACGATGATAGTAAGGATACATTTAGCTGTACTGCAGTATCAAGTTCTACTAATTTTGAACTTCCGAATGGAAACTGGTATGCAAATGAAGAAGATTACAAATGGGATTGGCTTATAGACCTGGGCAATCTTCTTGATGGAAGAGAGTAAATTTCATTACAGTTTCTCGGTTTTTCTAAAAGAGATGGAGAGATTCCATTATCCCTCCATCTCTTTTACTATACTTATGTTTTTATTTGCCTTTTGTAAATCTCATGGCTGTTTCATAACCGATTCTATTAGCCTCTTACGGTGTTATCTCCACTGGCTTAAAGGACTGCCTGATCTGATAAGCAATAATATCCCCAGGTATTTCCTTACCAATAAATGCATCATAGTTTCTTTTCATCAGTGCAAATTCTGAAGCTACTGCTTTAGGATCACAGGCATAAGCCGTGATAAGCTTTCCATCCTCTGTCTTATCCGGATTCTCTACATATTTACATTTGGCTTCAAAAGTTTCTCCCTGGGTGAGTCCCTTATTCTGATACATTGCTATTAGTTTTGTTGCTGCCATATATTTCCTCCTAACGAAAAAAGCTGGCCGCAAGATAATAAAATCTCACAGCCAGCTTCTGTTAAATATTTGATAGCCGCATCAAAATATCATTCATAACCTTCCAGATATCTTCATGCTGCTTTTTCAATTGTTCAATATCTTCCTGATACACCTTGCCTGTTGCATTGGCTTTATGGGCATACTGATTCAGATTGTTTGAGTTAATGCGTAAAAGTCTTACTGCCTCTTTCACATCTGATAAATCCAGCACTACAATATAACCATTCAGAGCATCCGTAACAGTTCATTCGGTGGGCCAGGAGGACGGGGTTGATGGTCCACCAACTCCCGTCCTCCTGGCCCACTGAATGAACTGTTACCATTTACTGAAGTCACCGGAAAAAATGAACCGGGTTCAATTTTTTGTAATTACGATTCAGTTTTATTCCCCCACCAAATGAACCGTCATGTATTCATGCTCTACAGCAGGAAGAAACTTCTTTATCACATCATCAGTGCGCATCTTAAGGCTCGCTGTGTTCACACATGGATGACACCCGATATACTCGTCCTTCAGCACATCCTCGTCGATCAGAAGCTTTACTGCATGATCTTTATCATTCATCAGACCCATAACGCTGACAGCCCCCGGTTCTATGTCGAGATACTTCAACATATCCTCCGCTTCTGCAAAAGAAAGCCTGGCGGAATTTATCTGAAAAGACAATTCCTTTGTCTTAAACTTCTTATCTCCGGGCATCATCAAAAGATAAAACGCTGTCTTCTGTCGATTGCACAAAAACAGATTCTTGCACATCACAACATCCATGATTTTGTCTATCTCCTCGCAAGCCTCCATTGTTTCCGCATGCTCGTGATCCATTCTTTTATATTTAATGCCTAAAGAATCCAGAAAATCATAAGTGCGTACCTCTCTTGGCAGCCGCCCCTCAACATTCTCCGGCCTTCCGTCAAATAATTCCATCGTATTTCCTCCATCCCTGTGTAGAATCCCTATATATGATTTCTCCTTTGCTAATGCCTACTATTCTACACGAGATCAGAAATATATAAAACACGAATATCAGTACATATGGAATTTGATATCCGGTACTGTACGTTATAACACATCGACGAAAATATACAGATTTGCCAGATGGCTGAAAGACTCTTTTTATTATATGGTCTGAAAACAGACAATATGAAAATCTTTTGGGCTGTGTTATGATTCTAAAAGCTTAGAATCCCAGGCTAAGCCGGTACTGCCTGTTGGTTTTGTTGTACTGACTTTATTCAATAATAGGAACCGGATAGATCTGCATCTGTATGTGAGAGATAAACGGCGAAAAACATGCGTTAATAGAGGAGAACCGATCGGATGAACGATAGAGACATAGATGATTCACAATGGAATAGTTTGTTTGAAATGGCGAAGGATTATGAAGAACAGGATGACTATGAGGATTATTACGAGTCATCATCAAATATCACTGAACCTCCGGCCATAAAGGAGTTTAAAACTCCCGAAGAAGCACTGAAAGCATTGTTTGGTTATGATGATTTCAGACCGGGCCAGAAGGGAATCATAGATTCCATTCTTAAGGGGCAGGATGTATTTGCGGTTATGCCCACAGGTGCCGGTAAATCCGTATGCTATCAGATTCCGGCAATGCTTCTGCCGGGAATAACACTGGTCATCTCTCCGCTCATTTCTCTCATGCAGGATCAGGTGAAGTCCCTGAACGAAGCCGGGATACCTTCTGCTTTCATAAACAGTTCCCTTTCCAGAGGTGACTTTTATGAAACCTTACGCAGTGTAAGAGAAGGTGCTTACAAGATCATATATGTGGCACCGGAACGTCTCATGACAGATGAATTTGTAGATCTTGCAAGATCGATCCGGATTTCAATGCTTACAGTAGATGAAGCCCATTGTATCTCCCAATGGGGACAGGATTTCCGTCCAAGCTACATGAAGATCGTAGAGTTTGTAAAGCTTCTTGATGAGAGACCGATTATCAGTGCGTTTACGGCAACTGCCACAAAAAATGTCAGGGAAGATATAGTCTGCATCCTGGGACTCAGGAATCCTTATACTCTGGTTTTGGGATTTGACAGAGAGAATCTTTTCTTCCAGGTGGAGAAGCCCAAAGATAAAGATAAATACCTTTTGGATTTCATTGCAGACCATCCCGGTGAGAGCGGAATCATTTACTGTTCTACAAGAAAGAATGTAGACAGTGTTTTTGAGATGCTGTTCAAAAAAGGAATATCCGTTGGCAAATACCATGCCGGTATGAACCCATCAGACAGAAAGAAAATGCAGGATGATTTTGTTTATGATTATACAAGTATCATTGTTGCCACCAATGCTTTCGGAATGGGCATAGACAAGTCCAATGTAAGATTTGTCATCCATTACAATATGCCCCAAAGCATGGAGAACTACTATCAGGAGGCCGGAAGAGCAGGAAGAGACGGACTTGAGTCAAAGTGTATCCTTTTGTATTCGGCGCAGGATGTAGTCATTAACAAATTTTTGCTGGAGAAAAAGGAAACAGCCGACATCGATCCCATGGATCTTGAAAACATAAGAGAACGGGATAATCAGAGACTGCAGTCCATGGAAAGGTACTGCTATACCACGGAGTGCCTTCGAAATTATATACTTAAGTATTTCGGGGAGCAGCCAAAGGAGCCCTGCGGTGACTGCGGAAACTGTCTTAGGGAATTTGAAACCATCGATATGACCGAGTCCGCAAAAAAGATCATCAATTGTGTTTATGAGGCAAAGGAAAGATTCGGAAGAACTATCATCGTTGATGCCGTATTGGGAGCAAAGACCGCAAGATTAAAGCAGATAGGTGCAGATAATTATAAGTCCTACGGAGTTCTTTCTTCATCAAACAAAAGTCTTCTCCTGAGACTGGTGGAGCAGCTTATCCTCGAAGGTTATCTTCAGCTCGGTGCATATCAGGTTCTAAAAATGGGGGATATCAGGAAGCTTAAAAATCCCGAGACCAAGGTTCTTGTGAAGATCACAGATGAAGATAAACGTCCGGCTGAAAAAAGCAAGGCTGAAAAAAGACAGGTTGGAATCAGTTCACTTACATCCTCCGGTTTCAAACTTTTCGACAAGCTTCGTGAGCTCAGGCTTGAGATTGCCCGTGAAGAAAACATGCCGCCGTATATCATTTTTAATGATAAAACCTTGATAGAAATGGCGGTCAAGGTACCGGCCAACCAGCGGGAAATGCTCGGAGTTTCAGGTGTTGGTGACAACAAATATATGAAATACGGGAAACGGTTCCTTGAAGTCATAAAAGAGTATACAGACATATATCCCGATCTTCTCACCGACAGGGTTTCACCGGAACAGGAAACAACGGTTTCCGTTACCAAAGTAAGAAAAAAGGAAACCAAGCAGGAATTCAGTCTTTTTCCCGAGGAAGCTGAAAACTACAATTATGACGGATATAAAACGGTATCGGAAATTCGCGATGAGATGAATCGGATATGTGAGCGGGAAAATGTCAAACGGCTTCCTGCTACCAGACTCACAGAGATTTTGCTGGAGGAAGGCATCATATCAAGTGATTTCGAGTCCGACGACACATATTCAAAAATACCGACAGAAAAGGGAAAAAATCTCGGTGTGATCGTTGAAGACAGAATCAGTCAAAAAGGAAATGCGTACCATGTGCTGAAATATTCGCCTGATATACAAAGTATTTTGGTTCAGCATTATGTTGAGCTACCGGGAATACTCTCTCATACAAATTTGTAATAAATACCCGGTCTTGTGTAAAATAAAAAAGTGTCCTCAGGCTTTTTCAGCCTGAAGACACTTTTTTCAATTTCAGAGTTGTTCGGATTTTCAGCAGTTTCTTATCGGAAACTAATGATGTCCTTCGCAAGTCCCTTATCATCAAGGTGTTCCGGATCATACAGATTGGTGTAGTCATAATTATCATTTGATTTTCCGGTATCAGATTTTTCAGACTCGTTTAAGCTTTTAGGGGTATTATGCGTCATGTAAGAAGTGAATATCAGATCCTGCAAACACTTAAATCGTTATGGATCATATCACACAACATCTATATGGGATACACTCCCGAAAGAAACGAGGATACTACTATGAAGAAGAAAATACTTATGCTTATGGCAGCATCTATGCTTGCCACAAATGTTGTTGGCTGTAGTGCAGGGACAGAAATTCCTGTTGCTTCATCCGAAGATACTACTAAGAAGACTGAAACAAAGGCTGAAACCGAAGCGGAATCCGATACTACGGAAGCTGAAGATGCTACAGAAAAGTCTGCAGAAAAGTCAAGCTACGAGAACAGCGAAGATGGCGGGCATGCCATACATGCTGACGGCGAAGACATTAGCTACGAAAACATCAAAGTAAATAAGACCGGCGAATCCGGAAGTGAGGAAGCTGATTTCTATGGGGACAATGCTGCCGTATTTGCTGAAAACGGCGCAACCTTAAACATTAAAAATGCCGAGATCACAACCGATGGCGGTCATGCCAATGCTGTCTTCAGTTACGGTGAAGGCACCACTGTCAATATTTCCGATTCTACCATAAGAACCGCTTCCAATAACTCCGGAGGTCTCATGACGACCGGTGGAGGAACCATGAA
Organism: Oribacterium sp. NK2B42; assembly: GCF_000424445.1. GTDB lineage: Bacteria > Bacillota > Clostridia > Lachnospirales > Lachnospiraceae > Oribacterium. The sequence goes on from NZ_KE384188.1 coordinate 19,717, forward strand.
TGCCGAGAAACTCGACATCATCACCCAAGGTGGATCATCGGCGGCTATCCGTTCCGACAGAGGCGGCGGAACCGTAAACGTGGACGGTGGCTACTATGAAACCAACGGCTCCGGTTCTCCGGCTATCTATTCAACAGCAGATATCACAGTAAAGAATGCTGAACTTGTTTCAAATGTGGCTCAGGGTGTTGTTGTGGAGGGTAAGAATTCTGTTACCCTTGAAAATGTCAACATGACTGCAAATAACACAAAGAAGAACAGTAAGAAATCCGATGTTTATCAGGCTGTAATGCTCTACCAGTCAATGTCCGGTGATGCCGATGAAGGCACTGCTGTATTTAAGATGACAGGCGGTTCCCTCGTTAACAAGAATGGCGGTATATTCTATGTCAATAACACAACTGCCGAGATAGATATCGAAGATGTTGACTTCACTTATGCAAGCGATGACTTCCTTCGCATCGAAAAAGCCGGCTGGGGTTCCGAAGGCTCAAACGGCGGACAGGTTACATTCACTGCAGCAAAGCAGGAATTCGAAGGAAATACTGTTGTCGACAGCATTTCCACCCTCAATATGTACCTTAATGACGGCACTCTTTACTCAGGTGCTATCAATACCGACGGTGCCGCAGGTGCGGTTTACGTAGAGATTTCCGAGGACTCCACATGGAAGCTTACCGGTGATTCATATATCACAAGTCTTTCCTGTGATGAGGATGCCATCGACCTTAACGGCTTTACACTTTATGTTAACGGAACTGCATATGAAGAAGGAACAAGTTCAACCGGAACAGCCGTTGAAGCCTACAAGAGTTCTTCTTCCGACAAGAACGGCAAGTCAGGCAAGGCTGAAAAACCCGACATTAAAGATAAATCCGGCAAGGGTGAAAAAGGATCCAAGCCTGATGGTGATCATGCGAAGTCAGGCAATAGTGAAAAACCTTCAGGAAAGCCATCCGGAAAACCTGATGGTAACAACTCAAAATCCGAAAGCGGTAAAACCGGTTCAAAACCTGACGGCGATCATGCGAAACCTGAAAACGGCGAAAAACCTTCAGGTAAACCCGACAGAAAGCCCGGATCATCAGCTGAGTCCGGAGATCAGTCATCAGCTAACAGTGAAACATCTCAGGACAATTCTTCAAAGAATTAACCCTTACTACAATCCCATCTTTTTACACTATCACCCACCTCAGTTCAAAAAGGCGGCTCCCCTCCGGGAACCGCCTTTCAACTAACTATTCTCGCTATTTTCTCTCCTTTTACGTCGCTGCTCCCGGTTGTTTTTCTCAGATTCAAAAATCTCTACCGCCGCATCCGTGAGTTCATCCGGCCATACTTTACCGCTTGAAATCACCTTTGCCCATGGACATAATTTTTCATAATCGTGATCGAATACAACCGTATATGGTGGGCCGCATCTGTCATCCACATCCATATACAGATGCCTTCCCTCAGTTATCAGCTTATAAACATCGATTTCTCTTGCGCCGTCTTCCAGCTGATCATATATTTCCTTTGTTATTTCATACAAATTGTAGGCGCCCGGTCCACCACGTTCGGCTGTATAAAGATTTCTTTCTTCATCATAGCAGGCTTTCCAACCTAATCCTTTTTTGAATTCCATGATCATCCTCCTTACGACATTCTCCAACGGTTAAAAGTATTATTTCTTTAGAACTGCAACCAATATAATCTGCAGAATAACTATCGCCGGTATACCATATCGGAAATACCAATGCCTGGTTTTATGATGGAAAAAATGCATCCCGAAAAATGCTCCGACACTGCCTCCGATTACCGCCACAAGAATAAGCTCTTTCTCACTGATACGCCATCTTCCTTTCCGCGCCTTTTCCTTATCGATACCGTACAACAGGAAGGCAATGACATTTATCACAATCAGATATGGAATTGATACATCGATCATTGTTAACGTATTTCCTTTTTATAATCACTGATTTATAAAACCTGGTACCATAAACACACCGTGTACATCTTTTCCTTAAGCTTACGTATCCGCTCATCAAGTACACGTACGGATACCTGAAGTTCATCCTGTTGTTGTGGGCTTAATCACACATGATCTTTCCGTCCGATACGGTAAGATCCCCGGGAAATGCCTTCCATTTAAGCGCATCAACCCCCTTGATCTCGTTAGTATACAGCTGCATGGACTCTCCTTTTATAAATTTGAGTAAAAATGTCTGAAGTATTAATGACAAATCTTTGTTCATCACACTGCCATACATACGTAAACCATTACTGTTTCCCAGGAGTGTCGCCACTGCATCAACCGACCCAGAACCCAGCTTTTCGAGTACCGGTTTCTCATCCCAGTACATAACATATACTCTGCTTCCGCCCTCGGAAAGACTTACCGCAACCCGGTAAATACTAAGGGCGAGCCACTCTTCTACAAGCTTTGACTTTGTATCAAGTTTAGCTGAAGCATCCGCCTGTGTCCGGATATATTCCTGTACCGCATCAACTATCGGACCATTAATGCTGCTTTTGATCTCGGACATAGTTTCAGATATAAGAACTTCATAATTCTTTTTCCCGACAAATGAGCGAAAAACTGAAGTTTCATTACTTGGAATTCCAATGATGAAATCTATGTCTGAAGCATATCCTTCCCGGTAGGCATGGTACAGATCAACAGGAAACCATGTTCCGTCGCAGACCGGTCCGCAAAAGTCCTTCCAAAGCTTTTGTGATGCATCCTTCAATGATCTCGTATCAAGCCGGACAAGCTCATCCATCGTCTTTGTATTTGTCTCTTTTAACAGATTCTCTGCCAGGATTCGTGATCCGTCCGGCGTGTCATATATCATTTCAGGACTGCCGAAAAATACAAAAGCTTTATTAAACAGCCCCATGGTACGCTTATCAGCTGTAAGCATACAGATAGATGCCGCTCCGGACTCAAATCCAATTACCGAAATCTTTTCAGGATCACCTCCGAATGCAGCTATATTTTCTTTGATCCATTTAAGTGCCGCAATCTGATCAAGAAGCCCCAGATTTAATGCGTCAGGGTAAGCCTCTCCTCCCGGGACAGTTGAAAAATCGATAAATCCGAATATACCAAGGCGGTAATTGAAGCTGATAAATACAACATCCGGATGGGATCCGGCATAATTGTAACCATCAAGCAGGGGATCGGCAGATCCTCCGGAAGTAAAATCGCCGTGGTGGAACAGCACAAGAACGGGTTTTTTTGATCCTCCTGTTTTTTTAGTTCCTGTAAAAATATTTAAATAAAGACAGTCTTCACTCTGCCTGTGAAGCTTTAAGATCACTCCACTATGCTCGACCTGTATGGCCGAAGCTCCGAAATTTACAGCTTCAAATACATTCTCCGATGAAGGAAGCGGTTCGGGAGCCTTCCATCTGAGTTCACCAACCGGTGGCTTTGCATAAGGAATCCCAAGATATCGGATTACGTTCTTTTGCTTTTCTCCGACGAAGATACCGGTTCTTGTCTTTACTGCGCAGTCTTTATCGTATTCACCAGTTATAGCCCGGTTCTGCATGTTGGTTTCCTCGATATCTTCTTTTTTCACATCGAATATAAATCCTTCACTTCCATTCCCGTAAAGCTTTCGGATCTTCCGTATGTGGTATGCACGCAAGATAAGATTTATTACAAAACCGCTAACGGGAAGTCCGATGACAAATGCGGACTCTTCCATTATGTAAGCAAGCATTGAAACCCCCATCCACCTTACAGAAATACACTGGGCAGCCACGACAATCAGAAAGATCACCACAAAAGTAATGACACGGTTTATTGGCTTTTTCTGGACAGCCTTACTGAAGACGATTGCGCTTATGAGCTCTTCGAGAACAATTCCCAGAACAAAACATGCCGCTATACATGCGAGTTGCGGCCAGCCAAGAAGGTATGCGATGTTTTCGCCAAAGCCATAACCCAGCGCAGCAATGAATGCGACCATGAAATCATCAATTGTAAATAATCTTTTCATAATACTCTCCTGAACGTGTAGACGGATTTCAATACTTCTTAACCGCTTAATAGATATCATTTAGTAAGAATGACAATCCCAGTCTTTGCGGATAAGCTGGATATCAGGTTCAAGTTCTGCCCACCGGCTTTCAATAAGCCGCTGATAGTAATCAGTGTCAGGTAAATACGGAAACCACATTTTCTATATATGCCATAACTCATTTAACAACACTATAATATCACAGATTTTTTGACCGGATAAATGTTCCGGTTATCATAAAAGCTGCATAAAGGTAAGCAGTTAAAGTCATATTTAGATATAATTTATAATGTTTCACGATTTAGAAAAATATGTTTCACAATATTTACAAATACTATATATTGTATATAAATCATAGTTCATTTACTCTATATTGTATCCTTCTTTGTTTCCCAAATACTCCTTGCCCTATGTTTCACGCCCCTGTCTCCCTTTCGTTTACACTAAATATTTTATAAAATTTATAATTGTTTTATATTTATACCATGTGTATTTTATTATATTCAGAACACTCGTTTGTGAACCCGGTTCACATTTGTCGCATCCATATTCTTTATTATTATTAAAATTTATTTGGTCACTATATACATATATTACCTATATATTTATTTGAGCGGGATCTGTTTGTAATTTATTATACGAATATTATTTTGTGTATTTTGAGATAATTGTAAAATAATCCTTTCTTCATTCATTATTTAGTGTAAACATTTCGTATTTATCAATCCGGAATTCAATTACCATGTCAAAGTTGTTTTGGTTCAATATCTGATTCAATATTCGATAAATCGAGTGTGAACTGAGTTCACAAACATGTGTTCTTGAACTCAGTTCACACTCTATAGTAGATCTCCTACCTTTACTCATCCCGAAAGATAATTAAATCATCACACAAAATCAAATCACAATCATACAGTAATTGTGTCAAGCAATATCAAGACAAAATAAAAAGCAAATGATTAATATTCAAAATAAAAATATCGCTGTTTAAAACTAACAATCTGATATAAATACATTCAGACCATAATAGTTATCCACTTTGGATTTAAACCAGCCTAAGATCAAATACAAACATATCAAAACGAGATAATAAAAGCATAAATAAAACCCAATAAATACAAATCAATATAATGACTTTATTCAAAAAAATAAAAAATCAGATACTTTTATAATCAAAAATATTTCATTTATGCAAAAAATATAGTACAATAAATGTGATATATATTTTGCAGAACATCTGTACGGAGGAATAAATGAGCATTATTTGTGCATTCAATAAAAAAGGTGGTGTAGGTAAGACCACCAGCTGCGTAGAACTTGCGTGTGTACCTACACTGGTAGGTAAAAAATCCCTCATAGTCGATATGGACTGCCAGGGTAATTCAAGCCAGGTATACAGAGTTTTTAATGAAGAAAATTCTGATATAACAGACCTGCTTTTCGGTGATGCCACACTTGAGGAAGTGTTGGTACATTCAGAATTTGGAGTAGATGTACTTCCCAATAACAAACATGTTAAAAGACCGGATCAGTTCTTCTATTCAAACGGCTATCAGGAAAAGGATCTTTTCAGACTTAAGGAAGTCCTTGATAAGGTAAAAGGAGACTATGACACTATAATCATTGACAATAACCCTGCAGCCGACAGCTTTTCGGATATGTCATTGATAGCATCTGATTACGTACTTATCCCGGTTGACTCTGCAAACTTTTCTTACGACGGAATTGCAGACGTAATCCAGGACTATTACAGAATCCAGGCAGATTACAACAGTGAATTACAGATCATAGGTGTACTTCTTGCACATGTCAAAGCAAGAACCACCCTTGTACGTCAGAAGTATTCAGCATACGATGCCATGTTCCAGAATATAGCATTAAAGTCAGTAATAAGAGATGATAACAATATCGCTGAATCTCTTTCCAGATATATGCCTATTTACTATTACGATAAAAAGACCAATGCAGGAACCGACTACATAAATGTTGCTCAGCAGTTATCATTGATCGATCTGGATGACTACAAGAAACTCCTTAGAAAATACTCAAATGCCAAAACCAGATTTGAGATGGATAAGCATTAAAAAAATCCTCGAAACAAGAATTGCATAATGGATATAAAAAGTCTTCAAGGCTGACTACATCTTCATGTTAGTTTCGGATATTAAGACTCAAAAACCAGGATTTTTAGAATAGGAGTAGTTAAATGGCAGCAAAAAAAGATGCCGCACCCCTTGGATATAACAACGCGGCTATATTATTTCAAAATACACAAAAGAAGCTTGATACTGTAAGTCTTGACCTAGGTAACGGATCAAAGATCGAAATGATCCAGTATGAGAAACTGGTCACATTCCCTAACAATAGAGATATCGACGACACAGATATTGATATATTCTCAGAAAATATCGAAAGAAACGGATTCCAGTCAGCCATCGTCGTAGCAAGAGAATTTGAAGGTGGAGAAGAAAGAAGCGGAAAAGCAACCGGTAACTTTATTATCATTTCAGGTCACAGAAGATATGCCGCATTTTCTCTGATACTTGAGAGAAACCCTTCCTTCATGCACAGAAAACTTCCTGCATTGATCCTCAGGGATGATATCCCATGGACAGAGCTTGAGGAGTTAAATCTCCTTATGAACTATGATGCTGTATCAGAGTCCTCACATCCCGGAGATATGAGAAAAAGAGTTTCCAGACTTATGGAACTTCTTCAGAGCAGAGGCATCGAAAAGAAGTTATACGACAGAATTGCAGAAAAACTTTCTATTTCTTCAAGACAGATCAGAAAGTATGATTCGATCAACAAGAATCTAATTGTAGGTCTCCAGACATTGCTTGATGAAGAAAAAATTTCCATCAATCAAGCAAACCAATATGCATCACGAAGCATAGATGTTCAGAACTATATATTGAATTATATTAATGAACATGGCGAGGCTGTAACTGATGACGAATATCAACAGTTAAAATCTCAGGATGAAGAAAGACAGGCCGCACAAAAAGCTGCTGAAGAAAAGCTTCGCGAAAATGAGCAAAAGCTCAAGGAACAAGAGAATGAAATCCTGAGGTTGAAGAACAAAACCCTGGAACTAGAATCTCTGGTTAACAGCGATCAGGAAACCGATGAAAGCTCTTCGCTTGAACTTATCAATACTCAGGCTCAGCTTAGAAGAGCTAAGGAAAAAGCAGATAAATACCATAAGATCCTTAAAGAAGCTAAAGAAGCAGATGAGGAACAGCTTAATAAATCTATAGGCATTTCGGCACCCATTGCCGTAAATGAAATGATATCCAAGATAAATGACAATGTCATAAAGCTGGTTAAACGAAAAGAGAAGAGAGGATATCAGTTCAGTAAGAACGATGTACAAAAGATCAGAACCATCATAGATGATCTTCAATCCCTGATCTCAGATATATAAGACTTAGAAAAATAAAGTGTGAGTAAATTTACGTACAAAATATAATTTGATTTGTTCTGACTACTTGATCCGGATTTAGAAATATCAAAGTACAAAACACCAATGAATAAAGCCTGGTTCGCTTTATCATTGGTGTTTTTAATTTAAAAAGATAATGAAAAACAACTACTACAACTTCATGATTTTGAAAGTTAAGTAAATTTACGGTCGGGGCACGGTATTGTAGTAGTAGATAATATTAATTTATATATTTTATTTATTTTATAATCTTATAGAAGAAATCCCGTCAGAGTTGAGTACATATACGTTGAAAATAGAGCGGATATACGGAGAATAGAGAGTGGAAGTACGTTAAACAGTGAGTGATAGTACGTAAATATTGAGTTTTTGTACGGTGAAAGAGACTAAAAAGACGGAATAGTTGAGGAATTGTACGGTATTTAAACTGTAATTGAAATAGTCCGGATGGCAGAAATCAATAAAAAGGTGAGTAAATTTACGGAGAGATAATATGAGAATTGATTTATTTTACGGTTAAACGGCAATAAACCCGGAACAAAAAGTTGAGTAATTATACGGTACATTTAATTGTGGGAAAAAGTACGTAAAATCAAGGGTTTTAAGTGTGATGGAGCAGGCAAAAGTTGAGTAATTGTACGGAACTTTTTTTAATCGGAAATAAATATGATTATCAGGGATCTGTAGAAAGTTTGAGTAAATTTACGGAGAGAAAATACGAAAAATGAGTCATTTTACGGACAATCGAAATAGAACCGCTATATAAAGTTGAGTGAATTTACGGAAGTGGTGGTGATTATTACGGAATACCCTGCTTGAAATTGAGAGAATTGACGGTAGATTTATAGTAAAAGTTGAGTTATTATACGGCAAAAGTGTTTTTGAACTGATGAAAGTATAGTAAATTTACGGAAAATAATATCCGAAGGGCACATAATGTTGAAAGTTGAGTAAATGTACGGATCAGATACGCTTACAGGAGTACAGCATTAAGCGAAAGTTGAGTTCGCATACGGAAATTATAGAGAATTTACGTAAAAAACCTTCCAAAAAGTGAGTGAAAATACGGAAGGTTGAGCAAAAATACGTAAAAGTTGAGTTAAGTTACGGTACCGGAATCATTGAAATACACTTTATCTTACTTTACAATAGGATTTAATCAATAAGAGAGAATAATCCGTATGATCACTCAACTTTCGGTGCAGTCTGCTTATGATATGTTAAAAGAAGGTTGATTAAAATTTCGTTCAGGAATTCAGCGAATTACAGGAGTTTTTATTTTTATGAGTCACAGTATAGAAAAAGCTCGAAAACAAAAGGTTGCCAAAAGCACAAAGATGGTTCAGGAGGGAAAATTCTCGCTTACATTGGTTGAAAGTAAAGCCGTAAATTATCTCATCTCTAAGATAAAGCCCACGGATGATATCAATACGGTATATACCTTTAACTGCAGCGAGTTCCAGCAGATCATACATCGCAGTGCATCAGCCAATAAGTTGAGCTATACCAATACAAAGGCGATACTTAATGATATAGGACAGAAAACCTGGTGGATAACATTGGAAAGCGGCAAGGAAGCAATGGTCCACTGGCTTAATGTTGTGCATATGGATCCCGGAAGCGGTGATGTAGAAATAAAATTCCATGAGGATATGTTTCCGTTTCTCTATAACCTTATGACAGACAAGGAAAAGTATTATATAGCACCACGTCTCGAAGAGACCTCGCTTATGACGCATAAGTACAGTCCGAGAATCTTTGATCTTTTGAGATCCTATCAGTTCAATAATAAGACCTGGACATTTGAGCTTGGAACCGGTACGGACAATGACTTTATGAGAAAGATAGCCGATTGGGAACCGGATCCGAACAAAAAAGGAAAAAATATAGCGAAGATCCCGAAGAGCTGGTCTAAGTTTTCATTTTTTGAAAGAGATGTACTTGCTCCGGCAAAGGAAGAGATAAATCATTATACAGATATAAAAATCGCGTATGTTGCATTAAAAACCGATGCCATGGGCAAAAAGTATCGCCGTCCGGTACGTATAAAATTCCTGATGGATGCAAAGACCAGCGGAGAGTTAAAGGAAACCCAGAGCATTCTGGATTCAGAGTACAAAGGCAATTTTGACAATATCATCGATGATAGCGAACCTCATCAGATGACTCTCGAAGAATCATTTTTCGGTAAGGATTTCATGCGGAGTGAGGCGGAAGAAGAGCTCTTTACCGTTGATGAAGTGGTGGAAGATGCTGCCAATGCAGAAGAGCTTGCTGAAAAGAGAGCGGATGAGACGGTTTATCCGATATTTTACATGGCAACCTACAAGGATTTTTCAGAGGACCAGATTGATAATCTTTATCATGCATGCATAAAGAATCTTAAACCCGGACAGATCCGGATTGATGCTTATGATGCCTGGGCTACGGATTATATGTCTCACTACTATGACTGGATAAAAGCAACACCGGAAGATACAAAAACTACAACCTATAAGCGTTTACTGGCAAGTCTGGTAAATGATTATGAGCAGATAGCACAGAAGCCAACAATGTGGGATAAGAAGGGTTAAAATGGCAAAGTTTAAAGAATATAAAAACGGAATAGTCGGAATAAAACACGGAATATACTATGTTGTTTCAGGTGAAGGGAAAACCTTTGACATCGTAGACAAGGAAAAAAACAGCATCGAAAAAGGCTTTGGAAGTATAGGTGATGCTGAGTGGAGGATAGATAAGATCACCGCTGATGAGGAGATGCGTCAGTACATAGACGCTGCTTCGCAGATGACCATAGGGCAGCTTACAGGAAAGATGATGGAGATTTTCAATACATGGGATGGCAAGGTTATGCCTAAGGAAGAGAAGAAAAAGCTGTCCATTGTTGAAACCATAAGAAACAGGAAGGCCAAGAAACTGGCAATATAAAAAGAAGGGGAGCCTGCTCCCCTTCTTGATTATGTCTCATTTACCTGACCGATGATCACGCAGTTTTCTGAATTTTCTGTTTTGCTGATTGCTTCCGGATCATTTTTGAGCTTAAAGTGCTCGCTTAGCGGCATGGCCATGATCTTGGTGGTCTTGCTGAATTCGTTGTAGGAAAGGAATACAAAAAAGTTATCAATTTCCATCTTTTCAGGATCAGGTATGCTTTTATACAGCACAAGCTCGTGAATAGCCAGTAGCAGGATGAATAAAGGACAAGCAGTGAAGAAAATCTGATAAAGATCATATGCTTCAAAGAATCTGAACTTCTCATAATTAAGAGAAATCTGGTAGGCTCCGTACATCATCAGAAGAATAAAGGCATACGCAAAAAGGTAACGCTTTTTTATTTTATGAAACTCCTTGTGCATATCGGTACGGACTTTATATTCCTCTTTCCATTTTTTATAAAGCTGGTTTCGTTGTTCGGCATTGATCTGAAGCTGCATATGTTATCTTACCCTCCCAAAAACCGATCCTAAAGGTAACAAATCATAAATTAACGAATGTATAATCGTTAAAAATAAAACGAATAATGCATAAAAATGAGGTATATTTATAATAGCGTCAAAACCAAATGAAATATTACGAAATTAGAAAAATTTCATAATAATATAATCCCTCGTTTATCATTTTCGGGGACATTCGGGAGATCGGTATTAAGAACGGAAAATCAGGGATGATAAATAATAAAACTATAAAAATTTCTAATTATCGGAGAAAGAATGAATAATTATACTTTTTTTGCAACCATATCTAGAATGAAATATATCGAAAGATGGGCACTAATGAGGAACTCACGTCCGGAAAATCTCAGTGAACATGCTGTCGAAGTTTCTATGATCTCCCATGCTTTATGCATAATAGGTAATGTAAGATACGGGAGACATCTTGACGGGGAAAGAGCTGCTCTCATCGGCATCTATCACGATGCCTCCGAGATCATTACCGGAGATATGCCCACTCCTGTAAAGTACTATAATGAAGAAATAAGGCATGCATACAAATCAGTTGAACGTATAGCAGAGGATCATCTTCTGGATAGACTCCCCGATGATCTGAGGCCGGCTTTCAGCAGCATCTTTAAGCCCAATAAAGAGGATGAGGATGAAATGTATATGCGTAAGCTTGTGAAAGCAGCTGATAAATTATCGGCGCTCATCAAGTGTATCGAAGAAGAAAGATCCGGTAACAAAGAGTTCACTACAGCACAGAAATCAACATTGAAAGCCCTGGACAAGATGAAGGAAGAGCTTCCGGAGGTAAAGGACTTCATGGATGAATTTTTGAGCTCCTATGGCAACACACTGGATGAGCTGGCACTATGAGCTAAGATCCGGTTTTCATGAACTGCCGGTAATCTACCGGACAACAGCTTTTAACATCGAAAAGGTATTTAATATGGCATATTTTGGAAAATTCTATCTGGATAAGGAAAAGGATGTTATCGTAACTTTAAGCATGAAGGAAGATGTGATGTCCTATATACTTGAGACTCCAAACCACGGTACCGGGAATCTGATAACAAATTTTGCCAAGGTGTGTGATCTTCCCATTACTTATAATTCAGAGGGACTTAAGGTGATCGAAGGCATGGTTCCCTGTTATTTTAATGGAGAAAATGAAAAGGTCTACATACTCAGGATGGGAGATACCAAGGTTGCCAATATCTATCCCGACGGGACTATCGAGAGAAAGGCCTATGTGCCTGCAATCGCCAAAACTCTTATGAGTCAGACAAAGGGATATCTTCTGGACATCAGGAAGACTCTGGTAAAAACCTACATCAGGGAGGATGTGAAATTCCATACGGATCTTCATACCCACAGAAGTGCAAATCTGAGCCCGGATATTCTCATCGCCATGGGCATCCATCATCAGATAAGGTATCCGTACTATTACATCAAAAAGCTGGGTCTGAAGATCACTCCCGAGCAGCGTGAAGCTTTGGAGGAGCAGAGAAAAAAGGTTTCTTTGAAATTTAAAAACAGCGGTCTTCAGGGCAAATATCTCGAAAGAAAAATAGATGACAACACTGAGATCAATTTTGCGGATCTGATCCTTAACAATATTTCCGGAAGCCGTTATAACATTCCTAAGATAAGAGCATCCCTTGCGGTGATGAAGGATGGTCAGGCGGTTTTCACTAATCTTGAGAAAGTATATATTTACAGATATGTATTCACAAAGGGAGTGGAAGCCCGGAAGAAAATAAAGATAAAGGATATAGAGTCTGTACCGGATAAAGATATCGTTAATGCACTAAAGCAGATGGAGATGGACAGGAGAAATCCGGATTACGCTGACAATACACTGTATCAGGATAAGCTTCTCTGGACTGCAAGAGCTTACCAGAAAAACGGAATCGTTTATGCAGAAATTTCAGATACAGCCCTTGTGAAGAAAGAGGAAGCGGCGGAGACCTTACAGCAGATACATGAGGTTATGCCGAAGATCACCAGAGAAACCGGAGTAACGTTGAGATTTCTTGCTGCTCTCAGGCGTATCCCACTTACTATTTTAAAGGATCAGGTAGCCCGCGGCAATTATTTCACTGAGAATCTTCAGGTGCTGAAGGCCGTGGCTGTGGATCCATATATTGCGGGAAGTGATTTTGTGGGCGAGGAGATCAATGATATCCTCGAGCTTAAATCGGTTATCGGAGCTATCGTTAAGATAGCGAAGGACATACCGTCCTATGTTGTGAGGATCCATGCAGGTGAAAATGATTCCCTTCCGGATAATGTTTTCAACAGTATTAAATGCGTTGAGGAAGCATTGGCAGAGGATCAGAATTTTCCTCATATGAGAATAGGTCACGGACTTTATACTGCGGATCTTGATACGGAAAAGGGCAGGGAACTCATCAGAAAGCTTTGCGAGCTGAAGGTTGTGCTGGAATTCCAGATCACTTCCAATGTTCGTCTCAATAACCTTTCAACACTGGATACCCACCCATTAAAACAGTATTTAAACAGCGGTATAGCATGTATCCAGGGAACAGACGGCGGAGCACTTTACGGAACGGATTCTATTGATGAACAGCTGTCTCTGGAGCGTATGCTGGAGCTTAATCATAAGGACTTTTTAAAGATGCGTAAGGCGGAGGATGCCATACTCAGTAAGTCCATGGTTGAGTTTAATGAAAAGATCCAGAAATTCTATGCAATGTGCAAGGGTATGTCGCCGGAAGAATTCCTTAAGGAAAGGATCGATGCCGAGTCAGAGGCATTTATGGACCTTGATGGCGGAGAAAGAAAATACGACAGCGCCCTTGAATTCAAAGATAAGATAAAGGAGATGCCGGATGACCTCATACCTGTAGTCATTGCCGGAGGAAGTTTCAACAATGCCCATCACGTGACGAAGCTCCGTGAGCAGGAATGTAAACTGTTGGATGATCTCATTAATAAAGGAGATCCGGGCAAGATGTTTTTCGTTGTGGGACCCTCCATGACAGGCTATGAAAAGTACGTGCAGGAACAAGCCGGTGACAGATATCAGATTTTTGTTTTTGTGCCTGCCACAACCACTGAGGAAGAGATCAGTAAACTAAGGGATGTCAATGTCGGAGTCCGTGTATCCATAGAATCATCTCCGCTTGGTACCTACAAGAGCTTTGCCTATGAAATATTTAAGCGTCGTCAGTCCGTTATGATAGCTCTGGATGGAAACAGCGCAGCCTGCAATCTCATGCAGGATGCGAGAAACAGCAAGTATGAAAGCCGTATTTTTGTTGATTCTCGCGCCAAAGTCCTGAAAGCAAAGGCAGATTCGCTGCAAGGATACATTACCTATATAAAAGACGGAGATAATGCTGACGAGATACTGGGATATGTTGACAGGTATCTGGGAGCATCGGAAGAATCAGATTAAGGCTTTAAATGGAAGTATGAATACTCAACTTTCAGCATATCAGGAGCATTTGGCAGCGATTGTGAGGGTTGAGTGAATTTACGGTTTAAAAGGAAGATGATGTGAAGAGATATTCAGTACTGTTTGTGATGTCTAAAAATGCAGCAGAATGGAGCCAATCAGATCTACATTGGTATGTCAGAGATAAACGGCGAAAAACATGCGTTTATAGAGGAGATTGTTATGACAGATTATCTTATCGGAGTTAAAAATAAAAAGAGAAAGAAGTTCCGTTCTCGTATATTAGCTGCCTTTCTTTCTCTGACCATCATTTCCGGGTGTATGACATTGCCATCCTATGCTGTGGAGGACGAGGATGATCCTGAGTTTGACGGAGTTGTGGATGTAGAGGCGCTGGGCGGAGTCGCCAGGTTCGGTAGTCCGGTGTCCAATCCTGCCCATGCTGCAGGCATCCTGGAAGCACAGGAAGCAGCGGTTTTGCATGGAGTAAGAAACAGCTACATGATATGTCCGGATGGGTTTGAAAGGTATTTTGATGAGAATGGTGAGATGGTGAGAGACCGTCTCGTTCCGGACAGAAGTGCTTATGTTGACATTGACGGCGTAAAGCTCAACCCTCAGGACAACAACATTAACAAGACCTTTATGAAATATGCGAGCCACGGAAGAAGAGCCATTGCCTACGACAAGTCTTCCCACTACCTGGAGGTTTGGGATAACGGAAAGGTTATAAAATCATATATGGCAACTGCCGGGGCGGGTGAAGGCAGCAAGGAAAAGCAGGGGGATTATAAAACTCCTGTGGGATACTACTATATATGTGAAATGAAGGTATCCGATGCCTTGAAAGAGGAAATGAAGGTAAACTATCCGAACATAGTGGACGCAGAGAATGGACTGAAAAAAGGCATCATAGGACAGTCCACATTTACCGAGCTCCTGAATGAAAACCGGAATCTGGAGAAACCCTCCGGAAAAACCGGGCTCGGGGGAGGTATCGAGATCCATGGTAACGGCCAGCTCATGGATGCCACCCGGGGTTGTATAGGAGTTAAAAATGAGTGGGTCAGAGACATCTATGATGTGATGGAGCTGGGTGACAGAGTTTATATAGTTGAGTAACAGAAAGAGTTTAATACAGTGACATTTGCATGTCAGATTTAAATACAAAAAAGGGGTTATAGAAAAAGTATGAAGAGGCTGAACATTTTTCTGATTTTGGCAGTAGCGGGAGCACTGATGGCAGAAGCTGCCGCCTGCAATGCAGCGGGAATTCCTGAGGCAACAGATGCTTCAGAGGCAACGTCTCCGGCGGAGGTTACAGGGGAGTCCGACGGAACGGCTGAAGGCGGTTCAGGTGAACAGGAAAAGATAGTAATCGAGAGTAATAAGATAGAGAGGGCTAAATTTGAGTTCCCTTATACTTCGAGAGTATTGACTGCGGTAAACGTTCACGCTGACTCGGAAAGTGATTCTGAGGTTCTGGGAATTCTTGAGGAAAATGCAGAAGTGACCGTAGAAAGGAACATCGAAGGATGGGAGCAGTTCAGCTTCGACGGAAAGACCGGATATGTGCTCAAGAAATATCTGATTCCGGATCAGTATGTTGCCATGAACAACCAGTTCCTGGAGTCACCGGTGGACATCAGCTGGATCGACCCTTCAAAGCCGATGATAGCTCTGACCTTTGATGACGGACCTAAGGCGGAAGTCACAAACCGTATACTGGATTCCATTCAGAATAACGGAGGACATGTGACCTTCTTTATGCAGGGAAGTAGGGTTGTTGGTGAAAACAATGACTGCGTAAAGAGAATGGTGGAGCTTGGATGTGAGCTCGGAAACCATACCTATACACATAATTACCTTGACTCCATAGCTCTTGATGATATCAGAACTGTAATAAGAGAATGTGACTATATGGTAGAGGAGACTGTAAAAGCTGCGCCTACAGTTTTCAGACCACCCGGAGGAAACCGTACTGCTGAGATCAATGCCAAGGTTGGAGAACTGGGGCTTCCCATGATCATATGGTCAGTTGATACCCTTGATTATTCAACCAAGGATCCTGACAACACCATAAAGGTGGTGCTTGAACAGGCGAAGGACGGAGATATCGTTCTCATGCACGATACTTATGCTGAAACTGCCACCGCAGCCGAGTATCTCATTCCTGCCCTGCAGGAGAAGGGGTTCCAGCTTGTGACCGTTAGTGAAATGGCCAAGGCAAAGGGTTATGATATGGTTCCCGGCTCTGAAGTTTATAATATGAGGGGATAACAGTATCCCACACCGTTAAGCTGATTAGAAAAGGTGGTCACATTTGTGGCTGCCTTTTTCAATTTATGAAATCAGAAAGACATTTCTTCAGGTTATAAATTAAAAATTTTTTATGTAAAAAATAACTGATTGTAATACTACATATTGTTTGAGGAAATATAGTTTGCTATAATTGTGTTATGCGGCGTTAAAGCATAAAAGTGTTAAAGTATGTGCGGATACTACATGTAGCTTAAATGAGACTATATATGGTATCTGTTCACAAAAGAAGGAGGATAATGTATGAAAAGAATTGCAAAAGTCATGGCATCTGTTCTTTTGCTCTCAACGGTTCTCACAGCCTGCGGAAGCAGTGGAGGAGGAGCAACCATTGAGACGGTAGCAAAAACAGAGGCTGCTACAGAGGCTGCAACAGAAGCTGCCAAGGAAGAGAAGGCAGAGACTGAAGCTGCAGCTGACACTGCAGAAGCATCTGCAGACTACCACATCGGTATCGTAACCGGTTCGGTTTCACAGTCAGAGGATGACAGAAGAGGAGCTGAAGCATTCCAGGAGAAGTATGGTGAGGACAGAGTTATCCTTGCTACATATCCTGATAACTTCACAGAGGAGCTTGAGACAACTGTTCAGACCATCGTAAACCTTTCTGATGACCCTGAAATGAAGGCAATAATCGTTAACCAGGCTATCCCCGGAACAACAGAGGCATTCCGTCAGATCAAGGAAAGAAGACCTGACATCATCTGTATCGCAGGTGAGTCACATGAGGATCTTCCTGAGATCGGAAGCGCTGCTGACCTTGTATGTAACAACGATTTCGTAGCACGTGGATATCTCATTATCCGTACAGCTCACGAGCTTGGCTGCGATACTTTCGTTCACATTTCATTCCCACGTCACCTTTCATACGAGACCATGAGCCGTCGTGTTGCTATCATGAAGGCTGCTTGTGAAGAGTTTGGTATGAATTTCGTAATGGAATCCGCACCGGATCCTACAACTGACGTTGGTGTACCGGGAGCACAGGCATACATCGCTGAGCATGTTCCTGAGTGGGTAGAAAAGTATGGTCAGAATTCCGCTTACTTCTGTACAAACGATGCTCACACAGAGCCACTTCTCAGAGGACTTCTTGAGAATGGCGGATACTTCATCGAGGCTGATCTTCCATCACCTCTTATGGGATATCCCGGAGCACTTGGACTTGATCTTACAGCTGAAGCAGGAGACTTCACAAAGATCCTTGCAAAGGTTGAGAGTGCAGTTGTTGAAAAAGGCGGTGCCGGCAGATTCGGAACCTGGGCTTATTCATATGGCTACACAGTTTCTGCAGGTCTTGCACAGCACGCTATGAACGTTATTGACGGAAACAGCGAGCTTACAGATATCGACGATATCTCAAAGGCTTATGAGGAGTTCTCACCGGGAGCTGCATGGAACGGTTCAAACTATACAAATGCTGATACAGGTGTTAAGGCTGACAATACATTCCTTATCTATCAGGATACATACATCATGGGCGATCCTGGTAAGTATATGGGATCAACAGAGATTGAAGTTCCTGAGAAGTACTTTACTACAAAGTAAGTACAGCTAAAGGATGCTTTCAGATTGCGTCGCAAATAGGTTAAACCACTGTGGGGAGATGTATATCTCCCCATATTTTTGGGATTAGCCATATCGCTATCGCGATAATCAAACTTATTGAGAAAAGCTTAAATATATCTCAATTTTAGAAAGGTATTATAACAATGAGTAAAGCACCACTACTTGAAATGAAAAACATTAAGAAGGACTTTTTCGGGAATCAGGTTCTTTCAGACATTAACCTTACAATAGAGGAAGGTGAGGTTGTAGGTCTTTGCGGAGAAAATGGTGCAGGTAAGTCTACGCTGATGAAGATACTCTTCGGAGCGGATGTGATCCGTGAAACCGGAGGATACGGAGGAGACATTATACTGGATTCCCAAAAGGTGTCATTTCAGTCACCCTTTGACGCCATTGCCGCAGGAATCGGCATGGTTCATCAGGAATTTTCACTTATTCCGGGTTTTACTGCAACAGAAAACATATTATTAAACAGAGAATCAAAGAAAAAGAGCGTGCTGTCAGACCTTTTCAGTGACCGTATGGATACACTGGACAGAAAGGATATGGACAGACGTGCCATCGAAGCCATAGAAAAAATGGGTGTCACCATAGATAAGAATATGCTTATAAGCAACATGCCTGTGGGACACAAACAGTTTACGGAAATAGCAAGAGAGCTTTCAAAGGAACAGCTGAAGCTGCTTATACTTGATGAGCCTACAGCAGTTCTTACAGAGAAGGAAGCGGAAGCTCTTCTTGATTCTATAAGGGGAATGTCTAAGAGAGGCATTGCCGTCATTTTCATCACACACAGACTTGGAGAGATCCTTGCGGTATGTGACAAAGTAGTAACCATGAGAGACGGTTACGTGGTAAATGAATCAGCTACAAAGGACACCAGCGTTCAGGACATCACTAAATGGATGGTGGGACGTGATGTTGCGGATTCAGATGTATCTTATGTAACCGAGGATACCGGAGCGGACAAGAACATTATCATGTCCATAAAGAATCTTTGGGTAGATATGCCGGGAGAGACAGTAAGGAATGTAAGCCTCGATGTAAGAGAGGGAGAAATCCTCGGAATCGGAGGACTTGCCGGACAAGGTAAGCTGGGTATCCCTAACGGAGTTATGGGCCTTTATCAGTCAGGCGGAACGGTAACCTTTGAGGGTAAGGATATACCTCTTAACAATCCGAGAAAATGTCTCGATTCTTCTTTCGCATTTGTATCGGAAGACAGACGAGGCGTCGGACTTCTTCTGGATGAATCACTGGAGTGGAATGTTTCCTTCCCGGCCATGCAGATACAGGATAAATTCCTCAAGAAGTATTTTGGCGGACTTCTCAAGTGGAGAGATGATGCAGCCATCAGAGAAGTTACCGATAAATATATAGAAGAGTTCAAGATAAAGTGCACCGGTTCAACACAGAAAGCAAAAGAGCTGTCAGGTGGAAACCAGCAGAAAATCTGTCTTGCCAAGGCATTTGCACTTGAACCCAAGCTTCTTTTTGTAAGCGAACCTACAAGAGGTATCGACGTTGGAGCCAAGGCATTGGTTCTTGATGCATTAAAGAAGTTTAATAAGGAGCAGGGTGTCACCATCGTCATGGTTTCTTCGGAGCTTGAAGAGCTGAGAAGAACCTGTGACAGAATAGCCATCGTATCCGGCGGCAAGGTGGCAGGCATACTTCCGGCAGGAGAGCAACTTGAAAAATTCGGTGAGCTCATGCTGAAAAACTGTTAAGGAGTAAATTGTGATGACTGAAAAAACTAATACGATCACTCTTAGTGACAGGGTGAAGGATATAGCGAAGGATTTTGGACTTCCGAGACTTATCATTACCGGATTTCTGGTACTCCTTCTTGTGGTTTCACCTTTTGTAGGAGCTGATCTTCCTACACAGATCTCAAATATCATAAACCGTTTCAGCTGGAATGGAATCCTGGTGCTTGCAATGGTACCTATGGTTCATTCGGGCTGCGGTCTCAATTTCGGATTGCCTCTCGGAATCATTTCGGGACTTTTGGGAGCAACACTTTCCATTGAGCTTGGATTCTCAGGAGCATTTTCCTTCCTTATGGCAATCCTTCTTGCAACACCTTTTGCACTTGTGTTTGGCTGCATTTACGGATGGCTTTTAAACAAGATCAAGGGCGGAGAAATGATGATCGCAACCTATGTTGGATTTTCATCGGTTTCTCTTATGTGTATGATGTGGCTGCTTCTTCCTTACCACAGTCCCAACATGGTCTGGGGTATGGCAGGAAAGGGTCTGAGAACAACTATTTCCCTTGAAGGCTACTACACACAGGCACTTGCAAAAATTCTGCAGATAAACATCGGAAATCTCTCTATTCCAACCGGTTCAATTCTTTTCTTTGCACTTTTGGCTTTCGGAATGTGGGCTTTCCTTCACACAAAGACGGGAACTGCAATGACTGCCGTAGGTTCAAACCCGGAATTTGCAAGATCTTCAGGTGTAAATGTTGACAAGATAAGACTTATCTCCGTTGTAATGTCTACCTGGCTGGCAGCCATCGGAATCCTCGTTTATGAGCAGGGCTTCGGATTCATCCAGCTTTACATGGCTCCGTTCTATATGGCCCTTCCTGCAGTATCTGCGATTCTCATCGGAGGTGCTTCAGTTAATAAGGCGTCAGTAATGAATGTTATCATCGGAACTATCCTTTTCCAGGGTATCGTTACCATGACACCGACAGTTATGAATAATATGATTCATCTTGATATGAGTGAGGTTATCAGAATAATTGTTTCCAACGGAATGATTCTGTATGCACTTACAAGAAAAACGGAGGAAACAAAATGAATAAGGTAAATTATGGTGATTTATTAAGACGTTTTTCCGTTCCGCTCATGTTTGTTATCATATGCGCTGTGTGCGCACCTATCTCGGGACTTTCCCCAAGCTATCTTTGCAATGAGATAGTTACAAGAATGGGAAGAAATGCTTTCCTGATATTGAGTCTTCTTATCCCTATCATGGCAGGAATGGGACTTAATTTCTCCATGACACTGGGTGCCATGGCTGGAGAGATAGGACTTATCCTGGTTAGCGACTGGCAGATAGTGGGCATACCCGGAATGATACTGGCTATGATAGTTTCTGTTCCTATCTCAGCTCTTCTCGGACTTTTCTGCGGAAAGGTTCTCAATATGGCCAAGGGCCGTGAGATGATAACCAGCTACATCATCAGCTTTTTCATCAATGGTATCTACCAGCTTGTCGTGCTTTATCTTATGGGACCGGTTATCCCTATAAAGCACAGCAACATCAAGCTTCCAAGAGGCTATGGTATCAGAAACACAGTTTCACTTCTTTCCATGAGACAGAAGCTTGATAACCTTATTCCTCTTAACATCGGGGGTGTTAAGATCCCTGTGGCAACCTTCATTATCATATTCCTTCTTTGCCTCGTTATCATCTGGTTCAGAAAGACAAAGCTTGGTCAGGATATGAGAGCTGTAGGTCAGGATATGGGTGTTGCCAGAGATTCAGGTATCGATGTTGAACGTACCAGAATCATATCCATGGTTCTCTCGACTGTATTTGCGGGAATCGGAATGATCATTTACCTCCAGAACATGGGTAACATCGCAACCTACAGTTCACACTCTCAGATCGGTATGTTCTGTATCGCGGCCCTTCTGGTTGGTGGTGCGTCTGTCGAAAAGGCATCCATCGGTAATGTTTTCCTCGGAATCATTCTCTTCCACACCATGTTTATCGTGGCACCGAAGGCAGGAACTGTTATAACCGGTGACTCAATGATCGGTGAGTATTTCCGTGTATTTGTATCTTATGCGGTTATTACAGTGGCTCTTATCATGTATGAGACCAATAAGAGAAAGAACAAGTCAAAGGCCGGTGAGCAGCTGGCACTGGCTCAGGAGGAAGCAAATGAATAATTCGAAAAAGAAGACATTGATATATCGTATTGCAGCCTTTCTGGTTATCATGGCGATAGCAGCTGTTATGTTTGTTATCGGAAGAGGCCACACGGTTTACTTTGATAATAAATCTTCTGATCTGGTAGCCGAAGTTCCTTATAAAATTGAGGTAAGGGTGGACGGAAAGAAGGTCGCTTCTCTTAAGAAGAACGAGCGTGGTATGGTGGATGTCATGGGACAGAAGCTGACCATGGAGCTTGTGGTAACAGAAGAGAAGAACGGAGAAGCAGTACAGATGAAGGTTACTCAGCCTCTTCCATACAACATGGATGGAATTATCTTGAACGTTCCTGCCATGCTCAACGGGGCTTCTCAGGATCAGTATATCTCAGAATTTATTTCTGTTCCTTCCGAGGCTGATGCAGCAGAAGAAGTTGTTGTAACTGATGATACAGCCGGACTCATGGATTTCGGCGAGGAAAGCGAAGCATCACAGGGTTAAAAGACCGGAGCCGGAGCTTTATTTTGACAATTAAATCAATTTAAAGAAGCGGCAGTGTATAATTACCGGCTTCGATATCTCAGTAAACAAAAGCCTTCCGAAGAAGACGACTCAGAGTCATCCTTCTTCGGAAGGCTTTTATAATTCATTCAACCTGCAGAACCAGTTTAAAAGGCAGACACCATAGCGAAGCTAAGGGAAAAGAAAGTATCGATGTCTCAATTGAAGGATACACAGCAGATATCTCAACTATTATCGTATGATTAATTATATTTGTCGAGAACCAATGATGCCCTGTGATTTTTATTTTTCTCGGCGGGAAGATTCAGTAATGGTTTTTGAAAATAATGCCGACTATATATTTAGTTGTTTTCAGGAGAAAAAACTTTTCGAAGGAGGAAAAGGGATGATCATTAAAGCTGTAAAATTATTTGAAAATGGATTCATGACACAGGCGCTTGCTTTTGGCGGAGAAGGGAAGGATGGAATAAATCCTGTCAAAAGGTATCGGTCGAGCCTTCAGAACTATGTGATCGATACCGGAAGTGAAGTCATACTTGTAGATACGGGTGTGCCTTCTGAAATGCCGGAACAGGTGCCGGATGAGAAAACCATGATCTATATGGGAAAGAAAGTGGCAAATTATGTGGCTGCACTTGCTGATGCCGGCTATAAGCCTGAGCAGGTAAGCAAAATTCTGATAACTCATAAACATGCCGATCATACCGGAGAATTGCGCGCTTTTCCAAATGCAACGATTTATGCTGCAAGAGAAGAATGTAAGGCTGATGAGCTTAAATCATTTTCAAATGTTGTGCCCGTGGACTTTACGGATGGAGCCTATAAGAATTTTAAGGCTTCACAGAAGATTGCTGACGGAGTCTGGTTTATCGAGGCGAAGGGACATACAACAGGCAACAGCATTGTGATCGTGGAAGACGGTGACCTGTTCTATATGATCCATGGAGATGTAACCTATACTGATGAAGCCCTTTATGAAAATAAGCTTTCCATTGTGTTTGAGGATGTTAAAGCAGCAAGGGAGACTCTGGATGCGGTACGGGAATTTATAAAGAACAACCCTACGGTATATCTCTCTACACATACGCCGCTTGGATATGAGAACCTTGAAGAGAAGAAGGTTATCGATCTCGATAATCCTCCGGAGAGTAAGCCTGTAGGGGAGATTTCTGTCGGTAAGGCAACTGGCAAGTATGTCTGCAGTGTTTGCGGATACATTTACGATCCCGCGGAAAATGACGGCATAGCTTTTGAGGATTTACCGGATGATTGGAAATGTCCAAAATGCAGGCAGGGCAAAGAAAAATTCAACAAAGCATAATCTAAAAGTTTTCTGATTTCAGGTTTCTATGTAACAGTTCATAGGAACACCTTAAAGTATTACTATACCGATCCTGGCCTTAGAAACTCATTACTGAATTTTCGACAATATGAAGAAACTCATTTGATGGAGAATGCTATTTATAGTAACCGGTGATCATAAAACAACTGTAGATATGTCAGGTGCCGGCAAGCTTAGCAGCTGGTCAGATTATAAGGCAGAAAAGCCTTCGCAGCTTTCATAACGAACTGATCGGCACCATGAGACCCATGAAGGAAATGAGAGGATAGAACGCGGCTACTATAAGAAGCAGCCCCTGACTTTTTGGGCAGGGGCTGCTTTTTGAAATGTGAGTTAATTTGTAAACATCTTAGAATCCGGCGCCTGGCTGCATTCCTATGAACATCGCCGGGTTCATCTGCGGTCCGTATATCATATATGTAAGTCCATCAGCATTTTTATTAAAAGGAATACTCAGTACTCCGGCCATGGTGCATGGAACTTCTATGCTTGTGCCGTCGCTGAATACAACGGTGTATGTCTGACCGGCTGAGACATTGGCAGCAACAGGAACCTCCACAGTAGCGTTGATGGAATCAGCAAACATATTACCAAAGCTTACAATTCCTGCGCCCATGACATTCTATGTTCCTCTGATGCCTGCATTTGCAGCCGTGAAATTGTTGATGGCGGTTAATGTATCTACGATCCTTAGAACGTAGCCAACGTTTAACACCTTATAATTCGGTTCCGAAGCCTGTTCCTCACTTCCTCCTGACACTGTGACATCTCCCTTGATCTCCACCGTGACCTCATCGCCATTGTCCATGGATACATCTACAGCCGATGTTCCATCTGTACAGGAAGCAGAATCCTTCTCGATTTTTTCTTCATGTGCAGTTTCTCCGCTTTTCACTTCTATTTTTGACGAATCCAGGTTATTTTCTGTTTGATTGTCAGGCTCTGCCAGCACTGTGACCGTTGAATTCATGCATAAGGCTGCCGCGAGTATCACAGCCAAAACCCTTTTTCCGCATAAGCTCCTTCTCTTCAAAACAAGACCTCCTCTTATCTGTCAATAATTTCCCTAATCTTATATCGACACATTGTAATAATTATAATAGCTCTTAAAAAGGAGCCGAGGGGACGGAGTCAGTGAACCATCTTGTAAGCAAAATGGTACACCGACTCCGTCCTGCCTTTATGGCATTATAATATTGCTCTTAATTGTCGATATAACTATGAGGGGGTGAAGTGTGTGAAAAAGACATTTGACAAAGGTTTTACACTGGCGGAGCTTTTGATAGCCATAGGTATAATCGGGGTTCTCGTGGCCGTGAGCATTCCCATGTTTATCAATCATCTTGAAAGAAGCAGACAGGCGGTTGATCTTGCCTCCATGCGTAATGCAAAGGCAGCAGCTGTTGTGGAATACATGATCACCGGAGTTACCGGGAAGTATTACTACTATCAAAACGGCACGGTATCAACAACAACTCCGCCATCTTCGGGATACGGAAAGTCTCACATAGATGCATCTGAATTTGCGTCTGTACTTAATGCCAGGGGAAAGCCGTATGAGAACGGCAAAGAAAAGTATGTGACTGTGATCATAGACAGCTCCAAGGATGTGTCACTGGTATGGGGCACAGTATACGGAGCGGTATGGAATTCTATAAACGGCAAGGTTGTAGATACTTCCAAGGGCGGAAACTGGTATGGCCTGGAAAAAAAGGATAAAGATAACAAGAAAGCCACATATACAAAGATCGCAAGTATACCAAATGATAAAAGAAAAGAAGCTGACATGGATATATTGACTTCCATTGCCACTTATTTCAACAACTGCAGTGACGAGACCCTGCACAACATATTGGGAAACCAGTATAACAGTATAGTGAATGGCAATGGAGGCGTGCTTTTTTCATACCAGATAGACGCAGGCGGGAGCTATTCCATAAGATTAAATCCGGATCCCGCCACCAGGAGTGTGGAGTATCTAAGCATACTTGGTTATAAACCAAGGGTATATAATCAAACATATGGTGCAGGTGATCAATTTTCCTATAGTTCTTATAATTACACCGATACCTATCTGTTTACTTCAGATGATTTTGTAAACATGATGGGAAAAGATCATCAGGTATGGATTGATATCAATTCAACAAGAACAAAGATCCGGGTAGTAAATGCACCAGGCCTGTCGGTAGAGGTACCAAGGTGATGCCTCATACCTTGGAGATGACTGGGATATGTAGGTGGCTTATTTTTTTATGGGACAGCTATAAACTGAAATTTTGCTCATGAACAAAGGCTGGCACAGGCTGCTTCTGAAAATGTTGCTGTTCCTCAGAAGCTGATCTGCTGCCCCCCTTCTCCGGTTCATCAAATTTTAATACAGACATATCGCCATAAAAAGAATGATTATGGTAAAATGTTAACCAAAAGATACATGCAGCAGAAAGGAGAGAATAATATGTCTGATAAGATTACGATGACAGCTGACAATGCATTGAAGAAACTTATGGATGGCAATAAAAGGTACGTGGAAAACAGTGAAAATCATGGCGATGTTTCATCAGCTGTCCGGCTTAAAACCTGCACAAAAGGACAGGAGCCTTTTGCAGTAGTGGTTACGTGTTCGGATTCAAGAGTAATACCGGAAACTATCTTTTCAGCAGGAATAGGTGAGGTTTTCGTCATAAGAGTTGCGGGCAATGTCATCGACGACCATCAGCTTGGAAGTATAGAGTATGCGGCAAGTCATCTGGGTACAAGACTTATCATGGTTTTGGGACATACAAATTGCGGTGCGGTAGGTGCAGCATTCCATCCGGATGACGACAATAAGTATATAAGGTTTATACTGCATGAGATCAGGTCTGCCATGGGCGATGAAACCGATCCGGACAAGGCCTGCATCCTGAATATTAAGCACAGTGTTGCCGTCATCGAGGAGAGTCTCGAGATACAGAAGGAGGAGCATGAGCACAGCCTCAAGGTTGTCGGAGCTTTATATCATATCGATACCGGTGAAGTGGAGCTGGTGTGAGTGCTGATGACAAGGATAACCGGAATCTGTTCATGAACAAAATCATTAAGGAGACTTACATGAAAAATACAAAAAATGCAATATGGACGTTCAATAAGGATATAGATTTTGAGGAGTGCGGTAAAGGCGTAAAGAGAAAGATTCTCAGTTATACCGACGAAATGATGGTAGTTGAGAATCATTTTGAAAAAGGCGGTATCGGTGCCATGCATTCCCATCCACATACCCAGATTACCTACGTAGTCAGTGGTAAGTTTGAATTCACAATAGGTGAAGAAAAGAAGATTGTAAGTGCGGGAGATACTCTTTTAAAGAAGAACGGAATTGAGCATGGCTGTGTGTGCCTTGAGGAAGGTATACTGCTTGATTGCTTTAATCCAATGAGAGATGAATTCGTAAAAGATTAATAAATTAAAGATAAAATGGCTCATCCGTTTTTGTCGGATGAGCCATTTTATCTCTCTCAAGCTTAAACTATTAACCCATCGAGAAAAGTTTGGGTATCACCTGAAAATGTCGGCATTGTTTATCCGATCCATATCTTCGCAGCAGCTAATGACACATATATTGCATCCATCTTAGTGAAGTCGATCCCGAAGGTCTTTTCCAGCTGATTGATCCTGTATTTTACAGTATTGAGATGGAGGTTCATGGTGTCTGCGGTTTTTTGTTTGGAGCAGTTAAGCTGAACATAGTGTTTTAATGTCTCGAAATATTCTGTTTTATATTCCGCGTCATACTTCAGTATCTCAAGTATTTCCGGCATGATGAAGGTTCCCGCTTTATCACCGGAACCAAGGCGTATGCATTCCTGCAGAAAGGCATCATAGTGGTCTGTGAAGTATTCGGCTTTACCGTTTCCGTTTAGAAGAGCTATGTCTGCCTGGATCGCATAGGATTTTACCAAATGTAATTTCGCAAAGGGAAGGCTGTATCCAAGCCGTACTTTTTTTCTGATAAGCCGGTCAGGTATATCATGCCCATTGCATAGAAGAATATAGCATTGGTTGCTGATTATGGCACCGACAAGCGTTGGGTCGGAGCTTCTTATATCCACAAGGAATGCCCGGAGTATCTCGATGCGTTCTTTGTCCTTAACATCAGCTTTAACTATATGATAGGGTGGCTTTCCCAGGTATCCGACATTCTCAAGGATTTTTCGTCCGGTGTGTTCTGATTCCGGTGTGTCCTGTAAGAGTAATGCCAATGCCTGCTCATAGGTGGTTCCCGGTGTTTCTGAGGAGACCCTCAGATACACGGCAGCGGCATTGCTTATATTGATGACTTCGTCTTCATTCATGTTTTCATGAAGAACAATGGTGAGCTTTCCTATGGGTCGTCTCTCGTAAATTATATCCATGATCACAATGTCTTCATCTATATGATCATCATGTAAGAAGACGGGTTTTCGATTTCCGCTTACTTTTTCCAGAAGTCCGTTATCAACCCAGGCATTAACTCTTTCCATGGTTTTGCCGGCGTCAAAATCGATGAGATAATCCCTGGCATCCGGATCATGTGATTGGGCCAGAACCCTGTAAGAGCCATCCATTATCCAAAAAGGATTTTTAATGTTTAAGGCGCAGGCATCCACGAAACTCTGCAGATCCTTTGATTTTGTTATTATTTCAAATAATTCCTGTTTATTCATAAGGATGATTATAACAAAAAAGACGGAGAAAAAGCATTTGGCATGTGCTTTTTTCCGTCTTATCTTTTCTGCCCACAATTTACTGCTCAATCCGCCGGTGATGGTTAGCTAAGATTTGACCAATGTTTCAGGAACAGTAGGGTTTAATTTTCTTTTAAGGTGATCATTCAATCAGCCTTTAGCGTAGAGTGCAGCTTCTTCACCGCAGATTCTTCCGCCTGAGAGTGCATTCATCATAGTAACACCCTCAACTAAAGGATAAGAATTATTGAACATTTCTGCAACGTCATTTCCGGCTGCATAAAGTCCCTTGATGACAGTTCCGTCATCCTTGATTACCTGAAGGTTTGAATTAACAAGAACTCCGCCGATACCACCAAGTGAAACAGGTCTTGCCTTTACTGCATAAAGTGTTCCTTCTCCAAGGCTCTTCATGTACTTAGAAGCCTTTCCGTATACAGGATCTGCACCATTTTCGCAGGATGCGTTGTAGTCTGCCAATGTCTTCTCAAGTGACTCAGCATCGATGCCCATGTTTGCTGCGAGCTCGGAAACATTTGCACCCTTAAATACGATGCCCTTTGAAACTCCGTCCTCGAGAGCAGCGCGGAATTCGGTCCAGCCTTCATCGATTGAGAACATAGGGATGGTAGGCTCATAAGCTACTGCTGTATCAACATCCAGTGCCTTTGCGCCGCCCTCTTCGAGAGCCTTTACCATATCCTCTGAGATGATTGAATAGAAATATTCACCCTGTGTAGCAGCTGCATTTGAGCAGAGTGCTGTGTCATAGTTAAGGTCTTCCGGACAGAATCTTGCTGCACGTCTGTTTACCCAAACGCTGGTAGGCATGTAGATAGCCTTTGCGATCTCATCCTTGCCCTGACCGGTCTGGATACCTGAATAAGAGGTTACACCGTGATATTGCTGGATAGTCTTGCCCTTTCCTGCACCGATGGCACGTGACATGGTAGCGCCGTCACCGGTCTGAGTACCTGTTGTAAATGTCTCAAGAGGGAATCCAACCTCTTCCTCGATCATCTCGGCATTGGCACCGAATCCGCCTGTTCCGAGAACAACTGCCTTACAGGAAATATCGTAGGTTGTGCCGTCCTTTGCAGTTGCGATAACACCTGTGATGGCATCATTCTCAGCCTTGAGTTCGGTTGCCGGTGTCTCGAAGTAAACCTGACCGCCGGCCTCTGTAAACTTATCGATAAGAGTTGTGTAGTAGCCTGCCTTGTTCTCCTGATCCTTGTAGATGTGATAGGTCTGGAAACCGTCAGCGTGAGCAGCCTGCTCTGTACCCATAAAGGTGAATTCCATTCCGTTCTCCTCGAGCCAGTCGATGGTCTCTCCGGAGCGGTTGGAAATGTTATAGAAGAGCTGTCCGTCATCCATCCAGCAGTTATAATCCTGCCAATATTTAAGAACATCAGCGGTTGTAAATGTTCCTGCAACACCTGCCTCCTGCTGATCCTTTGAATCGATACCCATAGGACCACCTGCAATGATGGATACACCACCGGGAGTTGCGGCTTTCTCCAGGAGGATTACATTGGCACCGTTCTGCTGTGCGGTAAGAGCTGCGGAAACGCCGGTTGCACCTGCACCAACTACAACTACATCTGCCTCAAGTTCCTTTACCTCAGTTGACTTGTTGGTGCCTGTATCCTTTGAAAAGCTGTCAGGATTTCCGCCGGCTGCGGTAATGGCACCCTTTACTGCCTCCATGATGGCATCAGATGTGATGGTTGCTCCGGTAACGGCATCAACAAAAGGTGTGCCGGCATCAACGATAGCCTTGGGAAGCTGCTCCAATGCTGTTGTGGCAACTTCAGGGGTTTCTGTGTTGTCGCCGATGGTTACTTCAGCTATAGCTCCATCCTTGATAACTGTGGTAACTGTCATTTTTCCGTTACGTCCGTCAACAGTGATGTCGTAGCTTCCGTCCTTAAGATCGCCGCCGGCTTCAGTGCCATCTGCCTGAGTTTCTTCGCTTGTCTCAGCGGCTGCTGTGGTTTCGCCTACAGCTTCTGTTGCAGCTTCTGTTGTACTTGCTGTTGTTGCCTCAGGAGTTCCTGTGGCAGCGCATCCTGTCATAACCATTCCTGCGATGAGAACAGTTGATATGATTTTTCTCTTCATGATATTTCTCCCGTATTTCATACTACAATAAACAACGTTAAAAAATTAACATGTACTTATAATCGCATAGCTTAATAAAAAGCGATATGTCTGTTTCGGACAAACGGGTTATTGAAAAATCATCATGGTGGCCAATGGTTATCACAATGAACCGAGACTTGGCATCGACCTGATTCCGGTCCATCAGAAGATGCGCTTTTACAGATTATCCTCACCCCATTTCTTCAAATTAAGAAGAATGGGGATGAGGCTTTTTGTTTTTTCTGTAAGATTGTATTCGACTCTTACGGGCATTTCATCGTACTGTTTTCTTTCCACAAGCCCGTCTGTTTCCAGTTCTTTCAGTGAATTGGCAAGCATAGTATTAGTGATTCCGTGAATGGAGCGTCGTAATTCTCCGTATCGCACGATATCATTTTTATCGATGACGCAAAGGATCATTATCTTCCACTTTCCGCCAATCTTATCAATTATTCTTTTTAACCCACAATTTTGTCCCGCGATATCTTCGCATAATGGTTCATGGTTCTCTTTTTTTCTCATGGTATACTTTTCCTTACCAGGTAAATAAATACTTCGTACTTGATATATTTTTCATACCACATATAATAAGGTTATCAGCTGAGAAACGCAAGTAGTCCAGTTAAAGGAAATAGCATAAGATACGAATGCAGAAAGAGGATATTGAAAATGAGAAAAGCTGTTAATGATATAGACAGATGTGTTGCCTGCGGGGTATGTGCCCTGCAGTGCCCACGAAATGCCATATCTATTTATAAAGGCTGTTATGCGGTGGTTGATACCGGTAAATGCGTGGGCTGTGGTTTATGTGAAAAGGCATGTCCTGCGGGTTCAATAAAGGTTACGGAGGTGGAAAATGGCAGTAAATAAGAAAAAGCACTGGTATGACTACCTTTGGATCTGGTCAATAATCTATTTTGCTCTTGGATTTTTCAATATCCTGTTTGCATGGCTTGGAATGATAGATTTTATTCTGCCGCTTATTTTTGCAATTGTAGGCGGAAATAAATGGTTCTGCAACCATATGTGTGGAAGAGGGCAGCTTTTCTGGGTATTGGGTAGAAATCTCAAGTGTTCAAGAGGAAAACCTGCACCTAAATGGCTGTCGTCCAAATGGTTCAGATATGGATTCCTGATATTCTTCCTCACTATGTTCGGAACAATGGTATTTCAGACATATCTGGTATTTTCCGGAGCAGGGACACTCAGGAAAGCAATAAAGTTATTCTGGACCTTCAGAGTTCCATGGAAATGGGCTTATAATGGCAGTATATTCCCTGATTGGGTTGCTCAGTTTGGATTTGGATTCTATAGTCTGATGCTCACGTCTACACTTATAGGACTTATAGTAATGGTACTGTATAAGGAGAGAACCTGGTGTTCCTTCTGTCCTATGGGAACAATGACTCAGGGTATATGCAAAATAAAAGCAAAGAAAGGCAATGAAACAGAATGACATTAAATGAAAGAGCCGTTCCAAAGAAGATGCGGAGCTCTAAAATGCAGAGATCTTAAAGCCATAACAGACGGAAAACCGTTATGCGCCTGTGATGATTGTGTGAGGAATGCAGTCATGATCTATGGCGAGTTTATGGGATTATAATTAGGAAAAATACATTCAGTCGACGAAATAAAGCGGAAGGTCTGTCCCGTTATGGGACAGACCTTCCGTCTGTTGTGTGTATTAATCTATATTTGTTAAGCGAGTCAGGAGAGCTGAGATGGCTTTTCTACTTTGTAATCTGACCAGCTGCTAAGCTTGTTAGCGCCTGACAGATCTACGATTTCTTTATAGTCACCGGTTACTGTTACAGTGTAGTTTGAATCGCCGGATACTATTACATTTCCGTCCTTATCTACGATGGTCACAGTCTTGCCGGAGGCATCAACGATCTTACCTTCTGAGTAAAGATTTGTAACAGTTGAGTTATCTGTAACAGTCCAGGTTGAAGTGCTGTCGATGTAAACAGAAGCGTAGCCGTTTCCTCCGTTACCTGCATCAGACTCATCGTCCACGAAGGCACCCTTAAGTGTTGAGCCTTCAGTCATGTAGAAGTCAAGCTGAGAGATGGAATCCCAGATGACATTACCCTCCATGTCCTGAGAGATGGCTGTAAATGTTGTGTC
The DNA here is from genome assembly GCF_000424445.1 of Oribacterium sp. NK2B42. Classification (GTDB taxonomy): domain Bacteria; phylum Bacillota; class Clostridia; order Lachnospirales; family Lachnospiraceae; genus Oribacterium. The sequence continues at coordinate 52,663 of NZ_KE384188.1, forward strand.
TGCGCCGTTTGCTCCTGTGCTTCCCCATCCGCGCTCGTTACTGTTTCCGGTAACTCTGAGGAAGAAGTCATTGTCTTCAGCATAGGTAATGTCTACATCTTTCAAAGTGAATGTGGACTGGGTATTTGTTGAGTAGAACATGCCGCCGTTCTTTGCTGTAAGTGTACCGCCGTCCATCTCGAAGACGGAATTACCTGCTTCTGAGTCTCCGGACATGGACTGATAGAGGATGACATTCCATGTAAGCTTGTTCTGTGAAAGGTCAGCCATGTTACCTGAAAGGTCACAGTTGAAAAGTCTGATCTCATTGTCACCTTCGATACAGATGGCTTCTGAACCGTTTGCTGTAAGGGTTGCTCCGTTAATGCTTATGTCGGCAGTTGAGTATACAGCCGGAGAACCGCTTCCGTTTGAAACATAGGTTCCGCCGTCCACAACCATCTTTCCGCCGCCTCTGTCAGAACGGATGGCTGCTGAAGACTCGCCGTTTGTGGTTACAGTATCATTCCAGGCATAGAGTGTTCCGCCGCCGGCTACGTGGATACCTCCGGAGGTGTCCTTTGCAGTTGTGATGGTTGTATCAGCCACGTAGCTGACACCCTTATCGTAGGCAAATACGCCTGCGCCGCCCTTTGCATCGGTTGTGATGGTTGAGTTTGAAACATAAGCTGTACCGTCTGTTGCAAGAACAGCCGCACCCACACCGTAGAAGGAACTTGTGTCACCACCGGTTGAATCAGAGGAGTTTCTTGTGATGTTTGCGTTCTTGATGGTGGCGGTTGCACCGTTTGATACGAGAACTGCATTCTGATCTGTTCCTGTTGATTCGATGTTTCCTGTGAGCTCTGCGTCTGAAGTTATATCATTTACAGAAGAATAGCTTTCGGGTTTAGAGGATCCGCCGCCGGGCATTCCTCCCGGACCACCCTGGCCGTTTCCGCCGGGCATTCCGCCGGGGCCGCCCTGACCATTACCTCCGGAACCGCCGTGCCCGTCAGCAGGATCAAAATCACCGCCGCTATTTATGCCGCCGGGGCCATCGTGGTCATTTCCATCCGGAGCGCCCTGACCACCTTCACCATTCGGGCCGCCCTGAAAATTGCCGTCGGGACCACCCTGGCCGTTTTCGCCGTGACCGTTTTCACCGTTTTGCGCGCCCTGACCATCAGGTCTGTTGCTCTGCATAGCATTTCCTGAGTTATCCTGTGTTGCTTCAACAGTAGTTGCTGTTGTTGAAGAAGCTGATGAGCCGCATGAGCTAAGCATTATAGATGCTGTAAGTAATGTTGTTGCTGTGATAGCAATATTTTTTCTTTTCATTTTTTTATCCTTTATAGTTATAGAGTGTATTTGTCTGACGAAGCGTTTTTGCTTTCGATGGGCATACTATATATCCGAAAGCTTAAACTATGCTGAAACAAAAAAATAAAGTGAAAAGTTTTTTGCTATGGTAAACCATTTGGTATTTCTCCAAATGGTTGTAAATCAATTCCGGTGGGTAAAACAGGATATCATTCTTGACAGTAAATCTATACATTTTAGTAAACTTGCATTAGAATAAGTAACAGACGGTTTACTTATCAGAGGTACATAATTCCCCCTCCGGACTGTTAATCTTTCCGGATAAAGGAGTTGCTGCAAAACTGATTTGTAAATTCTACAGAAACAATTAAGCCGAAGGTAGGTCATGCCCCGGACCATCTGATGGATTGGATCCAATGCTCAGTAAGGACAGGGCGGCTACCGATTTCAGACAAAAAGGAGATGACAACACAAATGAATGCTTCTGAATTAAAGGAATTGAAGCTCAAAGCTGTTGAAGTAAGAAAAGGTATTCTTACAGCCACACACGGTGCTAAGTCCGGACATCCCGGCGGAAGTCTTTCCTCTGCAGAGATGTTTACCTATCTGTATTTTAAGGAAATGAATATCGATCCGAAGAACCCTAAATGGGAAGATCGCGATCGTTTTGTTCTTTCAAAGGGTCATACTGCACCGGGTCTTTACTCGGCTCTCGCTCTCCGTGGTTTCTTCCCTGTAAGCGATCTTCCTAATCTTCGCCACATAGATTCTTATCTGCAGGGACACCCGAATATGAACACTGTACCGGGCGTTGATATGTCGACCGGTTCTCTCGGACAGGGTATTTCTGCTGCAGCCGGAATGGCAAAGGGCGCAAAATATCTTGGAAAAGATATACGTGTTTATACACTTCTTGGTGATGGTGAACTTGAGGAAGGACAGGTTTGGGAAGCTACAATGTTTGCTGCTCACTACAAACTTGACAATTTCTGCATCATCGTTGACCTTAACGGTCTGCAGATCGATGGCAGAACCAAAGATGTCATGAATACAGCTCCTGTTGATGCAAAATTCGAAGCATTTGGCTGCAAAGTTATCACCATTGATGGTGACGATTTTGAGCAGATCGAGAAGGCATTTGATGCTTTCCACAAGAACGCAGGCTCCGAGAAACCGACTGTAATTCTTATGAAGACCACAAAGGGCAAGGGTGTTTCCTACATGGAAGACCAGGCCGGCTGGCACGGCAAGGCTCCTAATGATGCAGAGTATGAACAGGGTATGGCTGAACTTGAGGCTGCCCGCAAAGAAATTGAGGAGGCGTAAATCATGGCAGATGTAAAGAAAGTCGCTACACGTGACAGCTACGGTAATGCATTAAAAGAGCTCGGCGCTACTGCAACAGATCTCGTTGTTCTCGATGCGGATCTTGCAGGCGCTACCAAGACCGGTATATTCCAGAAAGCTTTTCCGGATCGTCATTTTGACTGTGGTATTGCCGAGTGTAATATGACAGATGTCGGTGCCGGTCTCGCAGCAATGGGACTTGTACCCTTTGTTTCCACTTTCGCAATGTTTGCAGCAGGACGTGCTTATGAGCAGGTTCGCAACACCATCGGTTATCCTCATCTGAATGTTAAGATCGGTGCTACACACGGTGGAATTTCTGTAGGTGAGGACGGCGCTTCACACCAGTGCTGTGAGGACTTTGCCCTTATGCGCACCATCCCGGGTATGACTGTTATGTGCCCTTCAGATGATGTTGAGGCAAGGAAGATGGTTAAGGCTGCCTATGAAATGAAAGGCCCTGTTTATATGCGTTTCGGCCGTGCCGCAACACCTGTATTCCACAGTGAAGACTATAAGTTTGAGATCGGTAAGGGCGAAGTGCTGAATGAAGGTACAGATGTAGCCATCATTGCTACAGGCATCATGGTACCGGAAGCTATCGAGGCATGTAAGACACTTAAGGACAAGGGTGTTTCTGTTTATCTCATCAATATGCCTACCATTAAGCCGATTGATGAAAAGCTTATCCTTGATGCAGCAGAGAAGTGCGGAAAGATCGTAACCGTGGAGGAGCACAATATCATCGGTGGTCTCGGAGAGGCTGTATGCTCCGTACTTGCAGAAAATCATCCTGTACCGGTTAAGCGTGTAGGTGTTAATGATGAGTTCGGACACTCAGGACCTGCCGGAGAGCTTCTCAAAGCTTTCGGTTTATGTGCTGACAACATTGTAGAGCAGGCACTTGCACTTATTGAGAAAACAAAATGATAATAGTCAGAAGCATGTTTTATTAAACATGCTTCTATGAACAAAATGAAAGACGGCTCTCTATCGCATAGAGAACCGTCTTTTTTTTAGCTGAATTTTCTTTCCGGAAGACTCTTGGGCCTGTACTGGATATTACTAACCTGATATACAGTAACAAAGGCCTGGGGATCCACAGTATCAAGAAATGTCATAAGCTTCTGGAACTCATGCTTGTCCACAATGGTGATGATCTCTTCGTGCTCATCGAGGTGATAAGCGCCGATTGCTTTATAAATGGTAGCACCACTGTGAAGATCATTAAGGATAAACTGTCTTATTTCATCATTCTTTGGAGAAACGATGCAGACACGACGTTTCAGGTTATGGTCAAATATAAAATGATCCAGCACGATACCATTGAGATATGTTCCCAAGAGGCTTAGCACTACTGTTTTTACATCATATGCAAGATATGAGGATAATGCTATGCAGATTCCGGCAGCCGACAAAGCCTTTCCCATTTCGATACGGAAATACTTGTTTAGGATCTTTGCCACGATATCAAGTCCACCGGAGGAAGCATTTCTGTTGAAAAGGATGGCGAGGCCAATGCTCACCATGAAAGTATAGCATATGACATCAAGAAGTGAATCCCCGGTAAGTGAGGAAATCGCAGGAAAAAGCTTTTCAAAAATCCAGAGATATATGGGAAGCAGGATGGAAGTATATACTGTTTTGTAACCAAACTCACTTCCACAGGTGAAGAAACCTATGATGAGAAGGATGACATTCAAAAACATGGTTATCTGTGACATGGTGAAGGGTACAAAGTTAACCAGTACTATGGCAAGACCGGAAATGCTGCTGATGGATGCATGAGTAGGTATGAGTAAGAAATATACGGCAGCGGCAATGATGGCGGTTGCAAAAGATAAGATAAACAGTTCCTTTATGGTTGACAATATTTTCATGATGATCCTCTATAAACACATATTTTAATAATCTGTTCCGGAAATATAAATTGCGATCTGTCCGGATCGAAACGGTAGCCATAGAAATATCTTCAAATTATAGCGCGTATATTCTAGCACCAAATCATCACAAAACCAAAACCTAAAGAAAAAATCACAACTCCATGGCGGGATTGTGATAAAGTAAGAAGTGAAAGATAAAGCATTCGGAGTAAGCATCGCGCAATATTTTACAATATAAGGAGGGTCAGGAGATGTACACTGCCGGCGAAAACAGATATGAAAAAATGGAGTACAACAGATGTGGAAATTCGGGACTGAAGCTCCCTAAGGTTTCACTGGGACTCTGGCATAATTTCGGAGATACGGGAAATTATGAGAACATGGTCAACATGTGTACCACAGCATTCGATAACGGAATAACTCATTTTGATCTTGCCAACAACTACGGACCTCAGCCGGGTAGCGCAGAGACCAACTTTGGGAGGATAATGAAGAATGTCTTTCCGGGTTACAGAGATGAACTGGTCATTTCCACTAAGGCCGGATATGATATGTGGCCGGGACCTTACGGGAACTGGGGAAGCAGAAAATATCTGATAGCAAGCCTTGATCAGTCCCTTAAGAGAATGGGACTTGAATATGTAGATATCTTCTATCATCACAGGATGGATCCGGAAACTCCTCTGGAGGAGACCATGGGAGCTTTGGAGCAGATTGTAAGAAGCGGTAAAGCTCTGTACGTTGGATTATCGAACTATAACGGTGAGACTCTGGAAAAAGCTTCAGCAATCCTTAGTGACCTCAGGGTTCCGTTTGTCATCAATCAGAACAGATACAGTATTCTCGACAGAACTATCGAAAAGAATGGCCTTAAGGAGAAGGCTAAAGAACTCAGAAAAGGCATTATCTGTTTTTCTCCTCTTGCCCAGGGATTACTTACAGACAGGTATCTGGATGACATCCCTGCTGACAGCCGAATCCGTACAGATGGAAGATTTCTGAAAGAAAGTACGGTTATGGAAAAGAGGAACGCTGTCAGAAAGCTTAATGAAATTGCCGCACAGCGCGGCCAGAAGCTGTCGGAAATGGCGCTTTCCTGGATACTTAGGGATGATTGCATAACCTCGGTTCTTGTAGGTGCATCAAGGCCAAGCCAGATATTAGAGAATATAAAGGCTTTGGAAAACACCACATTTACTAAGGAAGAACTGGACAGGATCGATGACCTTGCCGGCTTTGGGAGCACATGGTAAGGCTGCATCATCCATTTATGCTGACTTTATCTCCGACCATGGGGCATGGAATAGGAGAATGTACGTACTAAGGATGTTGACCTTCTTCCGGTGTCATATGATTATACATCGATAATTTTTTAACGTATTCAAACCACATGGTAAATGATATACTATTACCATGTGGTTTTTGTTATGAAAAAAATTTTTATGAAAGCGGGTAACTGCCATGGAGAATTAAAAGTCCCCGTTGATTGCGATCTGTTCGTTTATAGTAGATAAACGGAATCTGTTCTTTCTGATCTATGGGATCCTCATGATCTTTTCCTTTTTTTCACAGAACTGGGTGTCGGTGGAAAATGATCTTTCCGCCTACCTTAGTGAAGACACAGAAACCAGGCAGGCCATGAATCTCATGGAGAAAGAGTATACCACCTTCGGTTCCGCCAAGGTTATGGTATCCAACATCTCTCTAAGAGAGGCTTTTACAGTGTGCGATACCATCAGAGAGACCCCCGGGGTATATGAGGCGGGCTTTCTGCCGGAGTACCTGAATCCGGCATCGGGAGAGGTGGCAAAAGAAGGCGAGGAGCTCACCATAGATGAGATACGGGAACATTATAATGATTCCTCCGCTCTCTTCGAGGTAGTTTTCAAATACCCGCAGGAAGATGATCGCTGTCTGGATTCCCTGAACAGTCTGAAGGAGAAGCTAAGCTCCTATGACCTGCATGTTTCAACTACCCTGGGAGATGTGCAGGCGGAAGCCATTGAAGAAGAAATGAAGGTGATCATCGTTATAGTGGCAGCGGTTGTGGTTCTGGTGCTGATCCTCACCTCTGAGACCTTCGGTGAGGTGCCGGTACTTCTTCTTACTTTTGTTTGTGCAGCCTTTATCAACAAAGGAACCAACTACATGATGGGAACCATTTCCTTCGTTTCCAACTCTGTGGCCATCGTTCTGCAGCTGGCGCTTTCCATTGACTATGCCATCATTTTCTGTAACCATTTCAAGGAGCAGAGGCAATACTATGATACCCGCGATGCGGTCATCATTGCCCTCAGTCATTCCATCCCGGAGATTTCCTCAAGCTCCCTTACTACGGTTTCCGGACTTCTGGCGCTTCTTTTCATGGGCTATGGACTCGGAAGGGATCTGGGACTTACCCTCACAAAATCCATCATCATAAGCCTTCTCGCGGTATTCACTCTGATGCCGGGTCTCCTTGTGCTGTTTTCCGATATAATGATGAAAACCAAACACAAGAACCTGGTTCCGAAGATACCCTTCGTGGGGAAATTCGCCTACGCTACAAAGGCATTCATCCCTCCTGTATTTCTGGTGGTCATTCTGGCAGGCTACTTCATTTCCTCCAAGTGCCCCTACGTTTACGGCTACTTAAATCTGAAGACTCCTATACGGAGTGCCTCCCAGATCACGGAAGACATGATCAGGGACACCTTCGGCAGCAGCAACATGATCGCCATCAATGTTCCAAGCCATGACTACTACAAGCTTTCCCGGATCGCGAACTCTCTGGAGGCTATGCCCGAAGTAAAGAGCGTTACCTCCCTCGCCAATACCGAGGCCAAGGGCGGATATATGGTTTCCCAGCCTTTGACTCCGAGACAGTTTTCGGAAATGGCGGATCTTGACTATGATGTGGCTGCCATGGTTTATGGTATGTACGCTTCCGACAAGGCTGAGTATGGACACATCATCGGAGGCATCGACAAGTACAGGATACCCTTCCTGGATATATTCATGTTCCTTCATGACAAGATCGATGAAGGCTATGTGGAGCTTAGTGAAAAAGAGCGGGCAGACATAGATGACACCTTTGATAAGATCATAATGGGGAAGAAACAGCTAAGAGGTGAAAACTATGAACGAATGCTGGTGTATCTGAACCTTCCGGAGGAGAGCGGGGAAACCTTCACCTTCCTAAAGGGACTCCACAGGGAGATCGATCCTGTGTTTGAGGAGGAAATGGACAATAATCCGGAGCTAAATGTTTATATCGTGGGTGAATCCACTTCCGAGATGGATCTGGGTGCCCAGTTTGAAACGGATAATGTCGTGGTCTCGGTGGTTTCACTTCTCTTTGTACTTGTGATCCTTCTCTTTACCTTTAATTCCGTGGGTATGCCTATCCTTCTCATCATGGTCATCGAGGGTTCTATCTTCATAAACTTCTCCTTCCCGGCTGTTATGAAGGAAAACATTTTCTTTATCAGCTACCTTATCGTTTCGTCAATTCAGATGGGTGCCAATATCGATTACGCCATAGTCATTGGCTCCCGCTATGATGAAAACAGAAAGACCATGGGCCGTAAGGAAGCCATCATTGAAACAATTAATTTTGCCTTCCCCACCATCATTACCTCAGGCTCCATCCTGGCAATTGCAGGAACCGTTATCGGATTCCTGACCTCCGACGGTGCCATAGCCGGCATCGGGCAGTGTCTCGGACGTGGTACCTTGCTTTCCATGTTACTGGTACTGTTTGTTCTACCGCAGATCCTTCTCCTTGGTGACAAGATCATCGCCATGACTAAGTTCTCTGTTGCAAGGCCTATAAGAGCCAGGGCTGAGAGCGGTATCATCAGAGTTGACGGCCGTATCCACGGTCATATCGACGGGCAGATCCTCGGTACGGTGCATGGCATCGTCCGCGGAGATGTGCGGGCTTCCATCATTTCCGGAGACATACAGAAGCTTGCTGATAATGAAGGACAGAATATAGAGGAGTATCTTGAACATGAAGAAAATGAGTAAAAAAATAATACAGACAGCTCTCCTCTTTATGATGACCCTCGTAGTGCCGGTGACTGCTCCCGGCGTGCTCCTTGCGGCAGAAGGGGAGGAGTCCCGGACCTTTGAGATAAATAACATGGAGGACTACAAAAGCTTTGCAAGAAGCTGCCGGGTTGATGTCTGGTCCAATGGCATGACCGTCAACCTGAACACGGATCTTGATTTTTCGGATGAAAGCACCTTCCCGGCTGTTGCCTGTTTTAATGGAAGCTTCCTGGGAAATGACCATAAGATCACAAATGTGAGATCCGGGAATCCTTTGTTTCGTACTATCGGTTCCACAGGCACGGTGAAGGATCTGGAGCTTTCATCTGTCGTTGACTCGGAGAGGGATAAAACCGCTGCCTTCGTGTCGGAAAACTATGGTCTTGTTGAGAATGTAACAGTTAACAGCAATGTTAACGGAAAGACCACCACAGGTATCCTGTCAGCCATAAACTGTGACACCGGCATCATCAGGGCATGCCGAGTGTCAGGAAACATAGAGGCTGACAATGCTACCGGCGCCTTCGCAGGAAGAAACGAAGGACTCATTGAGGACTGCAGCAGCTCTGCAAGGGTCAATGCTTCAGTCCGGGACACCAGCGTTTCCACCGAGGACATCAAGGATATCCTGGAAACCATACTTATCACCCGAAGCATTAACAATGTTGAAAATTTCAAAAACAGGGTAGATACCGGAGGGATAGCCGGATATAACCTGAGGACCGGAACCATACGAAACTGTGAATCCACCGGCGTAACCGGATACAATCATATCGGCTACAATACCGGCGGTATCGCGGGGAGAAACGGCGGAGCCATCGAGAATTCCGTAAATAAAGGCTCTGTTTTCGGTCGGAAGGATACCGGAGGCATCGCCGGGCAGCAGCAGCCGGAGATCATCGTAGACTTTTCAAAGGATGTGCTTTCCTCTCTTTCGGACGAGATCGACCAGATAAACCTCCTGGTGACGGATACACTGAATACCACAGAAGGCATAACCAACAGTACCTATGACCGTCTGAACGGCATCTCCAAGACCCTTACGGAGGTTAAAAACTCCACCAATACCATGTACAATGCTTCCCTGGAGCGTTTTGACGAGCTGGCGGACACCATTAACTCCAGCACGGACACCCTGCTTAATGCAGCCGGGGACATAGGAGATGACATGGACTATGTGGATGACAGCCTGAGGGACTTAAGCCGGATGTCTGATGATCTCAGCGCTTCCATGGACGATCTGGCATATGCATTTTCCCTGTCCGATACGGATAAGGAAGCATTGGCTGCCAGGAATAACCAGATCCGGGAGGATCTTAATTACAGCAGTGCCTTTGTGTCCGAGGTACAGAACCATCTCCTGCCTGAGGTGCCGGAGGCAAGACAGGCAAGGGTTAATGAGGGTGCCACCCGCATCAACCGGCTTGTCAGTAATGTACGTGCCACCCGCACTATGCTTGAGGGACTTCGCAGGCAGAGGGAGTTAATAGCTAACGGAAGTGTTCAGACTGATTTCAATAAACGGAGCGCAGCTCTTGATGCATCAGTCAGCGATATCCTTGATTCCCTTGAGGATATGGACAGCGCCACCACAGGTCTTTCCAGATTCAGTTCGTCTCTGGGGGGAACCCTTACGGACATTTCAAACAGCATTAACATAAACGTACAAAGCAGTCCCGTGATCCGGGCAGCAGGGGACAATCTTTATGCCCAGCTTGACAGTCTCTCAACCCAGCTTGACAGCTTAAGTGCCTTTGGACGCGATGACAGTATGGAGGTTCTCAGCAACCTTTCTGACATCAATAAGCGTTTTGACAGCATGACAGAGCTTCTGAAAAATGAGCGTGAGCGCCTTAATAACCTTGCGGATAACGGTGGGATATTCAATGACACCTCTGCTCCGGGAAACTCCACATCCCGGATCACGGGCTGCAGAAATTCCGGCAACGTTTCCGGCGATATAGGAGTTGGCGGCATCGCAGGAACCATAGGCATAGAGTATGACCTTGATCCCGAAAAGGATATAATCAGGTCCCATGACCGCTCCCTTGATTACAGCTTCGGAGCCTCAGCGACGATCGTGGATTCCGAGAATCGCGCCGGTATCGAGGGCCGCGGAAATTACATCGGAGGAATCTGCGGAAAGCTGGAGCTTGGGTACCTCTCGGGAAATCAGAATACCGGAGACGTAAAATCCAAAAGCGGACACTTTGTAGGAGGAATCGCCGGATACTCCGACGGAACCCTTGACAAAAACACCGCTAGATGCCGCATCACCGGAGAAAAGAATGTGGGCGGTATCGCCGGTTACGGAACCAACCTTACCTACAACAGTGCTGCTGTCACCATCCTGGAGGATGAGGAGTACGCAGGCTCTGTTGCCGGAAGGATCGACAAGCTTGACCCCGATGCTGTGTGGGGTAATGTTTACTTCGGAGGCAGCTTAGGCGCCATCGATAACATTGACTACGCCGGAATGGCTGAAGCTTCACAGACTCCTTTGGGAACTCTGCTTGTAAAGTTTATGCTGGGAGGAAATATCCTGGATATACAGGAAGTGACTCCCGGAACTATCCTTAAGGACGTGAAATTTCCAGAGACAGAGCAGAAGGAAGGCTTTTTTATACGGTGGGATCAGCCCATGGACACAGTCATCGAAGATGACCTTGTGGTCAAGGCATCCTATTATCTTCCGGTGGCTCTCCTTAATTCTCCGGCGAACTACAAGGACAGCAGCCAGCCACTACTCATGGTTGACGGGCAGTTCATGGAGGATGATGTTCTTTCGTTTGATATGCCGGAGGAAAATCATTATATAGTGGAGATTCCTGAGGACGGATTAAGTGAACGTAAGATCCGGGTACACAAACCTGACTGGAAAAACTACAGCTTCACTGTAAACGGTAAGGCTCAGGCAACAGAAGATTTTGGAGACTACCTTATCTTCGTTACAGGTGAAAAAAAGATTGATATACGGATGATAAAGGATCAGCTCCCCTGGAGGCAAATAGCGTTGACCTTCGGTGTTGTGGCACTGGTGATACTGCTGATCTTTGCCGCAGGCAGATTCAGGAAGAAAAAGCAGATTAAGAAAACTCCGACTGAGTGAGGCAAAAAAGATGACTGAAAAATTCCAAAAATAAGCTAAAATTGCGAGATAATTGGAGAAAAATGGTGTTTTTATCAAAAAATCTCCAATTATATGCGATTTACGGACCATCTGGGACGGTTCTCTTCGACGAGAATCGTCCCGAATGGTTTTTCAAAAACTTAAAGGACCGGTTCTTAATCAATGTGAAAAGAATCGGTCCTTATTACTATGGCTCAAACAAATCATCCATTGTAATGACGTTTGAAATATGTTCAGTGTGAGCCGTGCCGGAAAGTCCCATTGCTGATATCATTACTATTTTTAAAGCATCTTTTGTCCCGGTTTTCTGCTGATAGATATCTCTTTTTCGTATAAGCGATAAATCAACATCCTTTGTCATCACAAATGGGTGCTCGGTACACTTTATCTCACATATATTTGTGATCTTGTCGGCTCGTTCGATAACCAGATCAATCTGAACACTATCTTTTTGTTCGAGATTGCTCCAAGGGAAAGACGAAGTTTTCACCCCGGAGATACCAAGAGCTTTTTTTATCTGAGCAATGTGAAACCAACATAAGGTTTCAAAAGCATGGCCTCTCCAATTTGAGTAGGCACCTGTGTTTGATATCAGGTCATCATAGCAGCTAAGTTTATTATCTTGTGACAGGAAATGGTAATGAAACATCAGAAATGGGTCAACAAGCTGCAGATAAAGAGGGTTTCCAGATTCATAATTCCGTTTGTATTCGGCTATATAACCACATTTTACCAAGTCTTCAGTGGCTCTTGAAAATGAACCGACAGACACATTCAGTTCAGTCTGACAATCAGATTTTTTCATCCCGTACAGATGCTGAGAAAGAAGATGTAATATATTTTCATATATCGGAGATTTTTTGAGTGTGGCCTCCAGTAATCTGATTGTTTCGTCTTTTAGTATTGCGGATTGACGAAATAGTAGTCTGTCAATGTTTTGTCCGAAACTTTCATCACCATTCAATAAATCCATAAAATACGGCAAGCCACCGAATACCATTTGACATTCTAGTATTTGCTCTCGTGACCATCCAAATTCTCTATCCTTAAAAAATGATTCAGATTCCGCTAGGCTGAACGGTTTAAGAAATATTTGTGCTGTAACTCTATGATATAAACTGCCGGTGTTGTCAATGACGTTTTTAATAATCCACGAGGTGGCAGAACCGCACATTATAAATAAAATATCTCCGTGCTGTGTGCCGCATCTGTTCCAGAATTCTTCAAATGCCAAAAGAAAGTCGGATTTTGCAGTGGCAAACCAGGGGAATTCATCAAAGAAAACTATTTTTTTATTATGTGGTGAAAGTATAATGTTCTCTCCGGATAATATTTCCTCTAATCTTGAAAAAGCTTCAAACCAATCTTTTGGAGTGGAATTAGTCTTGGCACCGGCTGCAATAAGTCTTTGGTTAAAAGCTTTAAGCTGTTGGCGTGTATTACCTTTTTCCAGTCCGGTAGCCCGGAAGGCAAAGTAATCCCCGAAGGTCTGTTCAACTAAAAAAGTTTTGCCAACACGTCTTCTGCCATAAACACATACCAGCTCAGATTTGCTTGATCTATCACATTGCTCCAATTCTCTTTTTTCAAGCTTTCTACCTATGATTTTCATCTTGTTCATCCTTAATTGAAAAATTATGTCCCTATAAGGATTATACAAAAATTCCAAAAATAAGCAATAATTGCGAGATAAATGGAAAAATCTTTATAAAAAAGGCGAAAATCTCCAAATATATGAGCTTTATTCAATATTTTAGTTTTACAAACAATCCAAACGTGTGTTTATGTACATTTTTTTGCATGTTCAAAGATGTAGAGTTTAATCATAAGAAAAGGGATAACAAATATCTTTGTAGCACGTGACAAACTATATAATTTGCTGAATTTACACACAATTCATGAGATAATATACATAAGATTTTTTGGTCGTGAAATATCTAATATGTTGTTGTTGAATCACAGAACGGACACTTTACTTCTTCGGAAAAATAATAATGGGATTTTGAAGTTACATCGGAGGAAAAAGGATGTATCTTGCACATATTACGGAAGATGGAAGAGAACAATCAGTTAAGGAACATCTTGAAAATACTGCGAAAAAGGCGGCCGATTTTGCTGAGCCTTTTCATCAAGAAAAACATGCATATATGGCGGGTTTAATGCATGATATCGGAAAGTATTCGGATGAATTTCAAAGAAGGCTTCATGGAGGACCTAAGGTAGATCATTCTACTGCCGGAGCGTTGGAAGCCTGTAAAAATAAAATGATAGTGGAAGCATTCTGCATTGCCGGTCATCATGCCGGATTGCCGAATTTTGGTGGCCGTGCAGATTTGGAGGGGACTTCGTTAAATGCAAGGATAAACCGCTCAAAAAAAGTCGGATTACCGTGTTACAGAGGTTGGGAAAATGATATAAACCTACCATCAAAAAACACCGAGATTCCAAGAGATATGCTTGAATTATCCTATAGGATAAGAATGGTCTATTCTTGTTTGGTGGATGCGGATTTTTTGGATACAGAAGAATTTATGACAGGTATTCTTGATCGCGGAAGAGACTTAAATATTGATCTTCTTCAAGACAGACTGAATACTTTCATAGCTCCATGGTTCCCGGCTAACAATGAATTAAATATGCTTAGATGTAATATTCTTAAGCATGTCATGAAGAAGGGAAAAGAGCTTAATCAAGGATTGTATACACTTACCGTACCTACCGGTGGTGGAAAAACAGTAGCATCACTTGCATTTGCGATTGAACATGCAAAAAGAAATGGATTAAAGAGAATTATTTATGTTATTCCATATACATCTATTATTGAGCAAACAGCCGGGATTTTTAGAAAGATTCTTGGAAATGAATCGGTACTTGAGCATCATTCTAATGTTGAATCCGGAGAAGATGAAGAATCATTATTTCATTTGCGAGCTACTGAAAACTGGGACATGCCTGTTGTAGTAACCACAAGTGTTCAATTCTTTGAGTCATTTTTCAAAAATAAGGCGTCATCAAGTAGAAAACTACATAACGTGGCAAACAGCGTCATCATATTTGATGAGGCACAGATGCTTCCTGTTCCATATATAAAACCATGTATTTCATTACTGACGGAGTTAGTAAAACATTATTATGCATCGGTTGTTTTGTGTACTGCAACACAACCATCCTTAACAAATATAATAAGGGAATTTTATACAGACTACATATCATATGAACTTTGCCCGAGTGAATACTACGAGGATCGCTTGTTCAGAAGGATATCATTTTCATTTGATGGTACGTTCTCTTACGAAAAACTGATAGAAAGATTAAATGGGAATGAACAATTTCTGTGTATTGTAAATTCAAGAAGAGCAGCGAGGGAATTATTTAATTTGATGAACGGTGAGGGATGTTTTCATCTTTCAACAAGTATGTATCCGGAACATAGAAAAAGGGTGTTGTTAGAAATAAGAGAACGTCTTAGCAAAGGGGAACCATGTAAAGTAGTGGCAACCTCACTGATTGAAGCCGGAGTGGATGTTGATTTTCCTTGCGTGTATAGGCAGATTGCAGGAATAGATTCATTGTTACAGGCTGGGGGACGTTGTAATCGAGAAGGGAAACGTAATAAAGACGAAAGTATAGTTCATGTTTTTGATCTGGAATGTGGTTCTCCGGAAATGTTTTCGATGCAAATTGGTGCTGCTGGTTATGTAATTGAAAAATATGAAGATATCAGCAGTAAAGAAGCTATAAAAGAATATTTTGATGAATTGTTTTATTTGAAAGGTAATGATTCATTAGACCAATATCAGATAATAAAACAATTAAGTACTATACAATTGCCGTTCAAAGATGTTTCAGATGAGTTCAATTTAATAGATAGTGACACAAGAACTATTTATATCGAGGTTGAGGAAAGCAGTTCACTTATAGAAAAGGTTCGGTTAAACATCGCAAATAAGAACGATTACCGTAAGCTCGGTTTGTTTGGGGTTAATATATATAAATACCAGTACATGAGCTTAAAAGAACATTTTGCGGTGGAAGATTTGGATGATGAAAAATGCATTTTGATTGATAGTAGTCTATATCGTTTTGATGTTGGACTTGATTTAGAATACAAGGAAGGAGAGGCTATTATGATTTAAAGGAAACTGGTATTTTTGTACATCTCATAATTATAAAATTTGGAGGAAACCATGGCTATAAAGGTTGAAGTATGGGGAGATTATGCGCTGTTTACTCGCCCTGAAATGAAAGTAGAACGGGTCTCTTATGATGTCATGACTCCATCGGCTGCAAGAGGCATATTGGAAGCGATTTACTGGCATCCGGGACTTAGATGGATAGTTGATAAAATTCAGGTTTGTAATCCAATCAGTTTTACCAATATTCGAAGAAATGAAATCAAGTCAAAAATCAGCGCAAGAAGTGTCAAATCTGTGATGGATGTAGGAAAAGGAGAATTATACATTAATACATCTTCTGATATACAACAAAGGGCTTCTATGGTCTTGAAAGATGTACGTTATATTATCGAGGCGCATTTTGAGATGACTGACAAGGCTGCCCCCGGAGATAATCCTGGAAAGTTTCAGGATATCATGAAGCGGAGATTGTCTAGAGGACAGTATTATCACCAGCCTTGTATGGGGTGTCGAGAGTTTACTGCATTTTTCAAAGAAGCTTCTGATGACGTTATAATTTCAGATAAACTGGATGGAGAAAAGGATCTTGGTTTCATGTTGTACGACATGGATTACAGTACGCCGGACGATATTAAGCCTATGTTTTTCCGGGCAAAAATGGTAAATGGCATGATAAGAGTTCCGGACATAAATAGCGAGGAGGTGTTGAGGTGATACTGGAATCGTTAGTGAGGTATTATGAAGCTTTGGCAGAAAAAGGAGTGCTATCAAAGCCGGGGTGGAGTCAGGTTGATGTGAGCTATGCACTCGACATAGACATTAACGGAAAGCTTAAACGGATAATATCTTTGAAGAAACATGACGGAAAGAAACTTGTTCCTCAAAAGATGTCAGTTCCTTCTCAAGTCAAAAGATCCAGCGGAATCGCACCTAACTTTCTTTGTGATAACTCATCATATTTATTGGGGATAGATGGTAAAGGGAAGCCGGATCGTGCCAGAGATTGTTTTTTAGCCGCAAAAGAACTACATGAGAAAATAATGTCGCGGGATGATGCAGCAGCCATAGCGGTTCTTAGTTTTTTTGAGAATTGGAATACAGAGAAGGCTAGTGAATGTGAGGTAATTCAGGAATTTAAAAATGATATTTTAAAGGGTGGAAACCTAATATTTATGCATGATGGTAAGTTCGTTCACGAAAACCAATACATAAAGGAAAGGTGGAACGAAGTATATAATGACGGAACTAGAGAAAATGTATGTAGATGTAGTGTGACAGGTAAGATTGATTCTTTAGCTATACTTCATCCAACAATTAAAAGAATACGAAATGCCCAATCTTCCGGGGCATCATTAGTATCATTTAATGCTACCGCTTTTTCTTCATTTGGAAAGGAGCAGGGATATAACGCTCAGACCGGAGAATATGCATCATTTGCATATGGTGAGGCTTTGAATTACCTTACGGAGAGATTGACTTACAAAAATTACTTAGGAAATACGGCATTACTGTTTTATGCAATTAATGGAGAGGAAGAGTATCAAGATGCATTCAATGCATTTTTTTTCGGAGATGATGAGTATTATTCAAAAGAAGACTTGATCAAGTTGGTTGAGAGTATATGCGAAGGAAAAGTTGTTGATTATAATTCCAAACGCTTAGATCCACAGATGGAGTTTTATTTATTGGGAATAGCCCCAAATAACGCACGTTTATCAATCAGATTCTTTGAAAGAGGTACTTTTGGAGAATTTGTCCGCAATATAAGAGAACATCAAGAACGGTTGAATATTGAATCAGGAAAGGAGACAGCAGCGATTATGCCTACATGGCAGCTGCTTCAGGAAACATGCAGGAGTGGAGCAGATGTCTCTCCTATTCTGGCAGGAGAATTGACTCGATCTATTATTGAGAATGTGAGGTATCCAGCAACATTAATAAATGCCATTGATCTTAGGATAAGAGCTGATCATTATGTTGGACAAAGAAGAGCAGCTATTATAAAAGCGTATTATTTGAAAAATGAAAATAAACAAGTTCCGAAGGAGGTATTGAAAGTGGGACTAAATAAAGAAACAGATAATGTTCCGTACAACTTGGGAAGACTTTTTGCAGTATTGGAGCGTATTCAGGAATCTGCAAATCCGGGGTTAAATTCAACAATTAAGGATAAGTATTTTGGTGGGGCATCAGCAACTCCGGCAACTATCATGCCAAAATTGATTGATTTATCGCAGAATCACTTGCGTAAGTTGAACACTGGCATGAAGGTATACTATAGCAAACAACTTGGGGAGATACTTGAAAAATTTGAAGAAGGCTATCCAAAAACATTAAATATGCCTGAACGAGGAGCATTTCAATTAGGATATTATCATCAGATTCAGGATTATTTCAAATCAAAGAAAGTTGAGGGATAAAAATGAGTGAAGTTATAAAAAACAGATATGATTTTGTAGTTTTATTTGATGTTGAAAATGGTAATCCGAACGGTGATCCGGATTCTGGAAATATGCCAAGAGTTGATGCGGAAACACAGCTTGGGCTTATCACGGATGTTTGCATAAAGAGAAAAATCCGTAACTATGTAGAAATGGTTAAGGATGATTCAACAGGGTATCGCATTTATATAAAGAGTCATGCTGTTTTAAATAAGAATGATGAAGAGGCATATGCTGCATTGGGAGTAGCTGCTGATAAAGTTGCAGAACAGAAAAAGAAGGATACGGATATTGACCTGAAAATTCGTGATTGGATGTGTGCGAATTTTTATGATATTCGTGCGTTTGGCGCTGTTATGACTACATTTACAAAGGCAAAACTCAATTGCGGACAGGTTCGTGGTCCGGTGCAAATCGGATTTGCCAAGTCTGTTGAACCGGTAGTTCCTCAAGAGATAACAATCACACGAGTGGCTATTACAACTGAGAAGGATGCTGAAAATAAAAACAATGAAATGGGATCTAAGTATATTGTTCCTTATGGTCTTTATCGTTGCGAAGGATTTGTTTCCGCTAACCTTGCCAGAAAATCTACTGGATTTACGGAGGATGATTTAAACCTTCTTTGGGATGCAATTTACAACATGTTTGAGAATGATCATTCTGCTGCCAGGGGCAAAATGGCAGTTCGTAAACTGATAATTTTTAAGCACGAATCTGAACTTGGTAATGCTCCATCCCATAAACTTTTTGATTTGGTATCTGTCAGCAGGAAAGATGCTGATACCTCAGCTCCGGCAAGATCATATGAGGATTACGAGATTTCGGTAAAAGATGATCAGATTCCAAATGGTGTATCAATAATAATCCGTGACTAATATGTACAAGGAAGATGATTATCTTATGCTCTCCGGCATACAGCATTTTTGCTTCTGCCGGAGGCAGTGGGGATTGATCCATATTGAACAACAATGGGCTGAAAATCTTCGTACGACCGAAGGACTACTGATGCATAAAAAGGCTCATGATGATAGTAAGTCCGAAAAGAGAGGTGACTTGATCATTATGAGAGGTTTGCGAGTCAAGTCTTCTAAGCTCAACGTTACGGGTATTTGTGATGTTGTAGAATTTAGAAAAGATAATGGAGGGATTCCGCTAAACAGATATGAAGGGCGGTGGCAACCATACCCCGTTGAATACAAAAATGGAGAGCCTAAAGAAAGCGAGGCTGATGTACTTCAACTTTGTGGGCAGGCTATGTGCTTGGAAGAAATGCTGGCTTGTACGATTAAGTATGGAGCACTTTTTTATGGAAAGATAAAACATCGTGTTGAAGTGGAATTTACGGATAATCTTCGAAAACATGTCGTAGATACCATTGAAGAAATGCAAAGTTACTGGAAAAAAGGATGGACCCCCAGAGGAAAGCTTACAAAGAGTTGTTATGCCTGTTCGTTAAATAATGTATGTCTGCCGGAATTGGAGAAATCTAAATCCGTTAACAAATACATTCAAGAGGTGCTGCAAAGCGATGAGAAAATTACTTAATACCTTGTATGTTACGAATGAGGATGCATATTTGTCATTAAAAGGGGAAACTGTAATTGTAGAAATAGGAAAAACAAAAGCTGGTCAGTTTCCCTTGTTGAATTTCGAAGAAATAGTTTGCTTTTCAAATAGAGGCGCAACGCCGCAGCTCATGGGAAAATGCGCTGAAATGGGTATAGGAATATCTTTTTATTCCCCATTTGGTAAATTTCTGTTCCGTGTAATAAATGACGAGAATGGGAATGTGTTGCTGAGAAAAAAGCAGTATCAGATTTCGGAAGATGAAAAACAGAGTGTTCCTATAGTGAAAAACTTTATTATTGGAAAGATATATAACTGTAAATGGGTATTGGATAGAACTCTGAGAGATCACTCGCTTCGTGTTGATGTGGAAAAAATCAAAAGAGCAAAAGATGTTCTTGACAGTCGGACAAAACAGGTTATGTCTGCAAATTCTATTGATGAAATTCGTGGATTAGAGGGGGAGGCTGCACAGGTGTACTTTGACTGTTTTGATGACTTGATCCTTAATCAGAAAGATAATTTTTGCTTTAATGGAAGAAATCGTCGGCCTCCTTTAGATAATGTAAATGCCATGCTTTCGTTTGGTTACTCATTGTTAGCAAACGATTGCGTTAACGGGCTAAAATCTGTTGGACTTGATTCATTTGTTGGGTTTTTGCATAAAGATCGTCCGGGAAGAAAATCACTGTCTTTAGACATGATGGAAGAGCTTAGGCCTTTGTTGGTGGATCGTTTTATTGTGACACTAATAAATAACCGACAGATTAAGGGTGATGATTTTATAGCTTCAGAAAGTGGTGCTGTAGAATTTACCGAAAATGGAAAGAAGCTTTTTTTGACTGAGTGGCAGAATCATAAGAAAGAAGAAATAAAACATCCGTATTTGAAAGAAAAAATTCAATGGGGAATTGTGCCATATGTTCAGGCGTTACTACTGGCTCGGTACATTAGAGGAGACATTGATGGCTATCCTCCGTTTTTGTGGAGGTAATTTATGCTGGTGCTGATAACATATGATGTTAACGTTTCTGAAGCCAAAGGAGCAGCGAGACTTCGTAAGGTAGCAAAGACATGTGAGAATTACGGTATTCGTGTACAGAATTCTGTTTTTGAATGTAATGTTGATGCAAGTCAATGTGCGCTTTTAAAGGCCAAGTTACTGGAAATAATGGACGAGAAACTGGATAGTTTAAGGTTTTATTTTCTTGGAAATAACTACAAGGATAAAATTGAACATTACGGTGCAAATTCTAAATATGATATGAAGGATGTTATTATTTTGTAGTGCGAAGATATAGCGTACATAAAATGCCTGGCGGGTTCGCACAGCAACAAATGTACATGTTGCATATAAGCAACTATAATTTTATGTGCGATATGTTGTGATAATTGTTTTGTATTTTTACTATATAAACAAATATTGTACGATACTAATCA
>NZ_KE384188.1:76567-87770 GCF_000424445.1 Oribacterium sp. NK2B42
ACGTCTCCCCTCACTCGAGGGGAGTGGATTGAAATACGTAAGCCCCGGAGGACTTGTATCAATCGAGGATTGTCTCCCCTCACCCGAGGGGAGTGGATTGAAATTCAGCGAACAGGACAGATACTATTATCAGTTCCTGTCTCCCCTCACCCGAGGGGAGTGGATTGAACTTTGCTACTTAGCTTAAAGAAGGTGGTCTCAATAAAAAAAGACACAGACAAGAAAATAATCATATTTGGAATCGTTTTGCTGCTGATGGAAATCTGGAAGCAGCTTATGATATGGAAGGTGGAGTTTGGAGGAAGGTACGAGATATGGTATTTTCCGTTCCAGCTTTGTTCTATGCCTATGTACCTTTGCCTTATGTATGCGGCTTTGGCAGGACTTAAAAGCACGGAAAGAATCAGAGCAGTAATACTTACTTTCATACGCGATTACGGATTACTTGGTGGTATCATGGCACTCATCGTGCATGACGGACTCATACACCCGGGGTACGCGGCATTGACAGCCCATGGATTTATATGGCATGTGCTTATGCTGGTGCTGTCTCTGTATATCACGTTTAATGGTTTAGCACTTCCGGGAATCTCCGGATTTGTAAGTACACTTCCACTTTTTCTGATTCTTTCGAGCATGGCAGAGATAATAAATGTCATCTTCCATGAACTGGGTGATTGCGATATGTTCTACATTTCCCCATATCATAACAGTTCTCAGATTGTATTCAGGGATATAGATGCCATAACGGGCAGACCGCTGGGGATCATAATTTATCTTATTTCGATGTGCATCGGAGCACTCGCGATTCATTTTATCCTGGATACGATATACAAAAAAATATAAGAAAAATTGATAAAAAAGATGTATAATGGTACAATGTTAATAAATAAACGATCTTGAGGAGGCCCAATATGGCAAAAACAGCAATAATCACCGGAGGTTCACGTGGTATAGGAAAGGCAATGGCTCTTAAGCTTGGAGAGCTTGGCTATGATGTAGTCATTAACTACGTAAGTGAGTCTTCAAAGGCAAAGTCAGAGGAAATCGCAGAGCAGCTTAAGAAGGATTACGGCGTAGATTCTCTGGTTGTAAGAGCAGATGTCAGCAAGTACGAGGACTGTGAGGCTCTCGTTAAGGCTGCGGTTGACAAGTTCGGTGAGAACATCGACGTTCTCGTAAACAACGCAGGTATTACCAACAACTGTAACTGGATAGACATTACCCACGAGCAGTATGAGAAAGTTATCGCAACCAATCTTATGAGCCTTTTACATATGACTCATCTGGTTCTTCCTCACATGATTAACCACTCCGACAAGGAGCATCAGGCAATGATCGTAAACATCTCATCAGTTGGCGGACTTACAGGTGTTATCAACCAGGCAGATTACTGCGCAGCCAAGTCCGGCGTTATCGGTCTCACCAGAGCCCTTGCACTTGAGTTTGCAGGAAGAGGCGTACGTGCCAATGCCATCGCTCCGGGCATGATCATGACAGATATGCTTCGCGGCGTTAACCAGGACGAGCTCAATGCTCTTGCCGGAACAATTCCTGAGGGATATATCGGTGACGTTTCCGATATCGCAGGTGCCCTTGAGTATATCCTTAAGGCTCCTTATCTCACAGGTCAGGTTATCTCACCTAACGGTGGATTTGTGCTTCAGTAAAAAACAGATAGTCCGTGTTTACGGACATTTAACGGGGGAGGGTTCTCGAGTGAGAACCCTCCCTTATTAGTGTTTATATAAAACCGGAACTTCGCCGATATTAAATGTTAGAGACAAGAGGTTCGTGATTTTTTGTATATCAGATTTCAGGAGGTAAACATGCGAAGTAAAAACTTTAAAGCACTTAGATTTGCGGTTGTTCTGGCTCTTATCATGTCAATTTTATCTATTACGTCATTTGCCGGATATTGGGAGCAAGACTACTACGGCGACTGGTACTATGTAAATGATTATGGGTATTATGCGACAAACCAATGGGTTGGCAATTATTATCTCGGAAGTGACGGTGTTATGCTTGTGAACTCATGGACACCGGACGGTTATTGGGTAGGTTATGATGGAAAATGGGACGGACAGCCGTCACGTTACGCTAGTAATTACTATAGTTCAGGTAGCAGCTCCTCATATGTAACTACATCCGGAACATACTATGGTTGCTTATATGACAGTGGCTATAGTATAGCACATCTGGACTCTGTTTCGATCAGTGGTGATGTTCTGACAGTTACAGGTACCCTGGATTATTATCCTGGTGATAATTGGGAGAACACGACTCAGATGAGTTACGGTACATATCAGTTTAAACTTAACGGTCAGACCAGGTATGGAGAAGGTGATGAAGAAGGTTTTCATGCTATGAGCAAATCAGATTTCATAAATAGCACCGGACCGGTTCTGTATATAACAGTTTCAAATGGCGTTGCAACGGAGCTTTGCAACGGAGCTTGATTCTTAACAGAGTTTCCCGGATGCCTTTTTAAAGGGTATCCGGGATTTTTTTGGTGGTATATGGGGACGAGAAAACTGGACTAATGCAGTAAATTATGCTAATACTTTAAAGTAACAAAAACAAAGAAAATTTCGAGGAGAACCGGCTACATGATGACTGACGAAGAGAAGAACAGGAAGCTTAGCGACCTTGTAGATATTATCAATAAGAATTACGAAGATGTTGATCTTTTGAATGCTTTGGGAAAAAGGAGACTTCCTGACAGGGACAGGATCATCGTTATAATAAAAGCCATAAGAAGATTAATGTTCCCGGGCTACTTTGGGCAGGTTGCATTTGAGAAAACCACATCTCATTATTTTGCAGGAGAGATGATCAGCTCTGTTATCGAGGAGCTTAAAAAGCAGATTGTTATCGCACTTCGGTACGGCAAGGAGGATCAGGGTTTTTCTGAGGAGATCAATGCAAAAGCCGAGGAAATAAGTTATAAATTTGCAGAGCGTTTCCCCGAAATCCTCAGGATACTTCTTACTGATGTAGATGCAGCTTATGACGGTGATCCCGCCAGCGGCAGCAAAGAAGCGGTCATTTTTTCATACCCGGGATTTAACGCGATCTTTGTATATAGGATAGCCCATGAGCTTTATCTTCTGGGTGTGCCCTTTATTCCGAGAATGATGACAGAGTATGCACACTCTCACACCGGTATAGACATTAACCCCGGTGCAAAGATCGGTGAGTATTTCTTTATCGACCATGGAACCGGTGTTGTTGTCGGTGAGACTACAGAGATCGGTAATAATGTGAAGATTTATCAGGGTGTAACCCTTGGAGCGCTTTCCACAAGAAAGGGGCAGCTTCTCTCCGGAGTCAAGAGACATCCGACCATCGGAGACAATGTCACTATTTATTCCAATGCTTCCATCCTCGGAGGAGATACGGTTATCGGTGAGCATTCCACCATCGGTGGCAGTTCTTTCATCACTGAATCGGTTCCTCCATATACGAAGGTCAGCATAAAAAATCCTGAGCTTACCTTTAAGGGCAGGGATGAGGACGAAAATACCGGTAAGCTGTACGAGTAATTAATCTGAAAGTGCTTTTACAGATATTTGTGCCACTTCACAAAGTGGCGGAATGTAGATTGATACGATTCAAAGACCATCGATTTCCAATGAAATCTGATGGTCTTATTTTATGGAATTTTAGTTATAATTATATCGGTATGGAGCATTAAATCATGAGTGATAGTGAAAATGGAGAAATACTCTGATTCCGGATTATATGGGATGTAAAACCAACAAGGGAGACAGAATGATATATTTGCTTTCAGCGGATTTCAAAAAATTAAACGAACCACTTTCTGACTGGTCGGAGTTTCTTGATGAAGACAGGCGGGAAAAGGTGGACAGATACAGATTTTATAAAGATAAGGCTTTGTGTATCTTTGCCTATATACTGTTGAGGTACGCACTGAAAAAGGAATACGGCATCGGGGAAAAACCGAAACTAATATATGACAAATCCGGCAAGCCACATATCGAAGGGGCTGATATATGCTTTAACTTTTCCCATTGTGATAATGCTGTTGCATGTGTGGTGGATCAGGACACAGTCGGTATAGATGTACAGAATTATACTGAGACATTAACACAGGTAAAAAAGCAGTTTTTGACTGAGGATGAGATGAAAGCTTTTGGAGAGACCGCGGATGGGGATGCTGCCATAAGGGCACTTGCCCGGATTTGGACTTTGAAGGAGGCCTATGGAAAGTATCATGGAGAAGGACTTGTATATGATATAGACGGGAAGGACTTCCTTAGTGTAAGTAACAGTCAGGAATGGCAGCGATATGAAGATCTGAAGGTGTATTCGGAGGAAACGGAAAACTTCGCTGTCAGCGTGTTCTCGAAGACTGAGATGAAATTGTATAAGGTGAGCATTGAAGAAATATGGCGATATATCGGTTAGACGAAAATGAAATATGGTTTCCCATGCCTTCCGAGGCTGAGGAGGACGGACTTCTTGCAGTAGGAGGGGATCTTTCCCTGGGCCGGCTTTTGCTTGCTTATTCCAATGGCATTTTTCCCTGGTTCGATCCCGGAGATGAAATTCTCTGGTGGTGTCCTCATAAGAGATATATCATCAGACCTTCGGAAATACACATTTCGCATTCCATGAGAAAATTCATCAGGCACCATGATATCGGAATCAAGCTGAACAGGGATTTCAGGGATACCATGCACAGATGCAGACTTCAGAGAGAGTTCAAAGAGGGTACATGGATCTCTGATGAAATGGAGGCGGCTTACGGAAGACTTTTCAGGGCAGGTTATGCCACGAGCGTTGAGTCATTTATCGATGGTGAACTTGCCGGAGGACTGTATGGCGTTTCTATAGGCAAATGCTTCTTTGGGGAGAGTATGTTCAGCGAGAAAGAAAATGGCTCCAAACTCGCGCTTATTTTTCTTGCCAGGTTCCTGGAGGATCAGGGTTTCAATATGATAGACTGCCAGTTCCATACAGATCACCTGGAGAGTATGGGCGGCTGTTACATAAGCTATGAGGAATATTGCAAACTGTTGGAAGAAGGAATAGATAAGAACTGGGAGAAAAACTAGAGTCCTGTGATGAGTACATCTGCCACTATGGTGAGTATTTTTTTATGCAGGTTTGGGATGAGAAGTAAGGATTCCGTTGATGTGCAAGCGTATGTATGTATGTATATATATTGTATTTAGATGTGTGGCAGCAATAATGCAATGATACAATGGCATGCAAACGATTGTAACAGCCTTCGGATTTCAGGGTGTATAAATAGGAAAGGTTCTTCATGCTGTAAATATTGCACAATTAAGCAAAGCACAAAATGGCAATAAGTAACAGTTTATACAACTTATTGCAGGCTATATGCAACTTTTTGCAGTAGCGTACAGAGGTGTTGCAAACGTTTGCAGCCGGTGATATAACTTAACCATAAGAAATACAAACGATTGCAGACAGCGAACGGCGCCTTGCTGATGCAGTTAAAGAATCACCCTAAAAATAATTTCGATAATCAATAAGGAGAAAAACAATCATGGCTAAGGTTAAGAATTTCAAGACAATATTCCCTGCAGTATCAGTACCACTTAATGACGACTACTCAATCAACGAGCAAGAGTTCAGAGTATACCTTCGTTGGATCAAGAGCTTCTATGACAAGGGAATCCAGGGTCTTGTATGTAACGGTCACACAGGAGAGATCACAGGCCTTACAAGAGCTGAAAGAAAGAGAGTAACTGAGATCTGTGCTGAAGAGTGCGGCGATATCATGACAATCGTTTCCGGTGTTAACTGCGAGAACACTCAGGAGTCAATCGAGATGGCAGCTGAGGCTAAGGAAGCAGGCGCTGACGCAATCCTTCTTATGCCTCCTCACATGTGGCTCAGATTCGGTATGAACCCGAACGCTCCTTTCGAGTACATCAAGGATGTAGCTGAGGGTGCTGACATCGATATCATTATCCACCTCTACCCTGCAACATCAAAGGCATTCTACCCTGTAGAGACACTTATCAAGATGTGCAAAGAGATCGACCACGTTAAGTGCATCAAGATGGGAACTCGTGTAACATCTATCTATGAGCACGATGTAAGACTTCTTCGCCAGGAGTGCCCTGATATCAGCCTTATCACATGCCACGACGAGACACTCTGTGTATCATGGTTCCCAGGCATGGACGGAGCTCTTATCGGATTCGCAGGCTGCGTACCAGAGCTTATCTGCCCTGCAAGAGAAGTATTCGCTAACCCTGACAAGCACACACTTAAGGAAGCTCAGGACTGGAGCGACAGAATCTATCACATCAGCCAGGCAATCTATGGCGGCGGACAGCCATCAGGTGAGGCACATGCAAGACTTAAGGAGACACTTGTACAGAGAGGTATCTTCACAAGCGGCCTTATGAGAAAGCCTGTACTTCCTCTTAACCAGGAAGAGAAGGATTGGATCGCTCAGGGCATCAAGAACAGCGGTCTTGAGAAGGTTGATATGTCTAAGTTTGCTTAATCTCTTAAGTTATCCAGATTTATCCATAAAGAACCACGGGATATGTGAATTCATGTCCCGTGGTTTTTGTTATATAATAATATGAGTACTATAAAGCAAAACGTTGATAGACGAGGTGGTTAAATGGCTACACAGGGAGCGGTACAGGAACGAACAAACATCAAACTTCGTGAACCAAGGAAATATAATGTGATCATGCATAACGATGACTTCACTACGATGGAATTTGTGGTTGAGATTCTCTTGGAGATATTTAACAAGAACGAGATAGAAGCAGAGTCTCTTATGATGACTGTTCATAAGGGAGGCAAAGCAGTTGTCGGCTGTTATCCGTATGATATAGCGGTGTCAAAGGTCAATGCTGCCAAAATACGTGCAAAGAGTGCCGGTTTTCCCTTCAAGATGACAGTTGAGGAAGCCTGAGTGATTTAATTTATATATTTTGGGACTGTCATACCCCTGGATAAAATGATTCAGGTAATTAATAAGGCAGGGATAAAAGAACTGTACAGCTTATTTGCCTATGAAAGGATAGTTCAATGAATGTAACGGAAGAGCTTGCGGCAATTATAAATAACTCATATACAACAGCCATAAAGATGCATTATGAATATGTCACTCCTGAACTGGTACTGCTGGAGATATGTGCTCATGATGATTTCAGACTTGCTTTCGGAAATTGCGGAGGAGATGTAAAGGAACTGGAACAGGATCTCGTGACTTATCTTGAAGGCTTTGTGGATAAGAAGGAAAAAGGCGGACCTGAAATGTCGGCCGGTATGGAGATGGCATTTACAATAGCCCATAATCAGGCAGTGAACAGCGGCAGGTCAGTAGTGGAACTCAGTCATTTTCTGCATGCGGTTTTTAATCTTAAAGAGAGCTATGCCGCATATTACATGAACAGGCAGGGGGTTGACGAAGCGTCTCTACTGGAGGAACTTCTTAATGTCTATGAAGATGAGGATGAAGCCTTTATTTCCGGGGAAAATGTAAGTTCCGGAGATAAAAAAGAGGAAGAACCTTTGTCGGACTTTGCACCTTGCATAAATGACATGCTTCAGAATGTGAATCCTCTCATAGGAAGAGAAGAGGAGCTGGAAAGAACCATTCAGATCCTCTGCCGAAAAGACAAGAACAATCCCCTTCATGTGGGAGAACCGGGAGTCGGCAAGACTGCCATCACCTATGGACTTGCCGAACGTATAAATCAGGATAATGTTCCGGCCCCATTAAAGGGTGCGAGAATATATTCATTGGATCTCGGAAGCCTGCTTGCGGGAACCAAGTATCGCGGAGATTTCGAAAAACGTCTTAAAAAGATACTTTCCCGTATAGAAAAAGAAGATAATCCTATCATTTATATCGATGAGATACATAATCTTTTAGGAGCCGGTGCCACCGGTGAGGGCAGCTTTGATGCTGCCAATATCCTGAAGCCGTACCTTGCGGCAGGAAAGATACGCTTCATCGGAGCCACCACATTTGAAGAATATAAAAAGCATTTTGAGAAAAGCAAGAGCCTGGTGAGAAGATTTCAGAATGTGGAGATCAGAGAACCGGGCATAGAGGAGTCCATAAAGATACTTGAAGGACTGAGAACAAAATACGAAAAGTTTCATGGAGTAGTATATGGAAAGGGCGTACTTGAATATGCGGTGAGAATGAGCGCCCGGTATATCAATGAAAGATTCCTACCGGATAAGGCCATAGACCTTATTGATGAAGCGGGTGCCTACAGAAAGATTCATCCTTTGGAACAGAAAAGACAATCCGTTGGTAAGGAACTTATAAATGAAGTTCTCACAAAGATCTGCAGAGTTCCCATAAAAGCAGCTGAAACAGATGAGCTCTCAAGTCTTGCAACACTGGAAGACAGGATTCTGTCGCAGGTTTACGGTCAGAATGAGGCTATTAAACAGGTGGTTAATGCCGTCAAATTTTCAAAAGCCGGCATGATTGAAGAGACCAAGCCCATGGCCAGTCTTCTTTTCGTAGGTCCTACCGGTGTCGGAAAGACTGAAATAGCAAAGACGCTTGCAAAGGAGCTGGGCATCTCCCTTGTTCGATTCGATATGAGTGAATATGAGGAGAAGCATTCCGTGGCAAAGCTGGTGGGTGCTCCCGCAGGTTATGTGGGATATGAAGAGGGCGGACTTTTGACAGAGGAGATCCGAAAAAATCCGAATTGTGTATTGCTGCTGGATGAGATTGAGAAGGCTCATCCGGATGTGTTTAATATACTCCTTCAAGTCATGGATTATGCCACATTGACCGATAACCAGGGAAGAAAGGCAGATTTTAGGAATGTCATCATAATCATGACCTCCAACGCCGGAGCCACAAGACTCGGCAAGGCAGGCATTGGCTTCCTTGCCAAGGACGGTACCAAAGATACTCTCATGGAAGAGGTCAAAAAGACATTTCAGCCGGAATTCCGTAACAGACTGAGCCAGATAGTGGTGTTTAACAGCATTGATGAGACCATGGCAGAACTTATAGCCGGAAAGAAGCTTTCTGAACTCAGCTCTATGCTTAAGGCAAAGAAGGTTGAACTGAGCTATACAGAAGAGGCTGTTCAGCTCCTGAAGAAAAAAGGAATAAGCAGGGAATACGGTGCAAGAGAGATTGACAGAGTTATAGGAAATGAAGTCAAGACTCTTCTTGTGGATGAGATTCTTTTCGGAAGACTGAAAAAGGGCGGAAAGTGTACGCTTGACGCAAAGGACGAAAAATTTATTGTACGCTTTGCTTCAAAGAGGAAGAACTGATAGAATGATCTGATTGAAAGAACTAAGAGAAAGACTTAAGCCGAAATAAAGCTAAAACAGGAAATAAACAACGGGAACCTTTGGTCAAAGAAGGTTCCCGTTGTTTTGTCTATTTGTGGATATGAGCTGTGTGAAATATATTCGGATTGTATCCGGTAGGGACGGTTCTCGCCGGCGAGAACCGTCCCCGGTGGTTTGGCTGATGTCTTACATGGTTGACTCCCTTTCCTCCAGTCTGGCGGAAAGAGTGAGATGCTGGACGGAGGGCTTTTGATCTTTGGGAGCCTCTATGGCTCTGATGAGCATCAGGGCTGCCTGTGAGCCGATCTCTTCTTCCGGAAGTTCGAAGGAGGTAAGTGAGGTTTCCAGCATACTTCCTACTTCGGTTCCTGTCATACTCATAACCTTGATTTGCTCAGGCACGGAAATCTTACGCTCTTTTAAAGCTCTCAAAGCACCCATGGCCTGGGTATCACCTGCCAGCAGAACAGCATCTATATCATCATATTTGTCTAAAAGATCTAATGTGCATTCATAACCATAATAAATATCCTGTAATAAGGACTCTTTGGAAATGGCTATTTCCTCAAGATCTAATTCTGAAAGGGCACGTTTGTATCCGGTGTATCTTTCCATATATGGAGCAAGCGGAATGGAAGCGTTGATTATGGCGATTCTCCTGCAGCCTTTTTCGTACAGATGATATACAGATTTGTATCCGATTTCAGTGTAGTTAACATCAACACAGCTTATATTGGAATCAAAGCATCTGACAAACTGAACAACGGGAATTTCTGTGTTGATGTCTCGTATCAGGCGTTTGTTGTTCCCGGTAGATGCAATGATCATGCCGTCAATAAAACTGTTTCTTAATTTATTGAGACTTTCTTTTTCTATTGCTCCGTCATTTCCGGTATTTACCATTATGACGGCGTAACCCTTTGCCTGGGCTTCCTTTTCTACTCCGAAGGCGACATGCGAAAAGATGGAGTAATTGATCTTGGGAATGACTATAGCTATGGTATTGAGTTTTCCGTGTCGTAAGCCTCTTGCCAGGACATTGGGTTTGTAGCTTAGCTCCTTTACAGCAGCCATGACTCTGGCTTTGGTGTCCGGATGGACATATGAACTGTTATTCAGGGCTCTTGATACCGTTGAAACATCAACGTGTGCCAGAGCCGCAACATCTTTAAGGGTGGCCATATTGATTACCTCATATATAAATGTATGTTTCCAATCGATTACTTCTGACATAAGGATGACAGATATGATGGGTTATTTGTAAATAAACAAATATATTAAATACAATGATACTAGAGTATACAAACGATTGCAATTGAAATATAAGATAAAAATATGCACAAAGTGCTTGTCAAACGAACATAAAATATGCACAATTACAGGCGCCTAAAACTAGACAAAAACTACAATTAATACAATTTGTTGCAGCCTATATGCAACAAATTGCAGTCAAAGCCGAAAATATTGCATAAGTTTTTCACGGATGATATAAATATCACATAACAAAACAAACGATTGCAGACAGCGAAGGCGCCTTGCTGATGCAGTTAAAGATTAAATTCACTATCATATTCGTGTAAAAATAAGTCCAGCTAAGAAATGTCAAGGAGTAAATTGAAAATATTAGAAATTAGCCATCACCTGCATTTTTGGGTAACTTTAATAAAGCTAATTCATTTATAGCACATTGAAAATGACAAATTAGATGTCAGGCAACTTTTGTAGTGCGATTGAGCCGATTAAACTGCTTTCTGTGTTCTTCAGGGGTGATCATCTCATAGGGCTTGTTATCACGAAGCATAGCAAAAATGATATTGCATATTTTGTGCATTACAGCACCTATTGCAACGTTCTTCTTTTTGGACTTGCATTTTAAGGTGTAGTACTCATGAATAACCGG
>NZ_AUJX01000014.1 GCF_000424445.1 Oribacterium sp. NK2B42
GAACGTCGTGAGACAGTTCGGTCCCTATCCGGCGCGGGCGTAGGATATTTGAGAGGAGCTGTCCTTAGTACGAGAGGACCGGGATGGACTGACCTCTGTTGGACCTGTTGGAGATCAACTCCAGTGCAGGGTAGGCATGTCGGGACTGGATAAACGCTGAAGGCATCTAAGCGTGAAGCCACCCTCAAGATGAGATATCCCATCGTTAGAGTAAGACCCCTTGAAGACTACGAGGTAGATAGGGCTAAGCTGTAAGTGCTGTAAAGCATTCAGGTGATAGTTACTAATAGGTCGAGGGCTTGTCCAAAAAGGCTGGAAAGGTTTAGAGGAATGATGGATTACCAAGAATGATTCATAAATGGTATGCTGTTTTGAAGGTACGATACTGCTTTTGATCGTAGATCAAAAGAGCCGTGCGGCTTTGAGCGGTTCAAAATAATCCGTTAGGATTATGTCTTTATATATAGATATATTTAGCTTTCTGACTATAGTAGTTGGAAAGCTTTTTTTGTTACGTAAAGCTTTTTTGTGATTATCTTTATTATTTTCATACCTGTTTTGTTTATTTAAAACATAAAGTCATATTCGTTTGTTTATTATATTTATGTGTGAATATCAAAAAGAAGTTCTATAATTATGGTCATAGAATAATTATTATAAGAAAGATACAAGTATATATATTATCTGGATGACAATATTTGAATTATAATTCAAATATCAAATGATAGTTGATTGTGTAAGTTTATATAAAGGAGAAGCTATATGAGAAAATTCAGAACAGTATTTATGCGTGGCGGTACATCTAAGGGCTGTTTATTCAAGAAAGAAGATCTTCCTGCTGACAGAGCCGAATGGGATGATATCTTTCTTGAGGTTATGGGAAGTCCCGATCCCAAGCAGATTGATGGTATGGGTGGAACTGTTTCTTCCAACAACAAAATTGTAATCATATGGAAATCAGAGGAAAAGGATGTAGACATTGAATATCTGGTTGGCCAGGTTATAGTTGGAAAACGTCAGGTGGATTATAAATCCAATTGTGGAAATATGACTGCTGCAGTTCCGGCATTCTGTGTTGAAGAAGGTATGGTTGATATTAAGGAGCCGGTAACAACTGTACGTATGCTTAATAAGAATACGGATAAATACATTAATGTCGATGTACCAATCGATCCTGAAACACATACATTTGCTCAGGACGGTGATTGTGAAATTGCAGGAGTTGACGGAACAGCTGCTGAATTAAAGGTGGATTTTCTGAATCCAGCAGGTTCTAAAACAGGTAAGCTTCTTCCTACCGGTAATGTTGTGGATGTATTGGATATACCCGGTATTGGAAAGATCGAATCTACCATAATTGATGTGTCAAATCCCATCGTACTTGTAAGGGCAGAAGATTTAGGTATGAATGGAACAGAGCTTCCTGAAGAGATCAATTCTAACAGCGAAGTAATGGATAAGCTGGAGAAAATCCGCGGTACTGCCTGTGTTATGATGGGACTGGCCAAGGATCTTAAAGAAGCTACAGATAATCAGCCCGGTGTTCCGAAGGTTGGATTTGTTACTGTTCCAAAGAATTTTGTTGATATTGAAGGGAAAGACGTAGATGCAGAAAAGATGGATGTCTGCGCCAGAGTTATTTCTGTTTTCAAATGTCATAAGGCTATACCTCTTACAGCAGCAAGCTCAGTATCTACGGCAGCCTTTCTTGAGGGCACTATAGTAAATCAAATTGCTCCTGTAAAGGATAGTCAGATAACCGTCAGAATAGGTCATCCAAGCGGAATAATGACTATGGTTCCTACAGTAATAAAGGAAGGTAATGATCCGGCCGGATACAAGATTCCCGGTGTGGCAGTTCAGAGAACAGCCAGACGCATAATGGACGGATATGTTTATATCAGAAATTAATTCACAGGAATATTGATTTTACACCGGGAGACTGAACATCTGCTTAGTTCATATTGCAGATAATCCTTCAACATCTGAATCATTAAAATTGTATTCAAATACTAATAATCTATAGATATCTTCTATGATCTGCTTTAGAATAAAACTGAAGCTACAGGATAATTGAAAGAATTTATAAATCTGCCATGCAATTTTATCCTTTGCTGAGCTGATTTCTGACAGATGCTTTTTTCAATAGGAGAAGTGATTCTATGGATTTTAGAGAGTTGACTTATATTACCGCGGTTGCGGATTATCATTCTGTAACGGAAGCTGCCAAAAGACTTTATATATCCCAGCCTTCCTTAAGCTATATAATTTCCAAGGTTGAAGAGGATATGGGTGTAAAACTTTTTGACAGAAAAACAAATCCCATAAGTCTTACCTATGCAGGGGAGCGGTATGTAAAAACCGCAAGGCAGATACTTGTTTTGAAGGATAATCTGAGGCGTGAGTTATCTGATATAGGTCATGGTCAAAAGGGACGTATAAACATTGGCATACCTACAGAAAGAGCCGGATATATGCTTCCTAAGGTTATAGGCAGATTCAGGGAAATATATCCAAATGTCGAAATATATCTTCAGGAGTCAAAATCGGAAGAAATCATTAATAATCTGATGAATGACAAAATAGCCTTTTGCGTTTTGCCGGGTGGTAATGATCATTTACCGCCTGGAGTCAGAACTGAATATATTTATACAGAGAGGCTTTATCTTGTTACTTCAAAAGATATGATTGCTTCAGAATGGATCAAAGATCATTTAACGGAGGGAGATTATCCACGGGTTGATTTTGAAAAATTATCGGAGCTGCCGTTTATTATTCTGAAGAGAGGACAGTATATCAGAAGAAAGGTCGATGCTGTCTTCAAGAGATATGATTTTATACCCAAAGAAGTTATGGAGGTATCCAGCTGCATATCGGCTACTCAGCTTGCAAGCTCCGGTCTTGGCATAACCATTGTTCCGGAAAGAGCCATTGAACCCTTTAAAAATCCTGATTTCAATGTCTATAATTTCAGTGATGAAGAAGACTCATGGGATGTGAATGTGGTTTATAAGGAAGGCATTTATCTTGATGAAGCAGAGCGGGCATTGATTAAAACCATGAAGGAAGCATTCGCTGACAAAGCAGTTAAAAAATAATGATAAACAGTATGTTCGATCAGATACAGCAGCTTTGGTATGACAGATGTCAGATAAATAATATCGTATAAAAAGTATTCAAATCGATATATTTTACTTATGGAAACAACACCTTTATAATCGTGTTTAGATTATGAAGGTGTTGTTATTTGTATAAGGAGCAGATATGGTCAGACTGATTGAACATGGAGTTTTTATAGACAAGTCTTATAATGTGATTTTGGGAGCGGATAATTTCGGGAATGTTGAAGAAGGCCGTAAAAAAACCATGGCTTATAAGATCCTGGAAAAACATAATCACAGCGGTAACATGGAGCAGCTTAAGCTTAAATTTGACTGCATGGTGTCTCCGGATAACAACTATGTAAACATTCTGCAAACAGCCAAAGCTTCAGGACTCAAAAAGTTTCCGATGCCTTATGTACTTTCCAACTGTCACAATACATTATGTGCTGTAGGTGGAACCATACTTGAGGATGATCATGCTTTTGGATTGTCCAATGCAAAAAAATTCGGAGGAATATTCCTTCCGCCATACAGAGGAGTACTGCATCAGTATATGCGTGAAATGATGGCCGGAGGAGAAAAAATGATCCTTGGTTCCGATTCACATACAAGATACGGTGCTCTCGGTACCATGGGTATAGGAGAAGGCGGCGGTGAGCTTGTAAAACAGCTGGTGGGACAGACCTATGATATAGCATATCCACAAATTGTAGGCATTAAACTTTTCGGAAAGCCCAAACCCGGTGTGGGACCGATGGATGTGGCACTTGCTTTGATTGCAAAGACATTCGCAAACGGATTTAATAAAAATAATGTACTTGAAATAATGGGCCCCGGAATCAGGAACCTTTCCATGGAATTCCGAATGGGTATCGATGTAATGACAACGGAATCGGCAGCATTAAGCTCCATATGGGAAACAGATGAGCTGACGGAGCAGTATCTGGCTGAGCATGGAAGAGCCGGGGAGTACAAGTGCCTCCGTATCGAAGAAGGTGCCTACTATGACAAGTTTATCGAAATAGATATGGATAATGTTGAGCCCATGATTGCACTGCCTTTCCACCCTTCCCATGCTATGCCTATACGTGTGTTTAAAGCCGACATGACAAACATATTGAAGGAGATCGAAGAAGAAGGCAACAGGATAAAAGGTAACCATGGCGAACCCTTCAGGATCATGAATCATATTAAGGATGGTGAATTCTATCCGGACCAGGCATTGATATCAGGCTGCGCAGGCGGACTCTTTGAGAATATAGTAGCTGTAGCGGATATCCTGAAGTCAGGTCTTAATGATGACATTTACGGTATCCCGGGTAATAAACTGAACCTTCATGTGAATCCGGCATCCCTTCCTGTTATGGAAGACCTGATGACAAAAGGTATAGGATCGGAGCTTGCTGTTTCAGGCGTAACCATGCGCCCCTGTATATGCGGTCCCTGCTTCGGCGTCACCGATGCACCGGCAGATAATCAGATCTCTATCAGACATGTAACACGAAACTATCCAAACAGAGAAGGCAGCAAACCCGGTCAGGGACAAATGTCCGCAGTATGCCTGATGGATGCCCGCTCAATAGCTACAACAGTAAGAAACGGCGGAAAACTCACCGGAGCAGATGAACTTAAGGACATAAACTACCGTGAACTTAAGCACATATTCAACAGAAAGATATACGAAAAACAGGTATTTGATAATTACGGACATGAGAACCCTTCGGAAGAACTGATTAAGGGACCAAATATCGCTGACTGGCCTGAAATGGCTCCCCTGAAAGACCATATACTGCTGAAGGTTGCCGGCTCCTATAAAGGCTCAGTAACA
Source organism: Oribacterium sp. NK2B42 (assembly GCF_000424445.1). Taxonomy (GTDB): domain Bacteria; phylum Bacillota; class Clostridia; order Lachnospirales; family Lachnospiraceae; genus Oribacterium. The sequence continues at coordinate 4,933 of NZ_AUJX01000014.1, forward strand.
ACTGACGAACTTATCCCATCCGGAGAAGCCAGCTCCTACAGATCCAATCCCGAAAAAATCTCCGGCTTCACCATGATCTCCAGAGACCCTGAATATGTTGGCAGAGCAAAAGCCCTGAGAACTATAGAAACAGCTTTAAACCTTGACAAAAAAGCCGGTAACATAACCCTTGGTTCTATCATGATATCTGATCAGATAGGAGACGGCTCCAGCCGCGAACAGGCAGCCTCCTGTCAGAAAGTCCTCGGCGGTTTTGCCAACCTGGCCAACGAATACTCCACAAAACGCTACAGAAGCAACCTCATAAACTGGGGCATATTACCATTACGTACAGAAGAACCCCTGGATATACCCGTCGGAAAATATCTCTTTATTTCGGACATAAAAGAAATACTAAGAAGCGGCAGAAGCGAAGTTGAGATACAAATTCTTGATGAAAAGTTTGATGTATCTACCGAAGATGAAGTTAGAAACCTTGATCAGATGGAAATCGAAAGTCATAAAGTCAAGACGATAAAAGCAAAACTCGATATCCTGACAGAAGAAGAAAGAAAAATACTCCTTGCAGGATGTTTAATAAATCACTACAAAGGATAATAAAACACACAAAGAAACTAAGGATGTTTCATGTAGAGCTATCCTTATTCCGATGACAACATCATAGAACTTTTCATTCTGGCTATACTAATTTTTTTCTGTAATATTGCATTCGGTTAATAACACTCTGACTACACGACTATTTATAGTTATAGTTCATTAGGTTTGTAGTTTAGGACATAATCAACATTCAGGCATTTGACAACGTAAAACAAGTGAGATGGTTCTCGCACGAGAACCGTCCTTCACTTGTTTGGACGGTAATGTAAGAGTAAAAGATGGCATTTGTAAATAAATAGAATAAGTGAAGAAAATGCAGGGGATGTGCGGCTAGGCTTGCTTTATCAGCGTTTCGTAAGAAATGCTGATGCCCCCAGGCGGCGAGGCTGTTTCGGCGTAAGCCGAAATCAAACGAAAATGCCTGCGCGTAGCGCATTCAAATGGCATTTTCTCCTTGTTGCGGGTTGAAAAGACATACGGCCTTGTATGTACGGCACAGACGCACGTGAGTGCTTCTGGGACGAACATACAAGGCCGTATGTCTTTTCAATCCCGTGGGCCGTCGCGCATCCCCTGCATTTTCTGCCCCATTCCAAAATGAATAACAATCCCTCAGTTATATAACCCATTCCCAAAAATAATAAAAGACATGCTTGACACGTCCTTAAATGAGGTATATCATAAGACACATAAGGAAAAAGGACACAACAAACAAGTCCTAAACAAAGCATAAAGTCAAAGTTGAGTCTGCAATTCATTTAAAGACGAGAAATAAACAACAAATGATTCAAGACCCGATATAACGACAAAATATTAAAGCAATGGGGTGGGAGGTAAACTATGAGAGCAACAGATAATAAGGCAATAAAGACAGTTACATTCTTTATGGGTGACGGTATCGGACCTGAGATTTCAGATTCTGTATTTGCAGTATTCCAGGCGGCTCATGTTCCCGTTAGGTTTGATATATACAACGTAGGTGAAGCAGAGTACAACAGAAACGGAAAGCTTATTCCGGACGAGGCATTCGCTTCCTTCGAGAAGACAAAGGTTCTTTTAAAGAGCCCCATCACAACACCGGTTGGTAAGGGATTCCGTTCACTGAATGTTACCATGAGAAAGAAATACGATCTCTACGCAAACTTCAGACCTGCAAAGTCAAATCCGGCAGTAGTTACACCATTCCCTAACACTGATATCGTAACCTTCCGTGAGAATACAGAAGATCTTTACGCAGGAATCGAAGAGCAGATTTCAGATGATGAGATGCACAGCATCAAGGTTATCACAAGAAGCAAGTCCGAGAGAATCTGCCGTTCAGCTTTTGAATTCGCAAGAAACTGCGGACGTAAGAAGGTAACCTGCATCCACAAAGCAAACATCATGAAGCTTTCAGACGGACTTTTCCTTCATGTATTTGAGGAGGTTGCCAAGGATTATCCGGATATCATTGCAGACAACATGATAGTTGATGCTTGTGCCATGAATCTTGTTTTGGATCCTACAAAGTTTGATGTTCTTGTAACTGAGAACCTTTACGGCGATATCCTTACAGACCTTACTTCAGGTCTCATCGGTGGTGTAGGTCTCATGCCTTCAGCAAATGTAGGAACAGATATGGCAATGTTCGAGGCAGTTCACGGATCAGCTCCTGATATCGCAGGAAAGAACATCGCAAATCCTACAGCATTCCTTTGGTCAGCATGTATGATGCTGGATCACATCGGATTAAATGATTACGCTGATCTTATCCGTTCAGCTATTAGCAATGTTATGAACGCAGGTGTTCACACAACAAGAGACATCGGCGGAAATGCAAGTACAACCGAGTATACAGACGCGTTGGTCAGCGAGATCAAAAAGCTGATCGCAATGGCAGCCTAAGTGTTCAGATTTTTTCATTCGAAGAAGGGGGTACAGAACTCCCGAGACTCCAACTTAATACAACGTATAAACCGGGCAGGAGGAATTTTTCCTCCTGCCTGCTTTGCGTCTCCACAGCATATAATGTAATATATTTAAAAAACTGACTTAAGGGAAATGTATATTTATGAAAAATATGTCATTTAAAAAAAACAACATGCTTTTCACGAACATCTTACAGAGGTCGGGGCTTGTCATATCACTGATCCTTGTGTTCATCATCCTATATGTGGATTACAAGAGCTTTCAGACTTACAGCAATGTTCTCATAAAACAGCAGGAGACAGAACTTCTTTCCATAGCGCGTATCGTAGGTGACAATCTCAACAATTTCCTTAAGCAGGAAAGAGATAAGATAGACGTGACTTTTTCAAAAGAATGCAGTGATCTTTCTGAAGTGCATGTCCGTAACAAATACCTTCTGGATGACAGCTTTCCTCTTTACAACGGATATGTCCTTATGGATAAGGACTATAATATCGTGGATCTGTTCATGCCCGGGGGAAAGGATGCCTATCGGGAAGATAAGATTATGATGGGGGCTAAAAAATACAGTCTTGAAAAAAACTACAGAGCTGAAATCGTAGGAAAGAGCTATGACACTAAAGAAGGGAAATTTGCTCTGTATGTAAAGAAATCCCTGCGCATTTCCGGTGATCCCTATACTGCCGTTTATTCCCTGGATCTAAACGAAATCTACAACAGGATCATCAAACCTGTGCGTATAAACGGAGGCGGATATATCTATATCAAGGATACCGGGAACACCATAATAATGCATCCCGTAACAGAGGAGGTAGGCACCACCGGTTTTCAATCCATATATGAAAACACCACAGGAGATCCCAATGCCTTTGATGATATGTTCCGGTGGAGCAACTACCAGAAAAGAGCGGCTGAGGGATATGACGTCATTAATATTTATAAAAGGGATGGTGAAATCATAAATCCCGAAACAGTCATCGGAGCATTTACAAAACTGTATATCCAGAACGAAGAATGGACGATAACGGCTATTCTTCCCATGGAGGTTTTGTCTCAGCCCCTAAGACAATTTCTCAATATTTTCTTTATCATCACACTTATCATGTTTTTGATAGCCATCATAGGGACCGCAGTTGTCATGAATATCATGAGGCAGAACAGAGAGATCAGCTATCTTCGTGAGATCAACAGCGGCATGGAGATGATCCAGAAACAAAGTGATGAAATAAGGAATTATCAAAGGATTCAGTCTCTTGGAATGATGTCCAGTCATATAGCCCATGAGTTCAATAATTTCCTTACGCCGGTAATGGTCTATGTGGATCTTCTTGAGTCGGACCCTGACATTTCGGAAGAAAACCACGAGCTCTTGAGGCAAATGTCTACATCTCTTGACCAGGCAAAGCAGTTATCTACGGACCTGCTCAGCTTTGCGAGACAGGATACCGGTGCGAAGCTTAATTTTATGGATCTTAGGGATGAAACAGAAAAAGCTGTGAATATTGTGAAACGTCTGACTCCACACAAGATCAAATTTGAGAGTGAGATCACACACGAAGACATTCATCTCTACGGAAGAAACGGAAGCATTGAACATATATTGCTTAATCTCAGTAAAAATGCCTTTGATGCCATGGAGAATTCCGAGGAGAGAATTCTCAAAGTGACTCTGAAAAAAGAAGCAGATGAAGCTGTGCTCACGGTGTCGGATACAGGCTGCGGAATCCCGAATGAGATAATAGAGAAGATTTACGAGCCATTCTATACAACCAAGGGCAGCAGGCAAGGCACCGGACTTGGACTTTCGGTGGTGAGGAATACAGTTACGTCAATGGGCGGAAGGATGAATGTTAAGAGCAGCAGTAAAGGCACAACCTTCACCATTCATTTTCCAATAAAAGAAAACGAACAGACAAGATCCCTGAGCAGGTTATCGGCCATAAGGCGTATAGCGATCATTTATGACAAACGTATGGATCTGAGAAGAATTGAAGAGATATTCAGGGGAAGTAAATATCTGATTGAATATTTTGATCATCCGGCAGCTGTAATATCGATCATACAGAGGAATAAGGATTATTTCGGTATGGTCATATCGTCTTATCACACACCTATTATGAACGGAGTGGAAACCCTGAACATCATAAGGAGTCTTAATCCGGAAATAAGACTCATACTCACAAGTGAAGAAAAGATGATCGAGTTTGAATGGTATCTCAACAATGGTTATTTTGACCGTCATGTGACTTTTGAAGACTTCTATAAAGAGCTGAGTCAGCTCATATCATCAGACCCGTTAAACCTTCCCGGAGCAACAGGGGAGTAATACTGCCGGAAAAATAGCTTATACAAGCGGTCGGGCATCCATTTAAACGGATGCCCGACCGTTTGTCTGTAAGTTTTATGACAAAACTGTCATTGTTAAATGTGCCCAAAATATTGCCTTCAAATGCAATGAAAAATATAATGTGCCCATAGGTTAAAGAACGAAAGGAGAAGTTCTATTATGAAAAAATCATTTTTAGGTACTGTCGCAATTCTTGCGGCTATGTCAATGGCAGTTCTTACAGGTTGTGGTTCATCTACAGCACCTGAGACTAAGGCTGCAGGCGGAGATGCCAAGACAGAGACTGCTGCAGCTGGGGATGCTGCTGCAAGCGACTGGACCTGGGAGCGCAACATTGAAATCGTTTGCCCTTGGGGAACAGGTGGTGGAGCTGATACTACACTCAGAGCATTCGCTACAGCTCTTGAGAGTGAGATCGGTGTTAAGGTTGTTGTAAACAACAAGTCAGGAGCAGGCGGAGTTACAGGTGTACAGTTTGCAGCCTCACAGCCTGCAGACGGATATACATATCTCCTCTGCACACAGTCACCTATGCTTGCACAGATCACAGGCGCTACAGATTTCGATGTTTACGGTTCAATCAAGCCTCTTTGCCAGCTCGTACATGACGTTAACGTATTCGTAGCAGGTAAGGATGAGCCATACAACAATATGGAAGAGCTTAAGGAGTACCTTAAGGCAAATCCGGGTTCTGTAAAGTGCGGAGTTATGACTATCACAGGTCTTGACGCAGCCTGCGTACAGGGTGCATTTGATGGTGAGGTTGAGGCTGTTGCTTATACAGAGGGATCACAGCTCAATGCTGATATCGTAGGCGGACACATCAACCTTGGATGTGAGGGTCCTGCTGAGGTATCTGCAATGGTAGAGTCAGGCGACATGAAGGTTATCGGTGCTTGTACAGACCAGCACCTTACACTTCCGGGCTGGGAGAATGTTCAGACAACCGCTGACATCAATAACGAGACAACTTATGGTCCTGCACGTGGTATCTTCTACATCCCTGGAACACCTGATGCAGCTTTAAAGGCATTCGAGGCTGCTGCTGAGAAGGCTGTTGCATCTGATTCTTTCCAGGAGTTCTGCAAGCAGCAGGGTCTTGATCAGAGACAGGGCTGGCTCAACACAGCTGACTACACAGCCGCTTGGGATGCAGACTATGCGGATCTTACAGCTCTCTTTGGTACCAAGTAATTCATGATATTAGTATAAAGAGTTAGGTTTGGTCGGGGGAACAGGATATTGTTTCCCCGATTTTTCAAAAGGGGGATTTATTTTGGATATCATTTTTTCAGCAGTTTTAATCATTGCCGGTATAGGGCTTTTTGCAATGATCGGTGCAGATCCCGCAGCGGCAGCGTCACCAACAGAGCTTGGTGCAGCATTCTGGCCCCAGATCATTCTCGGCATAATGATCATTCTTTCAGTAGTGAATATCGTTACTTCATTAAAGAAGCTTAAGGCTGATGGCAAGACCATCACTTCAGAGATTGATGTTGCAGGCTTCTTTAAGAGCAAGCTTTTTATCGGTATGATAGCAGTTGCGATCCTTGCCCTGGTACTTCCTACCATCGGATTTGTACCGTCATGTATTCTGTTCCTTATCGGTTACGGAATCCTGCTTAAGGCAGATAATATCCCTAAGCTTGCAATAGTTTCAGTTCTTATCACCATCGTCATTTATATTCTTTTCCAGGGTGCTCTTGACATCATGCTTCCAAGAGGAACAGGTTTCTTCCGTGAGCTTGCACTTACATTTGAAAAGATATTACCGTTCTAAGGAGGAGATAAGAGTATGTTTGATTTACTTGTAACAGGATTTTCTATAGTATTTGCGCCTGCTACCTTCCTCTTTATCGTAGGTGGTACCATCATCGGCGTTATCTTCGGAGCAATGCCGGGTGTTTCAGCATCCATGGCGGTTGCCCTTGCACTGCCATTTGCTTACGCGATGAAGCCCATCGTTGCTATCGCGTTTCTTGTATCAGTTTACTGCGCATCCATCACCGGAGGCGGAATCACAGCTATCCTTTTCAAGATTCCGGGAACTCCTTCATCTGCGCCTACAACCTTCGACGGTTACCCCATGGCTCAGAGAGGTGAGGCAGGTAAGGCTCTGGGATATTCACTTATCGCATCTGCCTTCGGCGGACTTGTAGCAGCCTTCGCCATGGCTCTTATTTCTCCGCAGCTTGCAGCAGTAGCTCTTAAGTTCGGACCTTCAGAGCTTTTCGCAGTATCTTTCCTCGGACTTTCAGTTCTTTCATGTCTTGACAGTGACAATATCGTTAAGACTCTTATTTCAGGATGTATCGGACTTTTGCTTGCATGTATCGGTATGGATCCTATGCTTGGTATCGCCCGTTTCACCTTCGGAAGCTCAACACTCCTTGGAGGTATCGAGATGATCCCTGTTATGATCGGTCTCTTTGCCGTAACTGAGGTTCTTAAGCAGACAAACAAGCAGAAGAAGATCGATGTGGAGAAGGATTCTACCTCAAAGGGCGGAGATACATCCGCAAAGCTTCCTTCATTCAAGGAGCTTTGGGATACAAAATGGACAATGATCCGTGCATCAATACTTGGTACAGTAGTAGGTATCCTTCCGGGTGCCGGCGCAACCATTGCTTCCTTCCTTTCATATGCAATTGAGAAGAAGGTTTCAAAGCATCCTGAACTTCTGGGTACAGGTATTCCTGACGGTATCGTAGCTTCCGAGGCAGCCAACAACGGTGCTACCGGTGGTGCCATGGTTCCTCTTCTTTCACTTGGTATCCCTGGCGGTAATGCAGCTGCCATTATGATGACAGCTCTCGTTATCCAGGGCGTGCAGGTAGGACCGCTTCTCATCAAACAGCAGCCTGAGTACCTTGCGTCAGTATTTGCATCAATGTTCGTTACCAATATCGTAATGGTAATTGTTTCCATGGGTATTGCGAGGGTATTCGCAAAGATCCTTTCCGTTCCGTATTCAATCCTCGGACCGGTTATCGTTATGCTTGCAACCATCGGTGCATATGCCACAAACAATAACACAGGTGACGTTGTTCTCATGGTAGGTGCGGGTATCATCGGATATCTGTTCTCAAAGCTTAAATACAACTCGGCAGCACTTGTTCTTGGTCTCGTACTTGGACAGATGTGTGAGTCTAACTTCCGTAGAGCATATACACTCACAAACGGAAGCATTATGGCTATATTCTCAAAGCCTATCACATTCGTAATTGTAACAGCTTGTGTGATCATGCTTGTATATCCGTTTGTTAAGCCTCTTGTTTCAAAGAAGAAGGCAGCATAATTTCATAATAGAAACTGTAAATAATCGGAGCTTCCGCACTGTGCGGGAGCTCTTTTTATGGTATTATGATACGAAAGGATGATAATCGAAGGGGAGTGCTTTATGGCTAATGAAAACATACTGGTGGTAGATGATGAGATTTCAATACGTATGGCTATACGTACAGCCTTGAAGAGGGAAGGGATGCGGGTTACGGAAGCGTCGGACGGAAGCATTGCCCTCAAGCTCCTGAAGGAACAGAAATTCAGCCTCATCATCCTTGATGTGATGATGGAAAATGTGGGAGGTTATGAAGTGCTCCGGCAAATGAGAGGAGCCAATGACATGACCCCGGTTCTCATGCTGTCCGGAAAATCCGATGAAACCGATCAGATGACAGGCCTCCTGTACGGTGCAGACAGCTATATCACAAAACCCTTCCATACAGCCCTCCTCATACAAAACGTGAAAGCCCTTATCCGAAGATCCCAGGTATACGCCCAGGCAAACAATGACCAGATAAAAACAGGTCCTTTCAGTGTTGATACATTGAAACTTGAATGCCTGAAAAACGGAGAGAGACTGGACTTCACCGGCCGCGAAACCGCCCTTTTCCGTTTCTTCATGGAGCACCCCGGCGAAGTATTCACCAAAGAACAGCTCTACCGCCAGATTTGGGACGACAGCGGCGCAGTGGTAGACGAAAACACCGTCACGGTATATGTGAAACGCATACGAAGCAAAATAGAAGCAGATCCTAAAAACCCTATATATCTTAAAACAGTTCGTGGAGTAGGATATAGATTTGATCAGTCAGATACTTGATATAAATACAGTCAAGGCAGACCAGAGGGGCATCCCTGATACACTGCAGGCGACTCGGTGTATCAGGGATGCCCCTCTGGTCTGTCTGTCCGGATTGAGATTACGTGAAGTCCCTAACAATCTTTATATACTCCGTGGCATGGTACGGCAGATAGCTGTTCTTCCGATAAGCCGCCACGAAATTGATGGGTGTACTGGGGTCTCCCACTGAAAAATATTTCAGAGGTCTGTCAAGAGTCATATGCTTAAGGTGAGTCTCCGTAATGAAGCAGACCCCGTAATTTCTGGAGGCAAGCTCTGCCTCAGCCCGGATGTTGCTGGTTTCAAGGATTATGTTGGGGGTGATGCGGTGCTGCCTGAAAAGCCTGTCCACTATGATCCTGGTACGCTGATTGGGATTCTGCATTATCACACCCTGCCCCCTTTCCTCCAAATAATTAAGATCCAGGTGAGGATAGCGGCAGCCCTCCATGGGGTAGGCCAGCTCACACAGAGGATTTTCCGGAGACATTACCAAAACCATCTCCTCATGGCTTATGATCTCGGTCTCTATATTGGGGTTGTCATCCGGCTGATTGTAAAACGCAAGGTCGATGTCTCCGTTCAGGATCAGCTCGTTAAGGCGGCTGGAGCTGGCCTCATGGATTTTGATCTTTACATTCGGATAAAGACTGTGGAATATAGGGAGGGTACAGGGCAGCATGTAGGTTCCTCTCATGGCAGGAAAGCCCACATTGAGTAAACCCGAATCATTCTTCAGGATGTCTCCCAATTCCTGATCCAGTTCTTTTTTTATATTCAATATTTCTTTAGCTCTCGCAAGATAACGCTGTCCCATATAAGTCGGCACATACCTGTTCCCTATCCGGTTAAACAAGGGCTGCCCAACGGAGGACTCTGTATTCTGTAAGAATCTTGAAAGAGAAGGCTGTGACAGAAAAAGTGCCTCCGCCGCCTTCGAAATATTTCCATACTTTTCAATCGCAATCAGATATGTAAGATCCTTGAAATCCATAATAACTCCTTGCTTAAATTTCTGTGCAATAGCTCAGCCATAGCCTATTAAATGATGAATATTAGAATTCATGGTGAATCAGGCACCTGCGTGATCCGTATTAATCATACACTAAACCCGACTATACGTTCAATGCATATATTTTATCGAATAAATGCATTGGATATATAAAAGTACAAATGCTAATGTATAGCTACAGAAACAAATGCGCACTTGTTCATTGAAAACCTAACGAAATGTTGCCCGTCATCCCCCTGATGAGTAACATTTCCCGATTCTTTTATTAAGATGCTGAGCTTTAAGGGAGTAGCAGCAAAAGGAGATAATATGGGAAAGATGCAAGGAAGTGCGATGAAGCTGCCGGTTACTATCATCAGAGGCGGAACCAGCAAAGGCGTTTACATTCTTGAAAGCGACCTTCCAAAGGATAAAAGCGAGTGGGACAACATCCTTCTGAGACTTATGGGAAGTCCTGACAAAAAGCAGATAGACGGACTTGGCGGTTCACAGTCAGTAACAAGTAAGGTAGCTATCATTAAGAAGTCTGACAGACCTGATGCAGATGTTGATTACACCTTCGCTCAGGTATCGGTTGATAAGCCTATCGTAAGCTACAAAGGAAACTGCGGAAACATTTCTTCCGGTGTAGGACCCTTCGCAATTGAAAAGGGACTGGTTGAAGTAAAGGACGGAATGACAAGCGTTCGTGTCTTCAATACAAACACAGATAAGATCATCGAAGAGGAAGTTAAGACTGAAGACGGAGAAGTAGTTTATGACGGCGATTTCGCAATAGCCGGAGTTCCCGGAACAGCATCCCCCATAAAGCTTAAATTTATAGATCCGGCAGGAACCCTTGGAAAAGGACTTCTTCCTACAGGTAATGCGGTAGATGTCCTGGATGTTCCTGATTTCGGCAAGGTTGAGGTTTCCATCGTTGATGCAGCAAATCCTCTGGTATTCGTAAAGGCACAGAGCCTTGGCTTAAACGGTGGCGAGACACCTGATGATATTAACGGAGATGCTGAAAAGCTTGATCTTCTTGAAAAAGTAAGAGGTCTTGCAGCAGTAAAGCTTGGTCTTATAGATGACTATACAAAGTCAGCATGGGAGACCCCCGGTATTCCTAAGATGACCTTCGTTTCCGAAGCTGCGGATTACATAACTATGGATGGCAAGGAAATCAAGAAAGAAAACATTGACCTTCTTTCCAGAATGATGTCAATGCAGAAGGCTCATCCAAGCTATGCTATGACAGGTGCTATGTGTACAGCAGCTGCGGCAGTAGTTGAGGGAAGCGTTGTTAATAAGGTTCTTTCAGTTGGTACAGATACACAGTTCATCCGTATAGGACATGCAAGCGGCATTCTTGAGTGTGGAGTTGACTATGCTGCAGATGCAGAAAAGCCAGGTGTACCAAAAATCGATGACACCTTTGGATTCAGAACTGCAAACCTGATCATGGAAGGTAATGCAGTCATAAGAGGCTGATAAGAAAGACATAATAGTATAGAATAAAATTCTTCTGATTCCGGTAAGCCGGACAAATCGGAAGTAAGGATAGTAATTCTTTGGATATATAACGTTTGGGATATTTGAATCTATGGTAGAGGCATTCAGCCTCGGAAAATTTTAGGAGATTTAGAAATGAATTTTGCATTGATTTCGCTTGTAGTATTGGCTGTAGTAGTTGCAGTCGGATTTATCAAGAAGATAAATATCGGTTTCTTTTCAATCGGAGCAGCGTTCCTCCTTGGTCTGGCAGGAGAGATGTCAGCAAAGGATATTTCAAAGGGCTTTTCAAGCTCCATGTTTGTTACACTTGTAGGTGTTACCTTCTTCTTCGGAATGGCTTCACAGAATGGTACACTTGATCTTTTCTCCAAGAAAATCGTAGCTCTCGTAGGAAAGAGAACTTATCTTATACCGATTCTTATGTTTGCTCTTTCAGCATTCATCTCAGCTATCGGACCCGGACATATCGCAGCCGGAATCCTCATGACAACCTTCGCTGTATATCTTGCATTTGAGCTTGATATCAACCCTATGGCAACCGCTCTTTACGCAAAGCTCGGTGCCAATGCAGGATGCGCTTCAACCCTTTCCATGACGGGTATCCTGGCGAAGAACCTCAGTGAGCCTCTGGGATACACAGGATTTGGCACTCACCTTTTCCTTACAACACTTCTTTCAGGTTTCGTTTTCACACTTATTCTTTACATCTACTATAAGGGTTACAAGGTAAAGGGAGACAACCCTCTTAAGCTTTCAGATATTCCTGCATTTAACAGAGATCAGAAGATCACAGTTGCAGCTATCGTTATCATGGTTGTCGCATGTATCGGTTTCAAGCTTGACACAGGACTTTTCGCATTCGTTGCAGCTGCAGTACTTATCCTTCTCGGATGTGCAGATGAGAAGAAGGCTATTAAGTCAATCCCTTGGGGCACACTGATGCTCATCTGTGGTGTAGGCGTACTTGTAAATGTTATCGACAAGCTCGGCGGTATCACACTTGTATCAGATTTCTTAAGCTCACATATGAACCAGAGCACAGCAGCACCTATCATGGCAGCTACTTCAGGTATCCTTTCATGGGTAAGTTCAACAACCGGTGTTGTAATGCCTACACTTTATCCTATCTGTGACAACATTGTTAAGACATTCGGATCAAATGTAAGCTATGTAGAGCTTATATCAGCGGTTACAGCTACATCCTTTGCTGCAGCTATCAGCCCTCTTTCGACAGGTGGTGCGATCATCATGTCATCTTACTCGGCAGCTAAAGAAACAACAACAGATGAGATGAACAAGATGTTCAAAACTCTTTTTCTCTTATCGGTAATGAACGTTGTTATCAACGTAATCATGGCTGCGCTTGGTGTATTCAATCTCGGACATCTCTTCTATTAATTCCGGATTTCAAGCACAATACAAGCTTCACCCTGAGAGAAGAATAAATAGTGCCGTTCCTACTCATAGGAAAATGTGGTAGGGACGGTATGTTTTTTCTCATAAGCATAGGAAGACTGTATACAAGGTGGTGGAGACGATAGGAAATGCCTATGGCTTTTATATCGATATATATATTTTACTAATATTCATATCTGAATTAATATATTTGCATAGATAATTGATGGCATAAAGCAGATTGCGGATTAAAAATGTGGTACAATAATCGTAAATTTACTATTAAAAACCACTTTTGTACTGTGCAACATGCATATGTCTATGGATTTTCAAAAACGTATATTTTAACCCATAAGGGCACTATTAAGGAGGTTTTATTATGGTCAAGCTTCATGAAGGCGGCGTATATCTCGTAAACGGAAAAGAAATCGTTCCCGAGAAGGAAGCAGCTAAGGTAGAGCAGCTTACCGGCAAGGCTGCAGACAAGGCAGAGGCAAAGAAGGGTACTATCGCATATGGTATCATGAAGTCTCACAATACCAATTCAAACATGGATGATCTCAAGATCAAGTTTGATGCAATGGTATCACATGATATCACTTATGTAGGTATCATCCAGACAGCAAGAGCTTCAGGAATGGAGAAGTTCCCTCTTCCTTATGTTCTTACCTGCTGCCACAACTCACTTTGTGCAGTAGGCGGAACCATCAATGATGATGACCACTACTTCGGTCTTACAGCTGCAAAGAAGTACGGTGGAATCTATGTTCCTCCTCACATTGCAGTATGTCACCAGTTCATGCGTGAGAAATTCGCAGGCGGTGGAAAGATGATCCTCGGATCTGATTCACACACACGTTACGGTGCTCTCGGAACCATGGCTATCGGTGAGGGCGGCGGAGAGCTTTCAAAGCAGCTCCTTCAGCAGACCTATGATGTTGCTTATCCCGGTGTGGTTTGTATCTACCTTACAGGAAAGCCTGCACCATTTGTAGGACCTCATGATATCGCACTTGCAATCGTTAAGGCAGTATTCAAGAACGGCTACGTTAAGAATAAGGTAATGGAGTTCGTAGGACCCGGCGTTTCATCTATGACAACAGACTACAGAAACGGCATAGATGTTATGACCACCGAGACCACATGTCTTTCTTCTGTCTGGAGAACAGACGACGATACAAAGGCATTCCTTACAAAGCATGGAAGAGGAGAAGACTTCAAGCAGCTTGATCCTGCTGAGGTTGCATACTATGACGGCTGCGTAGAGATCGATCTCTCAGAAATCCGTCCTATGATCGCACTTCCTTTCCATCCTTCAAATGCTTACGAGATCACAGAGCTCTATGCAAACCTTGAGGATATCCTTCGCGAGACAGAGAAGGAAGCAGAGAAGGTAGCTGAAGGAAGAGCACACTTTACTCTTCTTGATAAGATTACAGCTGATCATAAGCTTCAGGTACAGCAGGGAATCATCGCAGGCTGTGCCGGCGGTAACTATACAAACGTTGTTGAGGCTGCACATGCCCTTAAGGACAAGAACATCGGCGACGGTGAGTTCTATCTCAGCGTATATCCTTCATCACAGCCTGTATATACAGACCTTGACCGTAAGGGACTTCTTGCAGATCTTATGGATGCCGGTGCTATCATCCGTTCAGCATTCTGCGGACCTTGCTTCGGTGCCGGTGATACACCTGCTAACAATGCTCTTTCAATCCGTCATACAACACGTAACTTCCCTAACCGTGAAGGTTCAAAGCCGGGTAACGGTCAGATGTCTGCTGTATGTCTCATGGATGCTCGTTCAATCGCAGCAACAGCTGCTAACAAGGGTATCCTTACATCAGCTGAAGAGCTTGATTGCTGGGGCGATATTCCTGAGTACAACTACGATGACAAGGCTTACAGAAACAGACTGTATCAGGGCGTGGGTGAGGCTAAGCTTGATACAGAGCTTCGTTTCGGACCTAACATCAAGGATTGGCCTGAGCAGGAGGAGATGACAGACAATATTCTCCTTAAGGTTGCATCAAAGATACTTGATCCTGTAACAACCACCGATGAGCTTATCCCTTCAGGTGAGACCTCATCCTTCAGATCAAATCCTCTCGGACTTGCTGAGTTTACACTTTCAAGAAGAGATCCTCAGTACGTTGGAAAGGCAAAGGCTGTAAGAGATCTTGAGGCTGAGCGTAAGAACGGAAAGGTTCCCGCAGAGGTAGCTGATGTATTCAAGGTTATCAACACAATTCCCGGTCAGGAGAATGTTAAGGCTTCAGACGTTGAGATCGGTTCTACAATCTACGCTAACAAGCCGGGTGACGGTTCTGCCCGTGAGCAGGCTGCTTCCTGCCAGAGAGTTCTCGGAGCTCTTGCAAACATCACTCAGGAGTATGCTACAAAGAGATACAGATCGAACTGCATGAACTGGGGTATGGTTCCGTTCCATCTTAAGGGCGAGCCTGACAAGTTCGAGGTAGATGATTACATCTATGTTCCGGGCATAAAGAAGGCTCTTAGGGACAACAAGCTCGACGATGTCAAGGCTTATGTGATCAAGGACGGAAAGGCTACAGAAATCGAGCTTTATGTTCTTCCTATGACAGAGAATGAGCGCCAGATCGTTCAGGATGGATGCCTCATCAACTACAACAAGTTTGGACATAACAAATAATAGAAATACAAATTCTGATCATTGATGGAAATGGATTGCAGCTAAGCCGGAAGCTTTGATTTCGACATTCCAAAATGATTATAGACAAGGAGAAATGCTTTCACGTACGTAGATGAAAGCATTTCTTTTTTTGTAAAAAGAAACCCGGTTTCATATCCACCGGGGAAGTTTTCACCGGCGAGAATCGTCCCCGGTGCATCCCTATAAAAACTGTTTGCATATTAAGTTCAAAATGCAATAGGAAAAACCTATAAATGCCATAACATCACAAATATTTTACTATAAAAAATATACGGATTATTATAGAAATAACACAATTACAAAGTTTAAATTTCCGAAGCGCTAGGTTATAATTACTAATAGTTTAAGCGCAGTTAACAGCGCATAGGGATTGTAAATAACAGCTGTTTTGAGGGGCTTTCCGGCTTCCTTAAATGAGCGTTATGAAAGAACTTTAAAGTCACAATTGTTTACGCGGGATCAAAGGAAAGGATCCTGCATCCAAGGAGGAAACTATGGAAATTAAGAAACCTGCTGTAGCGGGCACTATGGAATCCAGTGACTGCCAGGTAACTGTTGAACCTGGTGACGGAAAAATCGATTTCACACTGGATTCTGCTGTAGCTCATCAGTTCGGAAACCAGATCCGCAAGGTGACACTGGAGACACTCAAGAATCTTGGCGTAGATAACGTAAAGATTTCTATCGTTGATAAGGGTGCTCTTGACTGTACTATCAAGGCACGTATTGAGGGAGCAGTTTTCCGTTCAGTTGACCAGTACAAAGATTTACCATGGGGAGGTGCAATCAGATGATTGAGAATCCTAACAAGAAGAGATTAAGAAGATCCATGATGTTCCTGAATGCTCAGAAGCCATCACTCATCAAGGATCCATATATTTACAAGATTGACTCTCTCATGCTTGATCTCGAGGATGCCGTTGCTGTTACAGCCAAGGATACAGCAAGATTTTCTCTTTACCATGCTTTAAAGACAATTGATTACAGAGGATCAGAGCGAGTTGTTCGTATTAACGGACTTGATACAGATCTTTGGGAAGAGGATATCAGAGTCTGCGTAGCAGGTGGTGCTGATGTTATCCGTATCCCTAAGACAGAGGATGCTTCAATGGTACATGCCGTTGAAGAGAAGATCGTTGCAGCTGAGGAGGAGTTTGACCGTGAGCCGGGCTCAACTCTCATCATGTCAGCTCTTGAGTCCTGTAAGGGTGTTATGAATGCATATGAGGTATGTACATCATCAGACCGTATGATCGGTGTTGCCCTTTCAGGCGGAGACTATACAAAGGATCTTCAGACAAGAATCACAGGAACAGGCGTAGAG
Source organism: Oribacterium sp. NK2B42 (assembly GCF_000424445.1). Lineage (GTDB taxonomy): Bacteria > Bacillota > Clostridia > Lachnospirales > Lachnospiraceae > Oribacterium. The sequence continues at coordinate 21,831 of NZ_AUJX01000014.1, forward strand.
CTTATGGGTGCTCGTCAGCAGATGATCATCGCTGCTCGTGCTGCAGGTGTTCAGTGCTTCGATACAGTATGGACAAATCTTGATGATATGGAAGGCTTCCGTAAGGAAGTTCAGATGATCCATGATATGGGATTTGATGGTAAGTCATGTATCAACCCTCGTCAGATCGACATCGTTCATGATATTTATACTCCTACTCAGAAAGAAATCATATTTGCTGAGAAGGTTATCAAGGAGATCGATGAAAAGAAGGCTAAGGGCATCGGTGTATTCACAGTTGACGGAAAGATGATCGATATCGCTTTCTATGACGGTGCTAAGAGAAACATCATGCTTGCAAAGGCTGCCGGAGTATATAAGGGGGATCTGTAATTATGATTAATGCAGTTGGTAGAGACATACCTGAGGAGATCTTAAAGGCTACAGGTAAGGAAGTTTTCCAGGGAACTCATCACTTCGACGGTTATGAGTATCAGACAGCTTCACATAAAGTAAAGTGCGTTATAAATTCTAACGGAACAAAGCTCGTTGATAACATCCACGAGGTTCTTGTAAAGTGCGGAATCAAGGATGGCATGACTCTTTCATTCCACCATCACTTCCGTAATGGTGATAAGGTTCTCAACATGGTTATGGAAGAAGTTCATAACATGGGAATCAAGAATATCACAATCTGTGCTTCATCACTTGGAAGCCAGAACGATCCAATCGTTTATATGCTTGATGACGGAACAATCACAAATATCCAGTCATCAGGTGTACGTGGTCAGATCGGTAAGGCTATTTCTGAAGGAAGACTTCAGGGACTTGCCATCATGCGTTCACACGGTGCCCGTTCAAGAGCTATCGAGAGCGGTGAGACACATATCGATATCGCATTTATCGGTGCTCCTACAGCTGATGAGTACGGTAACCTTAATGCTAACGGCGGTAAGGCTGACTGCGGTGTTCTTTCATACGCAGCTGCAGATGCTATGTATGCTGACCGTGTAGTAGCTATTACAGATACACTTGTACCTTTCCCTAACCTTCCTGCACAGATCACACAGACCTATGTTGATTATGTGGTTAAGGTTGACGAGATCGGTGATCCTACAAAGATCGCTACAGGTGCTGCAAAGCCCACAACAGACCAGAGAAAGCTTCTCATGGCTAAGTACTGCACAGATTTCGTAGTAGCTACTCCTTACTTCAAGGAAGGCTTCTCATATCAGACAGGTGTCGGCGGAGCTTCTATCGCTTCCACAAAGTTCCTTGCTGAGATAATGAGAGAGAAGAACATTCACATGTCCTTCGGTGTAGGTGGTATCGCTAAGCCAATGTGTGATCTTCTTGAGGAAGGACTCATCAAGACTCTCGTAGATACACAGGATTTCGATCAGGACGCTATCAGGTCTGTTGCAACAAATCCTAACCATCACTACATCACAGCAAGTGAGTATGCTGATCCTTTCAACAAGGGTGCTTATGTTAACAAGCTTGACTTCGTTATCCTCGCTGCTCTTGAGGTTGATACACATTTCAACTGTAACGTAGTAGTAGGTTCTGACGGTGTCATCACCGGTGCTCAGGGCGGACATCCTGATACAGCTGCCGGTGCAAAGTGCACAATCGTTATCGCACCTATCATGCAGGGAAGAATTCCTACAATCTGCACAGATTGCACAACCGTTACAACTCCGGGTGAGGATGTTGACGTAGTTGTTACCGATTACGGTATCGCTATCAATCCTAAGAGAACAGACCTCATTGAGGCTACAAAGGATAAGGGACTTCCGCTCAAGACTATCGAAGAGCTCAGAGACATTGCTTACAGCATCACAGGCGAGCCTGAGAAGGTTCAGTTCGGTGACCGTATCGTAGGTATCATCGAGGGCCGTGACGGTACTATCATGGACGTTGTTCGTCAGATTAAGCCTTTCGAGTTCAAGGACTGATGAATATTTAAGCTAAGTTGTAAAACTTAACATTTAATTAAAGATGGCGTTGTGGTGGTCTTTTGGATACATCACAGCGCCATTCTTTTGTATAATGATATTGATGTCACGAAGCACGTAAGGACGCTTTTTCAGGCCCGGGAGTGCGGAATGTGTGAGGAATAAATTGTTTTAAGATATATATGGCCCGGGAGGATGTAAGATGCCGAAAATACTTGATTTTGAACATGAGGTTACAGTGCCGGAAATGATGGAAGCACGGGATCACAGAGTAGAAATGCAGAGAAGTATCATAGGGAATACCGGACATCCCGTAATCTGTTTTATGCTTAATGTTCCAGGCCCCCACAAAGTGTCGGAAGACTTTTCGTGGGCATTTCATGAAGGTGTCAGCAGAATAAAGCATAAACTTGAGGCTAATGACTTCAGAATCGTGTATGAAGAAACAGAAGAGCATGTAACAGGATATTTATTTTATGCTTCTGTTGACAGTGATTCTGTAAGCATTAAAAAAGCCATGTGTGAGATAGAAGAGGCTGACAGGCTGGGACGTATTTTTGACATTGATGTGATAAAAACCGATGGGACGAAGGTCAGCCGTGAGGAATTTGGAATGGGTCCGAGAAAGTGCCTTATGTGTGAGGAGGAAGCCCATTTCTGTGCAAGAAACAGGACGCATAAAGTCAGTGACATGGTGGAAGAGATAAAAAGGATCATCAGGGATGCGAAAAGCACATGAGTGATCAAAATAGTTTTCGGAACTTTAAAACTCACTATAAAAGCAGGGACAATGTCAGGCATACAGTACAGCGAAAAAAACAGAATAAAGGTTAGAGAAGAGCTGGCGGAGACTGTCGGATGGCATGTGAGGAATGCTCTTCTGGGAGAAGTATATGCAACCCCCAAACCCGGGCTTGTGGACAGAAGAGATACAGGTGCCCACAAAGATATGACCTTCGAGACGTTTCTGGCCAGCACTGAAGCTATAACACCATATCTTACAGAGATGTTCAGACAGGGGATGAATCATCAAAGAAGTGAAAATTCAGATTCTGATGTTTTCGGGAAAACGGAGGATGTTGAAACAAAAGCTCCCTCAGGTTCGGATGATTCCGGTAAAGCAAACTTCATTGACGAGGAATCGGTTTTCTTAGAGATCAGAAAAACAGGAATAGAAGCTGAAAAAGCCATGTATGCTGCCACCGGTAATGTCAACACCCATAAGGGCATGATCTTTACCATGGGGATACTTCTTGCGGCAGCAGGCATAAATGCAGGCAGGGATTTTTTTACTAAGCTTTGTGATAATACAGTGTCTGATGAAGATGTTTTCAGCGAGAAATATAAAACTTTCGGAGAGGATAAAACAGGAACGGCTGAAAGACTCTTTGACATACCTGAGATACTCGAGACCGGAATGCGTATGTCTGCCCGGATTCTTGAGAGAGATTTCGAAGAGATGGAAAAACGTGAACCGAGAACTCATGGTGAAATGCTCTATCATAAATACGGTGAAAAGGGTATCCGGGGTCAGGCCATGGCGGGTTTCCCCATCATCCGGGATATAGGCATTCCGACCATGCGCAAGTTCATGAATATTTCGGAGGATATGAAACTTCGAAGTGAGATTGCTGAAACTGCGACATTAAGAACCGACCTTCTTGAAGGGGAAGGAAGTATGCGGGATGAGCATTATGAGAATGCCGTAAACATTAGCACCCTCATAGCCATCATGTCAGAGCTCAAGGATACCAATGTTCTCACCAGGAGCTCTTATGAAGAAATGGAGTGGCTAAGGGCGGAGAGCGCTAAAATCCTCAGGCTGGGAGCGGCTTTTAGTGAAGAAGGACTTTCGGCAATTGAGGAACTTAATGTAAAATGTATTGAGAAGAATATCAGTCCCGGCGGGGCGGCGGATATTCTCGCGGTAACCATATTGCTTTTAAAGCTGGAGGGGAATAGTTATGTATGAGTGCCCGAATTGCGGTGGAGATCTGAGATTTGACATACCTTCACAGATGCTTAAATGTGAGCATTGTGATGCTACATTTGACCCTTATTCTGTTGAAAAGGAGCAGGATGTTGAGGAACATACTATAGAAGTGGAGGCTCCGGAGACGACTGGGGATGATGACGGGGATGCTGTGGATTCCGCCGGTGCAGATGCCCCGGAGTTATCCGGGGAAAAAGTGGATCCTGCCGGTACTAAAGCCAAAAAGACATCCGGGAAAGCCGGAAATGAGGGAGACGCAGAGGGTAAGCGGGTTTTGCAGGTGACCATATTTACCTGTAAGAGCTGCGGTGCGGAAATATCCAGTACGAACCTGAGTGCTGCCGGATTCTGCAGCTACTGCGGACAGCCTGCGGTGTTCTCCTCAAGAATAAGTAATGAGAGGCGGCCTGAGAAGATCATCCCCTTCAAGATAGACAAGGCGGCCTGCAGGGAAAAATTTGTAAAGCGGATAAAGGGGGCGATTTATGCCCCAAAGGAGCTTACGGACCCTGAAGCATTATCAGGATTCGTAGGCGTTTACATGCCCTACTGGGTCTACGGTTTTTCCGTTGGTCCAAAGGCTATAGTCCCTGTTTCCAAAACAAAGATGGAGGGCAGATATGAGATCACAGATAAATACAGCCTTACCATGGATGTGGATGGACATTTTGACGGAATAGCCTTTGACGCTTCAAGCTCCTTTGATGACCACATTGCTGAGGTTATCGCCCCTTACGATGCAAAGGATATGATAGAGTTCACACCGTCCTTCCTTTGCGGCTTTTATGCGGACATCCCGGATGTGCCCTCGGATGTTTATAGGGATGATGCGGAGATTTATGTCCTTGAGCATACCTTTGAAATGATAGACAAGGAGTGTAATAAGAAGGGCTTTAATCGAGATAATCTGGGATCCGGAGTCAAAAAAGCAGAGGATGTGGTGAAGCTTAAATATAACGGGGAAAAGGAAGCGATGCTTCCGGTGTGGTTCCTTACCTACAGGAAGGGAGACCGTGTATGTTATTCTGTCATGAATGGTGTTACCGGAAAGCTTTCCGCAGATATACCGGTGGATTTTAAGTCCTTCTATATCGCTTCCTTCCTTATGGCGATACCTATCTTTTTCCTCCTTAACCTGCAGTTCACCATTCAGCCCGGATCCGTGCTGATCTTCGCCATGATCATGGCGTTGGTGACGGCAATCCTGTATCTTACAGAGATAGATAAGATCGAGAAGCAGGAGGACCCTGCGGAAGACCAGGGTTATGTGGCTGCGAGATGCAGAGGAGTCTTTAAGGACGGTTCAAAGGTAGAATCCAATGCCTACAAAGAGTTCAAATCAAAAACCGCAGAGAAGAAGACCTATCAGCCCGGAGGCTGCGGATCGATACTTGGATATCTTTTTGTAGCCTATTGGGGACTGGAGATGATCCTGGGAGTCATATTTATATTGATGGAGTACTGGTATATAGTTGTGGGCATCCTTTTCGTACTGGCAATATTCGTGTTCTATATCTACATGACAGACAGTAAGAAGGCTGACAAGGCAAAGGCTGCCGGTGACAAGAAGGCAGCCAAAAAATACAGCTACACAGAGATGGCGGGAGTGATAATAGGACTTGTTATAGCCGGTGTGGTGATCATATGGAATCCTGTGGAAGACATCATTTTTTATGCAGCAAGTACTGCGGTTTTCGCAGGCATAGTTTACACCATTACAGGAATCATAAAGAAGTACAACATTTTGTCCACACATCCCATACCGGAGTACTTTGACAGGGAAGGAGGTAACATTCATGCTTAAGAATAAAACAAAGCTTATGGGCTTGTTACTGACCGATCTAACTCTTAAAAATATCATCAAACAATATAAGGCGAATGAGGCAAATATCAGAAACAACAGGGTATCAGCCTTTATGAGAGCTCTTTTGGGGATGCTTGTCCTTATATTCATTTTCGCATCGGAAAGTATTGCCGGGGAGGTGAAGTATACTAACCCCGAAACAAATTATGTGGTTTATATTGATGACGCTGCGAACCTCCTTACCGATGATGAAGAAAACAGCCTTTCCGAAAAAATGACAGGCATCACGGAATACGGTAATGCAGCCTTTGTTACCAATGAAGAAGCTCATAGTGAATCAACCGCCTACTATACCGAGGACAGATATCAGGAGCTGTTTGACTGGGACAGCGGAACCATGTTCATGATCGATATGGCGGACAGAGAGATTTTTATACACAGTGACGGAGATGTATACGGTATTGTAAATAACGACAGAGCAGAGACTATAACGGATAATGCCTACAGACTTGCAGGGAAGGGTGATTACTTTGGCTGCGCATCCCTTGTTTTTGAACAGATACTGAAGGTGCTGGAGGGCGGACGTATAGCACAGCCCATGAAGTACACCAGTAATGCTGTCCTTGCCATCATCCTTGCGTTGCTTATAAATTACGGTCTTCTTACATTTTCAAGAAGAGCATACAAGAGAGAGATAAGAAGTGATGAGGTTCTGGTACATGCGGTGAACAGCTTTATATTGGGTGCCAGCGTGGAGCAGTTCCTGAGACAGACCAAGAAATATATACCGCCTTCATCCAGCAGTGGTGGAAGCCATCGCAGCGGAGGCGGCTTCAGTGGCGGCGGTGGCGGAGGCGGCGGCCACCACGGCGGTGGCGGCGGACATCGTTTCTGAGTGGAGTAGTTTTCCATCGGGAAAACTACGACCGATATGGCGAGAGCAAAGCTCTCGTCCCGAAGGGATCAGGTGAAGGCCTTCCTTGGGCCGAACCTGACCAAAAAGGAGAGTTATGGCAGAGGCAAATTATTCTATAACATCAGTCGGTCCCGGTGACCGATATATGAAAACACAGGTGGAGGCCCTCCTTGAAAAAGAAGGCATCCACTTAGATAAAAATCTGGATTACACGGCAGCCATGCTGGACGATGATTACAATGTCATCGCTACCGGCAGCTGTTTCGGAAACACTCTGAGATGCATGGCGGTAAGCTCCGACCATCAGGGAGAAGCCCTGATGAACGATATCGTATCCCATCTTATCGAATATCAGTTCGGCAGAGGTAACTATCATATCTTTCTTTATACTAAATGCAACACAGCTCTTTTCTTCAACAGCCTCGGCTTTAAAGAAATAGCCCGTATGGAAGAATGCAATATCGTATTCATGGAAAACAAGAGAACCGGCTTCAGGGATTATCTTGAGAATCTAAAGAAGGAGACATTGGCACAGCTTAAGGAAATGGATTTTGAAAAAGCTAAGGCTTACGAAACCCTGCTTGAAAATGATGCATCAGCTTCTGGAAGCGGTATTGCAGAAAACCCTGCGACACAGGCAGGTTCATCTGACACTGCTTCAGTAATGAGAAGCGACGCTCCGGGTCTCAAGGTATCAGCAATCGTGATGAATGCAAATCCTTTCACCCTCGGTCACAGATATCTTGTAGAAAAAGCCATGGAGAACTGCGACATACTCCATCTCTTCATGGTCTCCGAAGATGCGAGCCTTGTACCATTCGCCGTAAGACGTAAGCTTATAGAAGAAGGCACTGCTGACCTGAAGGGAATCATATATCATGACTCGGGCTCCTATATCATAAGCTCCGCAACCTTCCCGGCCTACTTCCAAAAAGGCGATAATGCTGTCATAAAGAGCCAGGCGGGAATAGACCTTCACGTATTCGAGGGAATTGCAAACAAACTCCATATCAATTCCCGATTCGTAGGAGATGAGCCCACCTCACTTGTAACAGGCATCTACAACGACATCATGTCCGAAGCCCTGCCCAAAGCCGGCATAGAATGCAACATAGTCCCCAGAAAGGAACATGACGGAAAAGCAATCTCTGCCTCCACCGTCAGAAAGTACATTCATGACGGAGAGCTTGAAAGCATAAAAAACCTTGTTCCTGAGACGACATACAAATACTTCACTAGCGACGAAGCAAAAGAGGTAATTGATAAAATCAAAAGTGAAACAGATGTGATTCATTATTAATGAAAATTAGGCCGGAGGCGGAGGGCATCCATCTGAATGCGTTGAGCTGAGTCGAGAAAAATCAAACTTGGACATCTTAGCGGCTCTTGGTTCCCTTTTCCTTAGCTCCCTCGCCAAGTCTGAGTTTTCATAAAAGTAAACTCAGACATTGGCGAGGGCCTAGAGCCGCTTAGATGTCCAAGTTTAGATTTTTCCGACGAAGCGACTCGCATTCAGATGGATGCCCTCCGCCTCCGGCCGACCGATCGAGAAGAATGAAAAAAGTCAATGAAAGTATTGCAAAATCGATGCCGATGTATTAAAATACATCAGTATTTTGTGAGCTCGAGTGCCGGAATGGCTTATCATGGTGCCACAAAGCACGAGAATTTAATTAAAAAAAGATAAACAAACCGAATAGAAATATTCAGTAGTTTCATTTATTTAGGAGGATTTTATGGTATCAGCAGGTGATTTCAGAAACGGTGTCACACTCGAGATCGAAGGTCAGGTGGTTCAGATCATTGAGTTCCAGCACGTTAAGCCGGGTAAGGGAGCAGCTTTCGTAAGAACAAAGCTTAAAAACGTAATCAACGGTGGTGTAACAGAGCGTACATTCCGTCCTACAGAGAAGTTCCCTCCAGCACACATCGACAGACAGGATATGCAGTATCTTTATGATGACGGTGAGATGTACAACTTCATGAATCCTGAAACATTTGAGCAGATCGCTCTTTCACACGATGAGATCGCTGATTCCATGAAGTTCGTTAAGGAGAACGAGACAGTTCGAGTTGATTCATATCAGGGCAAGGTATTCGCAGTAGAGCCACCTCTTAAGGTTACTCTTGAGGTTACACATACAGAACCGGGTGTAAAGGGCAATACAGCTACAGGTGCTACAAAGCCTGCAACTCTTGAGACAGGTGTTGATATCCAGGTTCCTCTTTTCATCAATATCGGAGACAAGGTTATCGTTTCAACACAGACAGGTCAGTACGAGTCTCGCGGCTAATTTTAGTTAAATAAAGATTTACGGAGAAATCTCCGTTTTTGAGAAAGGTTTCCCGAAAGGAAACCTTTTTCTTTTACTGTAATAAAAATGTTTTATCATAAAGGAGTTTTACATTGACTACCATACTTAATGTTATCGGAGATGCGGTAAGAACGGGTTTTGCACTTTGCGGTTATGATTCAGAGCTTGGAAAGGTGACTGTTTCCAATCGTCCTGATCTTTGCGAGTACCAGTGTAACGGTGCCATGGCCGGCGCTAAGCAGTATCACAAAAAGCCTATTGATATCGCAAATGAAGTTGTAGAAAAGCTTAAGGATATGAAGAGAGATGATATCCTTATGTTCTCAGAAGTTTCAGCGGTTATGCCCGGATTCATAAACATTAACCTGTCACAGGAGCTGGTTAAGAAATACCTTAACGAGATGACCTTCCGTGAGGATCTGGGACTTGATGCCCATGAGGGAAAGAAAATCATCGTAGATTACGGCGGAGCCAATGTTGCAAAGCCACTTCATGTTGGACACCTTCGTTCCGCTGTTATCGGAGAAACCATCAAGAGAATGGCTAAGCAGCAGGGAAATGAAGTTATAGGTGATGTTCACCTCGGGGACTGGGGACTTCAGATGGGACTTATCATAGCTGAGCTTGAGGACAGAGGACAGCTTGATGAAGAACTTGATATAGCACAGCTTGAGGAGATATATCCTTTCGCTTCCGGTAAAGCAAAGGAAAAGAATGAGGACGGAACACTGGTTAATCCGGAGTTCGCGGAACGTGCTCATACCGCAACTGTAAAGCTTCAGGAGGGTGACCCTAAGTACCGTGAGGTATGGAAGAGAATCATGGAAGTTTCTGTAGCTGATCTCAAGAAGAACTATGGAAACCTTGATGTTCATTTTGATCTATGGAAGGGAGAAAGCGATGCCCAACAGTATATTCCGGGACTTATACAGGATCTTATTGAAAAGGGTCTTGCCTATGAATCTCAGGGAGCTCTGGTGGTTGATGTAAATGAGCCCGAGGATCCTAAAGAGATACCTCCATGTATGGTACGAAAATCTGACGGAGGTGCCCTTTACGCCACATCAGATCTTGGTACCATCATTGAACGTGAAAAGCTCTATAAGCCGGATGAATACATTTACATTGCGGACAGTCGTCAGTCACTTCACTATACTCAGTTCTTCAGAGTTGCCCGCAAGGCAGGTTATGTAAGACCTGATGAGGAACTTAAGTTCATAGGCTTTGGCACCATGAACGGTAAGGACGGAAAGCCTTTCAAGACCCGTGAAGGCGGTGTGCTCCGGCTTGAGAAGCTCATAGCGGAGACCAATGCAAGGGTTCTTGACAGGATCAGGGAATCAAGGGGAGATGAGATAAGTCCTGAGGAAGCTGAAAAGATCGCTTCCATTGTAGGTCTGGCTGCCCTTAAGTACGGTGATCTCAGTAACCAGGCTACAAAGGATTATATCTTTGATCTTGATAAATTCACTGCATTTGAAGGAAATACCGGACCATATATCCTTTATACTATTGTCCGTATAAGCTCTATTATTCGTAAATTTATGCAGGAACAGGGCATGGGGGATGATATATCGGTAAAGGATTATATTAAAGCTCACGCCGTGGACTTTGAGATCCTTCCTGTAGAGGATAAGAGCGGACACACTCTGGAAACACTCCTCACAAGATATCAGGATGAGATAAAAGGTGCATGGAGAGAGCTTGCACCTCATCGTATATGTTCATATATTTATGAAGTGTCCAATGCTTTCAACAGCTTTTATCATGACGTTAAGTTCCTGAGCGAGTCTGATGAGAAAAAGAAGTATGGCTACATGAGCCTTCTCATGCTCACCTGGAAGACCCTCACCACCTGCATAGAAACCTTAGGATTTTCTGCTCCGGAAAGGATGTGAGGGAGGAGTTTTGCATCAGCAAAACTCCGACCGATATGGCAAGAGCGGAGCTCTTGTCCCGAAGGGATCAGGTGAAGGCCTTCCCCAGGCCGAACCTGACCTGACAGAGGAGTTTTGCATCAGCAAAACTCCGACCGATATGGGGATAGGAGAAAATGCCATTGAGATGCGCTTTGCGCAGGCATTTTCGTTTGATTTCGACGAAGTCGAAACCAGCCTCGCCGGCTGGATGGCATCCTCGTTTGGAGAAACGAGGATATATTCCCGAAGGGGTCAGAAGCGGTTTTCCCCAGACCGCTTCTGACCAGGCGGGTACGATCAATTACACCATTTCAAAAAATAGAAGAGGTTAATAATGAAATATTTCATTGCCAGTGACATACACGGTTCAGCATACTGGTGCAGAAAAACATTGGAAGCCTATGGAAAGATAGGTGCGGAGCGCCTGATACTGCTCGGCGACTTACTGTACCATGGACCCAGAAACGATCTTCCCAGGGAGTATGCACCTAAAGAGGTTATAGACATGCTGAATCCTCTGAAGGATAAAATATGGGCCGTAAGAGGAAACTGTGAAGCTGAGGTAGATCAGATGGTGCTTAAATTCCCTGTGCTTTCGGACTATGCAATACTGGTTCTGAATGGTCATACCATTTTTGCAACTCATGGGCATCTCTTTAATGAAGAAAAGCTTCCGCCTTTATCCAACGGGGATGTGCTTCTTCACGGGCATACCCATCTTATCAATGCTGAGAAGCTTGAGAAGGACGGTGTTCACTTTTATCATTTGAATCCGGGCAGCACCTCCATTCCGAAGGGAGGAAACCCAAACAGCTATGCTCTGATAGATGGTGATGTATTCACTATATATGATTTTGAAGGAAATGTACTTAAGAGTATGGATCTGTCCTTTTAATGACTTGTATAAAGAAGAGGTGGACTGATGACCGGCATTTCGACGGTAACGTTAATATTCATCTTATTTGGTTTGATCATATTGATTTTTTCCGCATCTTATTTTGTTATGTTTAAAAGATACGGTAAGGATGCTGCGGCTTACGATCCTGAAAGCAAACAGAGAGGCAGCATTTTCTTTAAGCTGTCCAGCGCTGTCATTGGGATTGTTGTTATAACTCTGATACTTTCTTCCATTATCAGCATTTTTGCCATAAAAAGAGTCCATTCTTTTACAGAGAAGATAAATACAGGCTTTGCCAATGGTGCCGCTGACTTAAGTGAGGCAGCAATGATAGCCGATCTTGAGGATCAGGTCGGAGATCAGCTGAGTGAAAAAATAGCCTATGTTAACGAAGCTGTCAACAGCTACATGGATGATGCGGTTTTTCTACAGTCCTACATGAATGATATTTACAAAAATGCCGATAATTATCATCCCCTGCAGGTATCGGATGTGTCTATGGATATGGCAGGAAAACTTTCCCTGTACAAATTACTTGCAAACAAGGACATCCGTTATGAGGAAGGGGTAAAAGAGGAGGCTGAATACGCTGCGAATATCGTTAAGCTGTTTAAACCTTTAAAACATGTTAATTCTGAATATGTAGATCTCTATGTGGCTACGGAAACAGGAGTACTTATAAGCTATGATGATTTTGCTGAAATAGCTGCAGCGGCTGAAGAAAGTGAAAGGTTCTATGAATTCAGGTCAAGGGACTGGTACAGGCAGGCAAAAAATGATCGTGAGATCAGGTTTATTTCAAGATATGTTGATTCATTTATAAAGGGTAATGTAACAACATGTGCCATACCCTTCTATGACGGTAAGGGTGATTTTGCGGGCTGTGTCGGTATGGATATATATACGGATAATCTGTATCAGACGATGGTAAACAGCAATATTTCCGACAACATGGAAGCCTATGTTGTTGAGTCCTCCGGCAGGATACTTGCGAGTAAGGATATGGAGGAAGGTACCGCTGACACGAGCTTTCCAGGTATTGAGGAGCTTAAAAGTAAGCTTGATAGTAAGGGAACTGATGAAACAGTAATATATACAGTTGATGATAATGATGGAAAATGTTATATCGGAGCCTCATATATCAGGCATACTGATTGGATCTTCGTTGTAAAGGCACCCATGGAATCATATACAAGGGCGGCAACCGAGATCAGGTCAGACATCGGTAACAGCATCGCGGTCATATCGAAGAATTTTGATATGACTATACAGCAGGTTATAAATCATTGTCTCGTTATATTTGCGTTTCTCCTTGTTCTGGCTTCAGTATTTTCTGCTATTCATTCATTGAAGGTGATAAAACCTGTCAGATGCCTTGAAAAGGATGTGCTGAGGTTTTCAAAGGGCGACCTTTCACACAGGAGTAAGGTTGATACGAGGGATGAGATCGGAGACCTAGCAAGATCCTTTAACGGTATGGCAGCATCCATCCAGCAGTACATGGAAACCATAAAGATTGTAACCGCAAAGGAAGAGCGTATAGCAACTGAGCTTTCCATGGCAAAGGATATCCAGACAAGCCTTCTTCCAAACAATTTCCCGGCTTTCCCGGACAGGCAGGATTTCGATATTTATGCTTCCATGGATCCCGCCAAGGTAGTTGGAGGAGACTTTTATGATTTCTTCCTGGTTGATGAAGATCATCTTGCAATCGTTATGGCGGATGTATCCGGAAAGGGGGTTCCGGCATCACTTTTCATGGCTGTTGCAAAGACTCTCATTAAAACCCATGCTTACATTGAAGATTCTCCGGAAAAGATATTCAGCTTCGTAAATAAGGTTATCTGTGAGAACAATCAGGACGATATGTTCGTGACCGCATGGCTTGGGATACTGGATCTCAAAACCGGTCTGGTGAAAGCTGTTAATGCAGGACATGAGTATCCTGCCATGATGCTTCCGGGGAAAGGCTTTTCGCTTTACAAGGATGTACATACAGTGCCTGTCGGATGTATGGATGGTATAAGCTTTAAGCAATATGAATTCATGCTGCCTCCGGGCAGTAAGCTTTATCTCTATACGGACGGTGTTACGGAAGCAACAAATAAGGAAGAAAAATTGTTCGGGACTGACAGGATGATGGAAGCATTAAACAAGGTATATGACAAAACTCCCGAGGAGATACTCAGCTTCATGAAAAAGAGTATAAATGACTTTGTGGGGGAAGCACCTCAGTTTGATGACTTTACTATGCTTTGCGTTCAGTTTAATGGCATATCTACGCAGAAAGGCGGAGAGTCATGAATCATCAGAACCTACAGGACAGACTTAAAACCCGGCTGGGTGGTAAAAAAAGGAAGAGAAAGCGGTCGGCATTTGCCGGAAAACTTACAGGCATGATTCTTTTGGCGACAATGGCTGCCATAGCGCTTTCTACTATTGTTTGTGTGTATGCATTAAGAAGGGTTCACGACGAAGCGAAAAACGAAAGTATCAGCTTCGGTATGGATGCAATGTCAAAAAGCAGGGAGGCACTTCTTGCTTCCTTCAGGGATAATGTCAGTAATACAGTCAGAGACAAAGCTAATATTGCGAGTTGGAATTTATACACATATATGGAGGATGTGGAATATCTTTCTATGTATGCGGAGGAAATACTTGAGGACACGGGGAAATTCATAAAGAAAGACATATCCTTGATTGAAAAAATACCCATAGGGTACAGAAAACTGTTTCTGACACTTTGCGATGAAGATGTTAAGTATGAAGGCTTTGACCAGGCAAAGGCGGGGTATCTTGCCAATATTGAGGATATCGCAAGATCCATGTCCGATCGTCATTCTGAGATAATCGCAATATATATTGCTACAGAAGATGGCCTGATGCTTACCTATGATGAAAATTTATCATCAACCGGGCAGGGTATAGCAAATACAAAGTATTATGATTATAAAAATACAGAATGGTACCGGCTTGGAATGAAAAAAAGCACCTTACCTGTTTTTACCGAACGCTATAAGGACGGCTTCGGGAGGGGAGATGTAGTGACCTGTGTTGCGCCTTTCTGCTATAAGAACGGAGACATTGCCGGCTGCGTGGCATTGGATGTGAAAGCTCTGGATATCTATACTCCGATTGTGGATATGGGTGCAAATGAGACAGAAACCGCTTTTATTGTGGATGATAAAGGTACTATTCTTGTGGAAAAGGATGGTTATCATGATGCAGATGATATGGTGACCATATTCGATTCGGAAAAACATCCCGATCTTTTTGAGATAAGTGACATGATCGGGAAGGATGAAAAGAACGGAGCGGCTTTCTGGACGGATCCGGAAACCATGGAGGAGTATCTTTTTGCCTTTGCTGAAATAGAATATACCAACCTGAAGCTTGTGATAAAGAGTCCCGTAAGCTCTGTGCTTGGTCCTATAGATAACATAGATAATGAAATACAGCAAAATACAGAGCTTATGAATAAATCTATAGAAAATACCATAGTGTCCATGCTTGGCTTATGTTTTTTACTGTTTTTTGTTCTGAGTATAATTTCTGTGTATATTGCGGGAAAAGTGTCGTATAATCTTAGTAATCCCCTGAGGGTTCTTTCGGAGGATATGAAAAAGATAAGTCTCGGGAACCTGAAATACAGGACTTTAGTGTATACGAATGATGAAATAGGAAGTCTTGCCGTATCCTTCAACAACATGGCGGAATCTCTTGAAAAATATCAGGCGGATATGAAAGAAGCTGTTTCCAGGGAAGAACATACTGCAATGGAACTGTCTCTGGCTACGGATATACAGGCACATATGCTGCCGGTGAATTTTTCGGAGTTTACGGAAGGACGGAATTTCGATCTCTATGCAACCATGACGCCCGCTAAAGAAGTTGCGGGAGACTTTTATGATTTTTTCAGAATCGACGATGATAATATCGTACTGGTGATAGCAGATGTTTCGGGTAAGGGCGTACCGGCGGCTCTTTTTATGATGATCAGCAAGATTCTCATAAAGACCAATGCTTTTGCCGAAAGTTCACCTTCAGAGCTTTTTCGCATAGTTAACAATCAGCTTTGTGATCATAATGATGAGAATATGTTCGTTACCGCATGGCTTGCAAAAATAGATATCAATACAGGTAAAGTTACTGCGGTCAATGCCGGACATGAATATCCTTCCCTAAAGCAGCCTAAGGGAAGGTTTGAGCTTATGGAGGATGTTCATGGTCTCCCGTTGGGTGTGCTTGAAGGCTCAAGATATAAGGAATATGAGTTCCAGCTGAAAGAAGAAGCTTCTCTTTTTACCTATACAGACGGAGTTCCGGAAGCCACTGATGTGGGGGACGAGCAGTTTGGTACAGACAGGATGCTGGAAGCGTTGAACAAAGATCCCGATGCTGTTCCGATGCAGCTTCTTAAAGAGGTAAAGAAAAAAATAGACAATTTTGTGGGGGAGTCGGAACAGTTTGATGATATTACCATGTTGGGATTCTGCTACAAGGGTAACTGCAGAGATGAATTATAAAGTACCATACGGAGAGGTGCGATAGTTATGAAGGATATAGTTGAGACCAATAAAAAAGAGATCGTAGTAGATGCAGTTCTGGAAGAGCTTGATAATGTTACAGATTATATCAGTGAGTATCTGGCCGAAATGGGCTGCAGCACACCGATGGAAATTAAAATATGTATCGCCTGTGAAGAGATCTTTGTAAATATTGCACATTACGCTTATCAGGATATTGACCCCGGGGTACCCAGGCTTGCCTCAGTTTCCCTGTCACAGGATCCTTCCGGGAATAATGTTCAGATTACCTTCAGGGACAGGGGAATATCCTATAATCCTCTTGCAAAGGAAGATCCGGATATAACTTTAAGCGCAAACGAACGTCAGATAGGCGGCCTCGGTATATTCATGGTGAAGAAGTCCATGGACAAGGTGCTTTATGAGAGGGACGGGGACGAGAATGTCCTTATGCTTATAAAAAAGGTCAAAGAGTGATGACCCAAAATAGTCAAAGCGAAGATTGATCGGTTTTTCAAAGTAATTGAGGGGTTCCCAAACAGATTGATCTGTAACATGATAAAGCCTCAGGGATTTAAAAATCCCTGAGGCTTTATTATTGCAGAGCCGCCGAAAGGAAGATGTCAGCTGAAGCTGACCGGCGGCTCGCATGCGAGTAGGGTGCGATTTCATCTTCCCTACTCGATTTTTGAAAATCCGTTTTAAGGAGTGATCTTGTAATATGCAACTTCGTCTATCTCACGGTTGGTTGCAACGATAACGTCTACGCCATCCTTGTCTTTGAAATGAAGAGCGTTGGCACATCCGGTATTCTTGTCGATGAAATCAACGTGGTAATCACCGGCAGCATCGTCCCATGTGATGGCAATGGTGTCCTTTGTTCCTTTTCTCCATCCAACGATCCATGTCTGCTTGCCGAGTATCTCTGCGGCCCAGGTTGCGTGAACCATCTCTGTGTCCTTTTCGGGAGCTGAATATTTCCATTGAGGAACATATCTGTCATGCTCGTCGAGATGCCAGATTGTAAGTGAATTGCCATGGAACGGACTTATCATTCCGAGTTCAGGCTTTCCGTCTCCGTCGAAATCGATAAGTACGGAATCACTTGAAGGAACATCACAAACCTGGGTTACAGTCCAGTCTGCACCGGGTACTGCAGGAGGATCGAAGAGGAAGGTTCCTTCTTCGCAGCCAACCAATGCAGCATCGTGACCGCCGTGAGAAGTCTTTGCATATCCGTGGTTTTTAAGCATGCCATCCTTTATAAGGGTGAGCTTCAACTGATTGTCTTCATTGAAACCTGAAAGATCCTTGGGAAGTACTGCACCGTAGCAGGCACCCTTGAAGCGCCAGTCATTTTTATACTCATGTCCTGACTTCAGGCAGCAGACAATGAGATAATCGACGCCTGCCCTGTGAAGTATACCAAAGCGGTGAACAAAAGGAGCATTACACAGAGTTCTTATCTCAAAGGAGCCATCGGCTCTCGGAGTGGCGATAACGATCTTTGCATTCAGAGAATCGTTAGGGGAGTAGAACTTGTGGGTTGCAAGGAACTGTCCGTCTGTTCCGGGAACCTGTGCCATGGTCATAACGCCGCCGGGCTGTTCCCATACTGTTGTGAGCTGTGTCCCGTCCTCACTGAAGAGATAGCAGGGATCCTGTTTCTCCGCTGCAACAAGGAAACAATGCTGACCCTTGTAGTTCAGCTCTGCCATGGAATAACACTTATTGAGATTTGATATTACCTTTTTTTCTACATGCATATTTTTCACCTCTCTTATTTAGACTCTGAAACCTTATCAATGATTTCACTCATACTCTTATTGGCAAACTTAATGTCTTCCTTCCAACTGTCCTGACCGACATACCACATTTCTGTTACGAAACGTCTGATGCCCAGATCCCAGGCCTTCTCTACAACGCTCTTGAAATCAACATGACCTGTAAGGAACGGGATCTCTCTGAATTTGCCCGGAACAGTTTCCTTAAGATGTAATGCAAAAAGGTGTCCCCGGCCGGTTTCCAGGTCATCCAGAACGCTGGTGCAATAGGTTACTGCGGCGTTTGTAAGATTTCCGGAGTCGGGATAAACCCCGAGATAGGCATTATCCACTTGAGAAACATACTTCATGGACTTTTCGGTGGTGTTCATAAATTCTGTTTCCATGGTCTCGAAGCCCATGACTATGCCCCTGGCTGAAGCCATAAGAGTGGCTTTTTTGAGGTTTTCAAGGAAGAGAGCCTTACTTTCCGGAGTACTGTCTTCATAATAAACGTCGTATCCCGCAAGCTGAATGATCCTTATGCCAAGGTCATCGGCGAGACATATGGCCTTTTCCATGATTTCCATACTTCTGTCTCTTGTGGCCTTATCTTTGGAACCGAAGGGATACTTTCTGTGACCGGACAGGCACATGCTTCTGAGTGGAACACCTGTCTCAAACATAGTCTTGATGAGATCCAGACGTTCTTCTTTGGACCATTCCAGACGGGAAAGCTTGTCATCTGTTTCGTCTATGGATATTTCGACGAAATCATAACCGCATTCCTTTGCACATAGTAGCTTCTCCTTCCAGGAAAGATTTCCCGGCATGGCCTTTTCATAAAGGCCGATACTGTATGCTTTCATACCATTCTCCTTTAACTGGATTTACTAATGTTACAAACGCTCATAAAATAAACGTTAAATGTAAACAAAAGAAGTGAAAAAATAAGGTTTACCGGCTTGCAAAACGGTCAAAATGCGTTTTTTGCGATAGCCACAGTTATTATAATACATAAAAATCAACTAATACAAGCTTATAACATCTAATATGGTAAAAAATATGCACAAAAAATCACCTTAAAATTTTAATGTGTTAAAAATTTAGTAAAACGAACATATAAAATTTTTATAAAATGTCAATAAAACCGCCATTTTACGTGATTAAATGGTTGATTTTCACGTGTAAACCAAAAATAAACGAACATATAAACAAACAAATAACTATTGCGAAATTCACATTATTCTGTTAATGTTTTCATAAAGGCGCATTGAGTTATTTAATGAATCTATAAAAAGGAGGAAATCTTTGATGAGCAAGATTTCAGAAATGACACGAGAGAGCTGGATCAATAGCACATTCCCTGAGTGGGGAACATGGTTGGTCGAGGATATCGAGAATGAGGTTGTTCCCGAGGGTCAGGTTGCCATGTGGTGGCTTGGTTGTACAGGAATCTGGTTCAAGACTCCGGGCGGCGCAAATCTTACCATAGATTTGTGGTGCGGCAACGGAAAGAGAACCCATGGAAACGGCAAGATGGCCGTTGGCCATCAGATGGCAAATATGTGCGGCGGACGTATGATGCAGCCTAACCTGAGAAATGTTCCCTTCGTGATCGATCCGTTTGCTTTCAAGCAGGTTGATGCGGTTCTTGCAACACATTATCATCAGGATCATATGTCAGCTGAGTGGGCAGCACATGTTATCAATTCAGGAATGACAACAACTGATGAGAACGGAAAAGAGATTCCTGTTCCTTTCATCGGACCACAGAAGTCAGTTGATACCTGGGTTAAGTGGGGCGTTCCTGTTGAAAGATGTAAGGTTGTAAAGCCCGGCGATGTGATCAAGATTAAGGACATTGAGATCGTATGTCTCGACAGCTTTGACAGAACTTGTATCGTAACAACAGATTCAACCGGTGAGGACAGAGAAGAGCTTACTGGAAAGTGTCCTACAGATATGGATGAGAAGGCAGTTAACTACCTTGTTAAGACACCCGGAGGAAACATTTATCATTCCGGTGATTCACACTTCTCAATCTACTTTGCTAAGCATGGCAAGGATCATGACATTGATGTGGCATTCGGCTCATTCGGAGAGAATCCTATCGGTATGCAGGATAAGATGACATCTGTTGATGTCCTCAGAATGGCTGAGAATCTTCAGTGCAAGGTTGTTATTCCTATCCACTGGGATGTATGGACAAACTTCCAGGCTGACTGCGAAGAGATCAAGCTTCTTTACGACTTCAAGAAGGATCGTAACGAGTACAAGTTCCATCCATTCTTCTGGCAGGTAGGCGGTAAGTATGTATATCCTCAGGATAAGGATAAGATCTACTATCACCACCGCAGAGGATTCGAGGATTGCTTCGAGCATCCACAGAATATTCCATTCAGATCATGTCTGTAAATGAAAGGGGAAACATATGGGAGTTTTAGAAAAAATTGTTGAAACCGGCAACTACAGTTTCATCGATGGAGAGGGCGTCACATGGCAGGAAGCTGTCAGACTGTCAACACTTCCAATGATAAAATCAGGCACTGTATCTGAGGATTATTATAAACAGATCGTTGCGTGCATCGAGAAGTATGGACCATATGTGGTTTTCGAGCATAACATCGCTATGCCCCATACCCAGGAAAATGCAACCGGCGCATTGAAAACCGGAATTGGCTTCATGGCATCAAAGAAGCTTATAGATTTCGGAGAAGATGAGGACGGAGAGAAGAAAGAAGCCAATGTTTTCTTTACACTTTCTTCCACAAATCCTGACGAGCATCTGGATAATATTTCGCAGCTCACAGAGATTTTCTTAAATGAGCCGCTTATCGATGCACTTGCAAAGGCGACATCACCTGAGGATATTCTTGAAGCAGCAAAGAAGTATCCTTGCGAAGAATAAAAGTTTATTGTTGTTTATATTTATTTAAACGGAGGAAAAATAAATGTCTATTCTTGTGGAAATTTGGAAATTTTTCACGACCTATATCTTAAGACAGGCTCCATACATGGTAGGCTTTCTTACACTTATCGGTTACTGCCTTATGGGCAAAAAATGGTATGAGACACTCAGTGGTACTATCAAAGCTATCGTTGGTTTCCTGATCCTGAACGCTGGTTCCGGCGGATTGACAAGTAACTTCAGACCTATCCTTGCAGGTCTTCGTGAGCGTTTCAACCTTAACGCAGCAGTTATCGATCCTTATTATGGACAGAACGCCGTAGAGGCAGGTGTTGAGGAAGTATTCGGAAAGGGCTTCTCACAGGCTCTTACACTTCTCCTGATCGCGTTCATCGTAAATATCCTGCTTGTAAGATTCAACAAGATCACAAAGTGCCGTTCACTTTTCACAACAGGTCACGTTCAGGTACAGCAGGCGGCTACAGCTTACTGGCTCATCCTCTTCGCACTTCCTGCACTCAGAAACAATGATATGACACTCCTTATCGTTATGGCTGTCATTCTTGGTTCTTATTGGGCAGTTGGTTCAAACCTTACAGTTAAGCCTATGCAGGAGCTTACAGATGGTGCAGGCTTTGCTATCGCTCATCAGCAGATGTTCGGTATCCGTCTTGCTTATATCGTTGCTGACAAGTTCTTCGGAACAGACGGTGGAAAGAAGAAGAGAGAAGTTAAGAAGGTTGGCGAGATGGAGATGCCCGGTTTCTTCTCAATCTTTAACGAGAACATGGTATGTACAGCGATCCTAATGACTGTATTCTTCGGAATCATCATGATGGTTATCGGTAAGGATTTCTTCGTTGAGAATGGTTCAATGAAGGTTGACAGCTTTGGTTTCTACATCATCAATACATCACTTCAGTTCGCTGTATATCTTGCAATCCTTCAGCTCGGTGTTCGTACCTTCGTTACAGAGCTCACAGCTTCTTTCCAGGGTATCGCTGATAAGCTTCTTCCTGCATCAGTTCCCGGTGTTGACTGTGCAGTTTGCTACGGATTCGGTGATTCAAACGCTGTTACATTTGGTTTCCTCGCAGGTCTTACAGGTCAGATCGTTGCTATCCTTGCACTTATCGTTATGGGTAGCCCGACCATCATCATCTGCGGATTCGTTCCTGTATTCTTTGATAATGCTACAATCGGACTTGTTGCCAACGAAAAGGGCGGACTTAAGGCTTGTCTCATAATTCCATTCCTTTCAGGTCTCATCCAGGTATTCGGTGCAGCTTTCATCTCAGGATGGGTTGGACTTGCAAACTACGGCGGATATCTCGGAATGTTCGACTGGGATACAGTATGGCCTTGCTTCACAGTTCTTATGCACTATCTTGGATATATTGGTATCGCTATCGTTGTTGTTATCCTCTTTGCTCTTCCTCAGCTTGAGTATCGTCAGGATCCTGAAGGATACTTCCTTATCACAGAGGACTATGAGGCATACAAGGAGCACATTGCTAAGAGGAATGCTTAAGCCGGGGGTTTAAACATTATCACATGTAACTAAAAAAGGAGTGACATATTCTTTCAAAAGATGTGTCACTCCGATATTCTCAAAGGAGGCTATTAAATGGCAAAGAAATTAGATAATAAGAAAATTCTTGCATGTTGTGCAAATGGAGCAGGTTCTTCACTTATGATGGAGAATGCTATCAAGAAGGTTCTTACACGTAACGGAATCAAGGTTGCAGAGCTTCGTCATGCACCTATCTCTGAAGGAAAGACAGCTTCAAGAAACTATGATGTTGTGTTCTGTGCAAAGACCTTTGTTAACACTTTTGAGGGTGTTGAGGCAAGCGGAACTGTTCTTATTCCTCTTAAGAATGTAATGTCAGATAAGGAAATCGAAGCAGCACTTGCAGAGAGAGAACTGCTTGATTAATTCTTCATTCAGATAACGATGTCTTTGATAACAGCGAAATTCAAAAATAGAGAGTTTCGCTGTTATTCCATATAAGAACAGATTGAGAGAACGGCTATGGACAAAAAAGTATTGTTTCTTGATATAGATGGCACTCTTTTGGACGATCAGAAAAAGATCAGCAATGAAAATAAAAGTGCGATAGATTTGATGCTCTCCAAAGGGCATAAAGTTATCATAAATACCGGTCGTCCTCTCTACGGGGTAACCGGAATCATAAAGGAACTGTCCCTTGAAAGAGAGGGTTGTTACGTTCTTGCTTTTAACGGAGGTCTTCTTTATGAGCCTCTTACCAAAAAGATTCTGTTTAAATCTACTTTATCTCCTGAACTTATAAAAATGGTATCTTCCGAAGCTGTAAAAGAGAAGGTGCATATCCATATGTTTGACGAATGGGATGTACTTTGTGAGTCCCATTGGGATGATGATGATCTCAGATACTATATAGGCCGTCTTCCGGGTTTGAAGTATAAGATTATTCCTGAGAATGGACTGGATGATATTTACTCCTATAAGATAAGCGGAGTGGACCAATCTTCAAAAGAAAGACTTAAAGAGTTCGGTGATAAACTAAAGCGTATATCCGATGGTCGGATCGATGCATTCCTTTCTCACAGTACGCTGCTTGAGATCGTGATATCCGGACAGAATAAGGGAACAGGAATTGACAAGGTTATGGAGGTTCTTGGAATAGATAAGAGACATTCCATAGCAGTCGGAGATGAAGAAAATGATATTCCCATGCTGGAACAGGCAGGGATAGGTGTAGCTACAAAAAATGCAACACAAAAACTAAAAGATGTGGCCGATATGGTAACAGAAAATGACAACAACAATTCTGCAGTTGCGGAAGTGATATACAAGCTCATACTTAAGGACGGTAATTGATCAGTATTTCCGTATATACTAAGTGTGTTTTCCGAGTCGATGCATCAGTACCATTTGTGTTAACCGACTCTGCCATCTTTACTAAAAAAGCTCTTGGAGATTACTAATGAAGAATACGCGAAAAAGTGTTGAGGAGCGACAACTGAATATCCTGAAAGCTGTTAACCAGCGGGGTGAGATAAAGGTAGAGGATCTGGTTGAGCTATACGGTATATCTGCCATGACAGTCAGAAGAGACCTCCAGTATCTGGAGGACAGGCAGATGCTTTTCAGGACACATGGAGGAGCCATGTCTCTTGAAAGAAGCAGATATACAAAATTGATTACTCCTGAGATAGCAGTTTATCGTGATAAGATATCTCAATATGCTTCAAGTCTTCTTGAAGATGGAGACACTATTTTTATCAATGCCAGTAAAACGGCTTTGGGAATACTTAAATTTGTAAATGACAAACATATCACTGCAATAACAAACAACGGATGGATATTTGAAGAACAGTATCCGGAGAATGTTTCCATCCACATTACCGGCGGACAGGTCAGAGGTAAGGCCATGGTGGGAGATTACGTTATGAGAAATCTTCTGGATATGTCTGTGGACAAAACCTTTGTAGGCTGTGCTGCTGTGTATGATAATGGTGAGTTCAGGTATGACATACCTACCGAGATAGGTATCAATGAAGCCATGATAAGCAGGACAAAGGAATCATTTTATATCCTTGCAGATCATTCCAAGCTTATGCATGGTTCGGAAAGAAGCAGCCTGTATGGCAGCTTTATATACGAGCAGCCGGTGACATTGATAACGGATGATATGGCAGATCCAGAGATCCTTGAAAGGCTTAGGGGATTAGGAATGGAAATAATTGTAGTTAGGTGATGGTTGGAGGCGTAATGCAGGATTTCACACAGTATTTTTTATATATACCGGGAATTGTGATATTTCTTCTTGGCTCAGGTCAGGTGCGGAAGTGGATCACAAGCAACAGGAACGGTTCTGTAGACGGACTTGTAGTGCGCTGCGAGCATGTTGTAAAAAAAGACAGAAAGAACCGGGAAGCCTTCAACTATTTCAATACTACAGTCGAATATGTTAATCCCAAAACAGGAAACAAAGAAATACACGCCATAAAGACACCGACAGAATATGCGGTGGGGCAGCAGGTACGTCTGACCAAAACATCGGAATTCGGAAATATCGTAATCAATGATGCAGATGAAAGTACCATATTTCATCCTGTAGCCGTTATGGTGGGAGGTGCACTGACTATCCTGCTGGCTCTCTGGACAAATCAGGGAAACGAGGTTTATGCCATGGGATGTCTGGCAGCGCTGTTCATGGGAGCAGGAGCCTGCCTTGTGCATAATTATGTGAATGTTTCCCGTATGGGACTTAAACCATTTGAAGCAGAAATAATCGATACCTATAAGAGGCAGATATCCAAGTCTTCAAAGATATTAAGAGGAGATAAATTCATTTATTATCCTGTGGTTAAATATGAAATGAACAGAAGCGAAAATATCATGCGCCTGCATGTGGATTCTGAATATGAGAAGACATTTCCCATAGGAGATAAGATAACGCTGTTTTATGATGAAAAAACCCAACAGATCAGGGAAAAGAATGCACAACCAATACAACTTATTATTGGACTTATGCTTTTGATACTGGGTATAGCAGTAGCATTTTCGATATTGACTGCTATATAATATAGAAAGAATCCTCGGGGTTCTTTTGAAGTACCGGGATAGTTATTATTAACAAACAGGAGGTTTTCCAATGTTAGAGGAACTTAAGAAAAAAGTCTATGAGGCAAATATACTTCTTCCAAAGTATGGGCTTGTTACCTTCACATGGGGCAACGTAAGCGCAATAGACAGAGAGTCCGGCTTATTTGTAATCAAACCAAGTGGGGTTGATTATGAGACAATGACTCCGGATGATATGGTGGTTATGGATCTTGACGGAAATAAGGTTGAAGGAAAACTCAATCCTTCATCAGATACTCCTACACATTTGGAAATATATAAGGCATTTAAAGACGTAGGCGGAGTTGTTCATACCCATTCCTCATATGCTACAAGCTGGGCTCAGGCCGGACGCAGCATTCCTTGCTACGGTACAACACATGCTGACTACTTCTATGGAGAGATCCCATGCGTAAGATGTCTCACAAAGGATGAGATCGAGTCAGCTTACGAGGAGAATACAGGAAAACTTATCGTATCCGAATTCCAACGTATGGAGAAGGATCCTGTGGCAGTTCCTGCGGTTCTTTGCAAGAATCACGGTGTATTTGCCTGGGGCAAGGACGGCCATGAAGCAGTTCATAACGCGGTTGTTACTGAGGAAGTAGCAAAGATGGCATACAGATGCGAAGTTATCAACAAAGATGTTAAGCCTGCACCTCAGGAGCTTATGGATAAGCATTATTATCGTAAGCACGGTGCTAATGCATATTACGGACAGGGAAAATAAAATGAGAATACTAAGTCCCTCTATCCTGTCTGCGGATTTCAAAAATCTGGGACAGCAGATCGTTGATGTAAAGAATGCGGGTGCAGAGTATCTTCATGTGGATGTAATGGACGGTGTTTTTGTAAAGTCCATATCACTCGGTATGCCGGTTATAAAAAGTGCCAGAAGCGCATGCGATATCTTTTTTGATGTACACCTTATGATTGTGGATCCTATAAGATATATTGAAGAAATAGCCGCTTCCGGAGCTGACGGCATAACCTTCCATCTGGAAGCTGCCGAGGATCCCATGGCTGTTATCGATAAGATTCACAGCCTCGGAAAGCACGCAGGAATTTCCATCAAACCCGGCACAGATGTAGCAACACTTAAACCATATCTTGACAAGGTTGAAATGATTCTGCTCATGACAGTGGAACCCGGTTTCGGCGGTCAGAAGATTATCCCCGAAAGCTTTGACAGAATCAAAGCCGTCAGAAAAATGCTCGAAGATGCCGGCTCCAACGCCGACCTCGAAGTTGACGGCGGCATCAAAAAAGACAATGTCCAGGAAATCGTAAAAGCCGGAGCCAACGTCATCGTTGCCGGCTCCGCCATTTACGCTGGTGACGCAGCCGCGAACGTCAAAGAATTTTTATCTCTGATAAATAATGCATAAATAAGTACTTTTAGCCAATACGTGAAGAAAATGCAGGGGATGTGCGGCTAGGCTTGCGAGTTGAAATAACAGTCGGCTTCACATGTACGACCCAGATGCACGTCAGTGCAGTTGGGGCGAACATGTGAAGCCGACTGTTATTTCAATCTCGTGGGCCGTCGCGCATCCCCTGCATTTTCTGTCCCATTTAAAAAAAACAGGTATTGACTAACATACCCCCGGGTGGTATATTTAGCTCACACCTCAAGATAGGGAGTGGGGGTATATTGATTAACGATCATCACGGAGGACGAGATGGAACAGTATATAGTAACCGGCATGAGCTGCGCCGCATGCCAGGCAAGAGTAGAAAAAGCCGCAAAAAAAGTACCCGGTGTTAAAGAAGCCAACGTCTCACTTCTGACCAATACACTTATGGTCGACGGCACCGCCGAATCCTGTGACATCATAAAAGCAGTGGAAGAAGCCGGCTACGGAGCTTCGGTTAAAGGCGCACAGAAGACAGAGGAAAATACCTACGAAGACAGCCTCAAGGCCCAGGAAGAAGCATTAAAAGACCATGAAACACCGGTATTGAAGAATCGCTTACTCAGATCTGCGGTACTGCTCCTGACACTCATGTATCTCTCCATGGGACACAACATGGCAGGATTCCCGGTTCCCGCCTTTCTTGAAAATCCTGCGGCCAATGCATTGACTCAGATGCTCATCGCAATAGTTGTGATGTATATAAACCGGAAGTTTTTCATAGACGGCTTCAGGACGCTTTTTGACGGCTCCCCCAATATGGATGCGCTTATCGCTTTGGGATCCACAGCATCCTTTGCATATTCACTTGTATCTCTTTATATCATGATAAATGCCATGGGCAGAGGTGAGTCGGAGACAGTCCATCATCTGGCACATAACCTATATTTTGAGACAGCGGCAATGATACCTACGCTCATAACTGTAGGAAAGCTTCTGGAAGCAATGTCAAAAGGACATACAACAGATGCGCTTAAGAGCCTCATGAAGCTTTCTCCAAAAACTGCGGTTCTTTACCGCGACGGAAAGGAGACAGAAGTTCCTATTGCCGAGGTTAAAACCGGAGACCTGTTTGTTGTAAGACCCGGAGAGAATATCCCCGTGGACGGAATCATAGAAGAAGGAGAAACTTCTGTAAATGAGTCAGCCCTTACGGGAGAATCCATACCGGTTGACAAAACTTTAGGGGATATGGTTTCTGCCGGAACCATCAATCAGTCAGGATATGTAAAGTCAAGGGCTACGAGAGTCGGCAAGGATACAACATTATCCCAGATCATAAATATGGTTTCGGATGCAGCCGCAACAAAGGCTCCTATAGCAAGAATTGCGGATAAGGTCGCTTCTGTATTTGTGCCTTTCGTCATTACCGTTTCGGTGCTTACATTATTTATCTGGCTTTTTATGGGAAAAGGCATCGAGTTCTCCATTCCGAGAGCAGTTGCGGTACTGGTTATTTCCTGCCCATGTGCTTTGGGACTTGCAACACCGGTGGCCATAATGGTAGGAAACGGCATGGGAGCCAAAAACGGTATCCTGTATAAAACCGCTGCTTCCCAGGAACAGTCAGGACGTATAGAGATAGTTGCACTTGATAAGACAGGCACCATCACAAAGGGTGAGCCGGTGGTGACGGATATAATACCTGAGGAAGGTGTCACAAAGGAAGAACTGCTGAGTCTTGCGGCTTCCCTGGAACAGAAATCGGAGCATCCTTTGGCAAAGGCTGTTATGAGCTATGCCAATGAAAACCATATACGTATTCCTGAGGTAAGTGACTTCCGCGCATTACCGGGAAACGGCATAACTGCAAAGCTTGACTGCCATGAGCTTTACGGCGGTTCCGGGAAGTTCATGATGGAGAAATTCGGAGCTGATGATACAATTGTCCGTAAGTCCGATGAGCTTTCTGAAATGGGAAAAACACCGCTTTTCTTTTCCGAAGATAATAAGCTTCTTGGCATGATTGCTGTCTCTGATACAATAAAAGAGGATTCCGCCAAAGCCATAAAAGAGCTTAAAGGTATGGGCATCGAGGTCTATATGATCACAGGTGATAATGAAAAGACCGCACAGGCAATCGCTAAGCAGGCAGGAGTCTATCACGTGATTGCCGGTGTTCTTCCGGACGGTAAGGAAGCGGTTATCCGTGAGCTTCAGAAAAAGGGCAAGGTTGCAATGGTTGGTGACGGAATCAATGATGCGCCGGCATTAACAAGATCGGATCTTGGTGTAGCCATAGGAGCGGGGGCTGATGTAGCCATTGACGCTGCCGACGTGGTCATCATGAAGTCAAAGCTTACGGATGTAGCTGCAGCCATAAGACTTGGCAGGGCCACCATAAGGAATATCCATGAAAATCTTTTCTGGGCATTCTTTTATAATGTTATCTGCATACCTCTTGCGGCAGGCTTTTACTCGGCTCTTTTCGGATGGGATTTTGAAATGAATCCTATGGTGGGAGCAGCCGCCATGAGCATTTCCAGCTTCACGGTATGTATGAATGCCCTGAGACTGAATCTTTTCGATGTATTCGACGCATCAAAGGATAAAAAAATAAAAAGGAAAACTACAGCGACCGCGGAAAAGGAAGCTGAGTTAAATACAAATGAAGAAACAAAAAAGGAGAATGAAATCATGACAGAAACAGTTAATATCAAGGGAATGATGTGCGGACATTGCGAGGCAACAGTTAAGAAGGCTCTGGAGGCCCTTGACGGAGTTACTTCAGCAACAGTTTCCCATGACAGCGGAACAGCCGTTATTGAGCTTTCAAAGGACGTTGATGAGGCAGCAATTAAAAAGGCTGTGGAGGATCACGACTTCGAGTTCGTTTCCATCGTAAAGTAAGGTGAATGACATGCCTGCTTGTTGTGACGGAGAAAATGTAAGACATAAGAACAGAACCCCTGAGCAGATAAAGGCCCTGACAACCAGGCTTAACCGTATAGAAGGTCAGATCTGCGGGATAAAAAAGATGATCGAGGACAACAGGTATTGCCCCGATATCCTTATCCAGGTAAGTTCGGTTCAGGCATCTCTCAATTCATTTAACAAAGAACTCCTGAGTTCGCATATCAAGTCCTGTGTTGTGGAGGATATAAAAGACGGAAAAGAAGACGCGGTGGATGAGCTGTGTGAGCTTCTGAAGAAAACAATGAAATAACAATACCATATAACTTCCGGAGGTTTTATTCTTCGGAAGTATTTGTTTTTTACGGGATTTCGACGAGCCATAGGGGACGGTTCTCTCCGGTGAGAACCGTCCCCTATGACTATTTAAATCCATTCTTTTGGTTCTTCAATTGTTCACAATGAATACACATTTGCCAGATATAATCAAAAATCATTAAAACCCATAGTTTTATAGATATATAGACAGAGTAGCAGAAAGGACATTTTATGATAAATATCTTAAATGTTTTCAAAGGCAGGAAGCCACAGTCACAGATGAATCTTGCAAATGAAAACTATTCCGGGAACAATAACCGAAATGACAATGGATTTGACAATTTCAATGATTTTTTCAATCAGTTCAATAAAAATAACCAGAATGGAGGAAACAGCTACAAGCCCCGCAACAGGAAGCCGCTGATTTTCTATTATTTCGTGGCTCTGGTGATCATACTTTTGCTGAACACCTTTGTTTTTCCTTCCATTATGACCCGCTCAGTGAAGGACACGACCTATACCGAGTTCATAAATGCCGTTAACAACAACGCAATAACGGATGTTAAATTCACCGACGACACTATTTATTATGTTGCCAATGTTAACGGCCAGGCACTTACCTGCCGCACGGGACGAATAAAAAACGAGTACACAGAAGCCTCTGTGCTGGACATTCTCTACAACCAGAATGTTAATTTTATCGAGGAGATACCGGTTGAGACAAGTCCCATAATCAGCTTCCTTTTAAGCTGGATATTCCCTATCCTTATTTTCTGGGCGCTTGGAAACTGGCTTTCCAGAAAAATGGCCTCAAGCATGGGTTCCATGGGAGGCGGCGGAATGTTCGGAGGCTTCGGAAAGTCCAATGCCAGAGAATATGAAGCCAATGGCGACAATAAGGTAACCTTTAAGGACGTTGCAGGTGAGGATGAAGCCAAGGAGCTTCTCAGCGAGATGGTGGACTATCTTAAGGAGCCTGACAAGTATACCGAGATCGGTGCCCATATTCCGAAGGGTGCTCTTCTTGTAGGTCCTCCGGGAACAGGTAAGACACTTCTGGCAAAGGCTGTGGCCGGAGAAGCAAATGTTCCATTCTTTTCCATTTCCGGTTCTGAATTTGTTGAGATGTTCGTAGGTATGGGTGCAGCCAAGGTCAGAGACCTTTTTGATCAGGCAAAGAAAAAAGCACCTTGTATCATTTTTATCGATGAGATCGATGCCATAGGTAAAAAGAGAGGCGGCGGTGCCCTGGGCGGTAATGATGAGCGTGAGCAGACATTGAACCAGCTGCTTACCGAAATGGACGGTTTCGACTCCTCAAAGGCCATCATTATCCTGGCGGCAACAAACCAGCCGGATTCCCTGGATCCCGCTCTCCTTAGACCGGGACGTTTTGACAGACGTGTTCCGGTTGAGCTTCCTGATTTCCAGGGCAGAGTAGATATCCTGAAGGTTCATGCAAAGGATATCAAGATGGCGGAAAATGTTAATTTGGAAGCTATCGCAAAGGCCGCAGCAGGTGCCAGCGGTGCAGAGCTTGCCAACATTATAAATGAATCTGCATTAAGAGCTGTAAGAGCCGGACGTGAAAGAGTTATCCAGTCAGACCTCGAAGAGTCCATAGAAGTTGTTATAGCCGGTTACCAGAAGAAGAATAAGGTAATGACGGATAAGGAAAAGCTTATCGTTTCATATCATGAGGTGGGACATGCTCTTGTGGCGGCTCTTCAGAAGAATAGTGCACCCGTTCAGAAGATTACTATTATCCCGAGAACCTCAGGTGCTCTTGGCTATACCATGCAGGTTGAGGAAGAGGGTAACCATTACCTTTACTCAAAGGAAGAGCTTGAGAACAAGATCGCAACGCTTACAGGCGGAAGATGTGCCGAGGAGCTGATCTTCCATACCTGCACCACAGGTGCAAGCAATGATATCGAGCAGGCTACAAAGTATGCCCGTGCCATGATCACTCGCTACGGTATGTCCGACGAGATCGGTATGGTTGCCATGGAGCAGCTTCAGAATCAGTATCTCGGCGGTGATGCGTCACTTACCTGTTCGCCTGAGACCCAGACTAAGATTGACAAGATGACGGTTGACCTTGTGAAGGCGCAGCATGACAAGGCCATGGAGCTTCTTAAGGACAATATCAACAAGCTCCATGAGATCACAAAGTTCCTTTACGAAAAGGAGACCATTACAGGAGCTGAGTTCATGGAGATACTTAACCGAAAGGAAGTTGATCCTTCGGTTGTGGCTCCGACAAACTAATATAATACCGGCCGTTCAGGCATCCCCCGCTTTCACTGCGTTTTTTGTTAATTTTATATCATTTATGCACGTTTTTTTATTAGTACAATGGTGATTTTGTATAGTAAAAATATTACTTCATCGTTATAATTACAACATGACGAAGGCTGTATACATAATTTTTAGGGAGTAATTATGCGTGATCTTGATTATTTAAAACTTTTGGCAAAACAGTTTCCCACTGCTACTGCAGCAGGTGCGGAGATCATCAACCTGCGTGCTATCTGTGCTTTGCCTAAGGGGACAGAATATTTCTTCTCTGACCTTCACGGGGAGAGTGAGGCATTTATCTACCTTATGCGTTCTGCATCCGGTATCGTAAGAGATAAGATTGATGAGACCTTCGGAAATCTTCTTCCTGAGGAGGAGCAGCTTGAGCTTGCAAATCTTATTTACTATCCGAGAGACATCCTTTCAAGTCCTAAACATAAAGAAAAGGATACTCCTGAGTGGAACCGCATAACTATAAACAGGCTTATAAACATTTGCCGAGTGGTTTCATCAAAGTTCACCCGTTCAAAGGTTCGTAAGAAGATGCCCCAGAGCTATGCTTACGCCATCGATGAGCTTTTGCATATAGACAATCATGATGAAGACAAAAAGGATTATCTACGCGAGATCATGAATGCCATAATCGACACCGGCATGGGGGACGATTTCATTATTGCCCTCTGTGAGCTTATACAGAATCTCGTTATCGATAACCTCCATATAATCGGTGATGTTTTCGACAGAGGTCCTCACGCTGACCGTATCATGGAGGAGCTTATGAGCTTCCACGATGTGGATATCCAGTGGGGCAATCATGATGCTGACTGGATGGGGGCTGTCTGCGGTAATCCTGCATGTATCGCCAACGTTCTCCGTATCGCCACCTCCTACAATTCATTTGATGTACTTGAGGACGGTTACGGTATAAACCTGAGACCGCTTTCCATGTATGCGGAGGAGGTTTACGGGGATGATCCATGTGAATGCTTCCAGCCACATCTTCTGGATTCCAATGTTTCCGACTCGGTTTCACCGGATCTCGCGGCAAAGATGTGTAAAGCCATATCCATTATCATGCTTAAGGAGGAAGGTCTTCTCATCAAGAGACACCCGGAGTACCATCTGGAGCACAGACTTCTTCTGGAGAGGGTGGACTATGCGAAGGGAACCGTAAACATCGACGGAAAGGTTTATCCGCTGAAGGACAAGAATTTCCCGACCATTGATCCTAAGAATCCTTATAAGCTCACAGAGAGAGAAGAGACCTTGATGAAGACGCTTATATACAGCTTTACTCATTCCCAGCTTCTTCAGAAACACATTCGTTTCTTCTTTACAAACGGATCAATGTATAAGGTTGTAAATAACAACATCCTTTACCACGGCTGCATACCTATGGAAAAGGACGGCAGCTTTACAAAGATAAAGACACCTGACGGTACATTCTCCGGAAAGGCGCTTCTTGATTACTTTAATGACAAGGCTATCGATGCTTATTTCCTTAACGGTGAAAACGATCCTCAGGGTAAGCTCTATGCAACAGATTTTTTCTGGTATATGTGGTGCGGTCCCAATTCTCCTCTTTTCGGAAAGGACAAGATAACAACCTTTGAGCACTGCTTTATTGAAGATCCTGCGACTCACAAGGAAAAATTCAATGTTTACTATGACTTCGCAAAGGAAGAGAAGTATGTAGACAAGATCTTTGAGGAATTTGGCGTGGACGCTTCCGTCGGACATATCGTTAACGGTCATGTTCCGGTTAAGACGAAGCTTGGCGAGTCACCTATCAAGGCAAACGGTAAGCTGTTTATCATTGATGGTGGTATCTCAAAGGCTTATCACTCGAGAACAGGTATAGCCGGCTACACACTTATCTTTAATTCCCGTCATCTGGCTCTGGCTAAGCATAAGGGATTCCAGAAGGGCGCCGAGAATACTCCTGAAATCCAGATCGTGGAGCAGATGAAGACAAGAGTAAGAGTAGGCGCAACCGACAACGGAAAGAATCTTAAGAGTCAGATAGCTGATCTCGAAGAGCTTCTGGCAGCATACAGAAACGGTGACATCCTCGAGCAGGGAGAGGTCATTCCCAGGAGACACTGATTATGAAAAAAATATCGGCAACACAAAAAACGATAAATGAATTAAAGAAGTATTTATTGTCTGATGAGGCAAAAATAGGAGATAAGCTTGCAACGGAGAAAGAAGTATGTGAAAGATTATCCGTCGGCAGAGGTACAGTGAGAGAAGCTTTCAGAAATCTGGAGGCGGAAGGCTACATTTCAATTAATCCCGGAAAAGGAGCTTTTATAGTAAAAAAATCCCAAAATGATGAGGATGCTCTTGCCAGCTGGTTTACAAAAAACAGAGGAAAAATACAGGATTATGTTGAGTTCAGAAATATCCTTGAACCTGCGGCGGCAAGAATGGCGGCAGAAAGAGCTTCTGACAAGGATCTGAAGGCTCTTGAAAAGATTCATAATGATTTTATCGAATATGCAGCTGTCATGGATGACGAAAAGCTGGCACTTCTTGATGAAGAATTCCACACCAGGATAATGAAGATGACCGGAAATGAGGTCATGGAAATGATCAATCAGAGTGTAAGTAAAAGGATAATGAATTTCCGTTTCCAGACCTTTAAAATTAAACACAATGTTGAGAATGGAATTAAGGCACACGAGAAAATCCTGAGAGCTCTTATGGACAGGGATGCTGATGTGGCCGAGGTTTATATGAAGCGACATATCGAACTTATCGATAAGGATATGGAACGCATAATTGTGATGTAACATAATGCCCAGAAGTATTGACTTTCAGCGCTCAAGTCATAAAATATTAGTAGTAATGGACCGAGTCTGTGAAATGAGATTTCAAGGATGATAAGACTTGGTTTTTGGTCAAAATACCAGGAGGAAAAACATGAAATTTTTTATTGATACCGCAAATGTAGATGAGATTCGTCAGGCTAATGACATGGGCATCATCGCCGGTGTAACAACCAATCCTTCACTTATCGCAAAAGAGGGACGTGATTACATGGCTACATTGAAGGAGATCACAGAGATCGTTGATGGTCCTATTTCAGGCGAGGTTAAGGCAAGCACAACTACAGCTGAGGGGATGATCGCAGAGGGCAGAGAGATTGCCAAGATGCACAAGAACATGGTTGTTAAGATTCCTATGACTCCGGAAGGTCTTAAGGCTGTTAAGGTTCTTTCAAGTGAAGGCATCCATACAAATGTAACTCTTATCTTCACAGCTACACAGGCTCTTCTTGCTGCAAGAGCAGGTGCTACTTATGTTTCTCCTTTCCTTGGACGTCTTGATGATATTTCTACAGACGGAATCACTCTTATCCAGGATATAGAGGATATTTTCCAGATGTATCCTGATATCGAGACAGAGGTTATCTGCGCATCTGTTCGTCATCCTATGCATATCATTGATTGTGCTAAGACAGGCGCTGATATCGCTACAGTTCCTTTCAAGGTTCTTATGCAGATGACCCAGCATCCTCTTACAGATATCGGTATCGACAAGTTCGTAAAGGACTACGAGGCTGTATTCGGAAAATAATCCAAGTGTTATTAAATCCCCTGAGATTACATCTCAGGGGATTTTCCGTTAGGAAAATACTTTTTGTTTCCGGTATTTCTGGATTTCGTTGAAGTTAAGTTCTTTTACGAAGGGAGCACGGTAATCGGAGGCGCCGGGGCCGTAGTTTTTGTATTCGCAGAAAGAGACGGTGGATTCGGCATCTTTTTTATTCCAGTTGTGGAAACCGGAGGGGTGGATATGGTTTCCAAGGTAGGAGTTTCGGATCAGGACTTTTGCGTAGTTTCGCCACGGGCGGCCAAGGTAGCAGCTATGCTCGGGGCAATCAGACTCGAAACGGCAGTTGTCGAATATATAGCCGTAGTTCTGTCCCTCAGGGGTTGAAGCTGCGGTGGCATAGCTTTTTCCTTCTTTTGACTCGCCATTATCTATCATGGAAGTTAACTCGCTGAGTTTATCTTCGCCCAGATTTTTTTGGGCAGTTTCCATAAGACTGTTCATAGATAAATTTCCGGTCATCTTTATATCATTTTTTAACAGAGACTTATATATAAGAAGAGGTGTCCTGTCCTTCTGGAAGAGGTAGCAATCATCAAAATAAGCAGTGGCGGAGCCGAAAATAAAATCTATATCTCCTTCTATATATGAATCTTTATAATATTGTCTTCCGTTGATCCGTGGTGAAAACTGTTTTGGACCGATAAAACCGTTTTTTTCTATTTCTTTTGGCGGAAGTGGACCTGTGAAGAGAGTATCCTGCCAGCCCAGGAGTCGTATATTGCTGCAGCTGATTCCTTCTCCTTCTGCGTAAAGAGCTATAGCCTGACCTATATCGGGGCCGGCTCCGGCGGAATTCTCGATGGTTAGGTTATTCAGACTTACATTTTCCGCATCTATTAACATTGTATAAGAGCGGAAGGTTCCAAGCTTGCCTACGTCCTCTGAAGGCATCATTCCGTATAAGCCCTGTGTGATGATGGTTTTGTCGGATGGAAGGTATCGATTTGGGAGCAGGTTACCTTCAGGATCCGCAAACCGGTTTTCAGGAGTTTCTTCTTTTATATATTGTTTGAAGTCTGTATTGCATCCTCTTAATGTAATGTCTGGAATCTTTATTTCAACTCTTTCTTTATATATTCCTTCTTTAATAAATATGGTGTCGCCTGATTTGGCATGATTTACAGCTTCCTGAATGGAAGTGTAATCTCCGTTTCCTGTTTTGGATACCGTGATCATGGGATTTTCCTCCATTAAAGATTTATATGATTTGTACTATCAGAAAACCGATGGTTTATTCTGTGATAAGTAATTCCCGGGTTTAAGTTATGGCGTACGGAAATATCAAAAAACCAGCGGCTATCAATATTATATGATGAATAAATGTCAGGCATGATTATAAAATCGGATATTTTTATTCTATCGAATACTATTTTGCCAAAAATCATGAGAAAAGCCATGAAGATTTTTAAGATAATAGCGAGCTTGATAGTAAATTGACAAAAATTGTGACTATTGACGATGTAAAACGCTTACAAAAATTATTAATATATTGATATCGACGAGCGAAAACACAAGAAAGTGTGCAAAAAATTGCAGCAAATATTGGGGATGATTATCTAAAAGGATATTTTAAACAATAAAAAACTCTAAAATCATAGTTGAATAAGACGAAATATTTATATAAATAGTGTCCGATAAGATAATTATGTGTAAATTGGGTCAGTAATTGTAAGATTTATCTCAAAGTGACTGATATAATCATACATGTCAGTAAGAAATGAATAAGTGATCAGGAATGATCATTGAAAAGAGGAAGTATGGATTTTCAAATAGCAGCCGTTTTTAAACGGAGTATAACAATAGAATTATTGAATGATACGATCTGCTATGCTCCTTCGGGATACAGCATTTTGATAAACGGAGAGGAAAAATTAAAGTCCGATCTTAATGTTGTGACGGTTGACGGATTAAAGCCCGATACGGAATACACCATCACTCTTCTGACAGAGAACGGCAGATCGGATAAAACCTTCCGAACAGAATATGAATCGGTTCTGCTGGATGTGAAAGCATTTGGAGCATCCGGAGACGGGGAACAGGATGATTCAGGTTTTATACAGGCCGCTATAAACAGTTGTCCTAAGGATGGTACGGTATATCTTCCTAAAGGAACATATCTTTCAAAACCGATCTTCCTTAAAGGCCATATGACCTTATGGATAGATGATGAGGCGGTTCTGCTGGGAGATCCGGACAGAAGACATTATCCCTTATTACCGGGACTTACACCCACAACGGATGAAAAGGATGAGTACAATCTTTCAAGCTGGGAGGGTAATCCGGAAACAAGCTTTGCTTCACTGCTTACAGCTGTTAATGCTGAAGAAATTGAGATCGTCGGTAACGGTATCATTGATGGAAACGGAGACAAGGGTGACTGGTGGCAGGATCCCAAGAAGAAAAGGATAGCCTGGAGGCCCAATACTGTTTTTTTCAATCATTGCAGATCCGTAAGGATGCAATCGGTGACAGTGAGAAATTCTCCCTGCTGGACCATCCATCCCTACTATACGGATGATATAGCACTTTACAACTTAAGTATCTGGAATCCATCGGATTCACCCAATACAGACGGGTTTGATCCGGAAAGCTGTGACGGGGTTCTGATTCTGGGAACAAGGATTTCTGTCGGAGATGACTGCATTGCCATAAAATCAGGCAAATACTACATGAGTGATAAACACCATAAGCCTGCAGATCATTTCGTGGTCAGAAACTCATTCCTTGAAAGGGGTCACGGAAGCGTAACCGTTGGTTCCGAAGCAGCAGCCGGTGCACAGAATGTAGAGGTTTCAAGATGCATATTCAAGGAAACTGACAGAGGACTCCGCATCAAAACAAGACGAGGCAGAGGCCCCAATGCGGTTTATGACAACATAGTATTCCATGACATAAAAATGGAAAATGTGCACATGCCCTTCACCTTCAACATGTTTTACTTCTGTGATCCCGACGGTCACAGTGAGTATGTTCAGGATCAGAATGAGAGACCTGTTGATGATAAAACACCGACGATAGGATCTGTAACAGCAGAGAATATCGTGGCAGAGGGTGCCGATCAGTGCATGCTGGTTGCTTATGGATTGCCTGAAAGATTTATCGACAGGATAGTCTTTAAGAACATAAAGGTTTCATTCCTTCAAAAGGAAGAAAGAAAACCCGGTCAGACCATAATGATGGATAACTTCCCTGAAATGACCGGAAAGAGTATTTATGCCAGAAATGTAAAACATCTGGTACTTGACAATGTTGAGATATCCGGTTGCGACGACACAGGTCCGGAACTTATAAATGTTTTGGATTATGACAGCCTGAATATCGTATATAAAAGTTAACAATGAGGTAAAACTCAATTTAAACAGGAGGCCGGAAAGGCTCCCAGGAGGTAAAAATGAAAAAGACAATTACTAAGTTTCTCGCCGGCGGTATGGCAGCATCAATGATGCTCAATCTTGCAGCTTGTGGTGGTTCATCCACAGCTGCCAATGATTCAGCATCAACAACAGCAGCAGCCCAGGGTGCAACAGAGGCAGCTCAGGGTGCAACAGAGGCAGCAAAGACTGCAGCTGAGACAGTAGCCAAGTCTGAGGGCGGAAACGGAACAACACTTAGAATTTCATGGTGGGGCGGTGATTCAAGGCATACAGCTACACTTAAGGCACTTGATGAATATATGGCAGCAAATCCGGGCATCAAGGTTGAGTCAGAGTATGGCGCATGGTCAGGCTGGCAGGATAAGATCGCTACTCAGATCGCAGGAAATTCAGAGCCGGATCTTTTCCAGATCAACTGGAACTGGTTATGGCAGTTCAGCCCGGACGGAACAAGATTTGTAGATATTCAGGATCTTACGGATTTCGATCTTTCACAGTATGATCAGTCACTTATCGACCTTATGACCATTGACGGACATGTTCTCGGTGTTCCTGTTTCATCAACCGGAAGAGTATTCTACTGGAACAAGGCAACCTTTGAGAAGGCAGGCCTTGAGGTTCCCAAGAGCTTCGCAGATATCCTTGCAGCAGGTCCTGTATTCAAGGAGAAGCTGGGCGATGATTACTATCCTCTTGCAGCAGGAACCTATGATCTTACAATCCTTCTTACCTATTATATGCAGGAGAAGTACAACAAGCAGTGGGTTGTGGATCACAAGCTTAATTACACGGTAGAAGAGCTTACAGACGGTTTTGATTTCCTTAAGAGCCTTGAGGCTAACCACGTAATTCCTACACAGGAGAAGCTTACAGGTGACGGTGCTGATTCTCTTGATAAGAACCCTAACTTCATCGATGGTCACTATGCGGGTGTTGTTGAGTGGGACAGCTCAATCAAGAAGCTTGCAGATGCACTTGATTCAGATCAGGAGCTTGTAATCGGTGAGTATCCTGCAGATTACGGCACACCTGCTACAGTTTTCAAGATTTCCATGGGCTTTGCCGTATCTCCTAACTCTGCAAACAAGGAAGAGGCTGCCAAGCTTATGGAGTACATGTTCAATGGCGACGGTGTAGAGACCCTTGGACTTGAAAGAGGTGTTCCTTCATCCCATAAAGCTCAGGAGAAGCTTGAAGCTTCAGGTGCTCTTCAGGGACTTACCTATGAAGCTTTTAAGGCCGCATCATCCAATGCTCCCTTCCAGCTTTCACCTTACTATGAGGATGCAGCTCTTAAGGACAGCGCAGAGGGCGCATATCAGGAAATCATGGACACAATGTCTTATGACGGTGTAGATTCCAAGGAGCTTGCTGAAATGCTCATTGAAGCAGTTAATGAGGTTGAGGGCAAGTAATCCTTTACAAGCATTGATAAGTCAATGTTTATAAACAGTTTTCCCTGATCCTCCTAATCCGGGGTTAAGAATTACCGCATTAAATGCGGTATATATCGGGCCTTGGCTTACATCTGAGGCCCGATTTTATTGTAATAACTTATGTTTCAGTCAAGGTAGACCGGTGAAAAACGGTACCTTCCAAAGGAGTAGATAAAATGTCAAATTCAAAAACAAATACCGCTCCGAATAACTTTTGGAAAGAGAATAAAGGATTCTTATTCATCTTCCCATGGTTTGTAGGATTTCTTGTTTTCAAAGGATACCCTTTCCTTTCATCACTGGTTTACAGTTTCAGCGATTATTCTCTTTTTGAGGGAATTTCAAAATGGGGTATCTTTAATTATCTGGACGTATTTACAAATAAAAAGATACAGGAAGGCTTTATGATCACCTTTAAGTATGCATTTATGACGGTGCCTCTTAAGCTGGTGTTCGCATTGTTTGTAGCATATATCCTTAACTTCAAGATAAAGGGAGTTAAGATGTTCAGAACAGTCTATTACATTCCTTCGATCCTGGGTTCCTCAGTTGCCATCGCAGTTCTCTGGAAAGCGATCTTCAAGGATGACGGAATCGTTAATATGCTCCTCGGAATATTCGGCGTGGAAGGACCTCACTGGCTGTCTAACAAAAATGCAGCCCTTTTCATTATCTGTCTCTTACGTGTATGGCAGTTCGGTTCAACCATGGTTATTTTCCTTGCTGCATTAAAGGGCGTATCTCCTGATCTTTATGAGGCAGCTTCTCTTGACGGAGCAGGTAAGTGGAGACAGTTCTTCACCATCACTGTACCCATGATCACACCGGTTATTTTCTATAACCTGGTAACTCAGCTGGTTCAGGCATTCCAGGAATTTAACGGACCTTATATCATTACGGCAGGTGGTCCGAGAGGTGCAACCACACTTGTATCACTGCTTATCTATAACAACGCGTTTAAGAAGTATGCAATGGGACTTGCAAGCTCACAGGCATGGGTTCTGTTCATTATCCTTATGATATTCACAGCGATTTTACAGTACAGCCAGAAGCACTGGGTATACTATTCTGATTCGGAGGACTAAGCAATGACACTCGAAAGAAAAAGACAGATTGCAACGGTATGTAAGTATGTCGTACTCATTCTGGTGGGCATTTTCATGATCTACCCGCTGGTTTGGATGATCGGTGCATCCTTCAAAACAAATTCAGAGATATTCTCAAGTATCGGATTTATACCTAAGGAACCCACCTTCCAAGGGTATGTAGATGCCATGAACGGCTACGGCGGTGATATTGACATCTGGAAGTCAATGCTCAACACCTACAAGATCGTTATTCCTAAGGTTATCCTTACGATAGCATCCTGCACACTGACAGCTTACGGTTTTGCAAGATTTAAGTTCAAGGGACATGATGCACTCTTTGCACTTCTGATGGCAACACTGTTCCTTCCAAACGTAGTACTTAATGTTCCTCAGTTCATCATGTACAATGGCTGGGGCTGGGTAGATTCACCTTTATACCTTCCTCTTATCGTTCCTTCAGTATTTGCTCAGGATACCTACTTCGTATTCATGCTCATTCAGTTCCTCCGCAATGTACCGAGAGAGCTTGATGAGGCTGCAAAGATCGACGGATGTACAGCACTTGGAACTCTCTGGCATGTTATCGTACCTGTACTTAAGCCGGCTATGACATCTGCAGCACTTTTCCAGTTCATGTGGTCATCCAATGACTTTATGGGACCTTTGCTCTATGTTTCAACTCCGAAGCGTTATCCTGCAGCTATCTTCGTAAAGATGTC
Organism: Oribacterium sp. NK2B42; assembly: GCF_000424445.1. GTDB lineage: Bacteria > Bacillota > Clostridia > Lachnospirales > Lachnospiraceae > Oribacterium. Next base: position 64,553 of record NZ_AUJX01000014.1, read on the forward strand.
CATGGATGCCGATACCGGATTCTCATGGAACAGAATACTTGCACTTTCGCTTATTTCCATCATTCCTTCACTGGTAGTATTCTTTATGGCCCAGGATCAGTTCATCGATGGTGTGACAGCAGGTTCGGTTAAGGGTTGATTATGGAGACGAAAGAATTACACCACCTCACAGGTGGCAGGGAAGCTACGGAAAAGCTTCTTAATGATTACTTGGATTATCTTATGGCTCATTCGGATTCCGGGCATCCTGCCTGGAATCTCGAGCTCATTAGAAAAGGTAAAGAGAATAGATGGAATTATATAGATGGCTGTATGATAACAGGTATCCTGCGGCTTTACGAGATCACCGGGCAGGAAAAATATCTGAAGTTTGCGGATGATTTTGTAAGCGGATTTGTAAATGAGGATGGAAGTATCAGAAATTATGATACTGAAGAAAAAAACCTCGACAATATAAATCCTGCAAAAAACCTGTTTAAGCTTTATGACTTCACAGGAAAAGAAAAATATCTGAAGGCTATACAGCTGGTGAGAACCCAGATAGATAAGATGCCGAGAACAAAAGAGGGGAACTTCTGGCATAAAAATATTTATCCGAACCAGGTATGGCTTGACGGGCTTTATATGGCGCAGCCTTTCTACATTGAGTATGAGAAGCGTTTTAATGATTCAAAAAACGTAAAAGATACTTATGATCAATTCTGTAATGTAGAAAAGCATATGCGTGATGAAAAGACAGGACTTTACTATCACGGATATGATGAATCAAGAGAGATGTACTGGGCAGATCCGGAGACCGGATGCAGTCCGAATTTCTGGCTTAGGGCCGAAGGATGGTTTATCTTGAGCCTCGTTGATGTGCTGGAAGTTATGATGGATATGGATCTTCCCGGGGAAAAAGAGCATCTTAAAAAGATGCTTGTGGATCTTACAGAGGCACTTTCCAAATACCAGGATGAAAGCGGACTTTTCTACCAGCTCATCGCACTTCCCGAGGTTGAAGGTAATTATCTTGAAACCTCCGGTACGGCGCTGATAAGTGCTGCGGTACTTAAAGGAGTGAGACTTGGTTTTATACCGGAAAAGTACAGAAGCATGGCAGAGAAAGCTTTCTATGGTATAATCGATAAGAGGCTTTCGAAAAATGAGGACGGCACGCCCTGCGTGACAGGAATATGTCTTGTTGCCGGACTCGGAGGCGCAGACCATAGAGACGGATCTGTTGGATATTATCTCGGAGAGCCGGTGGTAAAGAATGACGCAAAAGGAGTCGGTCCCCTGTTTCTTGCTTATACGGAAATGATAAGATAAAATAAAGGATGCGTGTCCGATTGGATGATGATTCAATGGGATACCATCCTTTATTTGTATTAAAGCCTGATGATTTTTGAAACAATCTGGGAGTATGGAAAAAAGGATCACGAAGCTTTACCTCCCCTATATTGGTTATCAAAAAGAGGTATTTTATGGCAGACGAAAATTTACATAATGCCAGACTTGAGCTGGTATTTGAAAAACGTATCCCGGGCCTGAGGGTTTCGGAAGCGGTGAGACATCAGAAGTTCATAATGAAAAACAGACATTTCCATGAGACCATAGAAATGCACTTCATCATCTATGGACAGAGACTGCTGTTTGTTGATCAGGAAACCTATCGTATGGTTCCTCACACCTGTATGATGGTAAACCATAACCTCATTCATAAAACCTCAACAGCCCCCAACATGCCTCCAGATCATCACAATTTCATACTTCAGCTGGACAGATCGGTTTTTGATAAAAAGTTCAGGGAATTCGGACTGAAGGGTTTTGATGAGTTCGGAAATCTGTATGGTGGACTTGCAAGGTTTAATGACACAGAATGGCAGCTGGTTTTATCCGTTATCGATGCCTTTAAGGCGGCTTGCGAGGACGAAAGAAACGGGATAACCTCCTCCATGGAGGATCTGCATTCTTTTCTATATCTTCAGACTGTTGAGCTTGCGGGTATTTTCGCAAAAAGCAGAAGAAGAGATCTTCAGAGTAAGCTTAAGGAAAAGGGTATAGAGACAGCTGAGCAGCAGTCTGTTGTGAAAACGGGAATTCACCAGAAGGTTCATGATATAGCTATGTTCCTTCAGGGACATACCGGTGAAAATGTCACTCTTGATGAGATTGCAAAACAGTTTTACATGAGTAAATCCTACCTTACCAGAGTATTTCGTAACATTACTGGTTTTTCTGTTATTGAATATATTACTTATATAAGAGTGAGGAAGGCCCAGCAGCTGCTGATAGATTCCGATACCAGCATTACCGATATTGCGGAAATATGCGGGTTTGGTAATGTTACCTACTTTGAGAAGGTATTTAAACAAATGACAGGTCAGACACCGGGACAGTACCGGAAGAATCCCGAGAGGACTAAGCTGATCCTTAAAAAACTATAAAATTATTTCGAATTAACAATCGTATGCCGGAAATAAACGAGTTAGAAAGCAACATATAAGAACTAAATGATAAAATACCGGTATTCACAGAGGAATTTTTTATAAAGGAGATTTTATATGATTCAGTTTGGAATGAGAGTTCATGATATATGTGGTAAAGGAACCGTTACAGAGGTTCTTGATAAGGTTCAGGACTTAGGCATTAAGTATATTCAGCTTGCCATGTCCAAAAGCTTTTCAGAGGTGGACACCTCTGTGGGACATTATAATGCGGGACTTGGGGATTATGTTGGAGCAGAATGCAGAAAAAGAGATATTCATGTGTCTATTCTGGGCTGCTACATTAATCCGGCTCATCCCGATGAAGAAAAGAGAATGCTGGAGGTGCAGAGATTTATAGAGCATCTTAAATACAGTAAAAGGATAGGAGCTGATATGGTTGGCACAGAAACAGGCCGTGCTCATCCTGATATGAAGATAGTTCCTGAGACCTATACCGAGGAAAACTATCAGAGAGTTCTGGACAGCTTTAAGCGTATAAGGGATGCAGCTGAAAAGCTTGGCGTCATGGTGGGAGTTGAAGGAGTGTTCAATCATACACTTCACAGTCCCGAGATGATGAGGAGATTTCTTGACGATATTGATTCAGTAAACTTTGATGTCATCCTTGATTCTGTAAATCTTATAAAACCGGAGTACGAGAAGGATCCTGCAGGGCAGAATGCGATCATAAAGAAGGCCTTTGATCTGTACGGTGACAGGATCACCACACTGCACCTAAAGGATGGAGTATTCGAGGATAATGATCAGAAATTCCGCCATCCCGGTGAAGGCTTCTTTAATTATGAAGAGCTTATGCGTCAGGTCAGTATCTGGAAACCTTACATCGTGGGAACTCTTGAGAACTCCACACCTGACCGTTACTACGAGGACTGTAGATTCCTGCAGGAGCAGTACGATAAATACAAGGCAGTATAAAACAGAACAGAATGCTTCCGCCGATGAACCACTAACTCCGTTCCCGTGGTACATCGGCGGAACTTTTTCAAAAAATCCCCAAATCGCGTTCAAAAACCCATGCATCATTTGACAAAACCTGTATGTTCATATACAACATTAAGTAATATACGGTCCGGAGGGAGACTTTTATTTATATGATAGAACGACTAGTTCTTCTTATTGTACTTATAATATTAAATGGCTTTTTTTCCTGTGCAGAGATAGCTGTTCTGCAGGTTGGAGATACAAAACTGAAAAAGCTTGCAGAAGAAGGAAACAAAGACGCAATAATACTTCTTAAACTGACCGAGGATCCGTCGAGATTCCTTTCTACGATCCAGGTGGCTATAACCCTGGCAGGTTTTCTGTCCTCGGCTTTTGCTGCAGACAGTTTTGCAAATCCTGCTACCAGACTTCTTATAAAGATGGGAGTGCCGATCAGTGAATCGGTGCTTAGTCCCATAGTTATCGTGGTCATCACTTTGATTCTTTCATATGTCAATATCGTATTCGGTGAGCTTGTGCCCAAAAGACTCGCACAGGCATATACGGAAAAGATCGCTTTATCCATGGCTTCCGTGCTTCAGTTTGCAGCTGTACTGTTCCGACCTTTTGTAGGGCTTCTTACAGTATCCACAAACACTGTTATGAAGCTGATGGGAATCAATCCCGAAGATATCGAAGATAAGGTCTCGGAAGAAGACATTATCATGATGCTTGATGAAGGAACGGAAAACGGCACCATCGAGCACCAGGAAAATGAGATGATACAGAATGTCTTCGAGTTCAATGATCTGACAGTAGAGGATGTGTGTACTCACAGAACAGATGTGGCTATGCTTTATTATGAAGACAGTGATGAGGTCTGGCGAAAGACCATTTATAATAACAGATTTGCCAATTATCCTATCTGCGGTGAGGATGATGACGATGTAATAGGCATTCTTGATACCAAGGATTATTTCCGACTTGAAGACCAGTCCCGTGACAGCATAATGAAGAATGCCGTAGATAAGCCGTTTTTCGTTTCTCAGAACATGAAGGTTTCGGATCTTTTCCAGACCATGAAAAGGGAGCGTAAATACTATGCGGTTGTTATAGATGAGTATGGCGGAATGACCGGAATAGTAAGCATGCATGACCTCATCGAAGCTCTGGTGGGAGACCTTCAGGAGGAGGATGATCTTCCTGAACCTGAGCCGATCGAGGCCATCGGAGAGAATGAATGGATAATTCTCGGAATTGCGGATCTTGAGGATGTCAATGAAGCTCTGAAGATTGATATACCGACGGAAGATGCCGACACCTTCGGCGGATACATCATGGGCATCATAGGTACAGTGCCTGACGATGGCAGCTCCTTCCATCTGGAGACAGATGCTCTTGAGATAGATGTGGCGTATATTAAGAATCACCGCATAGGAAAAACCATAGTCAAAAAGAAAATATCTGAATGATGCGGTTATTCTGAAAAGCGAATAGATATACGCAAGAAGAAATATTTAAATACAGGATGATTATGTGCTATAATCTGGGTTCGTTTGAAACAGATAAGCAGGAGGAGAAAGTATGCTGAATCAGGATAATGCTGAGAAACCGGTAAAGCTTATAGAGAGAAAGCTTGCCTATAAAGGAAAGGTCATAACAGTTTATGATGACTTCGTTGATGTGGGAGGACATGAGACCCATTGGGATTTCATACATCACATGGGTGCGGCAGCAGTACTTCCTGTGCTGAAGGACGGACGCATACTCATGGTCAGACAGTACAGACATGCCCTTCAGAGATACACTCTTGAGCTCCCGGCAGGAAAACGTGATGAAGAGGATGAGCCCTTTGAAATCTGTGCATTGAGAGAGCTTGAGGAAGAAACCGGATACAAGACAGACCATCTTGAGTTCCTTCTCTATGTCAACACCACCGTTGCCTTCCTTGATGAAAAGATAGGCATATATGTAGCCAGAGACCTTGAAAAAGGTAATGTACACTGGGATGAGGATGAAGAGCTTGGAATAGAAGCCTGGAACCTTGAAGACCTTAAGCAGCTTATATATGAGGGTAAGATGACAGATGGCAAAACCGTTGCAGCCATTATGACATACGCTGAAAAATATTGTAAATAATGATCCGGGATTATAGACCCTGAAAAACATGACGATATAATTCTGACAGAAAGCCGATCGGGATTACATGTAGAGTTACGGCTTTTACATAGGCGGATAAAACGCAGATATCTTACATATGAGGATTGAAAAATGAAAAGAGAAAAATTAGAAGATTATGTATTGACCATTCCTGATTTTCCGGAGCCAGGAATCATGTTCCGTGATATTACATCACTAGTCCAGGATCCTGACGGACTTCAGGATGCCATCGATGGACTCAAGGATACACTGAAGGATGTTGAATTCGATAAGGTACTTGGTCTTGAATCCAGAGGCTTTATCTTCGGAACCCCTATTGCCTATGAATTTAAAAAAGGCTTTGTACCCGTACGTAAGAAAGGAAAGCTTCCCAGAGAAACTGTGTCTGCAAAGTATGAACTTGAGTACGGCGAGGCAGAGATCGAGATACACAAGGATTCCATAAGTAAAGGCGAAAAGGTTGTCATCATTGATGATCTCATCGCTACCGGCGGAACCCTTGAAGCTTCCTGCAAACTTGTGGAAGAGCTCGGCGGTGAGGTAGCCTGCATAGTCCTCGTTATGGAGCTTGCCGGACTTGAAGGCCGTAAGAAGCTGGAAAAATATGATGTAAGGACACTTATTACCTACGAAGGAAAATAAGGATAGTAACAGAACAAAATGGGACAGGAATTAACAAAGTCAGACGTAAAAAGAATTCAGGACGAGATAGATCATCGTAAACTGGTCCTGAGACCACAGATAACCAGAGAGATAGCAGAAGCTGCAGCCCAGGGCGACCGCTCGGAAAACTTCGAGTACTATGCAGCAAAAAAAGCCAATCGTGAAAACAACGGTCGTATAAACTACCTCGAAAGAGTGCTGCGATTTGCAAAAATAATCGATGACAGCTCCAAAGAAGACGAAGTAGGACTAAACAATACAGTCACCCTTTACTTCGAAGAAGATGACGAAGAAGAAGTATACCGCATAGTCACCTCCATCCGCGGACACAGCCTCCTCGGCCTCATCTCCAACGAATCCCCCATAGGTAAAGCCATCATGGGTCACAAAGTCGGCGACCGCTGCGAAGTCACCACCGAAAACGGCGCAAGCTATTTCGTCGTTATTCGTAACATCGAAAACACAGGCGAATCCGAAGACGACTACATAAAAGCTTTCTAGAAAACAGCAGAAGCTTGAAGGCACCCGTTTCTGATCGGGTGCCTTCGAGCTTCTGCGTCCGCCCTTAAGCCAACTCCCGAAGATCCTGAAGCTCCGTTTTCGGCACTTCACATTCCTTCGGAAGACGAGAATTGGCGTAAAGGTAATTTATGATCTCCTTCCGCCGTATGATCCCGATGAAATGCTTCATATCATCCACCACTGGAACAAAATTCTGATTTGCCACCCTCTCCATAAGATCCTCCATGGAAGCATTGACATCCACCGGAGCATAATGGGTTTTCATGGGTATATCCGCTACCTGAATCTTCTCGATATAATCAAGATTCATCTTCAAATTGTTCTTAATCTCCCACAGAAGATCACCCTCCGTCATGGTGCCGAGATAACTTCCGTCTTTTGCAAGAACCGGAATAGTCGAATAGCGATGAAACTCCATTTTTTCAAGAGCCTGTCGTAAAGTAAAATCTTCCTCAAGAAAAGCTACGTCACATTTGGGCGTAAGGAAGAATAGAATATTCATTAGAAACTCCCTCCAAATAATTCAAATAATTAACCTTTGATATATTATCATATTTTACATAAAAGTCAGCAGGTAAAGAGCCAAATATTATTAAAATTTACTAAAATTGCGTAAGATATTAAGTGAATGTTCAAACAACAAACATATTTTTGAATGTTCAAACAACAAACATATTTTTTGACAAGAACATTAACAAATAGTAAAATTAAACTTTGCTAAAATATTTGAATAAGTACTGAGTAAAGTTAAGTGTGGCAGGAAATGATGAAAGATTTCAGGCCACGGGAGAAAAATATGACTGAAGAAGTAGTATTGGAAAGACCTGCAGATAATACGCCGCCTGAGGAATTATATGAAAGTCTCATAAAGACTATTAAGTCCTACCATCCATCGGGGGACCTCAGCATGGTGGAGAAGGCCTATAGGGTCGCAAAAGAACAGCATAAAGACCAGAAACGTAAATCGGGTGAACCTTATATCATTCACCCTATTTGTGTTGCCATAATCCTTGCTAATCTTCAGATGGATAAGGAAACCATAGTTGCAGGTCTTCTTCATGATGTTGTTGAAGATACAGGAATGACTCTGGATGAGGTTTCCAAGGAGTTCAACCCGGATGTGGCGCTTCTTGTGGATGGTGTTACAAAGCTGACTCAGTTGAACCTGAATACTGATAAGGTTGAGATGCAGGCTGAAAACCTTCGCAAGATGTTCGTATCTATGGCAAAGGATATACGTGTTATCATCATCAAGCTTGCTGACCGTCTTCACAATTTACGTACCCTTGAATATCAGACTCCTGAAAAGCAGAGAGAAAAAGCCAGAGAGTCCCTGGAGATATATTCGCCTCTTGCAGAGCGTCTCGGTATCAGTAAGATAAAGATCGAGATGGATGACCTGTCTCTCAAATACCTCGAGCCGGACGTTTATTATGATCTTGCAGCCAAGGTTAATCTCAAGAAGGAGGCCAGAGAAGAAAGAATCAAAAACATCGTTACGGAGGTTTCTTCCCATATCACAGAGGCAGGTATCGATGCGGATATCAACGGTCGTGTTAAGCATTTCTTCTCAATATATAAAAAGATGGTCAACCAGAACAAGACCATCGATCAGATATATGACCTTTTTGCGATCCGTATCATTGTTGATACAGTAAGGGACTGTTATGCATCATTGGGTGTTATCCATAAGATGTATACACCTATTCCGGGACGCTTTAAGGACTATATCGCCATGCCTAAGCCCAATATGTATCAGTCCTTACATACAACGGTTATAGGTCGTGACGGCGTGCCCTTTGAGATCCAGATAAGAACCTTTGAGATGCACCGTACCGCTGAATTCGGTATCGCTGCACACTGGAAATATAAAGAGTCCGGTGGATCAAAGGAAAGTGTAGCCCAGGATGAAGATGTTAAGATGAACTGGCTCCATGAGATCCTTGAGTGGCAGAAGGATGAGTCTGACTCCAAGGAATTCATGAATATGGTCAAGTCGGATCTTAACCTGTTCAATGAAAATGTTTACTGCTTTACTCCCTCTGGTGATGTAAAGAATCTTCCGGCCGGATCCTGCCCTATTGATTTTGCTTATGCGATACACTCTGCAGTCGGCAATAAAATGGTAGGAGCAAAGGTTAATTCAAAGCTTGTTCCTGTGACCTACAAGCTCCAGAACGGCGACAGAGTTGAAGTCATTACTTCCCAGAATTCACACGGACCAAGCAGAGACTGGCTTAAGATCTGTAAATCCACTCAGGCAAAGAATAAGATCAATCAATGGTTTAAGCATGAACAGAAGGATGAAAACATTGACCATGGTAAAGAACTTCTGTCAAATTATGCCAAGTCCAGAGGTTATAATCTCAGTGAGCTCACAAAACCTGAATATATAGAAGGAGTTATCAGAAGATACAGCTACATCGACTGGGAAGCGGTTCTGGCTTCTGTCGGAAGAGGAGGTATCAAGGAATCACAGGTAGTTGCCAAGCTTATAGAGCTGAAAAACAAAACTGAGGAAACCAATATTTCCGATGAGGATATCATTCAGAATCTTGAGGGCATGACCAAGAAGCCTGAGATCATACGCAAGTCAAAATCAGGAATAGTTGTTAAGGGTATTCATGATCTGGCTGTTCGTTACGCTAAATGCTGTTCGCCTGTGCCCGGTGATGAGATATTAGGCTTCGTAACCAGAGGCAGGGGTATCACTATCCATCGTACCGACTGCATTAATATGATGAACCTTCCCGAGGACGAGAAGGCCCGCCTTATCGAGGCAGAGTGGCAGAAGGATATCACGGGTGAAACCTATGCTACAGAGCTTGAGATCTATACCACCAACAGAATGGGACTTCTGGTTGATATTTCAAAGGTTCTTTCTGATTCAGGCATAGACATCAAGGCTCTTACCTCAAGAGTCGGAAAGAATGAAAAGGCAACCATAACAGTTTCCTTTGATATACACAATAAGGAGGAGCTTAAGACTCTTGTCAGCAAGATTTATAAGATAAGAGGTGTTGTTGATATCGTCAGAGCACAGGGATGAGGGAGCTCCGGGAGGAAAAATGCTTAAGATTTCAAAATTTGTCACAGGTCCTTTGGAGACAAATGTATATTTTTTGATTGATACAGATACGCATAAGTGCGTTATCATCGACCCTGCTGACAATGCTGACCATATCATAAATATCATTGATAATGAGCTTCTGGCAACACCTTTGCTCATTCTCCTGACACATGCACATTTTGATCATATGACAGCGGCAAAAGAAGTTGCGCAGCATTATGGCATAGGGATCAGAGTCAATGCTTTGGACGAGAGTCATATGCAGGATCCGGAAAAGAATTTAAGCAAACGGTTTTATCAACCGGTAAGTTTCCTTCCTTCCGAATATGATACTTTTAAGGATGGAGATACCCTCAGGCTTCTTGATAGAGATATAAAAGTCATAGGTACTCCGGGACATACTCCCGGATCCAGCTGCTTTTTCATAGAGGAGGGTCTTTCTTACACTCCTAACGGTGCGGCTGAATCAAAAATCTGTCCCGTTCTTATAGCAGGAGATACACTTTTTCAGGGTTCCTTCGGGAGAACGGATTTTCCCGGAGGTTCAGAGGAAGAGTTGTTTAAAAGCATAAAAGAGAAGCTTCTGGTACTTCCTGATAACACTTCGGTTTTTCCGGGACATGGACCACAGACAAGTATTGCCCTGGAAAAAAGATATAATCCTGCGGCATATTGATCGGATATTATATGATGCACCCATTTAAAAAGCTGCCGTGAGTATACTGACTTCCATAAGCAACAGATGTCTTTTTCCTATGGGTTAGCTTATGACGGCCAGACTGTACCGTGTGATAGTTCAGCCGATGTATACTGGGGACGGAGTTAGTGGGACATTTTTCATGAATGGCTCACTGGCTTCGTCCCCAGAGTTCTTTTTTAGATAGGAGGATCTTGGTTTTGATCAGATTAACATTAGATAAAGCGGCAGAAAGTTTTGAACAGGACATAAGGGAGCTTATACAGGAGTTTTATCCGGGGGAGGATTTCGAGATAAGAAGCGAAGAGGGTGTTCATTTTACAAACACCACCAAGGAGGAGAAGAATGCTCTTAAGCAGGCCAAGGCCACAGGGGAGAATGCTGAAGTAAACAGGAAATCCACAAAAAACAGGGCAAAAGAGGCCGCAGAGATAACACCAGAAGGTGTACATGATGAAAAGATAAGATTTTCCTTTGAAGTATCAGCTTCAGATATGCCTCTCACAGGAGTAAGAAAAGACGATAAATCGGTAATCAAAGCTGAACTTTACGATACGCTGGTGGGCATGACAGGTAAAACTCTTCCATGGGGAGACCTGACAGGCATACGACCTGTTTCATTGGTGAGTCCTATGGTGGAAGCCGCCATAGAAAAACATAAAGAACATAATGGAAATGATTCCGGAATTGATCTGACAGAATCTGAAATCAGAGACATTAAAGCCGAACTGACAAAAGAATATTGCATCGAAGGTGAAAAGCTTGACCTGATGACAGACATAGCATTAAGAGAACACAGAATCCTTAACCGTATTTACGATATGACCGGAAGAACCTACAAGGAAGGCTGGAGCCTCTACATTGGCATCCCTTTTTGCCCCACAAGATGTCTGTACTGCTCATTTTTAAGTAACACAATATCCGCCTGGGAAAAGAGACTCCCGGAGTATATGGAAAATCTCCGTAAAGAGATCAGGTATACGGTTTCTGAAATGTGTGGAAAATACAGGCGACCCCTCCAGACCATATATATCGGAGGAGGAACCCCCACTGCACTTGATGAAAAGTGGCTCAAGGTACTCATGGATATGGTTCATGAGGAGTGCGGTTCTGCCAATGTTTCGATTTTGAACAACATAAGCTCTCAGGAACATGATTGGAAAAATACAGTTACAGGTATGTCCGGTATCGTGGAGTTTACCGTAGAGGCAGGCAGACCTGATTCCATAACAAAAGAAAAGCTTCAGATACTCAAAACTGCCGGAGCAGACAGGATTTCCGTCAATCCCCAGACCTTCAATCAGAAAACTCTCGATCTCATAGGAAGAAAACACAGTGCTTCATCAGTGATAGAAAAGTATGAGCTTGCGAGAGAAGTTGGATTCGAAAACATTAACATGGACATCATACTGGGGCTTCCCGGAGAGAAGCTCCCTGAGGTGACACATACTTTGTGTGAAATCGCCAAATACAAACCTGACAGCCTCACAGTTCACAGCCTTGCCATAAAACGTGCCGCAAGACTCACTCTTGAAAGAGATTTCTGGTCAGGCGTTTATCGGGCCGGAGATGAAAATGAGATACTGGCGGAAACAAGACTTCAGGAGGAATCAGAAGAAATCCCTTCAGTTAATAGCAATAGCTTATCGAGTGGTTCGGCTTCTGAGGGCGCAAAAACCGGATTCAGATATCCCGAGATCACCCGTATGATGATGGCAGCTTCCTATACAGCTGAAGTCCTTAACCTGAAACCTTACTATCTGTACCGACAGAAAAATATGGCCGGAAACCTGGAAAACGTGGGGTACTCAAGAGAAGGAAAAGAATGCCTCTACAACATACTGATGATGGAAGAAAAACACACCGTCATCGGCTGCGGAGCCGGTTGTTCCAGTAAATTCGTCCTTCCCTCAAAAGACGGCGACCCTGAGCATAAACGCGTTGAACGCTGCGACAACGGCAAGGATATAAAAACCTACATAGAAGATGTAGATAAATTTATCCGGAGAAAAGGTGAACTTTTCTCTCTGATGTAGAGAAACAGTCCGGTTGGAGTATTAGTAAGCAAGAGCCGAAGCAACCCTGTTTTAAACAGATGCCCTCCGGCTCCGGCGTTTTCATGCCCCCGGCTGAACTGTAATAGTGACCAAAGTTGTACATTGATCATGATTTATCACTAATAATTTAATCGTAGATGTCGAGATATAACTATGTATATTGTTTGTATATTTTTGTCAGGAGTATCCGGTTATGGAATATTTAGAGACAACAGCTGAAAAAAAGCTTGATGATATATTGGCAGAAAGTAAGGGCAGGTATGGAGCTTCCAACCTGATAATGTTTATTACCGCAGAAGAATTACATAAAGCTTCTGAAAGGATATATGCAAATTTCCCCGGGATTGATGTCATAGGCTTTCATTCCTTCATGTTCCGCCATGGCTCAGTTGATTCGGAAGGAACAGTGCTGATCATATTTGATAAGCATTCCCCTGATTACGCTTTTCAATTCGGCATCATCAACGGACTCAGTACAAATCCCATAAAAAACGTGCTTTCCATCCAGAAGCAGATAGAAGAGCTGGATCCCGGCGAAGATGACACAGTTTGTTTTGAATTTTGTACCGGCAATGAAGATCATTTGCTCACCTCCCTGAATTCCATGATAAAGGATCATGGCATCCTGGCTTTTGGTCTCACTGCTGTCGGTCAGGAGCTGGCAGACCAGAGCTATGTTTTTTATAATGGTTTATATTTTGATGATGCTTGTATATATGTGATGATAAAAAATAATCTCGGAAGGATCATCACTTACTCACAGAATATTTATACCCCTCATGAAGATGGTCAGATTTATATAGCTACGAAGGTAGATAAAGAGACACAGACTCTTCTGGAGCTTAACGGACGTCCTGCCGCAGAGGTATATTGTGAGGATCTGGGACTGCCCATAGAGGAAATTGAATCGGCATTTCCCTATCATCCTCTCTGTAAAACTGTAGGGGAGAAAACCTTTCCTGTTTCAGTAAGGCAATGTATAAAAGACGGGGGACTTAAGCTTTTTAAACAGATAAATCAGAATGATATGCTTTTTATATCAGACCTTGGTGATTATAAGAAAATAATCAATGATCATTTTGAAAATTTAAAGAAAGAAGTACCCTCTGAATCAACAATATTCTCCATAGATTGTATTTACAGATATATACTGTTTGAAAATGAAGACAAGGTAGACTGGTATGCCGATCTCCTGAACAGGGCAGGGGCGAATAGCCTGGGTGTAATGGGAGCCGGTGAACAGTATGATCTCCAGCATTGTAACCAGACAATGATCAGTGCTGTTTTCGTTCATGATAAAAATTGGAAAAAGAAAGAGAAAGAGGCTGCTTCTAAATCATCAGGCTCGCTTTTTTCATCCTTTTCATATATCAGTGATGAAGATACAGGAATTGAAAAATCTCTAAGTGAGAGAATATATCCTTTGGATCATATGATCAATTACATCAGGAACAAAAAGGATAATATAGTTCAGGAAGAAACCTCCATGCTGAGTAAGATCGTTTCAGGACGCTATGATATGAAAAAAACTCTGGCAGCCGGTAACGATCCTGAAAAAATCTATGAGATGGTTAAAAAACTCATCGATGAAGGTCGGGATATGGCAGATACGCTTGCAACCATAAACCTTCATATAGAGGATATCGGCAATATGCTGGATCAGACCCAATACCTGATAAATGATGTGGTATATACGGATGGACTGACAGGATTAAGAAACAGAACCTTTTACAATAATCTCGGAAACAATATTTTTTCGGAAGCAGAAAGCAAGAACGGTATGTCTATGGCTTTTTTTGATATTGATGATTTCAAACACTTCAATACTGATTATGGTCATGATTTTGGAGATGAGGTTCTTAAAAATCTGGCTCAGGAGATAAAACGATTCTTTATTACGGATACCAATATCCATATCATCAGGATGGGTGGGGACGAGTTTATGGTACTTAACCCATCGGCTCTATCCTATGAGACCTTTGTTGACCGTATGGATAAGCTTAGGGAGTATATTTCAAAATACCGGGTGGAGCATGATGGTATGAAAGCAGGACTTACCTTAAGCATAGGCATGGCTGATTCTGTAAGGGACGACATACAAAATCTCTGGAGTCTTTACAGAGTTGCCGATATGAGATTATATGAGGCTAAAGGCAGGGGTAAAAACACTGTGGAGGCTTTTACTTAGTGCCGGTTTTAATTTCTTCTGTGTGTCATATATTACGGATTGAAAAAAGTGTTTAAGGATGAGACATATACATACTATTTAGTGCTTCACAGTAACAATTCAGCCGTGACATATTAATTCGCAAAAACGATAGGATATAATTAGTTTCATACACCATGAGATAATAACAATTTAGCCAGGACGTGATTAAATCAAGAGTTGGAGGGTAGCCATTTAAAGCGATACGGTTTTAAATGGCTACCCTCCGGCTCTGTATTGATCATTTACCCGGTTTATACGCACTCGTCAAGTTTACAACCGCAGGAATCATATCGTCACCGGCAGTTGTACCAGCGTAACTTCTGAGACGATTAATGAAGGAATCCTGATCGGTTTCAACATTCATTACAAGCCTCATCTCTCGGATATTCTGATCAAACTCAAGGAATGAGTGACACTTCTCTATTGTAGGAAGCTCCTCAAGAGCATGTTCAAGAGTGCCGAGATCATAGTACTTACGGCCCTTTGAACCATCAGTGAGTACAACACGTCCGCTGTTCTCAAGGAAATCTATGCGTCCGTCAATCATGATTCTGGCGATAACGCCTGTATCATAAAGCTTTCCTTCACGCCATGGATCATTGATGACCTCCTTGCTTTCAACAGGAGGAACATCCTTTATAAAGAGTTTACCCCATGCGCCAAAAGGCTTCTTTGAGTAGTGGTCGTCAAGGATGTAAACCTTTACCTTGTCTGAGCTTGGAAGCTTGATAAGTTCCTTTCCGGCTTCGGCATTAAGCTCTCCGACTGTAACACTGTATAAGTGCGGATAAGCCTCATCCGGAAGGTGGTATTTAACCTTACGGGCACTTGGCTCAGAGGTGAAAGCATTAAGCACAGACTCATAGCATTCAAGGAAGAGTCTCAGCTGATCCTCATCAAATCTGTTCTTCCAGAAACGAAGTTCCACACGGTAGCCAATGTTGTCTTCATGCACATTCATGTGGAATGGAAGAGAGTCGAGCTGCAGGTGTACAGGCTTTGCAGGAAGTCCACCGATCTCAGGAATGTATACGATATCACCCTGATACTGGAAGAACATCTCGCCCTCACGACTAAGTGCGATAGGACTCTGCATTGAATCCATGATCTGCTTACCCATACGCTTCAGGAAAGTGTTGGAGGTTTCGTGAGGTATGCGCTGTGAGCGGAGATAATAGGTCTTAAAGAGACATCCGCAAAGTCTTCTCCAGCGTCCATCGGTACGTCCTGAGTGGATACTGCAGGTAGTTACGTCATCTTCTCCTGAGAAAAGTCCAACCGTATAGTTGAAGGAGGTCAGGAAGAGAACATTTTCCGAAACACCGTTAAGCTTACAGAAGTTCTGTATCTTTCTCTTTGAGGTCTTGTCAAAACGCTTACGGATAACACCCTTATCAGCGTGGTTCAGATCCTCTTTATCCTTCTTGTTGAGAAGAGAACGCTCCAGCTTGTAGCCCTTCATAAGGTTACCGTAATAATCAGTACCCTTACGTACACCGCCGTCCTTTATCATCTGGCAGTCATCCAGGATGTAGTCATAAACAGTATAAACTTCTTTTTCAACAGGCTTTCCTGCATAAGCACGGTTCACATCCTCGAGAAGTATGTTCATACTTATTCCGTCACCCATGATATGGCTCACATCAAAGAGCATAAACTTACGGGTTTCGGTTCTGTAAAGGCTTATATGATAAAGCTTGTCCTGACCGTCATACTTGAAGGCCCGGAGAAGGCTGTTCTCGGTTTCCTGCCACTTATCATCAGGTACATCGATGATAGGAACATCAGGCTCCCAGTCATCATGACGGTATAATGCAAGATAATGGGTCTCGGGATCAGGCTGTATCATTCCCTTTACACCCGGATGGGCGTTGATTGTTTCAACAATAGCTGCCTTAAGTCTTTCAAGGTCAATGTTTGGATCCAGTTCAAAAGTGAATGGAAGATTTCCTGTTGTATTTCCGGGGATGACATATGCAAAATACATCATCATGCCGGTAAGAGGATACTTGTCCTGATAAGGATGAACTTCCATGCCCTTGGTTACACCAAGGAAGTCATCCAGCTCCTTAACAGTATGGTTGTTAAGGATATCCTGGTAGCTCAGGATCTTACCCATCTGAGACTCAACCTCTTCGATAAGCTGGATACACGCCATGGAATCCATTCCGGCTGCAAAGAGGTCAGTAGTTATACCGATCATATCGTTGTCGATAAGTCCGGAAATGATCTCAATAAGCTTCTTCTGGTTCTCGTTCTCAGGTTTAACGATGACATCCTTCTGATTTACAACGTCCTTACGCTCAGCCTGAACCTTGCTTCTGATGATCTTTCTTGAAGAGGTCTTCTCGAAAGGTTTATTTCTGATAACAACATCGGAAATTCTTGCAAATGTTGGAAGCTCCTGATTATGTGTTGTTACAAGCTCCTTTACGGCAGCCTTGATATCCTTTATGCCATTATTGTCGGCATATTCAAAGTTAGGATATACCTCAGCGATGATCTGGTCATTTTCTTCCAGAGCAACGATATCAGTTACCAGCATGTCTCCGTCGAAAAGGTTTTCGATGGTCTCGGGAGAAACATTTTCACCGTTTGACAGGATGATGAGATTCTTTTTACGACCTGTAAGGTAGATGAAATTATCCTCATCGATACGTGCAAGATCTCCGGTTCTCAGCCATCCGTCCTCGGTAAAAGCTTCCTTTGTGGCCTCCGGATCTTTATAATATCCCATCATTACAGACGGACCCTTAACCTGAAGCTCACCTTCAACGAGACGGGTCTGGCAGTTTCTTACTACGATACCGACACTGCCGCGTTTTTCCGGACGATCATAGACAGGAACAGCGATTTTAGGAGAGTGTTCGGACATTCCGTAACCCTGTCCAACCTGAATGTTGAATCCTGCCAGGGATTCCATAAGTTCAGGAGCCAGGAATCCGCCGCCTCCTACAAGCTTATGTAATCTGTCACCAAGAACCTCCTGGCGCACAGAGTCAATGGACCATTCCGGATGCTGCTTCTTTGTCTGATGAAGACGGTTATTAACCAGCTTAAGCATCATCGGAACCATTCTTATGGAAGTAGGACGGAAAAACTTGATGTCTTTGAATAATTTCTGGAGTGAAGTTGAAACTGCAAGAGAGGAACCGTAACGTAAAAGACCGAAAACGTCTCCGTTCAGGCAGAATACATGGTGTATGGGCAGAACATTAAGAACGATCTCATGGTACTGATCCCCCAGAAGATCATTACAGAATACGTTATCAATAAGGTTTGCGTTGGAAAGCATTACACCCTTAGGTTCCCCTGTTGTGCCGGATGTAAAGAGGAGGATACCGCAGTCCTCGCTTCTGGACTTGTCTGTAAAACCGGTTCCTGTATAAGTCTTACGGATTGTAGATACACTGTCCTGATTATTTATATTCTGGATACAAATGAATTTCTTAACACTGGAATTGTTCTCTTTAAGATAAGATACCTGTGAGATGTTTTCAAAATCATAAAAGAGCACATCTATGTCAGCCTTGTTGACATTTCTCAGAAGATCCTGAGCAGAAAGCTGAACATCAAGTGGGGTAACAACTCCGCCTGCACCGTTAACACCGAAAAGTGCGGCAAGATAATTGAAGCCGAGACGTCCGTAGAAGCCTGCATGCATGGCGTGACCAAGGGATTCCGTCTCCTGGGAAGCCCATTCACCTACTCTTTTTGCGGCATCAAGAAGATCTCTGTAACTTCTTTCATATACAGTATCCTCGTGTGCCCAGGTAAGGAACATCTTGTCATTAAAAGCCCTTGCTGCGTTTTCGAGAAGCTGGTACAAACTGTGAGTTTCTTCGAAACGTACTTCAGGGTAACCTGCGTTATCGATGACGATCTGGTCATAATTGTAATCCATTTTACTCTCCTTTTCAGATCAAATACTTTGATCAGGTGAAATTGTTAAAAAGAATCAGCATCCAATATGAATTTAAGTTTTGCCTTAATTCCTGTTCAAGTTAATGAACATAATGTTCAAAATGTGTTCATTAACCACGAGTAAAATTATATCAAAAAATTTAACTATTGAACTAGGAAAAACCTACTAACATTTTAGATTAATACTTGAAAAATTGGAACATTCTACACAAAATATTAAAAATTGAAATTAAAACATTGTATACACTCAACCAAATTTGGTTACTGTTCACACCCCTACTATTTCATATTGTTAAAAACGCTGAATTTAAAAATATATTTTTCAAAGGATCCGAGACGCTGTTGTGGACAGCCTCTCGGATTTTTTAAATTAACTCCTATATCATCTGTGTAATCCACAATTCGCGGTTTATTCTGGTACATATGTCAGAAAATGTGGAAATCCATGTCCGATTTTTTTCGGTTTCTGACGAATCATAAGCTTATACACATGTCATTTTGACGGAATGTCAAATCCTTGAAATTCGCGTAAAATCGAGCTTTTTGCTATACTTTTTTCAGGAGAAACAGTCATGGGAAAACAGGAAG
>NZ_AUJX01000015.1 GCF_000424445.1 Oribacterium sp. NK2B42
TAAGGGATCAAAAAATCCTGTAAATCCGGTTATTCATGAGTACTACACCTTAAAATGCAAGTCCAAAAAGAAGAACGTTGCAATAGGTGCTGTAATGCACAAAATATGCAATATCATTTTTGCTATGCTTCGTGATAACAAGCCCTATGAGATGATCACCCCTGAAGAACACAGAAAGCAGTTTAATCGGCTCAATCGCACTACAAAAGTTGCCTGACATCTAATTTGTCATTTTCAATGTGCTATAAATGAATTAGCTTTATTAAAGTTACCCAAAAATGCAGGTGATGGCTAATTTCTAATATTTTCAATTTACTCCTTGACATTTCTTAGCTGGACTCTGAACAATCCATTTGATACTTTTCCCTAGTCTAACATCAGATTGAAAAATATACAATAGTTTTGGATATATAAAAGAGGACGGTAAAATCCGTCCTCAAATATTATAAATCCAGTGTAAAATCAGGATTTGAATATCCGTCTACAGTAAAGAAAATTTTGTGCTCGTCAAAATTGATGAACGTTTCGATTTTCTCGGCCTTGATATAGGGGTGCTTCTCCATGTATTCAAGAACTTTCTTCTGAGCAATCTCTTCAGTGTACTGTATCTTCTGATACTCAAATACTGTGCGAGTAAAAGTATATTTTGATGCTGCCTTTACCGGAGTCTTTGCTACAGGAGCCTTATCCATTTTCTCTACCTTCTTCATTCCACGTCTTGAAGTCGGTTTCTTCGCAGCGGTTGTTTTGGGTTTCGGACCTCTCTTTCTTCCAGTCGGCTTAACAACCGGTGTCTCTTGGGTTTCTACTACTGTCTTCTCTTCTGTTGCCATGTGATACTTTACATGTAATCATTTTAAATTAACTTTACCTTTGTTTACGTCTTTCTTTTTCATAAATTTCGTTAAAAGCCTCAAATGATATTCCCCAGTCAGTGCAACCATTAGGAAACATGTTTTTTACTTCAGTAATCGACATACTATGTGTCTTCACCATTATCTATTCTATCTCCATGACCAGCGCAAACATCGCCAAAATTAAATTCACAATTATTACATGACCTTTTGCTCGGTTCGAGATAACCCCAATCTACTTTTCCCATAATTCAAAAATACTCCTTGAAATTTTAATTGTATTTACGAAATTTTCCATGATCCAACATATTATACTTATGCAGTCAGTATAATATGAAATATATCCATTATTTATTTCTTTTATAAGTTATTATTTTGAAGAACTTCTTTAATCATATTAGACAATATTTCCCTATCCCATAAAGCGACATGTGTTGCTTTAGCTAATGCTTTTGCACCAGATGTAAAATGTCCGTTTGTCATTATAATACCTATATCACAACCGTACATAGTTTTACCAGCAAATACTTCTTGTACAGCTTGATTTCCTACATCTGAGGAATATCTTTTACACTGTATAGCGTATTTGATATTGTCCTTCTCCGCTGTAATATCAACACCTTGATCTCCTGTTACTTCTGTATATTTGATATTACTAAACCCATTAGCTTTTAATAAGTCACCGCAGTAATGTTCAAACTGAATGCCTTCCATTGCATCGACATTTGTAAGTATGCCTTCCACTGTAATTACCTTTTCAGGTTGCTTCTCTTTGTTTACAATATTATCTTGCTGTTCTGAATTAGATACTTTACTTTCTTCTTGAGGTTTATCAGTCTGTTGGTTCTCACCCGAAGACACATAAGGCTCTAGTATCTTGCTTAAAACTAAGAGCTGACCAATGCCAATAACAAAAGCTAATACCAGTTGCCATCCTGCCGGAATATGAACATCACCAAAAATTACTTTTTTTGTTAGGTCTAACTCACGTAAACACAACCCCATATAGGCACAAAACCCAAGTATACCAAAGATTATTTTCTTCATTTCTCTACTAACTCCTGATACATCTGCATCAACTTAGCTACACAATCTGCTTCTGAGGTAGTCTTTATATCAAAGTCATAAGCTTGCATAACAGCTCTATCATTAGCTGCGTGAGCTTTTTGTAACTCTGGTGGCATTGTGAGCGGATCATATAAGTCAGCTAAGCTACTATCTGGATATAAAGCTCTGGCATCCAGTATTCCCTGTGCTGTCTTTTCTATCTTAGTCTTCTGCTCTAGCGTAGGCGAAGGCCATGGAAAATTATTGTATACGATTGCCAATGAATAGCTATAATCTGATTTCATTCTCATGGCAACTACTCGCATCCAAGAATTATGAACATTAGATGTCAGAATTCCAAATTCATATAACGTTCCATTAGGAATAATACTCACTTTATTATTTGCAACCGTTCTATTATCAATATATCCAATTGGAATATATCTTCGCCTATGTGAAGATACAAGGGGTACTACAATTGCTGTGTCAGGATTATTTAAATCACGAAATAACCATGGTGTTTCCGCAAGTTTTTGTGCTTGTTTATCTGTGCTGCTCAATCTATCTTTACGGACTTGTTCAACTCTTTTCATAACTTCAGGCATCGTTTTTAATTCTTTAGGACTACACCCAACTAACCATAAACAATATCTTGGAATATTATTAATAAATTCTTCTGAGCCAATCATTCTCTTAATATATTTGGCAGCGTCTGGCTCTTTGTTTATCAACTTATCTTTTTCTTCTTCATTAAGTATAAGCGCAAGACATTTAACCGCTTTATTTCCGGCAATCATTTTGGGAACGTCACTTAAAGGAGCACTTCTCTTACTAACTAAAATTGACGGAGCATCAATTATATATGGGCTAATGTTTTGAGCCTCTTTCCTATCTTTAGCTTCCCCTGAATAAATATATTTTTTCCTTTTTATATCAATATTACTAAACCCAATTATTACGCAATGAACAGATGCTTTTTCATTTGCTTCACTATCCCATATAAAAGTACTATAGGCAAAATTAATGCGTGTATTAAATTGTTTCATTAAATAATTCCACAATATTGCCGGCTCTCCACCTTGAGTTATTGAATTTGTTGATACGAACGCACACTGAATAAAATTATTTTTGCAAAACTGTGCTGCCTTAATATACCAACCTCCTACATAATCCAATAATCTTATGTCTTTTATGCCTGATTTTAAATCAATCATATCTTTGTGTTGATTTGGCGTTTGATATTTTGCGCCTACAAATGGAGGATTACCCATAATATAGTTCAGCTTTTCTTTAGAAACTATATCATTCCAATCAACTCTAAGTGCATTACCTTCATGGATGTAAGCATTGGTCTTCAACGGTAGGAAATCAAGATGCATGAGAAGGATGTCTTCTGTTTCTTTCATCATCTGAGATTCTGCGATCCAAAGAGCTGTCTTAGCTACGGTAACAGCAAAGTCGTTTATCTCGATACCATAGAACTGAGAAATAGAAACTTTAATAGGGCTGGAACTTTCTTCATCGTCAGCGAACCACATACCTATCTGCTCTTGGTTAAGGGCTTTCAAAACTTCATTCTCTAATCTACGAATAGAAATATATGTTTCTGTCAAGAAGTTACCAGAACCACACGCTGGATCGAGCCATGTAAGACTTGCTAATTTATCTTGAAATGCTTTCAGTTTATTCTTCCTTGTTCTGAATACTTGACTGTTCTTTATCTCATTAAGTTCTTTTTTCAAATCATCCAGGAACAACGGATCGATAACCTTATGTATGTTCTCGATAGAAGTATAGTGCATCCCACCTGATCGTCTTGTTTCAGGATTCAATGTCGATTCGAAGACGGCACCAAAAATCGTAGGGCTTATCTGTGACCAATCAAATCCCTCACTAGCCTTGGCCAGAAGAATAGTCCTAATCTCATCTGTAAAGTTGGGGATCTCAATTTTTTCATCAGCAAACAAACCGCCGTTCACATAAGGGAACTTCGATAAATCGCTTTCATCATACGGATCTCTTTCATCTTCCGGTGTATCAAGAACCTTAAAGAGTTCTATCAGAGCTTTTCTCATATCCTTAGTAGAGAACTGCTCCATATAATCATGAAACATATGTCCACTGTCACCAAAAATATGAGCGTCTTCCGCATATAAACAAAATACAATCCTTACACAAAGCATATTAAGACTCTTTAAAGAGGCCTCCGAACTAGGGTCTCTATACTGCTTTAATAAAGCATCATAGATAAGACCAACAAATTCTCCCGCTTTTACAGAGACTTCCATCTCTTGAGTAATCTTCTGTTGCTTTTTGTCAGCTAGAAACTCAAAGAGACTGTACTTGTTAGGAAGTTCCGATAACATGACCTTTACAGGTTCCGGAACCCTTGCATCCATATCGTAAATCCAAATTTCTGCAAAGTTAGAGACGATGATCCACTTTGACTTCTCACTTACTGGCAAAGCGTTATCATAATCTTTGGCTTGCTCATACGGAGTTTTGCCACCATGTCCCTGCTGTGGTTTAGATAAGTCTATACCTAAAGTCTTTTGTTCGATCAGAACTCTTGTTTCAGGAATATATGCGTCAATTCTATTAGATAATGTACCTTTATTATTAAGAACTTTCTTTTGAAATTCGATTCTATCTGTTACATGGTCTAACCCTATTACGTCTTGAAGAAAATCTATCCAAAAAGACCTGTCGTCCTCATCTTCTCGCCCTTTATTTGCCCATTTTTGAGAAAACTGTCGTGCCGCTTCTCTTCTCTCTGAGTCAGTCATTTTCTGTGTGCTCCCTTTAAATATTTTTACGAATAAAAATATTTTATCACGGAATTTGTAATTCCGAATTAATCATTTCAACAATTCCCACTACATTCCTCATAGAACCTACAAGTCAGGCAGCACTGTCCACATCTCTTCTCCCGGATTCTCCAACCTCTTCGCAACCAATATATGAATCTACGCATCAAAAAAACACCTCTCATGTATGTATCTCAGATATGTTTCTGACTATACAATACATAAAGAGGTGTCCGTTAAAAAGGGTTGCATAAAAGCCAAATGTGCTGCTGTAAAGAGAACTTTGTGATTTCCCTAAACTCATAAATCTTTTTGGATGCGTACAACCTTACCTAAAATCGTTATTTCGGGAGAATATTCAAGCGGTTTAACAGAAAGATTCCCATATAGAATTATTGAATTACCATTTATCTACATCCTATAGCACCGTAAATCATCACTTCTTTGAGTGATAGTTAAAACAAAGTCACCATTTGTAGGCGGTTCATTCAACCAAACTATAACATTATCTCCTCTTCGTATTTCTGGAGATAATGTGTCATCATTAATCCTTATAGCGACCATATTTTTATCTTTATATGCATATTCAGGAACCATTTCAAGTCCTATTTGCTCCTTTGAAAAAATGTTCAATCAAAAGTACAAAGTCAGTAAAGATGAGACTTTCATAACCTTTTTTTGGAGACCAAATTGGAGACCAAATGGAGCTCTTTTTATCGTGTTTCGTTTTCTTGCACAACAAAAAAAGGACTTCCGATTCCTCGGAAATCCTTTATTTTCTGCCCTTCTATTGAGCAGGGGTTGAGGGATTCGAACCCCCATGAGCGGTTTTGGAGACCGATATCTTACCATTGGATGAAACCCCTGAGTGCCGTTCTCTTCAAGCGACTTGTATAATATACCGATTATTTTCTCCTACGTCAAGCACTTTTTTGAAATTTCACTGATAGCGCCACCGGCTGAACTGAAAAAAGGTAAGAAAATGCAAGGGTGGGTGGTCCGTCACGCGTCCCTTGCATTTTCTGTGCCATTTCACAGCAATTCATCTTCACCGGCGGAACTGTTACCAGTACTTTTTATTTTTTCATTATCTGCAGTGCTTCGCGAATGTTTCGCACCGGAATAAGCTGCACATCCTTCAGGTTTCGATCATTCAGCTTTTTGGCATGATATGCCGGAAGCACAACCTTGTTGAAACCGAGTCTAACGGCTTCCTCCACTCGCTGCTCTGCATTGGAAACCGCACGTACTTCCCCTGAGAGACCAACTTCCCCAAAGATCATGATGTCATCGCTTATCTCGATATTCATGTAAGATGAGATCAGGGACATGATGATGGCGAGATCCATGGAAGGCTCTGCGATATGCAATCCTCCCGTGATATTTAAGTAAGCGTCATACTTCCCGATCTCGAGATTCAGGCGTCTTTCAATGATGGCGATCAGCATGTTGAGACGATTATAGTCAAAACCGTTGGTGGTTCTTCTAGGCAGGTTAAATGCAGTCTGAACAACGAGCCCCTGAATCTCTATAAGAAGAGGTCTGGTGCCCTCCATGCCGCAGGAAACTACAGATCCTGAAGCTCCTATGGGACGTCCGGAAAGAAGCAGCTCTGAAGGATTCAGAACCTCATGAAGACCGGAGCCTTCCATTTCGAAGACAGCGATCTCATTGGTGGAACCGAATCGGTTTTTCTGTCCGTGCATGATGCGGAGGCTGCCGCTGCTCTCACCTTCAAAATAGAGAACCACATCCACCATGTGCTCAAGAATTTTGGGACCGGCAACATTACCATCCTTGGTCACGTGACCGACTATAAAGATGGCGATGCCGTTTTCCTTGGCAAGCCTTAGGAGCTGAGCCGATGATTCCCGAACCTGGCTGACTGATCCGGGAGCTGCGGTTACTGTTTCTGTATACATGGTCTGGATGGAATCGATGACCACGAAGTCCGGCTGTTCCTCCTGAACTGTGGCTACTATATTTTCAATGTTGGTCTCTGTCATGAATTTGAGATCACCGCTTATATCTACTATCCTCTCGGCTCTCATCTTTATCTGTTTGAGACTTTCCTCACCGGAAATGTAGAGCGCTTTTTTCTTTGATTCCGCAGACAGATTTCTGGAAACTTCAAGGAGCAGGGTGGATTTTCCGATTCCCGGGTCACCTCCTAAAAGAACCAGAGATCCCACAACTATTCCTCCGCCCAGAACTCTGTCAAGCTCGCGAAAACCTGTGGAGATTCTGTCTTCCTTTTGCAGGGAGATTTCGTCTATCCTAACCGGTTTTTGTCTGATAGGTCGTATACCTCCCGATGATTTACCTGTGGATTTCGAAAATCCTAAAGGAACTATCGGTTCTTCGACAAAAGAATTCCAGGCGCGACAGCCGGGACACTGCCCCAGCCACTTGGCGGATTCGTATCCGCATTTTTTGCAAAAATATTTAGATGTTGCTTTTGCCATGATCTTCCTTTATTAAAAACTATATATGACACGGGGATGGTTTCCGGAGTCATCGATGGATGACATGAAAACCGTCCCCGTGTCACTGGATTTATTACCTGATATAAGTGTCGTGCAGTTTTAGTCTTTTGCTTTAGCCTCCGGAGTTGTATCGGTGGCTTTTGCTCTCGGTTTTCTGATAGCGGTTTTTCTGGCAGAAGTTTTTTCCCTGGCAGCAGGTTTCTTCACTGCCGCCTTTTTAACAGGTTCTGCCGCTTTGCTCTGACCTCCGAATCTGAGAGCCTTTCCTTCCTTGTCCACGGTTATCTTTACAGTGGAGTTTTCAGGAATGTTTCCATCCAGGATCTCTTCCGCCAGCTTGTCCTCAAGTTCTGTCTGTATAGTCCTTCTCAAAGGTCTTGCACCGAATTTAGGGTTGAAGCCCTTTTCGATGAGCCATTCCTTGGACTTTGTATCAAGGCTGATCTTGATGTTCATCTGCGAGCTTGCACGGTTGATGACGTCTCTCATCATGATGGACAGGATATCCTTCATGTTTTCCTTTGTGATCTGGTGGAAAACGATGACCTCGTCAATTCTGTTAAGGAATTCCGGCTTAAAGAGACGGTGAACCTCGTCCATTACACGGCTCTGCATAAACTGGTAATCCTTTTCCTGAGATCCGTCACCGGTATCGAATCCGAGACGCTTGGGACTCACTATCTGCTCGGCTCCTGCATTGGAAGTCATGATAATGATGGTATTCTTGAAGGAAACCTTTCGTCCCTGAGCATCGGTTATATGACCGTCATCCAGTACCTGGAGAAGGATGTTAAGAACGTCCGGATGAGCCTTCTCGATCTCATCGAAAAGGATGACAGAATACGGATTGCGTCTCACCTTTTCACTGAGCTGGCCGCCTTCGTCATAGCCCACATATCCCGGAGGTGAACCGATCATCTTTGAGACGCTGTACTTTTCCATGTATTCGGACATGTCAACCCTGATCAGGTTATTCTCGGAACCGAACATGGCTTCTGCCAATGCCTTTGAAAGCTCTGTCTTACCTACACCTGTAGGTCCCAGGAACATGAAGGAACCGATAGGACGCTTTGGATCCTTAAGACCTACGCGGCCCCTTTTGATCGCTTTTGCAACAGCGGAAACAGCCTCTGTCTGTCCCACAACCCTCTTGTGAAGAGTGTCCTCAAGACGCATAAGCTTCTCTGTTTCGCCCTCTGTAAGCTTCTGAACAGGAATCTTTGTCCACTCGGAGACAACATTGGCAATGTCGGTTTCCGTAACGTGAAGAACATTATCTTCCTTGGACTTCTGCCATTTTTCTATTTCTTTATCAAGCTTAAGCTTTTTCTGCTCCTGCTTTTTCTTTATCTCGGAAGCGCCTTCGAAATCCTCTTTCCGGATGCACTGTTCCTTGTCATTCTCCAGCTCGTCTATCTGCATACGGAGCTTTTTGATAGCCTGAGGTTCTCCGGAAGCGGTTATACGTATCTTTGAAGCGGCTTCGTCAACAAGGTCGATGGCCTTGTCTGGAAGATATCTGTCATTGATATAACGTTCGGACAAAGACACAGCGGCTTTTAATGCCTCATCATCTATGACCACGTGATGGTGTTCCTCGTACTTTGGAGCTATTCCCTTAAGGATATCATAGGTCTCATCCTCTGAAGGCTCATCCACCGTTACCGGCTGGAAACGACGTTCAAGAGCAGCATCCTTCTCGATATGCTTACGGTATTCATCGAGCGTTGTTGCACCGATGATCTGGAGCTCTCCACGGGCCAGAGCCGGTTTAAGTATATTGGCGGCATCCAATGCTCCTTCTGCACCGCCTGCGCCTATGATGGTATGTATCTCATCGATAAACAAAAGAACATTACCGTCATTTCTTGCTTCGGCAATAACACGCTTTATACGTTCTTCAAATTCGCCTCTGTATTTGGAACCTGCCACCATGCCTGAAATATCTAGGGTGACAAGTCGTTTGTTCTGAATGGTTTCGGGAACATCTCCCGAATAGATCCTCTGGGCCAGCCCTTCAACAACTGCGGTTTTTCCGACTCCGGGTTCTCCTATAAGACAAGGATTGTTTTTGGTTCTCCTTGACAGTATCTGGATGACTCTCATGATCTCAGAGCTTCTTCCGATAACCGGATCCAGCTTTCCGTTAGCTGCCATATCGGTAAGGTCTCTGGAATACTGGTCCAGGGTTGGAGTGTCGGAACGCTTGGGCTGCTGTGACTGACGTGGTGCCCGTTCATCGGTTGCCGGATCCTGATTGATGACAGCCATAAGCTGCTGATAGATACGCTGGGCATTGCCTCCCAGTGTGGCAATGATCCTGGAGGCAACACAGCCTGTATCCTTAAGGAGCGCAACAAGTATATGTTCTGTTCCGACAAGCCTTGAGCCTGCACGCATGGCCTCCTGCATGGAATTCTCCATTATCTTCTTGGCTGAAGGTGTATAACCTGCCCTGTCAGTAACGGCAACATTGCTGTCCGGTGATATGAATTTGGAGATCATTTCGCGGATTCTGTCTTCGTTGATGCCGTTTTGCTGGAGAACCTTGGAGGCCACAGAAGTGCCTTCACGTCTCAGTCCCAGGAGGATATGTTCTGTGCCTATGTAATTGTGCCTGAGTTCCTCTGCCGCCTCTATGGCAAGCTGTAAGGAACGCTGAGCCTGAATAGTAAATTGATTCATGTTTTACCACCTTTCATAAAGAATATTCTAGAACATTTGTAGGAGTTAATCAACTTGCTGTAGATTTTGTTGCGGGAAATTTTTGCAAAAAAAAAACAGACGCCATTTAGGTGACGTCTGCTTCTTATTACTTTTTATAGATCCTCGATATCAAGTCCGCTGTCAGAGGAAGATGTTTCATTTGCTTCAGAAGCATCGGCTGAAGCAGTCTTTGGATTCTTCAGGTTGGATTTCTTCCATTCCTTATTGAAGTCAAAGGCTCTTGTTGCTCCCATATCCTCATTTGGGACAGAGCTTTTACTTTCTGCCGGTGTGTCATCTTCTTCATCAAGGTCTTCAAGATCAAGTCCGGAGTTTGCTGCAACCTGGGACGGACTCTCTGCCTTATTATAGTCTGCCTGTTCATCCTTTGTTATGATCCTTGTCATCTCAAGCTCCGGATCCAATGAATCTTCAGACGAAACGGAATCGGCAGAACGACTGAATCTGTTAAAGGCAATAGTCTCATCTGAAGGTACTGAGTCATCGGATGATGCAGTCCCGGAATCTTTCTGATCCTTCAGACTGCGAAGTGCACCATTCTGCGGCATGTGCCTTCTCTGTGTGAGCACAACGATCATAAAGATCAGAAGGATAATGACTATTCCGCCGAGTACACATGCAAGTATGAACATGCTGTTATACTGACCTACAAGCTTGTCATATCTCTCAACTACTTCCGGATACTTTTCAGCGCTTGTCTTAATGTCTTCAGCGACAGGATCCTCAAAATATCTCTGTAGTGTCTTCTCCTGAAGATCGTATCTGTAGAAGTTCAGCTCACCGGCATCATTCATACCGTAAACGATGCAATACTGGTGGTCTGAGTCATGCTTCCATACCCAGCCCTTAACCTGATGACCGTCTATATCAATGGTACTCTCTGCAAAGCCCTCAGGTACCACAACATCTGAACCCGGGTTCATGATGGTAATGGTCTTTTCCTTGGAGCTGAGTTTTACACCTTCATTTACGGTTTCTGTAGGAACACCGGCCTGTGAGGCATCGCCTGCGGTTGGACCGCCTTCCTGTTTGGTTACCTTAATGTTGTATGTTGCCTGGGTGGTTCCGTCCGCAGCAGTTACTGTGATGGCAACATTGTTCTCACCCATATTAAGCTGTTCGTTTCCGGTAACGGCTACTGTTGCGCCGGAATCGGCAGTGACAGCATTGATGGCAAGGGTATCTACACTTGTACCGACAATTACGGAATATTCGGTTACGTTATTTGCAAACTCAGGTGTCAGGGTTCCCGGGGATACCACAAGGGAACCGAGTATGGCATTGTTGGAAGCAGCGGCCGCAGATGAAATGGTAACATTTGAGGAACCCTGATGGGTTATCTCGGCTATGGACTCATCTGTGTCATAAACTTCAAAGTTTGAAATGCTTATCTTCGCATTTCCTGATGCCAGAGTATTGAATTTAAGGTTGTACTCAAGGGTTCCGGTTTCAGCACCATTGGTGGCACCATTGACGCGAATGGTTCCTGCTCCGCCCTCTGCGTCTGTTCCGCTGATGAATTCAAGAAGACTTGAATCGTAGCCAAGGGTGATGTCAGAACGTGACAATGCTCCGTCAGAGCTTGAAACCTTCATGGTGACATTGACTTCGGAACCTACTGTGACGGTGGGGTCTGAAAATGATATGGATGCTGTGGCAGCCAATGCCTGCATTGACAAAAATACTGATATGGCAGCTGTTGTCAGAAAATATTTAAAATGTCTCATGAATACCTCTTTGTTATTTTCATACTTAATTTTATCATTTTACATCGGACCGACGCCAACTTCAACCATATTAGTGGATGAGCTGTTGACTGCAGTTTCTGAGACTACAGCCTGAACTGAAGTATTTCCATATACAGAGGAAACATCAACAGTTATGGGACCGGTTGTGCTGCCAAGTGTAGGATCGGCATTTCCCGCTACCTGAACGTTTGAATATGGATCCTGCGGCATATATGTCTGATATGCACCCATCTGACCGCCTGCGGACTTGTTAATGGTTATCTGGTAGTTACGCTGGTCTCCGTTTTCTGCTGTTACCAGAACATTAACCATGGTGGAGGCCTGATCCAGTATTATCTGCCCGGTTCCGGAGATTGTTGCGCCTGAATGAATTGCTGCGGCGGAAACATTAACCGCTGTGACTGAAGGATCAACAATAAGTGTATATGAAGCAGTATCCATATTGAATCCGGGAGTCAGAGTGAAACCGTCCACTGAAAGGGAAGCCAGTTTGTTGTTTGGATTTCCGTCCTTTGTGGGCATAGGGCATGCGGTTTCAGGCATATTGGTATATACCGGAATGTAAAATGTTATCGCATCCTGACGCATTGTTTCATTATAAGCCTTGCTGAGATTCTTTCCTTCTTCCGCTGCGCCTTGCGTGTTTGTCATGTACTGGTGTTTGTAAATGTTGGAGCCCTGAACATTGAATCTCTTAAGGTACAGTGTGTTCTGTCCTGCGTTCAGATAGTTGCCTGCATAGAACATGGCACCGCCGATTATCGCTCTTTCGGGAGTATTCCAGGGGCGATTATAGCTTCCGGACTGGGATGCGTACCAGAGCCCTCTCTCTACTGCGGTCATGCCGCCAGTTGCATAGGCACCGACGTTGAAATAGTTATAGTAGCCGCTCGCTCCGGAGATGGATCCGCTGGTTCCCTTACTGCCCTGCTCCTGTATGATCATGGATGCAAGAACATAAGGACTTATATGAGCCTGCTCGGCAGCTTCCATAATGATATCTGAGTATGTTACCGTAACCTGACCTGTGTAAGCACCAGTAATGTTTCCGGTTCCTGCAGGATTGGCAGCTACTTCAGCTGTAACGGCACCGCCGGGTGCTGCATAGACTGAGATTCCATCTGTGACGGTGGTGCTGTCGGAAGCGCTGTCCGCTGATGATGTAACAGCCCCTCCGTCTGTAATGTTTATGACAGTTCCGTCCGAGGACTCTGAGGAATTTGAAGCTGCCGTTGATTCGGAAACTGCTGATCCGGTGTCTGCCGCTTTTGTTTCGGTCGTATTTCCCGGTGCTTCGTATCCGATCAATACTTCGTCTGCGCTGAGTCCCGAATTAACAAGATCAAGAACGGAACCCACTTCTTTCGTAACCGGAGATGCTCCATCTGAAGCTCCGGAAACGGGATTTGCGGTCCCCGTCATACCGGTATAGCCCATTGACTGAAGAGCTTGCTGATAAAGAGGGCTTGATGAATCTATGGTGACACTTCCTTCCAGGAAGGTGCCCTTAACCATGGACTTTAATCTGTCCAGAGTCTGAACAGAAGGATCAAACTCATGGGCCGTGAACTGGAATATATAGGAATCATCAAAGAAGTTTCTCGGATCCATGTAATACTCGACAATTTCTTTTGATGCGGCTACCCAGGTGGCACCATCGAATCCGGGCCAGCTGGAGGTGGTCCAGTCAAATTTTCCGGGTTCTGTAGATTTCCACGAGGATTTTGAACCTTTATCGATAAGGCTTGAAGTTCCCTGAAGTTCTGCCTGTACGGCTGCAGACCAGTCAAGCCCGGTATTCATAGTTTTAAAAACCCAATTTGGGTACTGTGTATGTAGCTGTCGAAGCCCCGGTTTGTAGGATTCGGGGAAACCCTGCTGTGACAGAGCAGCTTCGAAATTTCCGTCATTGGTATAGGATACCTGTGCCTGAACAAAATCTGAACGAACATATCCTGTGCCACCTGAAAAGGAAATTTGACACCAGGTATTCCCGTCACTTCCGGTAGTTTGTCCGATAACGGAAACCTGAGTGTTGTTCCCGAGGGAGGTAACTACTGCTCCATCTGTTCCGGCAGAGGAACGAACATTGACGTTGGTGCCTCTTATTACTGCCAGCTGTTCTGCATGAGATATCATGGAACCGTCTTTTATCAGTGCTTCAGGCACGGATACAAACAGTCCCAATATGGATAAAAGCGCAGTGGCTTTTCTTAATGTCTTTTTCACTTTGATTTTTTTCATTAAATCTGACTCCCCAATTTGCAAAAATTGACTCATTTAAATCATAAAAGTTAGCTCCTGGAATCGCAACGGAAATCCAAATTATTCAGATAACCGACAAGGTTTTGTAATGAATGGGAGCAGGTTCTTATAACTCATGTGATATTGTATTTGGGAATAAGGTTAATGAGCGGAAACTTACCTGAAATCGGGAACATAAAAAAGCTTAAAGGCGGTGCCGGAAATCCGACACCGCCTTTAAAAAGGATAAATCAGTCTCTATTAAACTGGATACGCCTTATTGGCTTTGTCAGCTGCTGTTGCAGCCACACCTGTACGCTGAGCATTTCTATACTCGAAGAAATCCTTGGCAACAGCCGGGAACAGTGCGTATGAAAGAACATCTTCCTTGGTAGGATTCTCAACATACTGCTTTGTTTCTTCGGTATACTTCTCCATCTGAGGTTCGATATGATCTGCAGGACGGTCTGTCATCTGAGCTTCGCCCTTAAGTATCTTGGCAACAACCTCAGGATCCATAGGCTTAACTGTACGTCCGAACTCTCCGGCTACAAGCTTATGTGACTCCTTGGGAACCATCTTATATCTCTCGCCCATGAGAACGTTCATAACAGCCTGGGTTCCAACGATCTGTGAAGAAGGTGTAACGAGAGGCGGCTCACCAAAGTCCTTACGAACTCTTGGAACTTCCTCAAGAACCTCTGTAAGCTTATCGTCCTTGCCTGCCTGGTGAAGCTGTGAAATAAGGTTACTGAGCATACCGCCCGGAACCTGATATCTAAGGGTGTTAACATTAACACCGAGAACCTTTGTTGAAAGAAGACCTGACTTCAGGCACTCCTCACGATATGGCTCGAAGTAGTTGGATACATCGATGAGCTTGTTAACATCAAGACCTGTATCATACTCTGTTCCTTCAAATGCCTTAACCATAACGTCTGTTGAAGGCTGTGATGTACCGAGAGCAAAAGGTGTAGATGCTGTATCGATGATGTCAGCACCTGCCTCAACACACTTAAGGTAAGTCATTGATGCCATACCTGATGTGTAGTGTGTGTGGATCTCGATAGGAAGCTTGGTTCCTCTCTTAAGAGCCTTAACAAGGTCATAACCTGCCTGAGGAAGAAGGAGTCCTGCCATATCCTTGATGCAAAGGGAATCTGCGCCGAGACTCTCAACGTCGTTGGCAAGCTTCTCCCAGTAATCAAGAGTATATGCATCACCGAGAGTATAGCAAAGAGCGATCTGGGCATGTCCGCCCTCTCTCTTCGTTGCCTTAACAGCTGTCTCAAGGTTACGGATATCGTTGAGACAGTCGAAGATACGGATAACATCGATACCGTTTGCGATGGATCTCTCTACGAAGTTATCAACAACATCATCGGCATAGTGATTGTAGCCAAGGATATTCTGACCTCTGAAAAGCATCTGAAGCTTTGTGTTCTTCATATGGCTCTTGATCATTCTGAGTCTCTCCCAGGGATCTTCCTTGAGGAAACGGAGACATGAGTCAAATGTAGCACCGCCCCAGCACTCTACAGCGTTATAACCAACCTGATCCATCTTATCAAGGATCGGTTCCATTTCTGAACTCGGCATACGAGTTGCGATTAATGACTGATGCGCATCACGCAGTACAGTCTCTGTGATTTTTACTTTAGCCATTTTATCTCCTCTATTTACTTAACACCGTAAACGGCCATAAATGTACCGGCTGCAACGGCAGTACCGATAACTCCGGCTACGTTAGGACCCATAGCCTGCATGAGCAGGAAGTTTGTAGGATCAGTTTCGGAGGCAACCTTCTGTGAAACTCTGGCAGCCATAGGAACGGCTGAAACACCGGCAGAACCGATCAGAGGGTTGATCTTCTTTCCGGAAAGAACATACATAAGCTTTCCGATAATAACGCCTGCGGCTGTACCAAATGCGAATGCGATAAGACCGAGAGCTACGATCTTTAAGGTATCAACATTAAGGAAAGCCTCGGCTGATGTTGCACCACCTACAGAAGTTCCGAGCATGATGACAACGATGTACATCATAGCATTTGAAGCTGTCTCTGTAAGCTGTTTAACAACACCGCACTCTTTGAAAAGGTTACCGAGCATAAGCATACCAACAAGGGGTGCTGTAGTAGGAAGAAGGAGACAAACTACTACTGTAACAACGATCGGGAAAAGTATTCTCTCGAGCTTTGATACAGGACGGAGTGTAGGCATCTTTACCTTTCTCTCCTCTTCTGTTGTAAGGGCCTTCATGATAGGAGGCTGGATGATGGGAACCAGTGACATGTAGGAGTAAGCTGCTACTGCAATAGGTCCCAAAAGTGATGTCTGTCCGAGCTTATTGCAAAGGAAAATGGATGTAGGTCCGTCGGCTCCACCGATGATGGAGATGGCTGCGGCAGCAGCACCATTGAATCCCATGAAAATAGCCATGAAATAAGCTGAGTAAATACCAAACTGAGCGGCAGCACCGAGAAGGAAGGTTATCGGGTTTGCTATCAGTGGTGAGAAGTCTGTCTGGGCACCTACACCCATGAAGATAAGTGAAGGAAGGATTGCCCACTCATCAAGATGGAAGAAGTACCAAAGAAGTCCACCTGTTCCGTTAATGGAATTTTCCGGAGCCATCATGATGTCCGGATAAATATTAACAAGCAGCATACCGAAAGCGATAGGAACCAGAAGAAGCGGTTCAAATCCTTTGGCAATGGCAAGATACAGGAAAACGAAAGCGACGAAGATCATCAGGATGTTTCCCCAAGTCATGCTTACGAAAGCTGTCTGCTGGAGCAGGTTTGAAAATGTTTGTAATACGTTCATATTTTATTTATCCTCCAGTACAGCGAATCAAATCAAAAAAAGCAAATCAACCGTAAATTAGTTAAGAGTTGCAAGAGTTGCACCTGATTCTACTGCATCACCAACAGAAACGTTGATGGAAGCAATTGTACCATCCTGAGGAGCAACGATCTCGTTCTCCATCTTCATGGCCTCAAGAACAAGGATTGCCTCGCCGGACTTAACAGCCTCGCCGGCATTCTTCTTAACAGCAAGGATCTTACCGGGCATAGGAGCCTCAACCTTCACTGAACCCTGAGCGCCTGAAGCTGCAGGAGCAGGAGCGGCTGCAGGTGCCGGAGCTGCTGCGGGAGCGGGTGCAGCGGCAGCCTTGGGAGCAGCACCGTTTCCGCCCTCTTCTACTGTTACGTCATAAGCGACGCCGTTTACTGTAATAGTATATTTCTTCATTTTAAATACCTCTCAATAAATAAGGGCAATCGCCCGTGTTAATCTAAAGTTGCAAGAGTTGCGCCTGATTCTACTGCATCACCGACAGAAACGTTGATGGAAGCAATTGTACCATCCTGAGGAGCAACGATCTCGTTTTCCATCTTCATGGCCTCGAGAATAAGGATAGCCTCACCGGACTTAACAGTCTCGCCGGCATTCTTCTTAACTGCAAGAATCTTACCAGGCATAGGGGCTTCCACCTTTATTGAACCCTGGGAGCCTGCAGCTGCGGGAGCAGCCTTAGGAGCGGGAGCCGCTAAAGGAGCTGCGGGGGCAACTGATGTTACTACAGGTGAAGAAGCGGGAGCTGTTTCTGCCGGAGCTGAAACCATGCTGCGGTTTCTTAACGGACGTACACGTAAGTTGTTGTTAAGTGTAGGACCCGGTACGAAACCATTGTTGTCTGAAACTGAACCTTCTGTATCAGCCTCATATGCTGCGATAGCTGCTGCAATAACTGCCTGAATTGTATCATCGCTTGCAGCGGGAGCCGGTGCAGGAGCGGGAGCTGCCTTAGGAGCGGGAGCCGCTGCAGGTGCAGGAGCTGCTGCTTTATTCTTGGCCTCTTTGCTCTCCTTCATCTTCTTCTCAAATACACCGATGTACTTGAAAAGAGAGATGATCCATGCAATAAAGATGAGAACTGCAAATACTGTTCCCATACCAACAACGAGGTTGCCAGCGGCATCACCCATGAGCTCTGACATTGAATAAACCGGCTCAAAGGTCATTTCTGTTGTGGCACCTGTCATCTCATTGATGCCAAGGGTGAGTTTAAGGACTCTCTTTTGAAATGTTGAATCTATTTCGATTCGATAGCCTTCTTCTGTTTTTGAAGCTTCGGCACTATCCACACTTACAAAGGAACCAAGACGATCAATGCTGTTTATATAGTTTGTAAGACCGTTGTATGTGATGGCATCCTTTGTCTTAAATGCAGTATCGATCTGTTTCTGAATATCTTCTGCAGAAAGCTTATAGATACTCTGCTCTGCATACTGCATTGCCTGCTGCTCAAGTGCTGACTTGATAGTCGGGTCAATGGACTCAACTGTCTTGTTGTTTGAACTTCCGCAGGCGGCAAGTGTGATAACGGAAAGTACAAGAGCTAAACAGAGGGCAGCTTTTCTAAACCACTGTTTCATTCTGTCTCCTCTCATTAAACTGTTCCGTTTTTCTTGTTTGGTCTGTAAACGCTCTTCCATCCGAGCATCTGAAGAGAAGCTGCGATTCTCTGCCTTGTCTCCTGAGGCTCGATGATCTCGTCTACATATCCTCTCTTAGCTGCAGCAAGTGCAGTATTCTCTTCTGCAAACTTCTTTGCAAGTTCTGCGTCACCGTCTGCAACAACCTTTGCAGCCTGGTCTGCATCCATAACACCGATTTTTGAGTTATTGAATGCATAAACGATGTCTGCGCCGAGAGCCTTGGCACCGAACGTAAGACCTGCTGTACCAAGTGCGTTCTTAACAACTGTGATAACAGGTACATCAGCGTTGCTGTATGCATAAGCAAGCTTTGCAGCTGCTGTAGGCATATGCTTTTCTGTGCACTCACAGTTGCAGTAGCCTGTTACGTCAACTACAGAAATAACAGGAAGGTCGAAAGCATTGGCAAAAGAAACAAGTCTTGCTGCCTTATCGGCACCCTTCCAGGTAAGCTTCTGGCTCTTGTTTGCAACGATTGCAACAGTCTCTCCGCCAATCTGAGCGAAACCTGTTACAACATCCTTTGAGTATCCCTTCTTTGTCTCAAGGAAGATACCGTTATCTGCAAGCTGCTTAACCGCCTCATCAGCGTCAAGTGTATCGAATGAAAGAACAGCACGGTTAAGATCGTCTGTGCTCTCATCGAGAACTCCGCCATCTGTATTATTACCGGGTAATACAGCCACTAATTTGCGAATCTGAGCAAATACTTCATCTTCTGTACCATCAAAATCAACAAGTCCGAATTCCTCGCGCTTTGCTGCTTTGGCAATCTCATCGTCCTTGTTGCCGATAACGGCATCAGGAGCATTTACAAAAGCCTTGGCCTTTGTGCTCTCCATAAGGACATAATCGGAAAGACCTGCGAGAACTGTAAGTCCGCCGCCGCAATTTCCGAAAATTGCCGTGATCTGAGGAATCTGACCACTTGCAAGTGTCTGCTTCTTATAAATGCGTCCGAGACCAAACAAAGAGTCATTAGCCTCTTCAAGTCTGACACCTGAGCAATCTACAAGAGCGATTACAGGAGCCTGATTTTTCATCGCCATTGAGTAAATGTTGGCAATCTTTCTGGCATGCATCTCTCCGATTGAACCACCGAGAACTGCGGAGTCCTGTGCATAAACATACACAAGGTTACCGTCAATTGTTCCGTAGCCGGTTACAACACCATCGGAAGGTGCTTTCTTTTCAGCAAGGTTGAAATCTGTTGATCTTGCTTCAACAAGACGGCCGACTTCAACGAAGCTGAACTCATCGAGCAGTGACTGAATTCTTGTCAGAGCTGATGATGTTGACTGATTATCCATGTTTTATCCTCCATTTCATATATAAACAAAGGGCATAATACACCCCGGTTTATGTCTCATATATTGTAATCTATAGATATGCAATATTCAACATGATTTTAAGTTATAAACCTCAGCCCTTTCGGATAGTGGTTTTTTATTTGATTATTGACGAGCTTTCCGAGGCCGAGAGCTATGCCGTCACAGGTTACTATAACCCATCCCTTCCCTGAAACTCCCTCCGGAGCCGGAATCTGAAGTCCCTTCAGGTACTGTTCTGTTTCGGGTGCATCTGAGCTGTAGTCTGAGACAGATAATTCATAGTTATTCAATTCTTCGGGATCGTTAAGATTGATGGCGTGAGTCAGGGCATGCTCGGGCTCAATGCGTTTCCCGAGGTCTGAGGCTTTAAGGATTCCGGTTCGGAATGTTTTAAGTCCTTTCAGATTAGGCGTAAAGGGTGGGATCAGATAGATCTGGTCTTTCAGCTTTACTTCCTTATAGTTCATAGCGGAGATGCTGCTGCCCGGAATAAAGGCAGATGCATCATCCGATGCTGCAGCGCTTTCAAAAGGGTCTTTTCCTGCTTTTCTGAAAACGGCAATGTAGTGCCCTTCTCCTTTTTCAAGGTGGGGCCATACGCGTTTTTCGAAAATAAGCTCCATATCTTCATGCTCTTTAAGGATGAAATCTCTGATATCCTCATCCTCTTCTTTTTCAAAGGTACAGGTTGAATAACATATCTTCCCTCCGGCAGAGAGCATCCTGTAAGCATTGGAAACAATATCCTTCTGACGCTCGGCACAAAGCCTGACATTTTCCGGAGACCATTCATTTACTGCAGTTTCATCTTTTCTGAACATGCCCTCTCCTGAACATGGAGCATCAACGATGATCCTGGTGAAATATTCCGGGAAATGACCGGCAAGCTTTCCTGTGTCTTCGTTTGTTACAGCCGCATTTGTTATGCCCATTCGCTCAATGTTTGAACTCAGAGTTCTGGCCCTTAAGGCTACATAATCATTTGATAAAAGAAATCCCCCGTGTTCGGGTGAAAGCATATCCGCTGCCTGGGTTGATTTCCCGCCGGGACTTGCACAAAGATCGGCGACTCTGTCGAAGGGGCGGATATCGAGATGTGCTACTGCCTGCATGGCTTCTGTGCCCTGAATGTAATATAAGCCGGCTTCATGATAAGGATGCTTTCCCGGACGGATACCTTTTTGAAGAAGATATTCCTCGTTCATATAGAATTCACGGTAATATTTTTTTCCTTTGTGGATGATGTAACTGGCGTCTTTCAGGGGTTCCAGCTTCCATTCCTCCACAAGACTATCATAAGTGATCCTGGTTGATGAACAGGAGCTCTCATTGGCTATGAGCTTTTTCAGGTTTAGACGAAGTCCCCGGACCGGAGGAGCATCGTAGCTTCGGATGAAAGCCTCATACTGGTCAGTTTCAGGAAGCAACTGCTTCATTCTGTTTAAATAATCCTGTGGTAATGTAATCATATGCACCCCATTATATATAGAAAAAACGGTACACCCTGAGTGCACCGTTTCATGCTGATAAAACAAACAATAATTAAAGGTCGATTCTGTAATCAGAACTTCCTACGCCGTCAATTGTGTAATATGCGGCAGATTCTGCAACATTAACATACACATCTACAGACTGTACGTCAGTCTTGATGGCCTTGGCAGCAGCGATGGCATCGTCCTGGAGCTTGGAAGGCTCATAATCTCTGCCATTGATCTGTAATGTGATATATGTTGATACCTCGGCTTTTGCTGCATCAGCAGGCTTCTTTTCTGCAGGCTTCTTTGCAGTAACCTTGGTCTCAGCCTTGGTTTCGATTTTTTTAGCCTCAGGCTTCTCTGCAGCTTCCTTCTTTTCTGCAGCCTTTGCGGTTTCGGTTTTTGCAGCAGGTTTCTTTGCTGTTTCCTTTACTGTTGCAGCAGCCTTCTTGATCTCAGCGAAGGATTCCTTGAGTGCCTCATCCTTTGTGGCTGTCGCCTTTGAATTATTCTCCATACCTTTATCTCCCCGTTTTTTAGAATTCGAATAATACATTTTTCTTGGAAAAATCGTATGATTCCGTGTTTCCTTAGCATTATATTTCTGTGATTTCGCTTTGTCAATAAAAGCGGTCTGAAATGTGGTAAGCCATATAAAACAAAACACTGAACCCAAGGTAAAACCAGGTAGCCGGATTTGAGAACCAGGTTGTAAAGAAAGAAAAAGAAAAATAAAAAGCAAGCTCAGCATATATGAGTCTTGAAAACGGATTAACATCTTTGTTATGCACATAAAGGATAATGCCGGTAACCAGCCCCAGGATGATTGCAAAAATAATCACACCTGCGATCCCGAAATCGTACCAGGCATCATAAAGCAGAGTTACGGTTGTGAGCTCCTCTTTATTGGTGAATAAGGGAAATGCCATGCCGAGGGACGGAAAAAGGAATTTGAGTCCGGTC
This sequence comes from Oribacterium sp. NK2B42, assembly GCF_000424445.1. Classification (GTDB taxonomy): domain Bacteria; phylum Bacillota; class Clostridia; order Lachnospirales; family Lachnospiraceae; genus Oribacterium. The sequence continues at coordinate 22,190 of NZ_AUJX01000015.1, forward strand.
AGAGTGATCACCGGATACAGCATTTTAAGACCACATGAATGTAAGCTGAGCTCCTGAGTCATTACATTAAAATTGTCATAGTTGTTGGCTATATACATGTAGGGCTGGGTTATAAAGATCGGAGTTTGTGGATCCTTCATTTCGAATATCCCATTAAGATACTCCACGGAATGTGCCCTTTCTATGGTGATGATCACATATACGAGTATAAGCAATATGCCAAGTATAAGAATTTGCCAAAGCTTGTATTTCTTTCCGGAAACCGTTGTGACAAAAATGGCAAGGATCGCCGCAAACATAAACTGAAATCTCGAGACCAGAAGAACACAAAGGATCAATGGGGCGAAAAGACCTATGCCTGATATTATATCCGGAAGTAATGACAGCTTGTGCCTTTGGTCGATATAAAGCATCGTTACGCCCGGAATCAAAATAGCCAGAGTTGTAAAATAATGAATCCCTTTCAGATGGAAATAACTGTAGGCGTGTGGAGTGTCAACCGTAAACAGCGGAATAAATTGTAGTTTCCAGGCTTCGAAAAAGAAGCAGACCCAGGATAAAAATGTCACAGACAGTATAACAACTTTAAATATGAAGAGTTTACTTTTCTTTGAATCAGTTAATGAGCTGATTTTGATAAAATGCTTTTGATTAAGCAACTGCTCCGCGTATTTTGATGTGAAATAAAAAATCAGGTAAAAAATATAAAATGATCCCCAGGTGGAAAGTGTCCAGTCTGTAGACAGATTACTTAATTGAAGACGGGCAATGCCCTCGCCTCCCAGAAGCCCCAAAGCCATAAGGCCTCTAAGATTCAGAAGCTCTTTTGAAATCTGTTTTTCTTTTAGATAAATAAATACAGCGATACCTATAAGACAAGCTGCAGATAGAGCGGATAAACCCGCTCTACCTGTAATGAAGCTCAGTATATAGGCTGCTGTATATATGATAAGTATTTTAATGTCTTCCATAATCAATTATGTGAGGTTTCTTCTACAGTTTCTACAGGGGATTGTTCGGTTTCTCCGGACGAATCGTTTTCTTCCGGTTTTGTTTCCCCATCGTGAACTTCTCTTCCGCTTTCTGTGACATTGGAAGATGGCTCAGACGAATCAACAGATTCGGATTCGCTATGTTCGGAAGAAGCTTCTGTCTGGTGTGGAAGCGTCTCGGATTCAGGAAGCGAAGGTGTCGGATTATCCGGATTTGCCTGGCCCGGAGAAGGGGCGGGTGCCGGATTTCCGTGATTATCTTTAATATCAGGAAGCTTCTCTATACGTACAAGAACATTGATCTGAGGATCCTGGTCTTTCGCCAGCTCGACACCTGCGGGAAGGATCTGTGACAAGTCATAGGTTACTGACACACTATCCCGTGCTTCGTTAATGTTTATCTCCGGCAACTGGAAAACAGTCATGGAATCGATCACTCCGGGTAATGAAGACAAAGCTACACTATCGGGAGATACCGTGGTTGATTCATACTGATATCCTGCAGCAGGAGTTCCTGTTACGGATGAAAGAAGGTTTATATTTTTTTCTTTATGTACTGTAACAGAGTAATCTATATTATCTTCGTTACTGGTCACACCCTGAAGATTGGTCAGCTTGTTACCGTTGGCATCATAATATACAAGCTGGGCTATACCTTCCTGGTTCGAGGATATGCCCGTCACATCTATTTCTATACCAACTGCAGATATTCGACCGATCTCGGACTCCTTGCCGGTTATATATACCGATTCCGGACTGGAAGCGACATTTACTACGCGATATCCGGATTTGGGATCGCCGGTAGTGGCATATTTGATGTCAAATTTCTTTTTCTGTATGTTTTCCAGGGTTATCTTTACAACAGAAGGACGTATCTGAATGTTGTCTATTATTGATTCCTTGCCATTGAGAACTTCGTAGTAAACGGGTACGGAACCGGTTATGCTGTAATCCGACAGACTTATATAGGCACGGAAATCCGAGCTTGAGATGGATGACCGCATATCTGTTCTTACATTATAAGAAACAGTTACACTTGTCCTGTCAGCAACCCAGGTTTTAGCATCAGAATCAAAAGCATTCTGGTTTAATACTTCTAAAGTTACGGTTCTGGAGTCGCTGATTTCAGGCTTGGAAACATTTACAACCAAAACCCATATAATAAATGCAAGAAAGAGGCTTAATGCTTTAAGAGAAAAGTTTTCGGTGAAAAAACGTCTGATCATAGCTTATGCTCCTTTCTTGAATTGCGGAAGAAAGGAAAACGATTTGAAGCCGTATCGTTACCGGATTCATCCTTTTGTACAGGCAGCATCGCTCTCAGAGCCTCTGCATCATTTGCGCGTTTTAAAACACCGTTAACGGCTACCGAAACACGACCGGTTTCTTCTGAGACCACAACAGTTATGGCATCCGAAGATTCGGATATGCCCAGTGCAGCTCTGTGTCTGGTGCCGTAATCCTTTGAAATTTCTGTTTCTGACAAAGGCAGGTAACAGGTTGCGGATATTATCCTGTCGCCCACAACAACTACAGCGCCATCGTGCAGTGGTGTGTTCTTTTCAAAAATATTGATAAGCAGTGCAGCCGTGACAAGACCGTTGATGCGTATACCGGTAGCGGCTATTTCATTTAAAGGCTGTTTCTGCTGGATAACAATAAGTGCACCGGTTTTCTTTTTTGCCATTTCAAAAGTAGCAACGATGATTTCGTTTATGGTATTTATGCCGGAATCTTCAATGTTGCTTCCGGGAAATAAGCTTGTGAAAAAGTTGCGGGTTCCCAGCTGCTCAAGTGCTTTTCTGAGCTCGGGCTGAAAGATTACAACAGCGGCAATGATAAATACAGTGGAGATCCTCTCAATCAACCACATTATGGTTGAAAGCTGCATCGCCCATGCGATAACGATGAAGGCACCTATTACAGCAAGGCCCTTTAAAAGTGCAAAGGCACGGGTGTTCTTGATCCAAAGCAGGAACTCGTAGACTATGACTGCAAGGATCACAATCTCGACTATATTGGGCAGATAAAATGGTGGAAGCAGACTAAACCAGCTTCTCAGTTTTGGAAAAATATCTGGCATCAATTCTCATCCTCATCTAATGATTTTAATTTAGGGATAGCTTTTACATAGTAAATATAATCATCATCTTCAAAGCGAAGACGTTCTGTTCGTTGGTAATCAACTGCATGAAATGCAAATACATACAGCAGAGAAATCAGGCAGGAAACGATAAGTCCCGCCAAAATTCCAAATAATGAAAAATCCAATTCAAAATGCATATAACCGCAAACGGAAATAATGATAATAGATATGACGCCGGCGATAACCGCAACTATCCAATTGGACTCAAAAGATATCTGACTTATGATAAACACTATTACAATGCAAAATGCAAAAGCAGCCATAGTGATAATGATCTCTTTATCTTTAAACAGATTGCCAAACAATCCTGCGTATGCTGTTGCCATAGCCGTTATGTCGGTGCCGATGGCGATTTTTGACAGAGATGCATTAACAGAAATGTACTCTATCAGATAGTATAACATAACTCCGATGGATACGGGTACGGTTGACATAAGACCTAATGATAACCCGGCGATTATCGGAATTACATATGGGATGTGAATGTAGAAAAACAGTGGAACAAGCGCTATAAGGATAGCATTTCCTGCCCTGAAGGTGGATTGGATCAGAGCAGCCAGTAATAAGACTATGCCTGCAACCAGGAAAATTTCCAGAGATCCAGCGTAAGCATTACCCAGGATAAGCATGCTGAAAAAAACAGGTATACAAGTCCACGGTAAAAAGGAACAAAGAATAGAAGCTGCTATACAAATAAGCGGGTTTGAAAGCATGTCGCTGTAGCCTATATTGCTGTTCACTGTGAAAAAGCAGAGAAAGGCAGTAATGGCCTTGATCACAGGTAAGACCCAATAATCATTTTCGGTATAAAATTTTTGTAAAGACTCTCTCACTCTTATCATTTGTATCTAAAGCCTTTCATTTATCTCTTTTTCGAATGTTCAGTACATCTATGCCGTCGTCATCCATATCTTCATCAAGCCAACTGCCTTGGGACTCTCCCTTTTTGTTATAAGAGGAACTCTTACGGGGCGTATCAACGATGGGATCATCGAGCCAGCCTCCTTCCGGATCTACGGATGTTCCGCCGTCTTTTACGAATGTATGAAACTGCGGGCGGACCGATTCCCAGGTATTGTGAACGTCATCGTATATTCGTATCCTTCCGCCGGTTTCCCTATAATATTCGGCTTCGTCTTTTGTTACATCTATGTAATCAAATTCGTTCTCCTGCATACGGAGCAGCTTGTCAAGCTTAGCTGTATAGAAAAGACTTTTGCGATGAGCATTATCATAGCTTAAGGAACAACGTATATAAGATCCGAGAATTATGATCACCATTCCGATAAGGTAAACATACAGGATTGTATGAAGTGAAGTCATGATAAACGGAATGTTAAGATGCAGCAGCACTTCTTCTATATTCACTATGGCAAGGATGATGCCTATAACGATAAAACAGAGGGTGTAATAAATGGATGCAGTAAGGATCCCACGTGAAATATAATCACCTTTAAAATATTTACTTGTTTCTATGATCCCTTTTCCCTCTTTTTTCTCATATATGGATAACTGGACCATAAGGCGGATCTTTTCAACATTCAGCATCTGATTTATCCTCAATATTAGTAGCCGCGAACTGTTCTTGATCTTTCGGCATACGGTGAATCCGGGAAACTTCCGACTATTTTATCGAACAAGGCATTAGCTTCCTCGGTATGTCCCATGGACTGATATAATCTTGCAAGCAGGAAGAGATTTTCCGGCTCTTCACGTATGGTCACACTGAGCATGTAAAGTTCGGCAGCAGTCTCCTGCGAACCTGCGTTCCACTCAGCTGTAGCCTTATCGGCAAGCTCCTGGTAAACTGAGCTTTCCATGATATGTTTAATGTTCTGATATTGGGCGGCAAGATTTTCATCAACTATCTGAGACGCATCAAGACCTGTGAACAGCTGTGCTGCCAGGACAGAATCTCCCTTATCATAAGCTACAGAAATCTGGTTAAGAGCCTGATACTGCCCCATAAAAGATTCGTTGGCGTTTTGGAACTGCTCTACCTGAAGCGCAGCTGATTCGTACTGCTTCTGAAGAGAATCATACTGACTTTTCAGATCACTGTACTCTCTGTTTGCACTGTCAAGCTTTTCGGTATAAGAGATGAGTTCCTGATTATTGCTTGCGTTAATGGCTTTTTCTTTTGCCGGTAATACAAGCAAGTTGAAGGCCAATAAAGCCAGCACCAAACCCACAAGTATGTTTACAATGACCATCCATGGAGATAGTTCCTTTACCTCCTGAGGTATAAGAACATCATCATCAGTCATTTTACGATGTGAAAAAGCGTTTTTAAGTCTGTTTTGCTCGACTTCCTTTCGACCGGTTTTTTGCTTTACCTCATCCATAAGCACAAGTGCTTTTGGATTATTTCGGTCAATTTTTAAAACCTTGTATAAGCTTCTGCCGGCTTTGACCCAGTCTTCACGCTTCATATAAAGAAGAGCCAGAAGAATGTGAGCTTTTATATAGTTTGGACTATCCTGGATAACCTGGTTAAGCTGCATTATGGCCAGATCCTCATTGTTGTTCTGGGCATAGGATAAAGCCTGGTTGTAGCGTTTTACATTGTCTGAGCAAATACGGATAATGGCAGGTTTACGCTGGATTTCTTCAAGGTAATAATCTGCTCTGTTGTTTTCCGGAAGAAGGTTCATGCTGATGATCCATTGAACAAGAGCATCTGCTGTTTCACCGCATTCGAAAAAAATAAGCCCCAAAAGGTTTCTGGCATCCTTCTGATATTTGTCAAATTGAAGGGATTTTTTCAGCAGTTCGGCCGCCCCGCTGAGATCGCGTAATTTTGCGCGTTCCAGCGCGAGATTATAGTAGCAGTTGGAGATGCGTTCCAGGGTTAAATCATATTTCATTTTTCGGAATCCTTCTTTGTCTTGATTGCATCCTCAATCAGCTTGGTCATGATATCGTTCATATCAGTGAGGTCAACTTTTACGATGGCGTCTTCTATCTGATCCACATCAAGGCTTGGTTTAAATCTTTGTATTTCACTTTCGTAATTAATCATATATATCTCTCTGTTTAAGCTTGATTTCAGCTTACGGTTGTATGATCATGCTGTTCTTGACACTTATAGGTGTTTAGATTAAAATTTGCAAAGTGTCAAAAATACGGCATAAATAATAGCTTATCAAACAAGTTTAGCACATCTTACCAGGGCATTCAAGGAAGATAAACCGGCGCTTTATGACACTTGCGTAATGAAAATGTAATTGATTGAAAGCTTTAGAAACGTATTCCTAAGCCCGGATGGTTTAGCTGTAAATGTTTCCGACAGGAGGATAGATGGAAGGTTTAGTAAATTCTATAACACAGAATCTGCAGGGGGTTGTATCTAAGGAAATGATAGTTTTTATCATCTCCATGATGCCGGTTCTTGAACTTAGAGGAGGTCTTTTGGCGGCTTCGATTCTTAATGTTCCATACATTAAGGCGTTGATCATATGTGTGGTTGGCAATCTTCTGCCCATTCCGTTTGTGCTGTTCTTTATTGAAAAGATAGTTATGGCACTTGAGAAATTTGGACCAACAAAAAGAATTGCAATGATGCTGAGAAATAAGGTTGAAAAAAACCGTGAAGCCATAGAGAAGTACGATTTTTGGGGACTGGTTTTATTTGTAGGGATACCGTTACCTGGAACCGGAGCATGGACAGGTTCTCTTGTGGCCGGGCTCCTTCATATGAAAAGAAGAAAAGCTATTCCTGCAATACTTACCGGAGTGGTTATGGCTTCGGTTATCATGTCGATTATTTCATATGGTATTCTCGGAAATATCATACGTTAAAAAATATTCTGAACAAATTATATCAAAAGGCACCTTCGGGTGCTTTTTTTGATGGATAAGATAGAAAAATGCAGAAAAAAAGATGCAGGAGCCCGAGCTTCTGCATCTTTTTTTCTACTGCGGAGAAAGGGACTTGAACCCTCATGAGTGTTACCTCACACGGACCTGAACCGTGCGCGTCTGCCATTCCGCCACCTCCGCGAACCATTAGATATTAGCATATTAGGATTGCCCCGTCAATATCAAAATAAACTGGGTTCAGATCAAAATAAACAGGCAGAGCCTCAAAATAAGCGGGGTTCAGAGCTTAAGACTGCGTGAAATTCAGGTATGAAGTGAAGCTGCGGGAATGACAAGAGAAAAACCATATGGGGTTCTCGCCCCTGAACCGTTTAAATAAAAAAATACCCGGTGCTGAAACACCGGGTAAAATGATCAATCTCTGATTCAGATTACTTGTTGATCTGAGCCTTAGCTGTCTCGGCAAGCTTTGCAAATCCCTCAGGATCAGCGATAGCTACCTCTGAAAGCATCTTACGGTTCATGTCAACACCAGCTGACTTAAGACCGAACATGAACTTGCTGTATGAAAGACCGTTAAGTCTTGCTGCAGCATTGATACGTGCGATCCAAAGCTGTCTGAACTGTCTCTTTCTCTCCTTACGTCCTCTGTAAGACTCTGTGAGAGCTCTCATTACGCTCTGCTTAGCTACTCTGTAGTGTTTTGAACGAGATCCTCTGTAGCCCTTAGCAAGCTTGAGTACTCTATTATGCTTCTTCTTAGCGTTTAATCCGCCCTTAATTCTCATTTTAATTTCCTCCTCTAAAGACTACAAAAATTAAAGATATGGAAGAATCTTCTTCATTGTCTTTACGTTTGTTGCATCAACAACGATATCCTTGCGAAGACCTCTCTTACGCTTGGTTGTCTTCTTTGTAAGGATGTGTCTCTTATAAGCCTTGTTTCTTACGAGCTTGCCGGTTCCGGTAACCTTAAAGCGCTTAGCAGCTGCTTTCTTTGTCTTAAGCTTTAACTGTGCCATATTAGCCTCCTGTGAATTTACTTTTTAGGACTTATAACAATCGCCATATTTCTGCCTTCGATTTTTGCAGGTTTATCAAGGATCGCAATGTCCTTTAATTTCTCTGCAAACTCATCAAGGATGTACTTGGACTGATTCATACGGGACATCTCACGTCCTCTGAATCTGAGAGCAACCTTAACCTTGTTGCCCTTTTCAAGGAATTTTCTGGCAGCCGACAGCTTTGTGTTGAGATCATTGGTATCAATGTTTGGTGTCATACGAATCTCTTTGATCTCAGTTACATGCTGGTTCTTCTTGGCCTCTTTTTCCTTACGCATCATCTCATAGCGATATTTACCGAAATCGGCAATCTTGACAACAGGCGGCGTTGCATTGGCTGCTATCTTGATAAGATCAAGATCAGCGTCTTTTGCCATCATGTAAGCTTCCTTGGAGGACATGACACCTAACTGGTCTCCGTTTGCACCAATGACTCTTACTTCCTTGTCTCTAATCTGTTCGTTAATTTCGATGTCTGCGTTTTTCTTAATAGCCATAAACTCCTCTCCGTGATACAAGCTGTTAAAACAAAAAATATGGTGGATTGTAAGCCAAATCCACCATAATGAAAATACACGAAGTAATAATCAAATATGAACCCGGGTCAGTATCGTACTGCCGAGGTGAGGTGGATACCTACTTTCCTGTGTCTTAATAGACTAATGAAGTCTAACATTTCTTATAATAGCTGTCAAGGGATTTTTAAAAAAATGCTTGACAGGGATAAAAAAACTGAAATGTTTCAAAAAACTGACCGGCCTTTTATTCCGGTTTGTCCGGTGAATCGATTATGTCATCGATTATCTTGTAGATCTCCTGCAGACCCTGCTTGGTTTCGGCCGAGAAAGGAATCATGACACAATTCTCGGTTGCATTAAGACATTTTCTTATATCTGCGATCTGCTTTTTGACCTGAGATCTTTTGATTTTATCAACTTTGGTAAGTATGACAATGGGTTCAAATCCTGTGGACTGCTTCACAAAATCAAACATCTGCATATCCTGTTTTGAAGGATCGTGACGTATGTCGACAAACTGGATGACTTCTTCGATATCTTCCGAGGTCTCCAGATACTTGTTTATCATACGTCCCCATTTTTCCTGCTCTACGGCTCCGGTTGCGGCATAACCATAGCCCGGAAGGTCAACAAGGTAAAATTGATCGTTAATGTTGTAAAAATTTATGGTTCGTGTCTTACCGGGGGTCGAACTTGTTCTGGCATAGTTTTTCCGGTTGATGAAAGCATTAATGAAGGAGGATTTTCCTACATTTGACCTTCCTGCCATAACAAATTCAGGCTTCCCTGTTGAGGGAAGCTCTGATTTGACACCTAATACCTGATCGAGATTGACTGATAAGATTTTCAATGATTTCTCCTTTATGGTTCGACAGCCAGAGTTATGCTGATTGATTCTCACCTTTATTGAAGAATGAAGAGTCTTTACGTGATTTCTTTGATTGATCCTCATCCTTATGGGTTATTACAGGATCACCGTTGTTGCTGACAACATCCTCAGTTATCTCTACTGTTGAAATATCCGGCTCGGAAGGTATTTCATACATGATGTCTGTCATCATATCTTCCATGATGGAACGAAGACCTCTGGCGCCGGTTTTTCTTGCTACAGCCTTCTGTGCGATGGCTGAAACGGCATCTTCTGTGAACTCAAGGTTTACGCCATCTATCTCAAACAATTTCTTATACTGTTTTATAAGGGCGTTCTTAGGAGTTGTAAGTATCTGTTTAAGTGTATCAACATCATGAGACTGTAAGGTGACATCTACAGGTACTCTTCCTATGAACTCCGGAATGAGACCGAACTTTACAAGATCCTCAGGCTGAACTTCCTTGAGAACGTCATCGTAGTTTTCTTTGTTCTTTTCAACTATCTCGGCACCGAAACCTATGGAACCTGATGCAATACGCTTCTCTATAATATGCTCAAGTCCGTCAAAGGCTCCTCCGCAGATGAAAAGAATATTGGTGGTATCTATCTGTATAAGCTCCTGCTGAGGGTGCTTTCTTCCTCCCTGAGGGGGTACAGAAGCAACAGTGCCTTCAAGGATCTTAAGAAGAGCCTGCTGTACACCTTCGCCGGAAACATCACGGGTGATGGAAACATTCTCGGATTTCTTGGTGATCTTATCGATCTCATCGATATATATGATACCTATTTCTGCACGCTTTATATCATAATCTGCTGCCTGTATAAGCTTAAGCAGGATATTCTCTACGTCCTCTCCTACATAGCCGGCTTCTGTCAATGCTGTTGCATCGGCAATGGCAAAAGGCACACCAAGGATCTTGGCAAGGGTCTGTGCAAGATAGGTTTTTCCGGTACCGGTAGGACCGATCATGAGAATATTTGACTTTTGTACGTCTATATCCTTTATCTTCGAAGTGATTCTTTTATAGTGATTATAAACCGCAACGGAAAGAACCTTTTTTGCATCATCCTGGCCTATAACAAATTCGTCCAGGAAGTCCTTGATCTCCTTGGGCTTTAAAAGCCTGATGTCAGATGTATCTGCGGAAGAATCATCGGAGCCGGTTTCTTCATCCAGGATTTCCTGGCATAAATCAACACACTCATCGCAGATGTAGGTGTTATTAAGACCTGCAATAAGCTTATGCACCTGCTTGGCAGACTTTCCGCAAAATGAACAGCGGATCTTGTCTTCGGGTTTCATTGCCATATTTATACCTCATTATCAAATTGCCGGTTCTCGGGCCTCTTTCCCGGAGAACCGGTATAAAAACTGTTATTTTTTATCTTTGCTTGCAAGCCCCTGGTCACGTGATTTGAAAATATGATCAACTATGCCGTACTCGAGAGCTTGCTCTGCTGTCATCCAGTGATCTCGTTCTGTATCAGCCATGACCTTTTCAAAGGGCTGTCCGCAGTTTGCTGCCAAAATCTCGGCCATATGCTTCTTTGTACGAAGTATCCATTCTGCTGTGATCTGGATTTCGGTAGCCTGTCCCTGAGCTCCTCCGGATGGCTGATGGATCATAACCTCTGCATTGGGAAGGATCATTCGTTTTCCTTTTGTTCCTCCCGCAAGGAGAAATGCTCCCATGGAAGCTGCCATACCAACGCAGATTGTGGAAACATCACACTTGATATACTGCATGGTGTCATAAATAGCCATGCCATCTGTAATAACACCGCCCGGGCTGTTGATATAAAGGCTGATATCCTTGTCAGGATCCTCTGACTCAAGGAATAAAAGCTGTGCAACTACCAAAGATGCAGTGTCATGATTTACTTCATCTCCTAAAAATACAATACGTTCATTAAGAAGTCGTGAAAAAATGTCATAGGAACGTTCGCCTCTTGAGGTTGACTGAATGACATAAGGAATTGTTGTAATATCAGTGAAATTCATATTTAACCCTCCATTTTAAGATTATTCTACTATTGTCTAAAATCGAAAACAATGAAGTGTCACTTCACTATTGGATCCGGGGTGTATTAAGAATAAAAAGGCGATGCAGTCAAAAATGCATCGCCTTTCTGATGGTTATAAATATATGACAGTCTGATGATTATTTATTCAGTCGATATAATTATTCTGCTGACTCATCATTGTCAGACTTCTTTGACTTCTTCTCAGCCTTTACAAGATTTGCCTCAGAAACGAGGAAGTCAACTGTCTCCTGGAATGCAAGATCCTTTCTCATGCTCTCCTTCTGGGAGTCGGTAACATTCTTCATGAGATCCTCATACTTCATCTTGTAAGACTCAGCAAGCTTCTTAAATTCTTCATCAATGCGCTCATCAGATACAGTAATGTTTTCAGCCTTCATAACTGCTTCGATAACAAGAGATGTCTTGATGTTTCTCTCTGCGCTCGGAACCATCTGCTCTCTGAGCTGCTGAACAGTCTGGCCTGTGATCTTGAGATACTGATCCATAGGGATGCCCTGCTGCTGAAGTCTCATCTGATAATCGTATACCATGTTATCAAGCTGGGACTCGATCATTGCCTTAGGAATATCTACAGAAGCATTCTCTACAACCTTGGCGATAACACTGTTCTCATTAGCGGTTGTTGCTGACTTTTCCTTTAAATCCTTAAGGCTCTTCTTGAGATCCTTCTTGTACTCATCAAGAGTATCGAACTCGGAAACTTCTGAAGCGAACTCATCATCTGCTTCAGGTACCTGCTTCTCCTTTACAGCCTTGATGGTTGTCTTGAAAAGAGCTGCCTTTCCGGCAAGATCCTTTGCACCATACTCTTCAGGGAATGTAACATTAACATCAACGGTTTCGCCTGCTGAGTGACCGATAAGCTGATCCTCAAATCCCGGAATGAATGTTCCTGATCCGATTGTAAGAGGATAATCCTCTCCCTTGCCGCCTTCGAACTCCTTGCCGTCAACAGTTCCTACGAAATCGATGGTTGCGATATCATCCTTCTTGATAGCACGCTCTACATCGATAACACGTGCATTCTTTTCAAGCTCCTGCTTGAGCTTTTCGTTAACTTCCTTGGCAGATACGGTTGTATCAGCCTTCTCAACAGTTACACCCTTGTACTCACCAAGAGTTACTTCAGGCTTAACAGCTACTGTTGCTGTATAGATAAGGTTCTTGTCCATGCCGATCTGATCAACACCGATTTCAGGTCTTGATACGATCTCGAGACCTGACTCCTTAGCGGCATCAGGGTATGTTTTGTCGAGAATCTCGTTAAGTGCTTCCTCAAAAAATACCTGTGGACCGTAGGTCTTCACGATCATATCCTTAGGAACACGGCCTTTTCTGAAACCGGGGATGTCGAAACGTCCCTTGCTCTTGTTATATGCAACATCAATGGCCTTTAAAAACTCGGCATTGTCTACCTCTACGGTCAGCTTGGCCATATTGTTTTCAAGATTTTCAACTTTAACGCTCATTAAGAGTACCTCCAAAACTTATCGTTTCTAAATATTTTATATGCAACCCACAGGGGAAATGCGCATACTTCTCCCGTGCGTAAGCACGTCCGAGTCAAGAGTATAACACGTACTTTTGCTTATATCAAGGATTTTTGCGAAGGCAGAATGCCTCTTGCAAGTCTGGAATTTGTATATTCACCGCCGGCGGTGACATCCGGGCCGAACCATTCCGGGGCTGTAAAGGAGTTTTCCTCTTCTATTGTTTCAAATTCAACTTCTATAAGACTGAAACCGGAAAGGTCTCCTTCGAATATATCAAGCTCAGCAGTGTGTTTCCCTACAGGTATCATGTATCTTTTTTTTCTGATGATGGATCCCTCATGCTTTTTCAGGAGATTTTCATAAGATGCTTTGTCCAACGGCAGGTTATATTCTTCGTGAAAAAAGTCTCCGATGCCTTTGTAGGTCAGTTCGTATTTGTCGGTTTCCTTACTTTCGTCATGGCGTATCCTTATGGTCGGACTAAAGTTAAGGTAAGCCTGCTCCAGAAGACGTACCGGATATTGTTCAAGGTTCTCAGGCATCTTCCTGATCAAAAATTTGCGCTCTATTTCCATTCCCATGCTTGCTTCTCCTGCGATAAAAAAAGAGCCGGGCATAAAGTCCGGCTCTGAAAACTCTGATCAATATAAATTACTCAGCGTCTGTCTCTTCAATTCTCTCTGCTTCTGCTTTTCCGACTGCATCGATATCTACATCGGCAACGTCAGAATTCTCAGCATCCGGAAGAAGTGCCTTCATGCTAAGAGAAATCTTACGATTGTCTACATCAAGGTCTACAATCTTAGCCTCAATATCCTGTCCGACTGTAAGAACGTCTGCAGGCTTGTTTACGTGATCCTTTGAGATCTGAGATACATGAAGAAGTGCATCAATGCCCTTCTCAAGCTCGATGAATGCACCGAAGTCAGTCATACGGGCAACCTTGCCGCTTACTATTGTACCAACAGCGAACTTAACCTCTGCATCCTTCCAAGGATTCTCATCAGGAAACTTACGTGTAAGAGCAATTCTCTCACCGTTGATCTCCTTAACGAGAGCTGTAACTTCCTGACCCGGCTTAAAGATCTTCTTAGGGTTCTCGATTCTTCCCCATGACATCTCTGAAATATGAAGAAGACCGTCAGCTCCGCCGAGATCAATGAATGCACCGAAATCAGTAAGATTCTTAACTACACCTGTACGAACATCGCCAACCTTTAACTCTGAGAAGAGCTTGTCATGCTGCTCTCTCTTTGTTGCAGTCATAAGCTGCTTTCTGTCACCGATGATTCTGCGTTTCATAGGGTTGAACTCAGTGATAACGAACTGAATATCCTCACCCTGATACTTGTTGAGATCTCTCTCGAATGTATCTGATACAAGAGATGCGGGAATAAATACTCTCGCACCGTTAACTTCAACATTGAGACCGCCCTTAACAACCTGAACTACCTTTCCTGTAAGGACTGTCTGATTCTCGTAAGCTTCCTTAAGCTCTTCAGAAGCTTTTGAAGCAATAGCCTCTCTGTGAGAAAGAGCTACCTGACCTTCACCGTCATTTACCTTCTTTACCTTGCATTCAATCTCGTCACCAACATTGACTACTGTGGTAAGGTCTAATGTATTGTCTGCGCTGTAATCACTTCTTGTCATGATTCCGTCTGACTTGTACCCAATGTTGAGTGCAATCTCATCAGGCTTAACACTGATAACTTTGCCAGTAACAATCTCCCCTGCATGAATAGATTTTAATGATGCGTCAAGCATCTGTTCAAAACTCATTTCTGACATAATTTTGAACCTCCTCAATAATTTCTTTCGGGGTGCTTGCCCCAGCTGTAATACCTACGTTTTGAATCGCGTCATCGTAATTAAAGTCAAGATCGTGAACCGTCTGTATCAACTGGGTTTCCGGACACTGGTTTTTGCAAATCTCGAATAACTTTTTTGTGTTAGATGAACTGCTTCCTCCAATGACTATCATGGCATCGGAGCTTTTGGCAAGTTCCTTTGCTTCAGACTGTCTCTCGAAAGTCGCGTTACAAATCGTATTAATAGCATTAACATCATAAAACTTTTTTTTCAAAATATCAATAATTTGTTGAAATTTATCAGTGTTGAATGTTGTCTGTGCCACTACTGTAACTCTTTGACCATTTCCTTCCGGAAGCTTTTCTGCGGATTCCATGTCGGAAATGGTGGAAATATCACCTTCGCCCCATCCGATGATCCCGATTATCTCCGGATGATCCGGATTTCCTATGACAAAAACTTTTTCTTTATCGGCAGTATATTTTTGCGCCAGTCTCTGGATTTTCCTGACAAACGGGCATGAGGCATCGATTGTTTCGATGTTTCTTTCCTCGAGAATGCCGTAAACGGATTTGGGCACTCCATGTGCTCTGATAATGACTATTCCGTCTGTAAGGGCTTTTAGATCATCTTCGGTATCAAGAATCTTTACTCCAAAGGAAGCAACCTTGTCTATGACGGTTTCGTTATGTACTATGGGACCATAAGTATATATCTGCTTGCGCTGTTCTTCCGGTTTTTGCTTTTCTCTTTCGATTATCTCATATACGGTATCTACTGCCTTCTGAACACCGAAGCAGAAACCGGCTGTTTTTGCTAATGTTACATTCATCTCTTTATCACTATATCCAGAATACTGTCTATTGTTTCGTCTATTGTAAGATCGGAGCTGTCAATGAGTACGGCATCCTCTACTTTGATAAGGGGGGAGTTCTCTCTGTGCATATCCCTGTAGTCACGTTCCGCGATCTCTTTCTCAACCTCTTTGATGTCGCAGGTCTCACCCTTCTCCATCAGTTCTTTTGCGCGGCGTCTCGCCCTTTCTTCTACTGAAGCTGTAAGATAAATCTTCGTATCTGCGTTTGGCAGAACCTTTGAACCGATATCACGACCGTCCATGACTACAGAGGTTTTCGAAGCCAGCTTTTGCTGGAGAGCTACCAAAAGGTCTCTTACAGGCTGATACTGTGATACCGTTGAAGCGGCTGCTCCTACCTCCTGTGTTCTTATTTTAGAGCTTACATTTTCCCCATTGAGGAAAACCTGCTGTGCGCCTTCTTCGTCATAGCTTATGCTAATGTCTATATCCTTTATTCCGGCAACAACCAGGGATTCATCATTTATGTCTGTTCCGTTGTTAAGGCAGTAAAGTCCTACTGCTCTGTACATGGCACCCGTGTCGATATAAACATAACCGAGTTCTCTGGCTACTGCTTTTGCTATTGTTGATTTTCCTGCTCCGGCAGGACCGTCGATTGCTATACTGTATGGCATAAATTCCTCCTTATCTATAAATGCATGTTTTTCGCCGGTTATCTCTGATATACAGATGCGGATCTAATCGGCTTATATTCTTATGTTAATGCTGCCTGCTGCCCTGCAAGGTGTCCTGTTGAAAAGGCCATCTGCATATTGAAGCCTCCCGTATAACCATCCACATCCAGAACCTCTCCTGCGAAATACAGACCTTTGACCTTTTTGGACTCCATGGTGTTCGGAGAGATTTCCTTCACCGAAACTCCTCCCTGGGTGACGATGGCTTCCTTGAAGCTTCCGGTGCCGCTTACGGTATAATCAAAGTTTCTTATGAGGTCAATGATGACTTTTCTCGTTTCACGGCTGACTTCACTAACCTTTCTATTTATGTCTGTTCCCTTTTGTTCCAGACGGGCGTTGAAAACAGGTATGAGCTGTGATGGGAACAGGTTGGAAAAAGTGTTCCTGAGTTCCTTGTTTTTGAATTCCTGAAAATCTCTGAGAAGCCTTTCGTCAAGCTGTGAGTCATTCAATGCAGGCTTCAGGTCTATATGGACTGTCAGGAGCTTTCTTTTTGAAGGATCATAGGCATTGAGATACTTTGTGAGAACTGCGGATGCGGAAATGATCACGGGTCCTCTCAAACTATCTTCCATAAAATCCAGATCACCAAAATCTTTGTAGTAGGTTTTCCCGTTATCTTCGGTGATGCGTACGGCTATATTTTTCAGAGTCAGACCTTTCAAACGGAATATATCCGGCTCATGAACCGTGAGGCAGACGAGAGACGGATAGGTTTCGGTAACTGCTATGCCTGCGTCCTTTGCAAATCTGTAGCCGTCTCCGGTAGAGCCTGTTGAAGGATAAGCAAGTCCGCCGGTGGCTACTATCACCTTGTCTGCAGGAAACTTTCCGTAGGAAGTCTCTATCCCGGAAACCTGATCTTTTTTAAAGGTGACAGCCCGGACTTCTGTTTTGTAATGGATCTCAACACCAAGCTTTTTGATATAATGCTTCAATGCATCCGTGATGCTGTAAGCATGGTCTGACACAGGGAAGACGCGGTCGCCGCGTTCTGTTTTTGTGCGGCATCCGTTTTTCTCCAAAAGATCTATAACATCATAATTTGTGAATGAGTAAAGGGCAGAATATAAAAATCTCGGATTTGTGACATAGTTTTTGAAGAATTCTTCCATGTCACAGGCGTTGGTTGCATTACCCCGGCCTTTTCCTGTTATAAAAATCTTCTTTCCCAGCTTGTCGTTTTTTTCCACCAGATGAACTTCTGCATCGGGATTTGTTTCCTTGGCAGCTATGGCAGCCATCATACCGGCTGCACCACCGCCTATGACGTATATTTTCACTTTATCTCCTGATATTACATGATAAAAATAACCCGGGTCTTTTAAGTCCCGGGTAAAAGAATGATCAGCTTCCTTTAGTTTTTAGCACTTAAAACAAACATATTATATATTGCTTTAATTGCTTTTTCAAAGTCTTCGTTTCTGACTCCGATGATGATGTTGTACTCACTTGAACCCTGATCGATCATTTTGATGTTAATATATTCATGGGCAAGTGCTGAGAAGATTCTTCCTGCGACACCGCGGGAGGACTTCATGCCACGACCTACAACGGCAACAAGAGCTATGTCGGATTCAAGTTCTATCATGTCCGGATTAACGGCACGCTGTATTCCGTTGAGAACCTTCTGCTCACAGGTCTCCAGCTCTTCCTGGTGTATAACCAAAGTCATGGTATCAATGCCGGAAGGAATATGCTCAAAAGAAATATGGTTGTCTTCAAGAACTGTCAGGATCTTGCGGCCGAAACCGATCTCTGCGTTCATCATGGCCTTTTCAATGTTAAGGGCACAGAAATTTTTCTTACCGCTTACACCGGTGATGACGAAACGCGGCTTTTTCAAAGTGTCCTGTACTATCATGGTACCGTGATCATCAGGTTTGTTGGTATTCTTGATCTGGATAGGGATACCTTCTTTACGTACCGGGAAGATGGCATCTTCGTGAAGAACTCCGGCACCCATGTAGCTTAACTCTCGAAGCTCTCTGTAGGTTATATAATCAATGACTTCCGGATTCTTTACTATACGGGGATCTGCTACAAGGAAGCCTGATACATCTGTCCAGTTCTCATAGAGATCAACATGCTCGGCAGCCGCAATGAGGGAGCCTGTAACATCAGAACCTCCTCTTGAGAAGGTTACGATATCACCATCCTCATTTGCACCATAAAATCCGGGGAAGACAGCATAATCAACATCGGTCAGGGCATCGTTGATGGCTGTTTCGGTTTTTGCAAAATCACAGGTTCTGTCCTTGTTAAATACAAAGCAGGATGCAGAGTCTATAAAGGTAAAACCAAGGTATGCAGCCATAAGCTTTGCATTGAGATATTCACCCCTGGATGCGGCATAGTCCTTGCCGGCACCGTCAAGGAGATCATGAGCTATCTTATCAAAATCCTCATCCATATTGATATCAAGTCCGAGTCCGTCGATGATCTCCTGATAGCGATCCTTGATCTTTGAGAGGATGGGATTGAAATTCTGTTCAGAGGATGCAGCATTGTACAGCTGGTACAACATATCTGTTACCTTTGTGTCCTTGGAATCACGCTTGCCCGGAGCAGAAACTACAATGTAATGTCTGCTTTTGTCTGAAACAATGATATCCTTAACTTTTTTAAACTGTTCTGCAGAGGCACAGGAACTGCCGCCAAACTTTGCTACTTTGATCATGATTACTCCCCTATATTGCAATTGATATACATGAACTGAATTATAGCATCCGAATAAAGGATAAACAACATTTCATTCTAATATAGCAGGTATTACTTAATAGAGGTATATGTAAAGAAGAGCGGTCGGGCATCCATTTGAATGCCCGACCGCTCGTATCAGTTATCATTCATTCCTTATAGCCGCAAGAGGGCTGAGCTTCATAGCCCGTACAGCCGGAATGTAACCCGCTATGGAACCTACTGCAATGGCGAAAACGATGGCAAAGCCTGCCAGCCACAAAGGTATATATGACAGGGATCCGCTGTTGTTGCCGTATCCTATGAACATGGAAACCATGTCATTGGTACCGGAGGAACTGAAGAAATTGATAATGTATGAAATGATGTAGCTTACTACAAGTCCCGCTATACCTCCCATGAGACCGATGATGCCGGATTCAAAGAGGAACATGTTTTTGATGTCCGACATATCACAACCAAGCACCTTCATTACACCAATCTCTTTTGTACGTTCATATATGGACATCATCATAGTGTTCATGATACCTATGGCAGCAACCAGAAGAGAAACACCGCCGATGCCTCCAAGCACCATCTGAACCATATTGAGGGATTCCTGGGCAGATTCCAGCCATTCCATGTTGGAGCTTACGCTGAAGCCGAGGTTTGAGATCTGAGTCTGCACATCCTTGACATTGGCCATGTCATCCACAAAAACATAGATGGTATCGTACACGTAATAGGTATAGGGCTTCCCGTTCTTGGTTGTACGGGGATTGGGAACCAGAGCCTTTTTATATATTTTCTGCAGGAAACGTTTCAGCGTATTGATGTCTGCATATACATTGTATGAGTCGTAGGACCAGTCTTCTTTTCCGCCGCGTATGATACCGCATATAGGGAAAATGTATTTTTTGGATATCTTGGTTTTTGGGGACTCCTCTGAGCTGTTGTTCTTTTTTTCAACATAGCTGCTCTCGGGAAAAATAAAAAAGATGGTATCTTTATCAGGATTGATCTCGATGCTCTCGTAGGTAGTCGGCTTATAAAAGGAGTTATAAAGGAGCTGGTTTCCGAGTATAAGGCTGAGCTGTCCCTGATCGGGTTCAGGTATGGTACCACCCTCTCTGAGCTTAAGCTGCTCGAGATAGTATTGGGAAACACCGCATATGGTAAAATTACCATCATAACCATTACATTTGGCAGTGACATTAACTTCGAGAGAAGGACTTACGCTTACCACATGGTCAAGTGAAGCAAAGAGTTCAACATTTTCATCCGTGAGTTCTGTCTGTTTCTTGTTCTTTGAGGTGCTATCTCTGTTTTCGTAGCTTTCACGAACACGGATAAGAGTGAGCGAGCCTTCATCCTGATAGGATTTAAGCATCATGTCACTCATGCCGAGCCCCAGGCTTACCATGACAACTATGGAAGCTGTACCGATGACAACGCCGAGAATTGTCAGCAGGGTTCTGGTTTTACGCCTTCTAAGATTACTTATTGCAAGCTTAAATAAATCAGATAGTCTCATCTGTATCCTGTTTCTGTTCCTTTTCCTTCTTCTTTTTTCTTATGAAGAGGATTGTTGCTGCTGCGCCAAGTACGCCGGCAAGTATGGCTCCCGGAAGCTTAAATGAGTCTAAAGGAGAGGCTTTGACGTTGTCCTCCTCCGGATAAACCCTTTCAAATTCTTCGGGTATATCCTCCGTCACGTAGAGATTTATGGTTTCTTCCTGTGTAGAGGTCTCTCCGTTAATGTCTTCATAGGAGATGGTTACACGTATGGTTCCGTCATCCATCGTCGGGGAAGTTCCGGTGATCATGGCATCAACAGTACCTGATTCTCCGGGCTTAATGTTTCCGACGTAAGCACTTGTGCTTTGAATGGAATCTGCATCAAAGGCTACGGTTACATTGTAAAGGATAACCTTTCCTGTATTGTTTATATTAAACATGACATTGGATTCATTTCCTACTGTCACACTTTGGGGCATGATGTCATAACCTGTGCAGGACAGACGGGGGATCTGCTTTACCTCTATATCCAGGGTAACTTTTTCTTCGGCATTCTTGAACTCAGGTGAGTCGAATTTTTCATTTATGGTGATGGCATAGGCTCTCGGATTTACACCGGCGCCTGCTATCATGGTCCATGAAACCTCCTTTGCTTCACCTGCATTTAAAGCATTTATTACTGTGGAGTTGGAGCCGTTCTCCGTTGAGAAAACATTGGAATTATCTACCTTTTCGGATTCCACTGTAAGGAGAATGTTGCTGGCATTTATATTTGTGCTGGCATTTTCTATTTCCACAAAAAGCTTAAAAGGCTGACCTGCATAAACCGCTTCCGGTTCGGTATGGTATGAACCTACAACGAGACGCGCTTTTGTACGGTCGTTTGCATTGAACTCTCTTGTGGAGTCCGGTTCGGTATCATTCATGGAAGGGTTATTGATATTTACAAAGAAGGTATGAGTTTCCTTTGACTGCAGGGTTGCATCAGGTGTGCGCTTGTAGGTCACGGTATAAATGATGGGATAATAACCGCTGGCAGCATTTCTTTTTATATTCAGGACATAAGCCGGGGAAATGATCTCTTCGGGAGTTACGGCCTCGAAGGTCTGGTCATAGTTGGACTGGCTTATCTCGAAAGGAAATTGTTTTGAAGCGCTTGCCTTTGAGTAGGCTGTATTCTGGAATTCCTTGGTCGGGTCCAGAGCATTTTCCATGTGAACCTTTACATCGTAGAGAGTACGGTTTGTCTGGTTTCGGAAATTCACGGTATAAGCCATCTGTGATGGATAGCTTGCGGCAGGAGTAACCTGGTTTTCACCTACTACAAAAGCGGACTCCTTCTCGGTTGAAGCGGGATCCGTTATCTCACCCTGCTCGAGCACGCAGATGTTTATGAACTCGGCTCTGTTGAGACTTCCGTGGTCTCCTGAAGGATTTTCGGGAACATCATAAAATATAGATACGGGAACCCCGTAGTAGCCGGCCTTGATGTCACTTCTTAAGTGTACGTTAAAGGTGACCTCGACATACTCTCCCTTTTTGAGGGTGCCCAGGTTCTTTTCCTGAGTCATGGTGGAGGAATTGATCTCCAGGGGATAAACGCCCCCGTCTACAGGATAGGTGAGACCGAGGGAAGCATTGTAAGCTCTGGCGGCACCTGCCTGGTAACCTTCGTTGTAAGCTTCAGACTCTTCTGCTTCATCGTCGGGATCGTAGGGATTGGTCCTGTTTGCACTTGGAACTATACCGTTTGTGTTTATGAGATTCTGATCCTGTGAAAGACGAACCCTTACATTGTTGATATGATCGGATTTCGGATTGTAGAGACCGTTTTTACCGTTATAGCCGATTCGGACGGTCAGCTGCATATCCTGCCCTATCACTCCTTCGGGTGTGGGATCAGCATCGTGGATAAAAGTATTAAGGTTGGTATCTACATAGGAAGCTCTTGCACTTATGGGTGAAGTGACAGAAAGAGCAGCCAGAACCATAAAGAAGCATATGCTGATGCTCAAAAATTTTTTTATTAAAAGATTTTTCAATAATACAGCTTTTTTCATTCTACCTCCGATACTGCCGGAGCTGCATCTATGCCCACGATTTTTAATCGTGGGAGCCGCGCGGCTTAGAGCGCTTCAAAAGAATCCGCAAGGATTCTTTCTATACTGCCCACGATTTTAATAATATATCAGTTTTCCGGTGTTACGACACAATATGGTTCTGAGCCGGTTTCCCTGAGGATTTCCTGTTCTATGGAACTCTCTTTATTGATGACGGTTTCCACTATATGACCGTCCACAACTCTTAACTGGCGATCTGCCCAGGATGCAATATGCGGATCATGGGTTACCATGACCAGGGTGCGGTGTTCCTCTTCCACAATTTTTTTCAGCAGGTTAAGGACATCATCGGTTGTATGTGAATCAAGGTTACCGGTTGGTTCATCTGCAAAAATGATCTTTGGATCAATAACCAGAGCTCTTGCGATTCCTACACGCTGCTGCTGACCGCCGGACATCTGATTAGGCATATGCAGCCCCTGATCACCTATGCCTATGAGCTCCATATAGTGTTTTGCGGCTTTTGTCCTGGTTTCTAAGGGTACGCCACGAAACATAAGTGGCATGGATACATTTTCAAGGGCATTCATGGATGGGATCAGATTATAGCTTTGGAATATAAATCCTACGTTTTGTCTTCTAAATGCCACCAGCTGGGATTCGTTCATGCGGTCAATGCGTTTGCCGGCGATCTGTATGATCCCGCTGCTGGGGGCTTCCAGCCCTGCCAGCATATTGAGACAGGTGGATTTTCCGGAGCCGGAGGTCCCGACTATGGCGATGAACTCACCTCTGTATATATCAAAGGAAACGCCGTTCAGGGCATAGACTTTGTTGGTTCCTATATTGAAGATTTTATATAAGTCCCTGACCTTGATAAGTGGTTCCAATAGAATCCTCCCAATAGTATTACACCATAAATCAGGGAAACACTGATTCAATGTTTCCCTGTAGTTTATGAAAAAATGTAAGACAATTATAGGTCAAGTGAATCATTAATACAATCTACGAATACTTTAAGAAACTTGTAACAGTTCAGCCGGTATTTCTCATCAAAATTATGCTTTGAATAAAAAAAGTCTGTTCCCGGACAGGTATGATATGCCATCCGAAAACAGACTATTCATTTTTGGAAACGCTGATTGGCGAAAATGTTTACCCGGAAATATTATTTCTTACCCTCAATGGAGTTCCAGTTCGGTGTAAGAACTTTTGTTCCGCCCATGTAAGGCTGGAGAACCTCAGGGATAGTGACTGAGCCGTCTGCCTGAAGGTGATTCTCAAGGAATGCAATAAGCATACGTGGAGGAGCTACACAGGTATTGTTAAGAGTGTGTGCAAGATGGATCTTTCCGTCCTTGCCCTTGATACGGATCTTAAGTCTTCTTGCCTGTGCATCGCCGAGATTTGAACATGAACCCACTTCGAAATACTTCTTCTGACGAGGTGACCATGCCTCAACATCGCAGGACTTTACCTTAAGGTCGGCAAGATCTCCTGAGCAGCACTCAAGTGTTCTTACAGGTATATCCATGGAACGGAAGAAATCTACTGTATTCTTCCATAACTTTGCATACCAGTCCATAGAATCTTCAGGCTCACATACTACGATCATCTCCTGCTTCTCAAACTGGTGGATACGGTAAACACCACGCTCCTCAAGACCGTGGGAACCCTTCTCTTTACGGAAACAAGGGGAATAAGATGTAAGTGTTAAAGGCAATGTATCTGCCGGAAGGATCTGATCGATGAAACGACCGATCATGGAGTGCTCAGAAGTACCGATGAGGAACAGATCCTCTCCCTCGATCTTGTACATCATTGCATCCATCTCGGAGAATGACATAACGCCGTCAACAACCCTTGAACGAATCATGTAAGGAGGGATAACATAAGTAAATCCTCTTCCGATCATGAAATCACGGGCGTAGCTGAGTACTGCTGAGTGAAGACGTGCGATGTCTCCCAGAAGATAGTAGAATCCGTTTCCTGCAACACGTCCCGCAGCATCCATATCGATACCGCCGAAGGATTCCATGATATCTGTGTGATAAGGAACCTCGAAATCAGGAACAACAGGGTCGCCGAAACGTTCATTCTCTACATTATGAGTATCATCCGGACCGATAGGTACAGACGGATCGATAATGTTAGGTATGATCATCATGCGCTTTGTGAGCTCTTCATTAAGCTTGGGCTGTAACTCTTCAAGCTCCTTAAGTCTGTCGGCATACTTTGAAACCTCAGCCTTGACCTGCTCAGCCTCATCCTTTTTGCCCTGAGCCATAAGAGCACCGATCTGCTTGGAAACGGAATTTTTCTTTGCACGAAGGTCATCAGCCTCCTGCTGGCACTTTCTGGCCTCTGCGTCATATTTGATCACTTCGTCAACCAGTGGAAGCTTCTCTTCCTGGAACTTCTTTTTGATATTTTCTTTTACAAGCTCCGGATTTTCTCTGACAAATTTAATGTCTAACATAAGATCCTCTCTCCTCCCGGAAATTAACTATAAAATATGCTTAAAAAGCACCTAATAACTATAGCGTTATTTTTTTGTATTTTCAAGTTATATGAGGCGAATGCTTAGCAATCTGAATCCGAAAGATGCCGGAGCAGATCCTCGAACTGCACACCTTCAATAACGGGAAGATTAAGCTCTTCGGAATGCTTTATGGCAAGCCCCACAAAATCTGCAGCGGAACGGCAGGCTTTCCAGGGATCTGTACCGTTCAGAAGCTTTGCGCTTATTATGGCACTGAAAAGATCCCCTGTGCCCGGTCTTCCGTTACCTGTACGGGGATTACGGATGAATCGGAGGTCTCCGTCGGTTTCGGAAAGGACATTTAAAAGCTGTTTTTGTCCTGCCTCGTTCTCTTCTTCTATTCCGGTTACTATGACGGCTCCCGGTGTTATATGGTGAAGGGCAGACAATAAAGAGTTAAAAACCATACCCTTGGCTGCGTCATGTTTGCATTCTTCCAGAGTTTCCCTTATGCCTTCGTAATCGAAATCGGTTAAGAGCGCAGCTTCAGTGAGATTCGGTGTCATAAGGTCAGCTTGCTTTGCAAGGGAAAGCATGGCTTCGATATGTTTTTCTGTCATATTACGGTAAAGGTTTCCGTTATCAGCCATTACAGGGTCAAGTATGACTATGACCCCGGGGTTTCTTGCTTTCTGGTCCTTTATGAAGTCTGAAATCATGGGATGTTCTTCTGTATCTCCGAGATATCCTATAAGGATCCCGTCAAAGATAAAGCCATTTTTTTTCCATGCATCAAAGAAATCTCCGAGATGATCTTTAAAGCCTGTTGCTGCTACGTCTTTATATGCCGTATGACTGCTAAGGATGGCTGTGGGTACAGGACAGCAGGTAACAGAAAGAGCCGATACAACAGGTAACTGTATGGATAGAGAACTACGGCCTATGCCGCTCAGGTCATTTATAACTGCAAGTTTTTTCATTTTGTGATAAGTCCTTTTGAACTGACCGGACGAACCGGTGACATTGAAAAGATCAGTATCTTCGTTGCGATTTTAGTTCATTGTATAAAAGAACATAACTGTCGTAACGTTCCCGGGAAATTTCATCTTTCTGCACAGCCTCTTTTACAGCGCAGTCTTTTTCTCCTATGTGGATACAGGTTTTGAAACGGCAGTTTTGTCTGTGACTCTCGAATTCGGGGAAATAGTACATAAGCCGTTCCGGATCGATGTCATTAACATAAAGAGAAGTAAAACCGGGAGTATCAAGCACATAGGTGTCGTTATCTATATAAAAAAATTCCGTATGTCTTGTGGTATTTTTTCCTCTCTCGATCTTACGGCTCAGTTCCCCGG
The DNA here is from genome assembly GCF_000424445.1 of Oribacterium sp. NK2B42. Taxonomy (GTDB): domain Bacteria; phylum Bacillota; class Clostridia; order Lachnospirales; family Lachnospiraceae; genus Oribacterium. The sequence continues at coordinate 48,605 of NZ_AUJX01000015.1, forward strand.
TTTCCATATTGGCATCCGGGTGAATGAGATTTGTGATGGAGGATTTACCTACGCCGCTGGGGCCGGAAAGAACTGTGGTCTTTCCGCGGAGAACCTCCATGATCCTTTCGTAACAGTCCCCTGACTTTGTGCTTATTTCCAGAACTTTATAGCCTGCTCTTCTGTATATTTCCGGGATGAGCTCCGGGTGCTCTGCATGTATCTCCGGGATAGATAAGGCTTTATCTTTTTTCTTTTTCCACTTTGGAACGGATTCTTCTTCCGGCTCCTCCGGAAGGTCACCTTCCGGAACATCAATGAGATCGACCTTGTTGAAAAAAATGACCACAGGTATGTCCCGCTGTTCCATATGTATGAGAAATCTGTCCAGGAGACTCAGATTCGGGTCCGGATGCTTAAGGGCAAACACAACTACCGCTTGATCGATATTGGCAACCTCCGGACGTATCAGCTGGTTTTTCCTTGGAAGGATGCGGATAACGGAACCCTCACGCTCCTTTTCGCTGTCCTGGACGGGCTCAATCTCCGCATCATCTCCGACAAGAGGCTTTTCATTACGGTTTCTGAAGATGCCTTTGGCACGACATTCGTAGTCACCTTCTGAAGTATGAACGTAATAAAAGCCTCCTATTCCTTTGTAGATTTTTCCTTTTAAAGACATTTTTACCTCATGAATCTTGGTTTAAGTAACTTACTCCTCCGGGGAGAAAGCACATGCAAAGGAAGCGATGACAGTATCGGTGGAAGCATTAACAACCTCAACCACACCTGAAGGGATTCCTTCTTCGCCCTTTATAGTCGGGAATACAACCTGAAGCTCTGTTCCGATGGCGTAGGAACGGGCTTCCTGAAGAGTTCTGTAATGCTCTTCTCCGTTCACATCCTGACGGAGCCTTATGGACACCAGCATGGTTTCATTTGATCCCGGTTCCGCGCCGGATCCGAGGGAGACAGTGGTACTGATGGAACTGTACCAGCCGTTTTTGTCTGATGATGTTGTCGTAAGGTCCTGAGGGTCAACCGACTTAACACTGGCAATTCCGTTAGGACCTGCCGATACGGTAAAACTTATGGTGGTGCCCTTCGGTACAGGGGTTCCGGCTGCTATGGACTGTCCGGTCACTATGCCTTCTTCAACGGTATTGTCCGGGAGATAGGAAATATTTCCCGGTGTCAGTTCAAGCAGCGACAGGGCTGTAAGTGCATCCTGTTCTGAGTATTCCTTCAGATCCGGAACATTGACCACATTCGCATTAAGTCCTCTGGAGACCACTATTTCCAGCTTCTCAGAGCCTGAAGAATCCGGCTTGTTTGTACGGATCACATATCCTGCGGGAACCGTATCCGAGTATTCTTCTGTTACGCTGTAGGGAATGTCACGTTCCTTAAGGCGGGTCTCCAGATCCTGAAGCTTTGTTTCGTTGAGAGTGCTAAGGTCATAAGGATTGTTTTTATTGTAAAATACAATTGTCTGAGGACCCTTGGAGACGGTTACCTCTATGGTGCTTCCGGCAGCGTAATCCTTGTCGGGATAGCTGATGATAACACCCTCGTTGTAGGTGTCGGAATATTCCGCACCGGATGATAATATCCTGATGTTATACTCTCTGAGATCCTCTTCCGCTTCATCTATTGTAAGACCGATTATACCCTGAATACGGGTTTCAAGGGCGGAAATGGTAATGCTTACAGCAGTGGTTTCCTCTGTTTCTGCGACAGTGGTAGCTGCGGTTTCCAAAGGAGTGGTATCACGGGTGAAGAAATCCACCACATTTTTCCCTATGATCAGAACCAGTATCAGTATAGCGATGCCGCATATGACCGTGATGATGCGGGAAAGCATAATGTGATCTCTTATTATATTGTGATCATAAAGGAAACCCGGTATTCCACTGTAGTGAGGCTGCTCCGTTTTTGAATCTGACTGATTCTGCATGGACTTAAGGTCATCGAGTTCAGCAGGCGAAAGTACCCTCGTTTCATCCAGGTCCTCGGGGATTTTTCCCTCAAAGAAAGAACCGCCCGGATCCTTAATCGCTTTCTGAAGATCCTCTCTCAGTTCTCCTATATGCTGATAACGTCTGGAGGGGCGCTTCTGCATACACTTGAAGACGGCGATATCAAGTGCGGGATAAACATCAGGAACCAGGTCACGGACTCTCGGAATCTTATTTTCCATGTGGGCAAATACCACAGCAACTGAAGTGCTTCCGTCATAAGGCACCTTGCCTGTAAGCATCTCATATAAGGTGCAGCCGAAGCTGTATATATCAGATCTTTCATCAGCCTGTCCGGAACGAGCCTGTTCAGGAGAGATATAATGTACCGAGCCCATGACGGTTGTGTTTACTGTCTGCTGGGTGGCAGCTCTTGCGATACCAAAATCGGCAACCTTAACAGTGCCGTCATCGGATACGATCATATTCTGAGGCTTGATGTCACGGTGTACTATGCCGTTTTTGTGAGCCTGTTCAATGCCTCCCACTACCTGAAGTGCCAGAGCGACGGCTTCCTTGGAGTCCATGGCTCCTTTTCTCTGGATATAGGTTTTTAAAGTGATACCTTCCACAAGCTCCATCACAATATAGTGGAGCTTATCCTCGTGATTATCCACGATGTCGTAAACTGCAACGATATTGGGATGGTTGAGTTTTGCGGCAGCCTGAGCTTCATTCTGGAATTTCCTGATGAAATCTTCGTCTTCACAGTACTCTTCCTTCAGGACCTTGATGGCCACTGCACGGCCCATCTTGGTATCTTTGGCACGGTAAACAAAACTCATGCCTCCCTGACCGATGAGGGAGTCTATTTCATATCTGTCATCAAGGATCTGACCTTCCTGAATCATCATGACTCTACCTCCTCTCCGTAAGGGTCAACAAGTACGATGCCGATGTTGTCTTTTCCGCCGTTGATATTGGCGATATCTATAAGTGCCTGTACTTTGTTTTCGACAGAATTCCGTTCCCGGACGATGTTGCGGATGCTTTCATTATCCGCCATGTTGCTGAGTCCGTCCGAACACATAAGAAAATAGTCTCCATCAGACAGCTCAACCTCAAAGAAGTCGGCAGCTACTCTGGGTTCGATACCCACTGCACGGGTTATGATGTTTCTGGAATTAAGGTAATCCTGTGAACCACGGCGCATAAAGCCGCGTCTCACCATTTCTTCCACGTAGGAATGGTCCCTTGTGATCTGCTTTATGGTATTTCCGCGGATGATATAAGCACGGGAATCTCCGATGTTACTTACGGTGATGACATTATCATCAATAAATGCGGATACCAGAGTAGTACCCATACCGCTGTAATTTTCGTCTTCCATGGAAAGTTTGTACAGACGTTCATTTACAGAGGAAATGGCATTCTGTATAAGCTGAACAGAGGGAATGTCTTTTGGTGCTTCACTGATGTATTTTCTAAACTCTTCCACAGCAAAACGCGAGGCAAAATCACCTGCTTTATGACCTCCCATGCCGTCGGCCAGGAGGAAAAGATTAGGTAATGCCCCTACAGGCTTTGAAGTCGCAAAAACGTAGTCCTGATTCATACGTCTTTTACGGCCTTTGTCTGTCTTTGCAAAAAAGTCCATCATCTACTCCTTCGATAGGTAATCTCTTCGTAACTGTCCGCAGGATCCGGAGATATCCGAGCCCATTTCCCTGCGTATGGTGGCGGCGATGCCATTCTTTTCCAGGATATGCTGAAATGCTTCGATCTTGCTGCGGTCCGGACGTTTCCAGTCTCTTTCCTTTATGGGATTTACAGGAATGAGGTTCACATGACACTGAAGCTTACCCTTCTGTTTCATGCTGTGTATGAGGCGGACAAGCTGCTGTGCCTCATTTTTGTTGTCATTAACACCTTCGACAACCGAATACTCGAAGGTTACACGACGTCCGGTTTTCTCAAAATAATACTCTATTGCAGGCATTATCTCCGACAGAGAATATTTATTGGCTATGGGCATGAGGGTTTTACGGGTTTCATCATTTGGCGCATGAAGACTGAGAGCCAGGGTGATACCGTAATTCTCATCTGCCAGTTCTTTGATGCGGGGAACAATGCCGCAGGTGGATACGGTGATATTTCTGCGGGAAATATTGAGCCCGTTTTTATCGGAGATCATACGTATAAAACGGGTGAATTCTTCATAGTTGTCCAAAGGCTCTCCGGAGCCCATGATGACAATGTTGTCCACTCTTTCGCCGGTGTCTTTTTCCATCCGGTAAACCTGCCCGAGCATTTCACCGGATGTGAGGTTTCTGGCAAGCCCCTCCAGGGTTGAAGCACAGAACTTGCAGCCCATACGGCAGCCCACCTGGCTGGATATACATACGGAATTTCCGTGCTGGTATTTCATCCATACGGACTCAATCACATGACCGTCCTTCATACGGTTTATGAATTTTTTGGTTTCATCGATCCGGGAGGTGAGAACCTCAACGGTCTCCGGCAGTGTGGCATAGTAGTCCTCTGAAAGCTTTTCCCGGAGAGACTTTGGGAGATTGGTCATTTCGTCAAAACCGTCAGCAAGCTTCACATGAAGCCATTGATAAAGCTGTGTTGCGCGAAAGGACTTCTCCCCCATGCTTTCTATTAATTCTGTTAATTCCTTTATTTCAAGGTCACGTATATTTTTCATCCCAATAAATTTGTATATTTTTCCGGCATCTGATTTATTCTGAAGCCCTGCCTGAAACTCTGATCCTTCAGGCCTTCCTGAACACACAAAGGTAAAAGCCGTAAAGGTTTTCTTCTCTGGCTTTTCATACTTTTTTGAATACGCACAGGTAAAAGCCGTCGGAAGGTTCTCCCGGTAAGAACTTTTTCTCTTTATCCAGAGTGAAGCCCGGAAGGGAAAGTATGAAATCCCTGTTGTCTTCATTTTCCTCTTTGCTGAGTGTGCAGGTGGAATATATAAGCTTTCCGCCGGGTTTTACGTATTTTGTAACGGTGGTAAGGATCTCTCTTTGAAGTGTCTGCAGCTCCTTTATGCTGTTTAATGAAGTATTGAAACGGATGTCAGGCTTTTTGCCCATGATTCCAAGTCCTGAACAGGGGAGATCCGCCAATACGATGTCAGCTTTTCCGTTGCCGGACCCGTCCAGAAGTGCAGGGTCAGGAACTCTTGCATCAAACACCTTTGCGGAAATATTATCAAGGGAAAGACGTTCGATGTTTTCGTTGATAAGTGTGATCTTATCTTCGGTAAGGTCTCTCGCATCAACATGACCGGTTCCCTGAAGAAGCTCAGCTATATGACAGCTCTTCCCGCCGGGAGCGGCGCAAACGTCCACCACCAGATCTCCTGCATGAGGATCCGCTTCTATTCCGACCTGTTGTGAAGCATAATCCTGGACAGTTATATCTCCGCTCTTGAAAAGCTTTGTTTTTGAGATATTTCCATCCATCACTTCAGAGTGTCCATCCTTAAAACGTACATAGTTCTTTTTTGAACCCTTTAAAAACCAGTCAAGCATCTGCTCTGTGGTTTCTCTTCCGTACATTACCCTGAGATAATCATAGAGCCATAAAGGTGTACTCAGACGAATATAGGCAGGGGTCTTTCCTGTATGGGCAAGATCCTCGAATATGGTCTCCTTTTCTCTTGATATAGTCCGGAGTACTCCGTTAACGAAGCCGGACAGAAAGGCAATTTTTTTGTCGCTTTGTGATTTAATGAAGCTGACCGCCTCATTAATGGCTGCACTGTCAGGAACTCTGTCCATATACAGAATCTGATAAGAGGACATACGAAGAACGGTTCTTATCAGGGGATTCATATTCTTGGTGTGTGTTTTACTGTGCCTGTTCAAAATGAAATCGATCTGGATGGTATACTCTAGGGTTCCCTCAACGAGACGTGTGATGAAGCCGCGGTCACGTTCTGTCAGATTGGTGTATTTCTGAAGCTGTTCTCTCAGAACGATGTGGGAAAACAGCTTTTCCTCCAGGATTTTATTAAGGCTATAAATCGCAATAGACCGCGGTGTAACTGCGGTCTTTTCCTGAGACCTTCCGGCGTGCGTATGCGGGCGGGAAGATTTATTATAAGGTTTTTTAAAGGGCTTTTTATTTTCCATAAGATTCCTATCTTCTTCTTCTTCTTCCGCTTCCGCGTGTAAGTAAAACCAGACGTAAAAGCTGAAGAACTGAGGACGCGGCAGCTGCAACATAGGTTAATGCGGCAGCCTTGAGAACAGCCTTGATACCGTTGAGTTCGTTGTCATTTACCATACCGTACTCTGCCAGAGTCTGAACGGCTCTTCTGGAAGCGTCAAATTCAACAGGTAAAGTCAGAAGCTGAATTGATATGGCAACTGCAAATGTGATTATTCCGATCTGAACAAGAGATGTCATACTGATGATGAATCCGAATAATATCAGCGGAAGTGATACCTTTGACGCAATGGCACAAATCGGAGAAATGGTTCTTGTGAGAATCAGCGGCTGATATCCCCTTGCGTCCTGTATAGCGTGTCCGCACTCATGTGCAGCCACACCGATGGCAGCAATGGAGGTACTGTTGATGGTTGACTGACTGAGATTCAGTACCTTCTGACTGGGTACATAGTTATCGGTGAGACTGCCGGCGATGCCCTGGATTCTGACATTGTTAATGCCGTTTCTCTCAAGTATCATCTTGGCAGCCTGTGCTCCCGTAAGACCGGAAAAAGCCTGCACATGCGAATACTTCTCAAAGGTTGCCTGAACATTGTGGCTTGCGATCATGCTGAGAACCACACCTATCAAAACAAGAAAATAAGTCCAATCATATCCATAATACATCGGATATCCATACATAGTGATCACCTCCTGATATTAAAAACGATAGCCCTTAAGAAAATCAGCGGCTGTCATACGTTTTTTGCCTTCCAGCTGAAGTTCGTTGATCTTCAGAAAATCTTCTCCGCAGACGGCAATAAGATTTTTCTTATGATCTGTGAAAAGACGTCCCTCCATAGATTTATCGGAATTCTCCGGAGTCCTGTCTGAAGTCAATACGGCTGCTTCTTCAAATGCACCTGCATCAAAAAACTCTTTGGAAACTACATCTGCATCCCAGAGCTTCAGCTGTTTTCCGGAAAGGAAAGTGTAGGCTGATGGCCATGGATTAAGTCCGCGGATCTTTCTTTCTGTTTTTACTGCCGGCTCCGACCAGTTGATAAGACCGAAGGACTTTGTGAACATGCCTACCTTGGTTGCGGCATCATGATCCTGTGGAGTACGGGTAATGCTTCCGTCGGCAATCTTCTCAAGGGTTTCCACAATGAGTTCCCCGCCGAGAACAGCCAGCTTGTCAAAAAGACTTCCGCCGGTTTCCTTTGGATCCAGAGCTATTTTTTTGGTGAGAAGAATGTCACCTGTGTCCAGTCCCGCATCCATCTGCATGGTAGTGACACCTGTCTCAGGGTCGCCATTAAGGACTGCCCACTGGATGGGTGCAGCTCCACGGTATTTGGGAAGCAGTGAGGCATGAACATTGACACAGCCATACTTTGGAATGTCCAGGATTTCCTGAGGGAGTATCTGACCGAATGCAGTTACGACTATAACATCCGGTGCAAGGTCCTTCAGAAGCTTTTTGGCCTCCTCGTCGTTCCGTATTTTTAAAGGGGTGATGACCGGGATAGAATGACTTTCCGCGGCGATCCTAACGTCGCTTTTCTGTGCTTCCCCGTGACGTCCCTTCGGACGGTCAGGCTGTGTCACCACAAGGCTTATCTCATGTCCTGCTTTGTACAGTGCTTCCAGGGTGGAAACCGCAAAATCAGGTGTGCCCATAAATATGACTTTCAAAAGACTACCTCCCTATATACGTAAGATTTTTACCGTTTATCTCTGACATACAGATGCAGATCTATCCGGCTCCCTGTAATGAATCTTTATTTCTCGTCTCCGTAATCGTACTCTTCAAGATTTTCGTAAGTTACATCTTCCAGCTCACCTTCAACCTTTTCGGTATAAAGGATGCCGTGGAGATGATCGTTCTCATGAGCCATGGCACGGGCAAGAAGACCCTCTGCATCAAACTCATACTCTTCCATGTTAATGTCACAGGCCTTTACGTGTACCTTAAGCGGACGTGTTACAACGCCCTCCTTGCCGGGTACTGAAAGACAGCCTTCCTCTCCGGTCTGGCACTCCTCGCCTATGGCTGTTACAGTTGGATTGATGCATACGTAACGTTTGCCATCTCCGATATCAACAACAAAAAGCTGTCGAAGTATACCAACCTGCGGAGCTGCAAGTCCGACACCATTGGCATCATACATGGTTTCAAACATATCCATGATAAGCTCCTTTGTGCGGTCGGAAATATTTTTCAAAGGCTTACACTCCTTCTCAAGGATTGGGTCGCCGATTACTCTGATTGTTCTTAAAGCCATTTTTTACTCCATTCTGAAAATATAGTTTCTGTATCACATACCGGGGTTCAGGTGTATTTAACCGTAAACCTCCGGCACGTGGGATTTACTGAAGGTCATAGTTAAGCATAACAAATCCACGCTTGTCTTTTTCCCGGACAAGCGCAGTGAATCTGTCCCTTAACTGTATGATTATATCATGTCCGGGATGTTTAATATACACGATTTTTCGGTATATGTCATTCACCTTATATATACTTGCCTCAAGAGGACCGATAAACTCAGCATTTTTTCCGGAACACTCAGGCTTAAACAGCTCAGACACCGAATTGCTGATAAGTGTAAGCATTTCTTCGTCCTTCGAAAGGAGCTGTATGGTCATGAGGTATTCAAAAGGCGGATACCCCATTAGCTTGCGGAAGCTGATTTCTTTTTCGTAAAACAGCTTATAATTCTGAGTGGTTGTAAGAGCTATAGCGTAGTGATCCGGCTGATAGGTCTGGATAATGACATTGCCGGGGCCTCCTGCCCTGCCTGCTCTTCCCGCTGCCTGGGTGATAAGCTGAAATGTTCTTTCGGAAGACCGGAAATCCGGTGCCGAAAGACTTAAATCTGCGGCTATAAGACCTACCAGGGTCACATCCGGGAAGTCGTGTCCCTTTACGATCATCTGGGTTCCTATAAGTATGTCTGCCTTATGATTCCTGAACTGTTCCAACAGCCTTTCGTGACCGCCCTTGTTTTTGGTGGTATCTGCATCCATGCGGATCACAACAGCTTCGGGAAATGTCTTTTTCACAAGGCTTTCAAGTTTTTCGGTTCCGAAGCCAAAGGGCGCAAGATAAGGGCTTCCGCAGCCCGGGCATTTTTTCATAAGGGGTGTCTCATGCCCACAATAGTGACATCGAAGTATCCCATCCCTGTGAAGAGTCAGGGAAACGTCGCAGTGAGGGCATTTTATGGCCTGTCCGCAGCTTCTGCAGGATACGAAGCTGCTGTACCCTCTTCGGTTCATGAAAAGCATGATCTGCTGATGGGCTGAAAGCTTTTCCTTTATGAGTTCATAAAGTCTTTCCGAAAAGACACTGCGATTTCCGTTTTCAAGTTCAGTCCGTAAGTCGATTATCTCGGTTTCGGCGAGATCTGAACCCAGTCTTGCTCTCCTGTGAAGTTCAAGAAGAGTGATATTTTCCTTCAGGGCATCTGTGTATATTTGTACCGAAGGGGTGGCGGAACCGTATAAAACGGGACATTGGCTCAATTTTGCTCTTTGGAAGGCAACCTCCCGGGTTTCGTATCTGGGTGCCGTTTCTGATTTGTAGGCACCTTCGTGCTCTTCGTCCATGATTATGATGCCAAGCCTGTCAAAGGGAGCGAATATGGCTGAACGGGGTCCCACCAGGATGTCGACTTCCCCTTTCTCACATTTCATATACTGCTCGTAACGCTCTCCCATGCTCATGCGTGAATTCAGTATCGCCACACGACCTTTAAATCTTGTAGAGACTCTTATAACAGTCTGGTATGTGAGGGAGATTTCAGGTATGAGCATTATGACTTTATAGCCGGACCTTATGACCTCCTCCATTACATGAAGGTATACTTCGGTTTTTCCTGAACCGGTTATTCCGTGAAGAAGATACCGGGGTACATCCTTTATGCCGGTGTCCCTGAGTCTTTCAGAGTCCGGGATGGATTCTTCAGGTGATTCCGCAGCGGATTCTGAAGTGTTCCGGCACTTCCTGAAGCCGTCGATCACAGTATCGGCAGCAGCCTTTTGTTCGGGATTCAGCTCATGGTAATCATCCTTTTCATCCTGATACCTTAAAAGAGGATCTATACGACGGGAATTCTTTCGTACGGCGCGTTTTACCGGAAGCACGGTTTTCAGACACTGGATAAGAGTTGTCCCGTATTCGGTTGACATCCAGGAAGCAAGACTTATGAGCTGTTCCTTAACGGATATCGCGTTATTCAGAACCTCTTTGATATCTTTTACACGGGCGGGATCGTAATCCACGGTTTCAGTAAGGCCTATTACATAACCTGTTTTTTTGGCATTAGAAACACCAAAGGGGATAGAAACTCTATCCCCGGCGTTTACCTTCATTCCTTCAGGTATTCGATATGTATAAGCTCTGTCCAGAGCTTCGTTTGTAATATCTACTATGATCTTTGCGTACATTTATACAATATCCTGTTTAAAGGCTTTAACGATCTCGGTAAGCTTCATACTGTTGGAACCCTTGAAAAGTATCACATCCTGATCCTTTGCGATGGCTTGTATAGTGTTTTTCAGCTCTGAAAAATCGTTGAAATATTCTATGGTTGGTTTTTTGCCGGCCCTGTTCCTGATATCACTGTCACCAAGCGAAATGTCGGGAGCATCAAAGGCTGCGTTTATGCCGTCACCTATAGATGCGGCTCTTTCACCGTAAAGAAATACTACATCAATAGGAAGAGCAGCAAGGTAAACGCCTACCTCGCGGTGATAATCCAAAGTATTCTCCCCAAGCTCAAGCATATCTGCAAGAACTGCTATCTTACGGTTTCCTTCAAGCTGCGATAAGGTGTCAAGACCGGCCTTCATGGAAACCGGTGATGCGTTGTAGGCATCGTCGATGATTGTGACGCCGTTTTTGGTTTTAAAGGTTTCTCCGCGGCCTGTGACGCCGGTAAAGGACATGAGTTTATTCTTTGCCTCTTCCGTATCCACGCCGGCAAATTCTGCTATATGCATGGCCGCCGAAGCATTCTGAAGCATGTGATCACCCTTGACGGAAAGTGTCAGAGGATAGTCATCCCTGGAATACTGTCTTATGGTGAGACTGATATCCTTTGCTATTCCGAAGTCATGGATACTGTCGAGGGTAAGACTGCTTAAAATAGGGTCGTCCGCATTGACATAAAGGATACCGCCGTCAGGTGTACCGTCAAGGATATGAAGCTTCTCCCGGAGAATGTTCTCCTGGGTTTTAAGCTGCTCTATATGTGCGATGCCGATATTGGTAATGACCGCGGCATCCACACAGGCGATCTGAGCGATTCTTGTCATCTCTCCCGGCTCCGACATTCCAAGCTCGATAACCGCAATATCTGCTCCTGAGCGGGCCATCTGGAACATTGTAATAGGAACCCCAACCTGAGAGTTTGCATTGCCGGCGGTCTGAAATACCTTTTTTCCGGCACTGAGTGCCGTGGCTATCATGGTTCTGGTGGTGGTCTTTCCCACGGAACCTGTTACTCCTATAACAGTGCCATGGAACTTAAGACGCTCCATGTAACCTATCTCCTGAAGGGCCTCTTTAGTATCATTTACCTGATAAAACCTTACATCCGGATATTTTTCCTTCAGTGGGGAGATATCTCTCGAACTTAAAACGGCAACGGCACCGTTTTGTATGGCCATGTCGATATAGTCATGTCCGTCACTGCGTTCGCCGATGATGGGAACGAACAAGGCATGGTTCATTTGTTTTCTGGAGTCAAGAACTATCTCCTCTATGTCATCATCTGTAAAACCAAAGCTTTTATCTGCGGTAATCATAAAATGTCCTTCTTAGAATAGTTTATCGGGTTTGAGATACCCGGTTGTATATTTTTTTATGAATAATTATCAATGATCATGCATGGAGACATGAATATGTGCTTTTGATCAAAGGTTAAATTTTACGGCAGTCTCGGCTATAACCTCACGATCAAGGAAATGTGTGCGTACACCCTTTACCTCCTGGTAATCCTCGTGACCTTTTCCGATAACTGCTATCATGTCACCCGGCTCTGCATGAGTCATGGCATATTCAATGGCCTCTCTTCTGTCAGGGATCTCAACGTATTTGCCTCCTGCAGGAACCAATGTTGACTTAATATCATTGATGATGTCCTCCGTTTCTTCAAAACGGGAGTTGTCAGCAGTAAGAATGCTTAAGTCAGCATATTTGGCTGCAGCCTTGCCCATGCCGTAACGTCTGTCCTTTGCACGGTTTCCTCCGCAGCCAAAAAGGACAACAAGTCTTTTTGGAGCATATTCCCTGAGTGTGACCAGAAGGTTTTCCATGGCCATTTCGTTATGAGCATAGTCAACAAGCACCGACATATCTTTGTTTTTGAAAGCTACTTCTGTTCTGCCGTCAACTTTAATCCTGCTTAGAGCATGGAGCATAGAGGTCTTTTCTATTCCTGCCAGAGTAAGGCAGGAAATGGCGGCCATAGCATTGGAAACGTTGTATTTTCCGGGCATGTCGAGGCGTACAGAAAGATCTGTGTGGCCCTGAACCTGGAACTCAACACCGACAAATTCATGGTCATTTATCGGTTTTATACCATCTGCTGTGAAATCAGCCGGTTTTTCCAGAGAATAAGTGTAAATCTTGCAAGGGGCATTTTCTATAAACTCAGCTGCGTAATCTGCATCAAGGTTTACGATTCCTGTTTTGGACTGCTTAAATATACAGCTCTTGAAAAATTTATATTCTTCGAAATCCGCATGTTCATTAGGTCCGATGTGATCGGGCTCAATGTTTGTGAATATGCCGAAATCAAAGGTGATGGCATCCACTCTGTGAAGCTTGAAGGCCTGTGAAGAAGCCTCCATAACCACATAACTGCATCCTTCATCCACCATATCCCTGAAATAATGCTGGAGGTCATAGGACTCGGGAGTAGTGTTTTTTGTAGGTATATGTTTCCCGCAATACTCTACGCCTGTTGTACCGATGCATCCGGCCTTAATACCGGCTGACTCCAGGATCTGATGTATCATATGTGCTGTTGTGGTTTTTCCCTTGGTGCCGGTGATGGCGATAACCGTGAGCTCCTCTGCAGGATGGCCGAAGCGTGCTGCACTGAGTTTTGCAAGAGCCACTCTGGAATTCTCTACTTTAACTATAGTGATATCCTTACTGATGGCAGCTTCATCGATACCGGCCGCTGAGAGATCCTCTTCCACTACTATTGCGGTACATCCTTTGGAGATCACATCCGGGATATACTTGTGGGAATCAACATTGGCACCCTTCATGCATACAAAGACTGTATGAGGCGTTGCCTTTCTGGAGTCGAATACAACCTCCTCTACGGGAGACCCGGTCGGGTCTCCCTGTAAGGTATCAAAAGATATATCTGAAAGCCATTCTGATAATTTAGCCATTTAATTCATCTCTTTTCTTAATATAGTAATATAGGGAATACTTATCAAAGCATTCTCCTGACCGGGACGTCAATCCGGCCGCCTCCACTATCCTTTAAATCTCAACAATGAAGATATACCGGAGATTTACACAAGAAGTTTTATGGTCAGATTTTAATCAGAACAATCCGACTATCTTGCCGTCAACCACGTCGATATCAAATGCAGCCGGCTTTTTTGGAAGTCCCGGCATAGTCATGATGTCTCCCGTGAGGCATACTATGAAGCCTGCTCCGGCAGATACGTAAGCTTCTCTCACGGTTATACGGAAGTTTGAAGGTCTGCCAAGCTTCTTTGGATCATCACTGAGACTGTACTGGGTCTTTGCCATACATACAGGTACATTTCCGAAGCCCAGCTCTGTGAGTTTATCCAGAGCTTTCTTTGCTTTAGGCTCGAAATCCACGCCGTCAGCACCATAGATATTGATGGCTACGGAATTGATCTTGTCATAAAGTGATTCTGAAAGCTTCTGTACCGGTGCGAAATTAGATTTCTTAGTCTCAAGAGTCTTTATAACTGCATTGGCGAGCTCTACGCCGCCCTTTCCGCCTTCTCCGTGAACCTTGGAAAGAGCAAAATCAGCGCCCTTGTTACGGCAGAAATCTTCTATGAAGTTAAGCTCTGCCTCTGTATCTGATGCAAACTGATTTATGGCAACAACTACGGGAACGCCATAGGTCTGAAGGTTTTCTATATGCTTTTCCAGGTTGACGATACCTTTTCTTAAGGCATCAAGATTTTCTGCGGAAAGCTCTGCCTTCGGAACGCCGCCGTTATACTTAAGGGCTCTTACGGTTGCTACGAGAACAACGGCATCAGGTTTGAAGCCCGCAATCTGGCACTTGATATCAAAAAATTTCTCGGCACCAAGATCGGCTCCGAAACCGGCTTCTGTAACGGCAATGTCACCGAGCTTAAGTGCAAAACGTGTTGCCTGTACGGAGTTGCAGCCGTGAGCAATATTGGCAAAAGGTCCTCCATGAACGATGGCCATATTGTGCTCAAGGGTCTGTATGATATTTGGCTTTATGGCATCCTTAAGAAGTGCTGCCATAGAGCCTGTGGCATGAAGCATATCGGCGGTCACAGGATTTCCGTCAACATCATAAGCAACTATGATACGTGCGAGACGGGCTTTGAGGTCATCCATGTCATCTGCGAGACAAAGGATAGCCATTATCTCGGATGCAACGGTGATGACAAAATGGTCTTCTCTTACCACTCCGTCAGTTTTTCTTCCCATTCCGATGACAATGTTTCTGAGCTGACGGTCATTCATATCCTCGCAGCGTTTCCAGTTAATGCTCTTAAGGTCGATCCTGAGCTCGTTGCCCTGTTGGATATGATTATCAAGTAATGCGGCGAGAAGATTGTTTGCGCTGGTTATGGCATGGAAATCACCTGTGAAGTGAAGATTGAGATCCTCCATGGGAACAACCTGTGCATATCCGCCGCCGGCAGCTCCGCCCTTTATACCGAAACAGGGTCCGAGTGATGGCTCTCTCAGGGCTACTACTGCTTTTTTGCCAACATAGTTTAACGCATCGGTAAGTCCTATGGATGTTGTGGTCTTTCCTTCTCCAGCAGGTGTTGGATTGATGGCAGTAACCAGAACCAGTTTTCCGTTTGGACGATCCTTTAATTTGTCCCAAAGCTCATTGCTGAGCTTTGCTTTGTACTTTCCGTATTGTTCGAGGTCGTCTGCCTCAATTTGGTATCTGGCAGCGACGTCGGTAATACGTTCCATAACGGCTTCCTGTGCGATTTCGATATCAGACTTCATTTTGTACCTCTTTCTCCCTGGTATAAATCAGACAACAAAAATATCTTCAAAGGAATGTATCCTAAGAATTCAGAGCATTAAATTCATCAAGACTCATAAGAATCTTTCTGGGCTTTGTTCCTTCCTCAGGCCCAACCACATTGGCCTCTGCCAGCTGATCCATGATTCTTGCGGCACGGTTAAAGCCTATGCGGAATTTACGCTGAAGCATACCGATGGATGCTTTCTCGGATTCGATAATGAGCTGGCCGGCTTCGAAGAAAAGATCATCCAGGTCACTCTGGGAACTGCCGGTACCGGCAGCACCGCCTCCTGACTGTACCTGAGCCTGAATGTCTTCGCTGTATTGTATGTCCCCCATGGTCTTTTTGATGAAATCCGTAACTGCCCCGACTTCCTGATCGGAAACAAAGGCACCCTGAACACGAATCGGCTTAGGGATGCCCTGGGGGAAGAAGAGCATATCTCCCTTTCCGAGAAGCTTTTCGGCACCATTCATATCAATGATGGTACGGGAATCGGTTCCTGAAGAAACCGCAAAAGCGATACGGCTCGGAACATTGGCCTTGATAAGACCGGTGATGACATCTACTGTAGGACGCTGGGTAGCGATAACCAGGTGCATTCCGGCAGCACGGGCAAGCTGAGCTATACGGCAGATGGAATCTTCCACCTCCTGGCTGGATACCATCATAAGGTCGGCAAGCTCGTCGATGATGATTACGATCTGAGGCAGCTTTTCGGGTTTCTGGTCCTCGGGAACCTCAGGATCGTTAATGACTCTCTCGATCTTTTCGTTGTATCCCTTAAGATCTCTTGAACCGCTTTCCGCAAACTTCTTATATCGGTCTGTCATCTCGGCCACGGCCCAGTTAAGGGCAGCTGCAGCCTTCTTGGGATCCGTGACTACAGGGATAAGGAGGTGAGGGATTCCGTTGTAAACACTTAACTCAACCACCTTGGGATCAACCATGATCATACGGAGTTCTTCCGGCTTGTATTTAAACAGCAGGGACATAATGAGGGTGTTGATACAAACCGATTTTCCGGAACCTGTGGATCCTGCGATAAGGAGGTGAGGCATCTTTGCTATATCGGTGACAATAGTCTTTCCGGCAATGTCTTTACCAACACCGAAGGCTATCCTTGACTTTGCATCCATGAACTCCTGGCTCCTGAAAACATCTCCCAGATATACCATGGAGCTGTGTTTGTTCGGAACCTCGATTCCCACCGCGGATTTTCCGGGGATGGGAGCTTCTATACGGATATCAACCGCCGCGAGGGCCATCTTGATATCATTGGTAAGAGAAACGATCTTTGAAACCTTTACGCCTATCTCAGGCTGAAGCTCGTAACGGGTAACAGCCGGTCCCACTGAAATATTGGTGATCTTTACATTGATACCGAAGCTCTTTAAAGTCTCCTGAAGAACTACTGCGTTCTGGCGGATTTCTTCCCTTGAGTCGGAGTCCTGTGCACCACCGCTCTTCAGGAGGCTGAGAGGCGGGATGATGTATGGCTTTGGCGGCGTTTTCTTTTTTATCTCCTGTTCCACCTTTGCATTGTCAAGAGCTGTAGGGGTGTTTTCACGTTTTTCTCTTTCGAGCTGGGTTTCTACCTTTTTGGATACAGGTTCAACATCTGCATCAATTATCTGACCGTTTGAGGCAACGATACGTCTGGTTCCCTGTTCCATATCACCTCTTGAAATAGTGGTCTTGCCGTTAGCTGACATGGTGACGCCGTCATCCTCCAGGAATTCCTCCTGAATATCACTTTCCTCTATATAGTCAGAGGATGAAATATCATTTTGGGAGATATCATCTTCGTAAGCGGCTTCTGTTGTATTATCAAGGTCGGAAATCCGGGAAATATCATTTGTATCCCGGGAAAAGGATGAACCTTCATCGTACATCTCATCAGTGACTTCCGTGACTACTATTCCTGTAGAAGGTTCTACGGCACTGTGAGGCTCTCTCACATCATTGAACACGTTGTCTCTGTATGAAGACGTTTCTGATTTTGTGTCCGGAGAAGAAAAAGCTGTCTCCGGGTTTTCCGGCTTTGTGTAACGTTCGAAAGCTGCATCAAGTGCGGCATCTACCGCTGCAAAAGGTTCAGCATAGAGGTCTGGTTCAGAGGTGTGAACAACATCAGGTGAAGCTGCTGTGTTAAGATCGTAAATCTGCTCAGGGGCTGTATCATATGAAGCTAATGCCAAAGGATCTTCACTTCGGGAACCCGTAATGTTCATTGTGTTTACGGTGGATCCGAAATTCATTGCCGGTGAATCATCTGTTCCCGTAAGGGCAAAGTCGATGCGCTTATGAGCAAGTTCGCGCTGCTGCGCTTCCCTGGCAAGACGTCTTTCTTCTCTGTGCATGCGGGCGGAGGCTGCAACATCGTTCCAGTTTTCCCTTGCCCTGTCTCTTGCCTTGATGGCAGCTTGCCCGGACTGTTCTGCAAGCATTCTTGCAAGAGGTTTGCCGGTGATATAAATGAGACAAATGAAACATGCCACAAGAAGGATGAGTATAGCGCCTACTTTTCCTGTAACGGAATAAAGAACCATGGCCAGAGCTCCGCCGATGGCTCCTCCACCGGTGCCGTATACGGCGCCTTCCTTATAAAAATCGGCAAGTCCCATTTGCGCAACTTCTCCAAAGGCAAGCTGCAGAAAAGCCGATATGAATATGAGCATGAAAAGAGCTGTAGTCATTCGGAATGTGGCATATGGATTGTCCAGATTGGACAGCATAAATACAACTACAAAGCTCAGTACTATAGGGAAAATATATCCAACAACACCAAAGAGACCCAGCTGAAGGTCTTTTAAGAAGGCTCCGATAGGTCCACAAAGTCCTAAATTGGATAAAAACAGAAATGCTGATACAGCAAAGGTAATGATGATGGCGACTTCGTCACTCATCATCGGTGCATCATATGTATTCTTCCTGGAACGGCTGCTGGTTGCCGTTCTCTTTTTTGTTTTATTTTTACTGCCTTTTGGTCTACCCATTTTACCCCACCTTAAAATTGCAAAGTATAACTACTACATTATAGACCATCTGAAGAATAAAATCCATCTCCTTAAAACTTATGTTCTTATTTGGTAAGGTATTGTTCCCTTCTAAGCGTTGAAATATGGCAGTTTTTACCTGTAAAAAACATGTTTTGTTTGACTTTAAAAACACTCGGTGATACCCTATGTTTAAAGACATAAAGACTTAAGTCTTAAAATACAGGGGTAATATCATGATCAATGTTGCTATCGTTAGTCCGGATCATTCACTGGAACCTGTGGATAAGGTTATTGCAGAACATGATTTCGGCTGTCAGTTTTTCAAATATATATATAAGAAGCTTACGGATATAGATGAAATATATCAGGACTGTAAAGGGAAATGCGACGTAATCTTTTTCTCCGGAGAGCTTGGTTATCATTATATAAAAACCAAATTTCCGGACATAAGGATTCCCTGTACTTTTACGGCATACGAGCCTATCGATGTTTTAGCAATACTTCTTCAGTTTAAAAATGATCATCCCGGAACAAGATTAAACCGGGTTTATTGCGACTTCCTGACTCCTACCAATAACTATATGGGAGTAAGGCAATATATCAAAAAGGAGGAATGTCCGTATTTCTTCGAAGACGCTCATTATGATTATAAGCATCTGACAGCTTATGCAAAAAAACTATGGGATGAGGGCAGGATTGATTACATACTCTCCCGCTCCATCAATAATCTTAAAAGACTTGATGAGCTTCATATTCCCTATGTTGCGGTTTTTCCGTCGGAGGATATGATAATTAAATCCATCAGGACTGCACTAAAGGAATTAAAGCTTAATCAGTTTGATCAAAAGGACGAGCTCAGCATCCTCATACGTCTGCCTTTTGGTGAGGATATAGACAAGGAGGAACAGGAATACCGAGAGGCTACGTTGTATAAGATGCTTGTGGATTACCGCAAGGAGAATCACATACATTTCAGCATCACTCAGGGGTTTAATCAGTTCGAGATACATGCACAGATGGAGGCAGGGACCTTTGAAGTCGAGAAGCTCCGCCCTGTTCTTCTAAAAATGAAGAAGGAGCTTGGATTTGCTTTCAGAATAGGTGCCGGTGTAAGTTCATCAAAGGAGCGTTCCAGATATTTTTCCGAGCATGCTCTGATGGAGGCCAACAGATATGGCAGAAATGACGCTTTCTTTGTTGGTGAGGAGGGCAAGGTAACGGGACCTTTGAGTTCGGATACCCAGCTTATGTACAATTACTCCAATGAGAAGGCTCTGAATTTCGCTAGGGATAACGGTATAAATGAGACGAATATCCTTAAACTCATCAGCATGTTTGAGCAGGATGAGAAGCAGATCATCAGTTCCCATGAGTTATCTTCTGCTCTTGGAATTACTTCGAGATCTGCGAGCCGTATTTTGGCAAAGCTCCTGGATCTCAATATCATCAGTCTGACTGATAATGGGGAGCAGGACAGGTCCGTAAGACAGGGTAGGCCGACGCACTACTACAACTTTAATGGGCTTGAGTTTAGGAATGCACTTATGTGAAATGGTACGAGAACCTGAGGGGGACGTGCGCCGGCCCACTCGATTGGAAGAACAGACCGGCTGATATGTTCGCATCCGATCACACTGACGTGTGTCGGCTACGTACATATCAGCCGGTCTGTTCTTCCAACTCGCAAGCCTTGGCACCCATCCCCCTCAGGTTCTCTCACGTTTTGGCTTAATATGCTATTAATTGAATCAAGCAATAAAAGAGGTAGCACCGTGCGGTGCTACCCTTTTTAAATAAATGAATTAATCGCCGATTACGTTTCGTATTGCGACCGGGGTGCGGTAGTTCCAGCGGTAGATGCGGATGCCGGAGCGGCGGGAGGATGCATTTACAACCTGACCGTTTCCGATGTACATACCGACGTGGTTAATGGTTCCGCTGCGGTTTGCATAGAATATGAGGTCTCCGGGCTTCATTGAGTCGCTTGAGACTTTTGAGCCGGAGCCCGCCTGGTCACGGGATACTCTCGGAAGGTAGATTCCAAAGTTCTTGAGGACGGACTGAACGAAGCCTGAGCAGTCGCATCCGTGTGTCAGGGAGGTTCCGCCCCATACATATGGATTACCAACAAACTGGCAGGCATAGTTAACTATCTTGTTTCTGAAGGCTGCGGCAGCATTGGCTGCTTCTACTGCAGGGTAATACTCGATGGCTTCCTGGAGTGCATATCTTACGGAGACGTTGTTGTCGCGGGTTGATACGAAGGAACCCTGGGCTGAGTCACTGTCATCACCGTCACCGAGATCAAGCTCTACCCACCCATCCATCTGATTCACTACGTCATAACGCTGTCCGCTGGTAACCTGTGTCCAGGCTTCGGAATCTGTTGATGCCTGGGCTCTTACGTTAAGTGACTGGGTATTGATGAGTGCCATGACGTGAGCATTCTGCACGGCAAGATCCTGGGCTGTCTGACCTGTTGCAAGGAGGTCTGCACGAACATATCCGTCAACAGGACCGGACTTGATATGATACCATCCGTTCTCTTCTCCCAAAATGTTACATCCGCCGTATCCCGGGAATTTTCCGATTATGTTGTCAATGCCTTTTTCTTCAGGTGAGGAACGCACATTGATGTAATCGGAAGCCAGTGAAACACCGAGGTTATCATACATGTTGAGAACCTTCTGTTTGAGATTCAGGGACTTTGCTTCATCAAGACCAAAGCCGAGGGAAACATTTTCAGGGGACGCAGACATATATGCAATGTCAAAGTTATCGATATTGTCCGAGGCTATCATAACCCAGTCTTCATTCACTCTTCCGAGAACCTCGTACTTCTCTCCTTTTGCCGCAGAACCGATGGTGTTTCCGTCTGCTATTTCGGGAGTTGAACGTATACGAAGTTTGTCGGTAACAACGGTGGCTCTTGGCTTGATAAGGCTTCCTGCAAGAGTTATTGCATCATCTCCGGTTACTACATAAGCTGAAGCAACATAACCGTCCATGCCGCCGGATCTTATATGCATCCAGCCTGCGGCATTTTCCGGAGCGGCTTCGACGATATCAACGGCAGAGCCATTGGCAAGCATACCCATGATGTTGGTAAGGTCATTCTGGTCAGGGGCACTGCGGAAATTGATATAGCTGTCGCAGGTTACGATTCCGAGATCTGCATACTGTGCGATTGAATTGTTGATGGCTTCCATCTGGATAGCCTTTGTGAATACCTGAATTTCTGATAGAGTTGACTTTACGGGCTGACTTTCACCGGCAGAGGCGATGTCTTCCACAGCAGTCTCTGATTCTACAGCCATTACGGTATCTTGAGAAAGTGTGGATTTCTGTCCCTTCATTATAAGAGCTATGATAATGGCTATGACCAGTACACATAGAATTCCTGCCGAAACAAAAAGCATTGTATGTTCTCTGTCATAATTCATTTTTGGATTTCCCATATATTGATACTCCTGTGAAAATTGGCATGAGATGTATTATATCATATATATTTTAGCATAATTCTGAAGTTTTGCTGAACATGTATATATGCATTGAGAGTGTAAGTTTGATGTTGGATTTAAATAGCGGGAGTCGTCTGAGAAGCGCCTTCCTATGATAGATAGCTCCACAAAATCTTTCATGCTTCACTGACAGTTATTCTGACACACAGGGCCGGCAGGAATCGTCCCCGGTGGTTCTATATTTAAAAAGGCTGCAGCGTTTTGCTGCAGCCTGAGAGTTTTTGCTATTTTGACAGGAGCATTCTGTCATTTGCAAAGCTTCCGCCGGATAACTCTTCAAACTTATGAAGGAGATCCTCAACGGTAAGTTTTTTCTTTTCTTCACCTGAAATATCAAGGGCAACTCTGCCTTCGTTCATCATAATGAGACGGTTACCGTGGGCTATGGCATCACGCATGTTGTGAGTGACCATAAGAGTTGTAAGGTGATGTTCTTCAACAACCTTGTCGGTTGCGGCAAGTACCTTTGAGGCGGTCTTGGGATCAAGAGCTGCAGTATGCTCGTCCAGGAGCAGAACCTTCGGCTTTTTCATGGTCGCCATAATAAGTGTGAGGGCCTGTCTCTGACCACCGGAAAGCAGTCCAACCTTTGCTGTGAGTCTGTCCTCCAGTCCCAGATCAAGATCCTTAAGGTACTCCTGATACTGCTCTCTTTCTTTTTTGGTAACACCCCAGCGGAGGGTGCGTCTCTGACCTCTTCTTGCTGCAAGGGCCATGTTTTCATCGATCTGCATGTCACCTGCGGTTCCTGTCATAGGGTCCTGAAAAACTCTGCCGAAATAAGGAGCACGCTGGTACTCTGAAAGTCCTGATACATCAACTCCGTCAACAAGTATCATTCCGGAATCCAGAGGCCATACACCGGCAACTGCATTCATGATAGTGGATTTTCCGGCACCGTTACCGCCTATGACTGTACAGAAATCCCCGTCATTAAGGGTGATGCTTACATCAATGAGGGCCTTCTTTTCGTTAATGGTACCGGGATTAAAGGTTTTGTTAATGTTTCTGATTTCCAGCATTATTCTGCCTCCTTACCATTGTTTTTTGATTCGGCCTGAAGCTTTGCGTTTCGCTTGGCCAAACCGGAAAAAGAATTATTACTGCGTTCTTTTAGATAAGGTACTGCAAGGAATGTTGCAACCACGATGGCTGTAAGAAGCTTCATATCGTCAGCAGGGAACTTAAGCCACAGAACGAATACATAAACCATGTAATAGATAATGGCACCGATAACAGTGAAGCTGAGTCTCATGATGAAATTGAGACGTTTTCCTACGAGGGTTTCGGCGAGAACTTCACCGATGATAACTGCTGCAAGTCCGATAACGATGGAACCCTGTCCCATCTTAACATCTGCGAAGCCCTGATACTCTGAAAGGATACCGCCGGAAAGAGCCACGAGACCGTTGCCCAGCATAAGGGCGATGATCTTCATTTTGTTTGTGTCGATACCCTGGGCTCTGGACATGTTGGGATTGATACCGGTTGCACGGATGGAGCTTCCGAGCTCTGTTCCAAGGAACCAGTAGATAACTGCGATTATGCACACGTCAACTACCAGTGTTAATGTCAGGGTCTGTCCGAGATAACGGATATTTGATGTGAAGAACACTCTTACCGAATTGATAGGTACAGCCTGGTTTGCCTTACCCATGATATTGAGGTTTATGGAATACAGTGAAATCTGAGTGAGAATTCCTGCCAGAATATCCGGGATACCGAGTTTTGTGTGAAGGATACCTGTTATGCATCCAGAAAGGATACCGGAGAAAAAGGAAGCTATGAGAACTATCTGAGGATCTACTCCGTTTAATATGAGCATAACAGCAACAGCTCCTCCAAGTGAGAAGGAACCATCGACTGTCATATCCGCAAATTTAAGGACACGGAAGGTGATATAGACACCCAGTGCCATGACACCCCAGATCAGTCCCTGGGCAATACCACCCGGAGCTGCATTCCACAGAGCTACAGGATTAAGTGAAGAAAAATAAGCTTGCATTTAGTGAATCTCCGTTATCTTTAATAATTGATTAATAATGTTTTTAAAGCAGCACGCAGAACTGCGATGCGTCTGATCCATAATGAAAAAGAATTCAGTGCAATATATGT
Organism: Oribacterium sp. NK2B42; assembly: GCF_000424445.1. Taxonomy (GTDB): domain Bacteria; phylum Bacillota; class Clostridia; order Lachnospirales; family Lachnospiraceae; genus Oribacterium. The sequence continues at coordinate 72,614 of NZ_AUJX01000015.1, forward strand.
GACAATATTGCACTGATCTTTGTTGATTATAGTTTGATAATGTGTTGTGAAATTATTCTACTGCTGTGTAATCATCAGGAATTGTGATTCCGATGGCATCAGCGTAAGCCTTATTGTATTCCTTTGTTGTAGCTTCAGCGTAAGCGATAGGCATCGTAGAAACATCGGCACCGTTTGAGAGGATATCGATTGCCTGCTTACCTGTTGCACGTCCCAGATCTTCATAGCTGATGGAAAGTGTAGCAAGAGCTCCGGACTTCATCATGTTCTCTTCTCCGCAGATGATAGGGATACCTGCAGGCTGAACGATGTTGTTGATAACAGTCATGTTGGAAGCTGCTGTGTTATCTGTAGGGATATACATTGCATCACAATCTGCAACAGCTGACTGAACTACTGACTGAAGATCGTTGGAATCTGAGAAAGTGAACTCCTTGTATGCAATCCCGTCTTCCTCAAGGTACTTCTCGATCTGAGAAGCCTGGTACTGAGAGTTAGCCTCTGCTGAGCAGTATAAGATGGAAACATTTTTAACTTCAGGAACCAGCTCAAGGATCATGTCCTCCTGCTGATCAAGCGGTGCAAGGTCTGAAGTTCCGGAAATGTTGATGCCTGTACCCTTTGATGCGTCAAAGTTATCCATTGCAAGAGCTGTGCCGTAATCTGTTACAGAGGTTCCGAGAATAGGAATATCCTGAGTAGCATTCATAGCTGACTGAAGTGCAGGTGTTGCATTTGCAAGGATAAGGTCGTATTCGTTGGATACAAATCCATTGATGATGGTTGTACATGTGGCTGAATCACCCTGTGCGTTCTGCTCGTCAATGACTACATTATCGCCGTACTCTTCCTTAAGAACATCGATGAAGCCCTTTGTAGCTGCATCAAGAGCACTGTGCTGAACCAGCTGGCAGATACCAACGGTAAACTTCTTGTCTGATGCTGCGGCATCGGAAGGAGCTGCAGACTCTTCCTTTGCGGCCTCAGTTGCGGTCTCAGTTGCAGCTGCAGTTTCAGTTTTTGCGGCTTCGGTACTTGCTGCAGGTGTTGTAGATGAACCACAAGCTGTAAGTGAAGCTGCCGCAAGAACAGCTGCCATGGAAACTGCTGTTAATTTAGTCATTTTTTTCATAACTTTTTTCTCCCTTTTCCGACAATGATCTGCGCTTATACTTTAGCGCTTTAAATCGTTTTATTTTTTATATTATAGGACATGGAAACAGGTATATCAAGACGGATTTTATGATATTTTTTTCAGGTATTACAATCAGTTATATAAGGGATGAAATAATCTTGAAACGTGAGAGAAACCGAAGCGGTGGGTGCCAAGGCTTGCGAGTTGGAAGAACAAACAGCCTGATATGTACGTAGCCGACACACGTCAGTGTGATCGGATGCGAACATATCAGGCTGTTTGTTCTTCCAATCGAGTGAGCCGGCGACCGCCGCTTCGGTTTCTCGGACCATTTAACTGATTAGAATGCCACAGGCTCCTCGATAGGACCTGTGCGGACAATTTTTTTGAGTTCAAGTACAGGACCTTCTCCGTTGTACTCTTCTCTTTCTTCAATACCTACAGTGGCTGTGATTTTAACCCAGTCTCGTGTATTGAAAGGAGCAAGTACTTTAGGGTCTCCCTTTGTAACGTAGCCGAGGAAAGTCATATCCTGAGCACAGCAGGTCATAGCCATACGACCTGGTACACATTCGTTTGCAGGCATATTCTTTCTCTTCAGCATCATGCCGGTATAAGTGATTTCCTTTCCGATATATCGTTCCGGGTGATCCATGCAGTCCATAAACCAAGTGCCGTAATCCTCCGCCTTAAGGTCGATGGATGAAGCATTGATATCATAAGGAAGATCTTCCGGAAGTGTATCCTGAGGAATCTCACCGTCCTTGTCCTCAAGAACGATGACGGCATTCTGTCCCATAGCTCTGATCTTTCGGCGATAGTCCACAAGCTTTTCGTCGGAAACATTATCACAACGGTTCACGATGGCAAGCTCTGCCGAACGGAGCATCTGTCCGAGAAGGCTCTTCATGTTGTTTAAGTAAAGATCAAAGGTGGAACCGTCAATGATGGTGATTATCTGGTAGATTGCCCAGGATTCCGGAAGTGAAAGCTCGTAAGCCGGCTCTCGTCCCTGCTGCTCTGCAAGAGCTGTTTCCGACATGGGACCGTCCAGAAGGTCATCCTGGTTCCACATTCCGTTCCACTCGATGATGATACGCTCAGGATTATACTTGTCCTGAAGCTTCTTAAGGTTCTCTTCATTGAAATCGGTCTCGTTCTCTATGAGAACCTTTACGGTGTTGTATTTCTCAAGAGTTGCATCGTCAAACTCTGACTCACCCTCCTCGCAAAGCAGAAGAAGTGTTGTGCCCTCTGCCTGGAAGTACTCCTGTCCCATGGTGAATTTCAAAAAGTCGGTTTTACCCGCCTCAAGAAAGCCGTTAATGAGGAATACGGGAATCTGATCGTCTCTTAATTCGTAATTATCACTTGTTGCCATATTGTCTCCATTTCATATGTTTTCTGCTGACAAAAACAGTTTGAATTTTAATCGATTATATCATCATATAATAAATCGACGGTGATGAGAATCACCGTCGTTATATTTTTCGCGATAAGGCCATCATGCGTGCGTTGTGCTTGTACAAAAGAAAAGCACATGTGATGGCCAACGCGGAATCGAGAGGGGCGTATTTTCCTACTCGATTACATTCCGGCAAATGCCTCACGGAGTTCATGCTCGTTGAGATCTGCACCGATAACAACAACCTTTCCTGTATATTCAGGTGAGCCGGTTCTGATCTCGGTCTGCTCCGGAACGAGGTCAAAGTACATCCATTCGCCATCCTTTGTAGGAAGCATTCCCTTACATCTTACAACCTTGCCGTACTTCTCTGAGTGAGCCATCTCCTCAAGGATCTGTGAAAGCTTGTCCTTCTCAAAAGGATATGGGGTCTCTACGCCCCAGGTCTTAAATATTTCATCGGCATCGTGGTCGTGACCGCAGCTGCATCCGTCATGGTGATGATGGTGCTCATGCTCCTCATGGTCGTGATCGTGGTGATGCTCGTGCTCCTCATGGTCATGGTGGCAGCAGCACTCTTCGCCATCCTCGTGATGATGGTGCTCATGTTCGTCTTCATCATGTTGATGGTGTTCATGTTCGTCTTCATCATGGTCATGATGATGTTCATGTTCTTCATGATCGTGGTGATGATGCTCATGTTCATGTTCATCGTGATCATGATGGTGATGATGGTGTGAATGGCTGTGATGGATCTGAACGCCGTTTGGAAGTGTCTCGACCTCATCATGCTCATCTTCGTGCTCATGATCTTCATGCTCGTGAACACGCTCCATTACATCCTGAAGCATCTCCTCTGCAAGATCATACTTCTTTGAGATAATGTTCACCAGCTGCTCACCTGTAAGCTTATCTGCAGGAGTTGTGATAACAGTGGCTCTTTCATTGATTCCCTTTATTATGGAAACAGCCTCACCAACCTTTGCTTGATCAGCGATATCTGTTCTTGAAAGTACAACGGTTCCAGCGTATTCGATCTGGTTGTTGAAGAACTCACCGAAGTTCTTGGAATACATCTTTGCCTTCTTTGCATCCACAACGGTAACTGCTGCATGAAGCTCTACATCAAGGCTTTCTGAAACTGACTTCACCGCGCCGATGATGTCTGAAAGCTTACCTACACCTGAAGGCTCGATGATGATACGGTCAGGCTTATAGGTATTAACAACCTCTGTAAGAGACTGCTCGAAGTTTCCAACCAGTGAGCAGCAGATGCAGCCCTGGTTCATCTCACGGATTTCAATGCCGGAGTCCTTGAGGAAACCGCTGTCGATTCCTATCTCACCGAACTCGTTCTCGATAAGAACTACCTTTTCTGTTTTTAATGCCTCATCCAGAAGTCTCTGGATAAATGTTGTCTTGCCGGCTCCGAGGAAACCGGAAACGATATCTATACTTGTCATGATTACTCCTTCCAGTAAAACAGTTATATATCAAGATGATCGATTAATCCCATTCATAAATCTGTTTTTAGACGTATAAATCTTAAAGCCGACTGGCTCCAAGGGATTAAAATAAATCATCGGGTAAGCTGATCGCGTGTATACAAAATTAGCACTCTTGAATCAGCATTGCTAATTATAGGTTTATGGATTTTTATTGTCAACCGATGAGACTGCCATAAAGAGATTCAAAATGTGAAAATTCTGTAAAATCAGCTTTTTACAATCCTTTTCACATTGCTGTTTCTATATATTCGATGGCCTTTTCCAAATCTTCCGCACTCTTTATAAGCACATCTGCACCTGCTTCTTCGAGCTCCCTTTTATCACGGAAACCGTAAAGACATCCGATGGACTTAATGCCGGCTCTTTTTGCGGTTTCCATATCGGTATTGGTGTCACCGACATAGATGCATGTCTCTTTTTTACAGCCGATGTGGTTTAATGTATCATCCACCACTCCTGTGTCGGGCTTCAAGGGATGGGTTCCGTCGTCACCGGAAATGTAATCGAAATATCCTTCACCGAAAGCATGGTCAAGAACCACTACAGCCTCTGCCATGGGCTTATTTGTAATGCAGGCAACCTTCCAGCCCTTTTTCTTCAATGCATCAAGAGACTCCTTCATTCCCGGATAGGGTTCAGCCTTAAAGATGCAGTTTTCTCTGAAGATCTCCATATAAGCTTCATGAACATCATCGATCTGCTCCATGACCTCGTCAGCCTGCTGGTCAAGGTCAAATGCCTTGTCCTCGTCCTTTTCTTCCCACTTTTCTGCTTCCCTGTAAAGACGATCAGCGGTGGCTTCAACAGAACGCTCAACAAACCTGTGGCTGCCGATGCCCACATACTTTTTTGTCTGCTCGAGGCTTACCGGATCGAAGCCGAAACGCTCCAGAGCCTTATTCATGGTATCCTGAAGGCTGTACAAAGTGTTTACAAGTGTGCCATCGAGATCTAAAAGAATAGCATTGAACTTCTGAGACATAGTAAAGATCCTTTCATCTATATCGTGTGATACTGCGCATACTGCTTTCATCTCTATTGAGTAATAATGCAGATATTGCTTTCATTTACATTGTGTGATGATTCTGATACAGCTTTCGTCAATATTGCGAGATGATGCTGACATTGCCATATCATCACGAGTGTACTTCTTCGACGTTCACATCATAACACTAAATTTATGGTATCTAAAGAGAAAATGAAATCTTCATAAAACATTAATTTCATATCTTGTGGTAATATCTTATAGATTAATCGGCATTATAGAACCGGTTAGATTTACATCTGTGTGTCAGGTATTACGGCTTGATAAACAGCGTTAATGAGGAGGATATATGGCATTTTATTATGCAGTTCAAAAAGGAAAGAAACCCGGAGTTTACAGTAACTGGAATGACTGTAAAGCCCAGGTGACGGGATTTTCCGGAGCAGTATATAAGAAGTTCGCTACAAGGGCTGAGGCGGAAGCATTTGCGGCAGCAGACAATGGATACATCACGGAAGAACCATTCAGTGGCTTGAATAAAGAGGCGGGCAATGGAAATGCTAAGTATTCCGGCGGAGCGAGTTCACAGGAACCACAGTTCCATTCCGTTGACGATATCAAAAGCGAGGATATAATTGCAGAATTTGACGGAGTCGACACGGAAGCCCTCGCCTATGTTGACGGAAGCTACAACATTAAAACAAAAAAATTCGGCTACGGAGGGATACTCATGAGAAGGGACGGAACCTTCGAGACAGTTCAGGGGTCAGGAGCAGATCCTTCCCTCGCTACCATGAGGAATGTTGCCGGGGAGATCCACGGGTCAATGGCTGCCATCAGCACAGCAGGAAAACAGGGGATCAAAAGCATCACAGTCTTCTATGACTACATGGGGATCGAGATGTGGGCTGATAATAAGTGGAAGGCTAACAAAGAAGGCACTATTGAGTACAAAGCCTTTATTGCTGAGATGCGAAACAGCATGCAGATACGATTCCAAAAGGTAGCTGCCCACACCGGCGTCAGATTTAACGAGCTGGTGGACAAGCTGGCGAAGGGGTCGGTTGGGATATTATAGTACAAACCCATCTGAATCATCATTTTATTGATGTTTCAGATGGGCTTTTGAATTTATTCATGAATACTAATCGAAAATCCGGGATAAATAGCCACAGGTATATCTTCTCCAAATGAATAGTCAGCTGTTTCGTTTTCCATGAAATCATAGGTACGTACATTCTGTTTAAGTGGATCAACAATCCAGTACTCGCGAACACCGGACTTCTGGTATTTTATCATTTTGATCATATAGTCCATTTTTCTGCTGGAGGGACTGACTATTTCAATTATAAAGTCAGGGGCTCCGTGGCAGCCTTCATCATCAAGCTTTTTTTTGTCGCAGATTACAGCAATATCCGGCTCTACATAATTATAATCGTCATCATTCAAAAAAACTGCGTATGGAGCATAATATACCTGACAGTTCCCTTTGTTTTTCTGTATATGATTATAAAGCTGGGTTGAAAGACTGATGGAAATACGCTGGTGTTCACCTGATGGTGGTGCCATATCATACATCACACCATCGATCAACTCTGCCCGCTCCCCATCAGGTAGAGCAAAAATATCATCTATAGTATAAGTGGACTGATTATTTAATGCAGGCATAGCTTACCTCCGTGATAAGTATCAACAGCTATTTGAAATCATTATAACTTATTTTTGAGCCAACAGCCATGCCATGATATGCACTGCCTGCTGGAATTTGCCGGCAGAAATCATTTTCTCGATTTCATCGGGAGTATATTTCTTCACATTCAGAAACTCCGTTTCATCCAGTGCCTGATCCGCTACTCTTCTGCAGTTTTTTGCCCGGAAGATATAGGCGTAATTGTCTGCGATGGTTGCATTGGAGGGAACAGTGATGAGATGGCTCCATTCATCGGATTCATATCCGGTTTCCTCAAGCAGTTCCCGTTTTGCAGCCTGAAGTGCATCTTCTGAAGAATCATCTTTGCTGTCTCCGTATTCTTTATTGTCCTTACGCTCAATGCCTCCGGCCGGAAACTCGGTGGTCACTTCCTTTATTCCCTGCCGGAACTGCTTAACACATAGATAATTCCCATCTGTGTCGGAAGCCACGATAACAACATAATTTTTGCGGCTATAGCAGTAGTAAGGTTCAAATATACTTCCGTCCGGGAACCTGTAGGATAATCTTTTGAAATCTATCCACTCATCCTTTACTATATGCTCGCAGCTTATTTCCTCCCAGGCAAGGTAGTCTTCCGGGTTTGTTTTATCTGAAGAGTGGTTTTTGTTTTCATTCATTTGAACATCTATGATCCGGTCATCGGTTATGGTGATCGGAGGTCTCCTTTCTTCCGGGTTCTCTGTCCTAAGTACGTGACCTTCTCATTATAGAGCTTAATCAGAAAATTCTTACGTTCTGAACTTAAAGTGCTGCTCTTCTCCAGTTCACTTTTTATGATGTCTTCTGCCGGTAATTTCGAAAGATCAACCCGGCTTAGGTCTGATACATGCTGAAGGCACTCTGCCTCGGTATGATATAATCCGTTTACCCGAGTATGCTCAGTATCTATGGGAAGTTCATATTCCATGGATTCACTGCTGCCGGAATCATAAATCGGAGCAGGACTAAGTATCTCTAAGGTGTCAGGATTTCTTAGGAAGCCAATGTTTCCCTGATGCCGGTCCCTGTTCGTTATCAGATAATCAACTATGATCTGAGTATCAAGATACTCCCGTGTCAGGGCTTCCCGCAAACCATATTTTGCAGTCGCTTCAACGATTATGCTGTACAGGTCATCCTGCTGTGTTAAGTTGTATTCTTTAAGCAGATCATAAGCTGTGATGAGTTCGAGCTTTTCTGAAGTGAAAGCTTTACAGAAACAGCCTGCAATCTGACCGGAACGGTTGTAAACATACTTGTATCTGCAGAAGTTTTCATAGCCGCTTTTTTCGTAAATATGGTTAGCTATGATCTCACGAATCATTAAAATATCATTGGAGGGAGAGACCTTCTTACAGAGGTATAAGGTCTTTGCATTGTCTGAAACATCACAAAACCAGTATTTTTCCAGCTCCCCTCCAAGGGTGGAATTTGCACCATTTTTATAATGAGCTTTCTCTGAAAGTTTTTCCTGTGTAAGTATATCAAGCTGCTCATATCTATAGAGATTTACTTCTTCCCAATACAAATGTGTATCCCTGTTTCGTATCCAATAGCAGTCATCCAAAGAACAGGCGTGGTTTTCCAACATCCATGAAAGACGGTTATTTACCGATGTACCGTATTTTGACATATTTTTCCGGTTTGCCGGAATGGTACGGTCATTCAACCAGAAATCCAAAAGAGCACAGCCTTCTTCATTCAGTATAAGCTGTTCTCCCAAAGTTTCTTTAACGAATTCTTTAGGATAATGAATCACTCTTTTAAGAGGCAGGGGAAGATGGTCTGAAGTCTTTCTGTTGAATATGGCTGATATCACTTCTGCTTCAAGCTCAAATACACAGACTGGAATATCTTTATGTAAAAGAATATAGATCATAGCTTACTCCCATATGTCTGATGCTGTTTTCAGTAATTCTTTTTGCTCTGGGCCTTTTGAGATTTTCCTGATATCAACTATAAGAGAAACCATTTCATCTTCTATGTCCCTCAGTATGGCCTGTTCAAGCAGCTTTAGTGCATAGCCTGGCGGAGTGCGGTAGGAGCTGCTATCCCTTGACGACTCCCACTGCTTTACTGTCTGTAAAGGAATATGATATTTTTCTGCAAATTTCACCTGTGTTAGCCCGGTCAGGGTACGTAATTCTTTTATGCTGTGCATATCATTCAAGTCCCTTAATAAGTATTCAATGTATACTTAAAATATAACTACTCTTGAAGGATTAAGCAACAGATTTTTTGCAGCTTCAATCCCATTATAAATATCGATCTTTTCAGAAATAAAGCCATACAAACATTAAAAAAGCCTCCGATGTATCGGTTTCGATACCCGGAGGCTTTTATGACCATATGAATGATTCTGTGAGCAATACCCGGAAGCCTTTGATAATCTGAAGATTTCTGTGGGCAATACCCGGTAACTTCCATGTCATTCAGAAGGTTTCCATGGCAATTAAAGAAAAAGCCAAGGAAAATCCAACGCTTCATGTTTGATTACAGTAGTGTGATATTGTGCTTTGCGCATTCATCTATCATCTGCTGAGGCCAGATACTTGCCTGAACCTCGCCAATGTGGGCTCTGTCGAGAAGGAGCATGCAGAGTCGGGACTGTCCGATGCCTCCTCCGATGGTGTAAGGAAGCTCACCGTTAAGGAGCATCCTGTGGTAAGGAAGCTCAGCTCGCTCCTCGCAGCCTGCCTTTTTCAACTGCTCTGCAAGAGACTTCTCATCAACACGGATACCCATGGAGCTTACTTCAAGGGCACAATCAAGTGTGGGATACCAGAAAAGGATGTCTCCGTTGAGAGCCCAGTCATCATAGTCCGGTGCTCTTCCGTCATGAGGTTCGCCGTTTGAAAGCTTATCACCGATTTTACTGATGAATACACAGCCGTGTTCCTTTGTGATGGCATTCTCACGCTCCTTGGCAGTTTTGTCAGGATACATCTTGAGAAGTGTCTCTGAATCGATGAAATAGATGTCATCCGGCAGTTTGTTTACAGCATTTGGATACTTGTACCAAACCTCATGCTCCATGTGCTTTATGATACGGAAGATCATGCGGACAGTGCCCTCGAGAGTTTCCTGTGTGCGATCTTCCTTATTGATAACCATCTCCCAGTCCCACTGGTCAACATAGCAGCTGTGAAGATTGTCGAGCTCCTCGTCGCGGCGGATAGCGTTCATGTTAGTGTAAAGACCTTCACCCGGCTTGAAACCGTAACGCTTGAGAGCCATACGCTTCCACTTAGCAAGTGAATGAACAACCTCTATAGTTTCTTCCGGCCACCATGGAACATCAAAGCTTACCGGACGCTCATAACCATTGAGATTATCATTGAGACCGCTGCTTTTCGGTACGAAAAGTGGTGCTGAAATACGGCTCAGATTCATCTCACGGCCGAATTCTTTCTGGAAAGTATCACGAATGTACTTGATGGCTTCCTGTGTTTCACGGACAGAAAGCCGTGGATCATAGTCCTTAGGAAAAATAAGTCCCATAGTTGCCTCCCTGTTGATATATTCTTTAAAGCACTATATTAGCGCTATCGAAAACGCACTGCAAGTATTTCCACATAAAAAAAGGGAGTGTCAGTTCAGCCGGCTCCGGTCTGTTTGTGTTCCGGCTTGACTGTTATAGCTATTTATGATTTCCTCTCATGGATTTTTGAGATACATACTGCGCAGGAAGCGTCTCCTGTAATGTTAAGGACCGTACGGCCCATGTCGAAGATCCTGTCAACACCTGCCACCAGTGCGATACCCTCAACAGGAAGTCCTACAGACTGAAGAACCATGGCCAGCATGACCATGCCGGCACCCGGTACACCGGCTGTTCCTATGGAAGCAAGTGTAGCTGTAAGCACTATTGTAAGCATCTGTGTCATTGTGAGATCTATGCCGTAGCAGGCTGCAATGAATATGGCACAAACACCCTGATAAATGAAACAGTCTTAATCCCCCAGCTGAGCTGGGGGAGCAATAAAAGCGGAAGCGATAAACGGAGTAACATAAACTAAAACCTCCGGTGTACAATAAGTGCAGGTCTAGCAAACCACACTAATTGAAACGGAGGATTAGGTCCAATGGACAATCAAAGTTTATCACATAGCAAGTATAATTGCACATATCATATCGTGTTCATTCCGAAATACAGACGTAAAGTAATGTATGGAAAACTACAAGCGGAGGTAGGACAGCTATTAGGAAAAGTGTGCAAGATGGAAGGCGTAACAATAATTAAGGCGGCTACAATGACAGATCATGTACATATGTATG